>JACDGV010000056.1 GCA_013821425.1 Nitrosospira sp. | reverse complement strand
AGTGAGTTTGCAACGGCGATGACCAGAATTGTGCGGGAGTCTGGGATGGACCCGCACGAAGCGTATGCACTGATAGTTTATTACGGGATTCAGCAAACCGCAGAAGAACGCGGAATGAAAGAAGCATGGGAAATGGTGATGTTTGCTGGGGAGGGATACGGAAAACTTCAATTTGGTCTGAGTGAGAAAGAACCGGGCCAGCAGACATGAAATTAAGAAAATGAGCAGGCAGGCTAATCCGGTTCTCATTTTTGGTACACCCTATTTGAGATAGGACGGAAGGGAAATTCTATGGCTCATCTGTACTACCTCCGCCTGATCCACCACCGCCTGTGGTAGATTGTGTAGGTGCATCAGGTCTTTTTTGAACGCACCGCCCATCATTATCAATGATGTGACATCCCTGGGGGACAGCTATTTTATTTTGGGTTCAGGCTGTTGTTACAAAAAGAATAATAATCGCCATCATTTTATTGAACAACATGGCATTCATTCCTTTCCCTCTGCAGAAGAGCCCTACTTTTAGCCAGGCACGTGCGGGGCACGAAAATCAAAAATTTCTATATCACCATAACACCAACTAGCAATTTGCTCCCCCGCCGAATTCACAGCATGGACAAACGGAATACCATCACGCGGATAGACTTTATCTTTAACGGGCTCACAATGTAACTCTCCATCATGTTCTTTCTGGTAGAACTCCCATTTAAGTCTCAACCGTTGTAGTGTATCTAAATACTTGATCGACCAATAAACTGGGACACCTGTACTTCCCTGTCCTCCTACCACAATGGTTGGGTGGTCTTCCCGGAGCAACACTTTAGAATCAATACAACCAGGAGCCTCCTTACATGTTAAGAATTTGGTGTCTTTTGCGTCAGAAATTTTATTCGGGTCATGGAGGCTCAAAAGCCCGAGAAAGACAGTCGCGGCTTTTTTATCAGATTGAACAGTTGGAATCATACGGAGCTGAAGTTGTGCATACACTAATTTGTTCGGTTCATCATATTGCAATAACTCTATTTCTTTTATTTCAACCTTAAACCGAGACTCCGATTCCGGCTTAGGGTCAGGCCGTTCCTGAATGCAACGAGCATTTTCACTTGCCACGATATGACAACCCGTCAAATCTCTTTTGGCATTCATACACCCATAAGAAAATAATAAACCTACGGCAATCAGAGAAACAGAAAGATAGAGACCGGAGCCATCCATTTTATTTCCCTTTCATCTGCTGATCTTTCAATAGACCGTTTTTTAAGACATTCGCAATTATCCTTTTGCTCTTTCGTTAAATCAGGTTCTTTTTCAGTAGCTGCTTCCACTCCCTTGGCCACTGCTTCCGCAACTGGTTTTGCTCCTCCTGCGAAATAATCTCCTGCAGCTGTAATAGCTGCCTTAATGGCAGAGTCGCCTAATGGCACATCAACTAAGTCTTTTAAACTATCACTCATTTCTAATTGAATTTGTGGTGCAATATGTGACGTGAGTTTAAGACCAATTAAATCCCCTTTGGGACTAAATACTTGTATATTCGAATCTCTGATATCCCGTCCAGCTTTCTGGCAGGCCGAACTCACAAAAAATAAAATACAAATCATCATCATCAACCAAAGTGCATTTTGAAAAGTTCTGTCTTTTTGTTTCATCAATACTCGGAACATGTCAACCTGTTATGGACAGTCATTTCAAAGATAACATCTCTTTCACATAGCCAGCGGCCGTCAACGTCGGGAAATTCACGCGAGCATTAATCATGACATCCTCACCAGGCTCTATAACTGGGTTGATGGCCACTGTTTCCGGCGGCATAGCCACAGTCGGTCGCCCACGAACAAATCGCTCCGGGTGACGTGCGTAACGGGCATCAAGTGCTTGCTGTTTCTGTCTGGCCACTTCGTGGGAACCCCCAGTGAAGACCTGTTCGGGGGTAAACCCTGCCAGACCGCTGTGATGGTGCTCGAAGTTATACCAATCGAAGTACCCGTCACACCAGCGCCTAGCGTGCGAGGCATCAGTGAAACGACCTGGATAATCAGGTTGATACTTTTGCGTTTTGAACTGGCTTTCGCTGAACGGATTATCATTGCTCACCCGAGGGCGGCTATGACTGCACGTCACATCCAGGTCACGCATCAGGTCCAAATACCCATGAGCAATCATTGGCGAACCACGATCCTGGTGCAGCGTGAGCTGGCCCGGTTCAATCCCATAACGAGCCGTGGCTTCGTCCATCAGTTGTTTTGATAATGCGCTGTTCTCTTTGAGCGAGACCATCCATGCGACAACAAACCGGCTGAACAGATCCAATACGACATAGAGTGACAGATACATACCCCGGCGGACCAAAGGTAATTTGGTAATATCCCACGTCCAGACATCGTGCGGAGCCTTGGCTAACAGTCTGGGAACAGCATGGTGCTGGGCTGGCCGCTGCTGACGCCGATCACCGTTCTCGCGTAAACCGCGAAGAAGACGATGCATCGTGCTCACCGAGCACAGATACTGTTGTTGTTCGAGCAGCCGATGATAGACTTCTGTCGGGGGCTGATCACGATAGGGGGCACTGTGCAGCGTCTCAATCACGGTGACACGTTCCTGCGCACTCAACGCGCGCGGTTGCACCGAATGTATACGCGAGCGCCGAGGTGGGGCGTTGTCGTTCGCACGCTTTTGGCGGACGTATACCGTGCTTCGGTTGACGCCCAGGGCCTGACAGGCGGGGGCCAGAGGTACCGTGTCAGGGCGCTGTGCGAGTACGGTGGTCAGGCATCGCTCCCATTGCTCAGGTGATCGAGCAGCGACAAGGCTTTTTTTTGCAAATCCAGGCAGTCGTGTGCCATCGCGAGCTTTCGGTTTAAGCGGCTCTTTTCTTTTTCAAGCTGATCAATCCGGCGCTGGTCCGGTGTCCTGACAGCCGCTGGTCCGGGGGCGCTCTTACTCAAGCCGGCCACTCCATTTTCCGCGAATTCTCGTCGCCAATCAGAGAGTTGATGGCTATAAAGCTTTTCACGGCGCAGAAGGGCTCCCAGCTCGCCGTGCTGGCAGGCTTGGGCTTCTGCGATCATGCGCAGCTTGTACTCCGCGTTAAAGGTGCGGCGTATCCGTCTTTCCAGTGTGGGTTCTGGTGTTACCTGCGTGTCGAGTCGTCCTGCTACGGATTTCGGCATGTCTTTGTCCCCTATCTGTCACCCTGATATCTATGTTATCCCAAACAGCGAGTGTATGGGGTCAGGTTGACACACAGGGAAAGCCCGACGGAAGCGCTATGGCACGTACCGTCGCCAGGGGCGGATCCTCAATCAAGTCTCGATTGATGAACGCCCGGCGGTGGCTTGGCGACTGGGAAGGGGATACCCTGATCGGGAAAGGGCATCGGGGGGTCTTCGTGACTTTGGTGGAACGGAAATCCAAGTATACAGTGCTCGAAGGAGCCCAACACAAGACGGCTGCTGCAGTCCGGAAGGCGGTCGCCCGTGGGCTCCGACCGCACCAAGCTCGCGTGCAGACGATTACGGATGACAATGGCCGTGAGTTTAGTGATCAGGCTGGGATGGCCAAGGATCTCGATGCGCGCATTTAC
>JACDGV010000043.1 GCA_013821425.1 Nitrosospira sp. | reverse complement strand
TCGCCTCAAACATCAGTGTGCGGCGGGAATGGTAAAGAGCAAGCGGGAGACCGCATCAAGCGCATAAGCAGTATGCGAACGTAATGGGGAGTGTATCAGTTTTAAATCGGCAATTGAGCAAAAAGTGTATCAGTTTTAAATCGGCATTGACAGGGGACAACAGCCCGTCGTACAATGTCGCTCCCCGGGGCGTCTCCATGGATGATCATGCTGAAGCACGGCAAGCTGGAATTCATCAGCCTGAAGTCGGATCAGGTTGGCTGAATAGAGCAAAAAAGCCGGCGAATTTTTAGCCATGCAAAGGCCCTCCGATAGCTTCGAACACCGTTCGGCGGTATGCCTCCACAATTGCGGCATCTTCCTTTTCAAGGTCAATTTGAGCATTGAACTCGGCGACGTCAATGGCGCTTTCGATAGCATCACGCAGCTTCTTCTGAAGGAGCTCTACAGGCGCGGCATCAAGCTCTACCGCTTTATGGCCATACTTCTCGATGAACTTCGAGTAGTTGGGGCTTGAGGGCTTGGCATCCAGATCACTTGGCAGGTTATGGAGCTCCACGTCCTCCGCAGTTAATGCAACTTTCATGGCGTGAACATTCATTAGTCCGAAGTCATCTCGCATTGAACGAGCAAACGAGGCTGCAATCTGCTCCCCATCCGGATCGAAGTCGGTCAGCATGAGCAAGATCAGCTTCTTCTTGCCCGAACGCTTGAACCTTGCATATAAGTCATACCGAGGCGAAAGAGAAGAGAAGCCACGTCCGGTGGTTACGGGAATGCAGTAGTCTCGCGCCACCTTTTCTATAATGGATCGCAACGCGTTCTTTTCAAGCATGACCTCGATGTGGTGCGGTTGCCCTTGCATGAGATTTCGTGAATAACCCTGTAGGAAGTTCTCTGACTCTTGCCTAACAAAAGCTTCGTATGAGGAGCAGCCGCCGCCCAGCTGGACTGGGCGGGTGGTATCTTCAATTACTTGCACAGGCACGACTCTCTCCAGCCGCGCACGTATCAGCAGGTTTGTCAGTGCCTTGTATGAATTCAGGTCGTTTTTATATCTTGAACTCGGCTTTTTGTCATGTCGCAGAGGTGGGTCATTCAACAGCAGGTAGTGAACGCGCCGAACGGTCAGCGGCCAGTATTCCTTATTGTCCAGGATGACTTTCTGCGCGGCATTCAGAAATTGAACTGTCGTGATACGCGCACGCTTTTTAACCGCGCCAAGGTCGACATTGGATGTAAGGGTATCCAATTGCTGTGTTAGCCGTTGACGGCATAGTTCCTCATAAGCCTCCTGCGGGTCAATCTGGAGCAATTGTTCCCGAATCTTTTCGTTTGGTGTTTTGTTTCGTTGCTGATTGAATGAACGCAGTTCCTCCAAACGCTCGGGCTTGGATAGCTCCCCAAAATTGACGTCTGTAAAACGAACCGGAACCGTTTCCAGCCCGAGGTACTTCGCAGCTGCCAAGCGGCGATGGCCGCTCAGGAGAAAACCATCATTCGATAAGGTCAGCGGTTCCTGAACGCCCAGTTCTTCAATTGACATAACCAGCGCTGCGTCGTCCGCATTGGCGATACCGAACGGTTCATATAGGAGGTCATTTTCGTGTACGACCCGAATCTGCGTTACGGAAAAATAAGACAAAGTCTGATTTTTTTTTGCCGGACATAATCGCGTTACCTCGTGTCACCCTGGTTTCTCATCTCATCGCTTGAATAGACGTGCCTGCACACCGTCTCGTCCACACATCTTTCCGAGTTACTTCACTGCCGCTGCGACTATTTATTTCCCAATGGCAGAATCAGCCGAACCTACAAAACAGATTGCAAGAATTCGATCAGAAGGGTAATCGGTCAATCCCGCCCGTACGATGTGTTCCTCGTAACTCTCGCCTTCCTGTAAGAAGACAAGCTTGTATCCTTCGCTGGCATCACCGGTCCTTGCCACCGCTGCTTCCAGCATTTCCACTCGTCGAAGAATGCTCATTTCAGTAATTTCCTTTCCATTTGCACGAGCCGCTTTTCTAGGTCTGTTGCCTCAATGAATTTCCCGATTCCTGTGAGAATATAGGTAAATCGTGCTGCCTCACTCACATCGATCGTTCCAGCTCTTGCCTCACGGTACACGCGCGCCGTCTCTCGCCTCACGTCCTCAATGGTGTTCAGCTTAATCTTAGAGGGGGTGGGGGTACCGGTACCGCTTGTCGCATCAATGGTTACAGGCAGATGTTTTGCGCTTTCAAGTTGCGATTTCATTTTTTTCCCAATCGGCTTCGGTTCAATTATTTCGTGCGAAATAGCGAGCGCGCCGGGATGTGGCAGTAGCGTCCAAGTCTACGCAGCACTCCGCTGCAAATCGCTGTCTTGGCCTTGCTCCCCGCTTGTGCATTTGCCGTACTCGCAAGAGATGCCGCAAATAGATTGGTAGTTCTAGAAAGGTGTACGCCCGGCGGGTCAATTCGCCTTCGATAAATGGCTTGACTGGTACGCCAGGCGGGTCAATTCCAGCAAGGCTAAAAATAATTGGTACGCCCAGCGGGTCAATCATCGCGCTATTGATACGCTCGGCGTATCACCACTTATGGCACTTGCATTAGTCATTTGCGAAGCGGAAGCATCGGTCGAAATAAGTGGCACCGCTTTTAATTTTGGCATGGCGGGTAACGGCTCGTTTTTCTTCCATGTGCCCCTTGGGCTTCCGGTAGCCCGTACGTCCAATTTTCCCTTGCAATCGTCTATCGTGTAAAAGGTCAACCCGTAGAGCGTTGCCTTGTGTCTGCCGCCTTGTCTGGTGACTTCCAGCCAATTGCCGTCCCTCAGTTCTTTCAATGCCTTGTTGAGCGTGTCCTTTGACTTCCAGCCTCTGGGCTGCATCAGCGTCCATGCCGCACATAAATCGCCGTTGTTGTCTCCCTTATACTGCGCCAGCAGATCAGCTAACAGTTTGACTGCATGTGCTGGCAACAAGGTAAAGCTGTGGCTTCGTATCACTGCATGAGGCAGCGCTACGAAGCCTCCACTCTCTCGTTTTGCCTGCGCATTCTTAAAACGGTTTTTTCCCATTGCTTAATCACCTGGTAGGCGAGAGAGGAACTGATATAACGCCCATACCTCAGTTAATGACATCCCGGCCATATCATTGCCTATGCCGAGATGAGAAAAACGTACCAAGAGCATTTGCAAATGTTCCAGCCAGCTATCCTCGTTCATGGCCGAGCCTCTTCACGCCGTCTCTTCGTACCCGTGATAAACCGCCGAGCCATGCGAGAGCCTGTCTGCTTTGCTCTTTCCAATGCTCTCCTGATGCGCGTGTGCCGATCCACGATGTCAGGGGTTGCCCGATGTATAGCCTCATAAAGCTCCCCCAGCCCCGCCCCCTCAAACAAAGCCCGAGAGCCATGCTTTACGCTTTCACAAAGATAAAAACAGGTGGAGTCTTCTTTGCGGTTCAAACGTCGAGCCCAAGCGGGATCAATGGGACATACGGGCGCATTGCAAGTCTGGTACTTAGGACAATGAGGCATGGAAGGCATTACTTTGCCTCCCCGTTCAACAAAGCACGGATTGCAGGAACCGGCCAGGCGAGCCGGCCATTTATACGAACAGGGCGAAGAGGCCCATTTTCGAGGCAGGCCCAAGCCCTAAGGGTTTGTGGTTTTCGGTTTAAGTAATAGGCAGCGGCGACGGTTGGTACCGTTGGACGAGCAATTTTTTCTAACGGTGGGAATAGCTCGAGAGGTGGTGGCGTGGCGAGAGCCGGGGGACGCCGATCAGTTTCCGTATCAGGGGAGGGTATTGTGTCAAAAGACGATTCCCTTGCCTGATATGGCGCCGGCTGAACAACCATTTCTTGCCGAGGGGTGCCTCGGTCGTAATCGGGTTCCCATGCTTGCGTAGAGGGCGAATGAGCCGCAGCATTTTCCACCGGAGTGACCAGTCCAACCGGTGATATTGCTGCAAAAGGCGTGGACTGATTGACCAACTCCACGCGTTGGGAATACTGTTCATTGGAAAACGCGGGATTCAGCAGGGAGAATGGTTGAACTATTACCTTTTTCATTTAGAAATCCTCTTTTTTGTTGAAAGAAGATTCCTATTTTTCCCTACTCAATTGTGGCGTGAAAGTATGGGGAGATTTCGGGGAAGTTTCGGGGAAAATTACGCGAATTGCTGGGCAATTAGCTAGACAAGCTCGTGAAAATTTCGAGAGTAGCCCTCTTCGTCCATCAGTAAATATCTCTTGTCCTTGGATCGCGCAGGTAGATTATTGGCTAATATACGATGGCAGCGGGCTAAATCCCAGTTCGCTATTCCTCGAAGCAGAAACCAAATGGCAGCTTGATATGGGTTGAATAGCCGACGCGCCACTCGCGCTTTTCGGAGTTTATTCTCTGCAGCTCGATCCGCCCAGACTGGCCATTTATTCCCGCTAGGAAACATTTTTTCGAGCGCTTCTACTGTCACCGGATCAAATAGAGCGGCCAAACCTTGGCCCGGATCCTGCTTGGGAAAGTTCACTTTTTCCGAGGCCCCGCTCTCGTCTGTCAGCGTTTTGCTGGGGTTATTTTGAGCAACGTTTTGGCAGAGAACGTTTACAGGGGCCGACTCATGTTCGGGTTCACGGGATTCCGCTTCGAGGACTTCTAGGGAGGCGCCTCTGATACCCTCTTTGTCCGGAACAATACTGATTTCATGACCGGAAGAATTTTGCTCCGCTCCGAGCAGCAGCCCGTTGGAATTTTCGGGCTCATTTTCAATGAACCACTGAAAACCTTCCATCACCATGGCCCTGGTGTGTGCATCTAATGCAGGGGAGAGGGTCAGTTTGTCATTGGCTAAGGGAGACTTATCGGAAATGCCCCCGATTCGCTCAGCTTCCCACGTCTTCACGAACTCGTCATATATGACGAACCAACCAGCTGGCAGAGCTGCAGTAGCCGCAATGCTCCAAACAGCGTAATTGGAGATAGTAGTTGAAAAACTTTTTTTTATTATTGAATTGACCCGCTTGATACGCGGCACAATCTTGTCCCATTCAATTGGATTTACGGGTAAGGAAATCGTCCCCTGAACACGGTGTGTTTCCAAAGCCCAGTTTTTACGAAACACACTATATTGGAAGGGATCATTCCGGTTAAAGCGCTGGACTAGAATATCCGGCTTAAATTGGGGAGAGTTCGTTATATATGGTATCGCCCTTACCGGAATCACCTTCCGTCCCTCAATCCAGAGGGTTAGTCGTCCCTCGTTCATCTTGCTCCTTTCGGCTCCCGTCATTTCACGCCTTGACCAGCCTATACATCAAGTGTGGGAAATTGTTTTTCACTTGCTAATGCATAGCAAGAGTAGGGAGAGGGGGTCAAATCTCATCCTAGGCAACACGTAGTCCCTCGGGGACGTGCACAAACTCAATGTGAGCCTGTTCCAGTATCCACGCTTCAATTTTAACGTGCCACATACGTAGCAGGTCGAGCGATCTGCGTATGTAGTGTTGCTCGCGCACGCCTTGAGGTGCGTGCCCTTGAATTTGGGCAGCTATACCAGAAGGCATCTCTATCCATTCGCACAGACTGGCAAAGCTGCGCCGCAATCCATGCAGTGTCATTTGTAGTCCAGCCACTGCACAGGCTTTGTTGTGTGCAATGCGTGGGTCCGTGAGCCTGCCAGACGCGGCCATGGGGCTATTGAATACCCAAGCATTCCGACGCGGCAAAGGGGCCAGCAAATGCGCTACGTAAGGCGTGAGAGGGATAATACGTGCGCCTTCCACTTTGTCACGTATGGTCAGGCTGTTCCACTGGAAATCCACATCCTCCCATCGGATAAAGGCAAGCTCATTTCGCCTTGCGCCGATCAAAAGCAGAGCTTGCAGATAGGCGCTTGTGACAGGGTTACCAATTTGCTTTACGGCGGCGAACCATGCTGCTAATTGCTCACGCTGTAGCGCGTCATTCTTTACTGATGGTTTACCCAAGCTTTCGCGAGCAAATTTGCTCTGCGCGGCATTGTCCGTAACGATTGACTTATAAATGGGGTGACGACTGCACCAGAAAAGAAAGGCCTTGAGCAGTCGCAAAGACAGGCGAGCCCTTGTCGGTCTTTTGACGGATTCTAGCTTTGCCCACTCTTCAATCAGCTGGGGTGTGATGTCTACAAGACGCACTGCCGCCAACGCTGCGAGGGGGCCGGGAATGGTCCATGGCGTCTTGCTTCGCGTCCTTTTCTTGCCGCCGAGATGTATCACCGCTATATGGTCGCGACAATGGCGCTCAGACCAGTGCGGTTTGCGAGCAGCAAGATATTCTTCCCATGCGGTTCGCAACGTCACCGACTCTCGCAGCTTCTGCAATTCTACCGCAGCGGCTTTTACCTTACCGGCGGCCTCCTCATCGGACTCCACCTGCCGGGGATCTTTACCTTCATCGATCATCACCTGCAGTTTTCGGGCTTCAGCTTGTGCCTTGGCAATGCTCCATGCCCTCACATCGCCAATTGTGACGCGCATGGATTTTCCCTTGACCTTGGCCTGGAAAATGTACCGCTTGCGATCTGAGCCTGCAGTTGCGCGAACACCTAAACCCGATACGTCATCGCACCACAGGAACGTCTGCTCCTTGTCTTTCGGACAATGGAATTTTTCTATCCTGCCGGTTGTCAGTTTTATCTTCGCCAAAATTTGTAACCAATTTGTAACCGAAATTTGAGTATATAGCGGAATGGAAACCAACACAAGGAATAGGCTATAATGGGTTAGCCTATTGTTTTAATGAAGATTAGAGGAATGACGGAATGGGCATCAACAGAGATAAATGCTAAATCATCCAGACTTTTAATCCGTTGGTCGCGAGTTCGAATCTCGCACGGCCTACCAAGCAAACAAAGAGTT
Source organism: Nitrosospira sp. (assembly GCA_013821425.1). Taxonomy (GTDB): domain Bacteria; phylum Pseudomonadota; class Gammaproteobacteria; order Burkholderiales; family Nitrosomonadaceae; genus Nitrosospira. Next base: position 6,839 of record JACDGV010000043.1, on the reverse strand, counting down.
AGGTGTAACTCGTCACTACTCTGCTCTTTCATTGCTACCATATTGCTACTTGTTGGAACAGCTGGGCTGCTAAGCGAGCGGAGAGCGAATTAATTAAGGTAGGAGAAACGGGGTAGAGTAAAGAACTGGCAGGACCTACCCCCACCCTGCCACCCCCTCATTTCAGCAGTAAAAGCTTCTGATCCCCCACTTCCAAAAATTTTTAAATTTGGTTTTTAAACGAGGCGATATTACCTTCGATCTAGCGATGCTAGTGGCCGGGCTGTCCTTCCATGGTTTCATTTTGTTGTCAGGCGCTTGCAGGCGATTTCGGTAGAGCGTGTTGTCCGTACTGAAGGCGGCTAGCGAACAGGATAATACAAAGGCCGTTCGGTAATTGCTGCCCGGCAATCATCAAGTGCGCTATAAGCATGCTGACAGATTGGCATCAGGATGCGCCCTTCTGGCGGATGCATGAGCCGAGGCGCTGACTTGCTGGATCCCTTGGATCCCGCTCACCCGCATGGATGAAACGAGTTGGGACGGTAAGGTCCCTTGGAACCTCGCACCTCCAAATGCTTCCAATCCAGCTGCGCAGCTTCCCAGGAACTTTGCGGAGGTGAACGGCATCTATGGTCCCGGTGACCTCATGAAGAGTGTCGCCCTGGTTCCAGGGAATTGCACCTTCCACTCCGGCCTCGTCGTCCATTGCGCAAACCCCAATCGGTCAGATCGCGGCTCTCCTACAAATTTTTCTACATGACAGGTGGCACACTGTTCCGCTTTCAGTGGCACGGCGCGGGCTGCAGCTTCGGGACGGCGAGATAGTCGTAGCGGTTCAGGAGGAGCGCGTGTCGCGACAGAAGCGAGACTTCATAGATCTGAGTCGCAAAAGTCATGCGGTAGATTATTGCCTTGGGACGGCGGGAATCTCCCCCGGGCAACTCGCCTGGGTGGTTGTTTGCAGCCAGGGCGAGATCACGAGTGAAGCTCCGCACTTGCTTCTTGACGAGCAACTCGCGATCGCCGCTTACGCCACCCCGTTCAAGATGATCGGCCACCATATGGGCCATCTGATGAGCGCGCTCGCCTTATCCCGCTACCAATCACGCGCCGGATTGGTGGTCGACGGGATGGGTTCACCGATCCGCTGCTTGCCGAGAGATGAGCGTGCGGTTTGCCGCGGCGATCCTGCCGATGACTGGGAGTCCATTTCCCTTTATGAAGTGATGGACGAGCGGGTTCGTCCGGCGGAGAAGATGGCCGCGTGCAATGGTCGCTGGCTGGGTACACCAAAGGGGCAAGATGCGTACCTATGCCCGCCTTGGAGGCATGTAAGCAAGTATAGCGGAACGGGTGTTTGGAGATCTTTCAAAGGCCGGCTATGTTATGGGCTTGGCTCCGATGGGACGACGACCACCCCCGTCGAGCAGTTATTCGAGATAGAGGATGGGCAGTTGTTTATCTGGACAGCGGTTTCGACTATTCGCGCCGGCGATACTGCGAGAGCATGCGAGCGAATGGTTCGAGACCGCAATACCTGGAAGGAAAGTTAAGTACTGACGACATGATCACCGACTGCGAATTCATCCACGCCAGCCACCGCAATCACCTCGCCAACTCCATCAGACATCGGGATACGGACCCACTCGGCGCCATCGCTCCGCTCACTATGCCGTAATCATGGAAATTAAGCGAACTTGCGTGAATTTGTACGCTGATTTCCCACGGCCCAGGATCACGAGTTTCAGTGGTAGTGACAGTAACTTAGTCGACGCCGCCTCCGGGCATCAACTGAACAACTCTAATATTCCTGACTGGATTCCCAAAAAGATATGAAAGCGATGGCGTAGTCCTCCATCGATCGATATCCAGCTTTAGCTTTGTACGACCACGAGGAGCTGGTCACCAAATATGTTAAAGCAAGGAACTCCCGATTCGACAATGCCAAATGCGCGCTACCGAACAGAATTTTCCCCAAGATCAGTTTTAAATTAACTTTTCTTATGAGGAGGCTGACATGCAAACCATTAGTGAAATAATGACCCCGAACGTCCACACCATTCCGCCAGACGCCCCCATTGAGAAAGCGGCGCAAGAAATGCGCGAAGGTGATTTCGGAGTGATGCCTGTCGGAGACAAGAACCAACTGCTCGGTATAATAACCGATTGCGATATCGTGGTTCGAGCCGTTGCTACAGGCAAAGGTCTCAGTACTCCAGTCCGGGATGTCATGTCCCAAGATGTCGTCTGGGTGCGGGAGGATGCCACTGTAGAGGAAGGGGCCCAAATAATGAGTGAGCACCAAATCCGGCGCCTCCCGGTCGTTGATGCCAACCAACGTTTGGTAGGCTAGTAGCGCTTGGGGATTTTGCTGTCGAAAGCTCCGATCTTGAACCTGCGGCGGAAGCACTGCCGGATATCTCAAAAAGCAAATAATACTTATCGCAAGCACGCAATTTCGTTGATCCCTCCGTGCGATGCAAAGTCGTCGTCACTTTCGCAAGCGAGGAGAGGCAGTCTTTGTGGCCCCTTGCCCACTCGATCTGAATAAAACGTTCTGCTTTGCGGCCTGTTGGCGTCTATGGCCGGCTCGTAGAGGACAAATTTCGCGACGCAAGAGTGTGGCGAATTTGTTGGGATGTAGACCGAGTCATTGTCAGTCATGATACGAACCCCCTTCACACCAGGGGGCTGCGGCGATAATACCGTAAGACAAGCTGACCGCTTCCTGTCCGTCTCGTCGCGGATATGGTGCTAAATCCACCGGCGAATGATTGTGGATGGGTAGGTGTTCGCGTGGTTTCCAGTTTAGGGTGCACGCCCCGATCATTCACCATATTGCCCAGATTGCACTATTTCGACCAATGCGGACTAGGAACCTTGGCAAGATCATAGTCGAGGTCTGGGAGATAGGGGCAAGAAGGGTGTGAGCACCCATCGAAGATGGCAAGTTACGCTAAAGAGGCGTATATCCATGACCCATCGAAGACTTCACGGCGTAACCGTCCAGTGCACCCAGGGTGATATCGCCAATCAGCCAGACATGGATGCGGTGGTCAACGCTGCTAATGCCCAACTTCGCATCGGAGGCGGCGTAGCCGGAGCCATTCACCGCGCCGCAGGGCCTGGTCTGGAAGAGGAATGCCGGTCGCTCGCGCCTATTCGGCCAGGCCAGGCAGTCATTACCGGAGCCCATGGCCTGCCCAACCGCCATGTAATTCATTGCCTCGGGCCCGTTTACGGGCAGGATGAGCCAGCCGATAGCCTGCTGGCTTCATGCTATCGTAACTCCCTCGACCTGGCCGAGCAGGCCGCAATACAGTCAATTGCCTTTCCCGCCATATCGACCGGTGCCTTCGGATATCCGTTGGAACCTGCAGCGCGAATCGCGTTGAAGACGATCCTCGACGAGGTGCCGCGCTTGTCATCAGTCCGGCACATCCGTTTTGTATTGTTTGGTGCTGCAGACCAACGGCTTCATGCACAGGTACTTGAAGAACTCGCCGATCAAATCATTAAGTGATAGCAGGTGGCGATTGGCAACGAATGCAGACCCGGCAGTGAGAGCAAAGCCATGGATCAGCCCAATGCAGATATTCAAAGAAACTGCTCCATCGGGGGCGCGAGCCAGAACGGACTCGCTCTCTTTACCGATCTCTATGAGCTCGCGATGATGCAGGCGTATTTCGAAGAAGGCATGACAGAGGATGCAGTCTTTAGCCTCTTCGTCCGCCGCCTGCCCGCCCGGAGAAATTTCCTGTTGGCATGTGGATTAGACACTGTCCTGGACTATCTTGAGACCCTCTGCTTCAGCGAGGAGGACATTGCCTATCTCGCGTCGCTGGGACAGTTTTCTCACCGCTTTCTCGCCTGGCTATGCAATTTTCGTTTTACGGGACGGATATACGCCCTTCCCGAGGGAACTCCTGTTTTCGCCAATGAGCCTATTCTGGAGGTCGTCGCGCCACTACCGCAGGCGCAACTCGTAGAAACCTTCATCATGAATCAGATCCATCTCCAGACGGTGCTTTGCTCGAAAGCGCAACGTGTCGTGGCTGCGGCCGTCGGCCGTCCCGTGGTAGATTTCGGTTCCCGGCGCATGCACGGAATTGACGCGGCCCTGAAGGCGGCCCGGGCGTTCTATATCGGGGGAGTTGCTGCAACTTCCAACGTTCTTGCTGCCAAGCGGTACAATGTGCCGCTAGCGGGAACTATGGCGCACAGCTATATCCAGGCACATGAAGACGAGCTCGCCGCCTTTCGCGCATTCGCTGGGCTCTATCCCGACACAGTACTGCTGGTTGACACGTATGACACCCTGGCAGGGGTGCGAAATGTAGTAGAGCTGTCAGGAGCGCTCGGTGAAGCGTTCAAGATTAAAGCCGTGCGTCTCGATTCCGGCGACCTTCTCGCGCTGGCCCGGGACTCACGCCGACTGCTTGACAAAGCGGGCTTGCACAACATCGAGATTTTCGCCAGCGGCGGCCTAGACGAAGATGCAATTTTGGACCTCGTATCATCGGGCGCGCCGATCGATGGCTTCGGAGTTGGCACGAGCATGGGCGTATCCCGTGACGCGCCCGATCTGGACATCGCCTACAAGCTCTGCGAATACGCCGGCAAAGGGCGTTTGAAGCTTTCCAGTGGCAAGCCGGTCCTTCCTGGCCGCAAACAGATCTTCCGCCGTACAAGGGACGAGCAGGATATAGGCGACACGATCGCGCGAGCCGATGAGAAACTCCCGGGCCGGCCGTTGCTTGTGCCGGTCATGTGTGAGGGGAAACGCCTGCCTGCGGGCAAGGCCCAGCTTGAGGACGCCCGCCGCTATACCCGTGAGCAGATCGCGCGCCTGCCTGGTCCGGTAAGAAAGCTGGAGAGGGCCGAACCCTATCCTGTCGATGTGAGCCGGGAGCTTGCCAATTTCCAACGCAGGGTCAGTAATGAGGTTGCGCCCTGAGCCGCCGGAGCTCGTGCTGCTATTAAAGGAGGAACGGGATGGTTAATATCGACACGGCTCTGAAGTTCGGTGATGCATTAATTGTCATCGACGTCCAGAATGATTTCTGCCCGGGAGGTGCGCTCCCGGTAGAGAATGGAGATATGGTGGTGCCGGTACTCAACCGCTGGATTTCAAGCGCGCTCGCCAAGAGGGTACTCATCTACGCCTCGCGTGATTGGCACCCTATCGGACATATAAGTTTTAAGGAGCAGGGTGGCCCCTGGCCGCCCCACTGTATTCAGGATAGCGACGGCGCGCGCTTCCACCCCAACCTCCAACTGCCCGGCTCCACGATTAAGGTCACCAAGGGCATACGCTTCGACCAGGACCAGAACTCGGCGTTCGATCAAACCGGGCTTGTCGTAAAGTTACGCAGCGACGGGATCAAGCGCCTGTGGGTCGGCGGCCTGGCCGAGGATGTTTGCGTGCGTGCCACCGTGCTGGATGGCCTGAAGGAGGGACTCGAGGTTGTGCTGATCGGGAACGCGACACGGCCGATCACGCCCGAAGGCGGTGAGAAGGCCCGCCTGGAGATGCAGAATGCGGGTGCCCGATGCGAGAAGGCAGAGTGAGTTGACCAGTAACCCGGATAAACGATGAGCGCGTTGCATGAAGAGCGTCTTGATACTGTAACGCGCTATCTACTGGAAAGCGGAGCAACCTCCGTACTCGATCTCGGGTGCGGTCGGGGAGAGTTGTTGCAGCGATTGGTGTGCGAGCCGCGGTTCACCCGCATCGTGGGTATTGATATCGATCAGGGTCCGCTGGCGGAAGCGCGAGACTCTCTTGGGCTTGCTGCGGCCGGTAATGTGGGGCGGGTCCAAGTACGCTACGGATCTTTCGAGGAATCGGACCCAGACCTTGCCGGCTTTGATGCCGCTGCATTGGTGGAAACGATCGAGCACATCGATCCGCGCCGCCTGTCACGGGTGGAAGGTTGCGTGTTCGGCATCATGCGGCCTCGCACAGTGCTGATCACTACTCCCAACCAGGAATATAACCTGCTCCACGGCTTGGCGCCAGGCCAGCGGCGTCATCTCGGCCATCGCTTTGAATGGACGCGCGCGAAGTTTCGACAATGGGCTCGAGGGGTCGCGGCGCGCAAGCGCTACCGCGTCGACTTTATCGATGTGGGGCCACCAGCCCCGCTCCGTGGCAGCTCAACGCAGATGGCCCGCCTGATCGCTTCGACAGCCCCTGATATTGGAAGCCGCAATTAGGCCTGAGCGTTATTCAACCGGTCGATCTCTTTTAAGTCAATCCAACAGGCTGACGTAAGACTTGTATCTCGGTTCGAGCAGATGCTGCATTTGAGAAGTGCTCATGATTGACGAGGGTGTTTGTGAAAATTGAATATTGAGAAAATGCTGTCGATCCAAAATGTAGGTAAAACAAGAAAGCGCCCCAATGTAGCCGCTGCCAACCCCAGCACAGCTCTCCTCTGTGCAACTTCGATTCCCGCCGACCCAAGAGACTGGTTCACTGATAGAATAAAAAGCATCTTTAGACTATCGGGATAAGGATTGAAATTGTTGAGAGCTCTCCGCTTTCCGTCTCGATGAAACAGCATTTCCACATATGAAGTCATCCGCTCATATTATTGGCGCCGGAGGTATCGGCATAGCGGCAGCGGCATGTCTGGTGCGGGCTGGCTGGGATGTGACCATGATTGAGTCGAATCCTGGGAAGGTTGCCGCTGGGCGACGCAATGAAATGATGCTCGATGGTCAGTCCATTCACGGCGTGCACTTTGTCCACTTTGATGATTGGGTCCCGCCAACGGACGAGGTCGTGTTGCTATGCACGAAAACATTCGACAACGCTCCGGTCCTGCAGCGCATTGCGAACATCCGAACGC
>JACDGV010000042.1 GCA_013821425.1 Nitrosospira sp. | reverse complement strand
GATCTGAATTAATCGCCAAAGTTATTGCTGGCATCCAGTTCAAAAACGGGGTCATAACGAAAACAGAAAATCATCAACGAATTGCCGCCTGATTAAGCTGCCATACACAACATTTGTGTATTTCTCTGGCGCAGGCTCGTGCGTGTACATCTATTCGAAAAAGCCGTGTCTGAGACTGGTCCCCAGCGTAAGACTAATGGCCACAATGCCGTAGCGCCGGTTGGCTTTTTATGTCCGCAACGCGCTGTGATATTGTAAAAGGAGACGTCGATAAGCTTTCATATGAGCTGAACTGATTGATGTTGAATCCGAACGCGTCGTTTAAACAAGAGGTTTTACTTTACCCCAAGCTCAAGATGAACAAAAAAGATGTGTTATTAAAAGCCTTCTCGCTGAGAGGATACCGAAGTTTCGGCGATAAAATCCAAAGATTCGAGGGTCTTTCGAAAATCAATCTTTTCGTTGGCCAGAACAACTGTGGAAAGTCAAATGTCCTCCGTTTTCTTCATGATGTTTACACCCGTCTAGCCAATGGCTCGATTGTTGCCCTTGATGAGCTCGATCACCATGTTCCCGGCCAACCGAAGTTTGTAACGGGAACTTCGATTTTTCTGCCAGAAACAGCTGGAAGCGATTGGCCCTATTTCGACGAGCAAATAGCGTCAAAAGTCGGAGAGTATTCCACCGTGGTCCGGAATCACCTATTTCGCGTTTTCCAAGAAAAAACCAAACTCGATAAAGAGAGTAAGGTTTGGTTCGATTTCACGGCTGATCGAAGATTAAGTGACGAGAATTGGGAACAAGCGTTCGACATTCTTCCCGATCACGAAATTCAGCAACTTTGGTCGCTGTTAACAGAAAGACGCGATGGCAACCGCAAACAACATTGGTACCCTCAGTCTTTAAGTGCCCTCACTCCAACGTGGAAAGCTATAAAAGCGGCGATGGTGCCTGCTATTAGGCGCGTGGGAGAAAAAAATAGCAAGTCGGAGGAGTTTGGCGGGGAAGGGCTAATCGAGCGCTTGGTACAATTGCAAAATCCGGACGTGCATAGTCGGCTCGATAACGAGAAATTTCAGAAAATCGTAAAATTTTTACGAGCTGTTACCGATAACTGCTCTGTCTCAATAGAGATTCCTCACAAAAGGGACACCATACTCGTCATTATGGACGGGAAAACTCTCCCTCTTGAATCGCTAGGTACGGGCTTACATGAAGTCATAATACTCGCGGCTGCGGCAACTATTCTTGAGGAGACATTGGTATGTATGGAAGAGCCAGAACTCCATTTAAATCCAGTTCTTCAAAAGAAACTCATTAGGTACCTTTTAGAGTCTACAAATAACCAGTATTTTATCTCGACCCACTCCGCAGCCTTCATGGATACGCCCGGTGCCCAGGTCTACCATATCGAACTGAAAGACGGGAAGTCGGTCGTTGAACATGCAACTACTGACAAGAAGCGATCAGCAATATGCGAAGACTTGGGCTACCATCCGTCAGATTTGCTCCAATCGAACTGCGTGATCTGGGTTGAAGGGCCGTCAGATCGTATTTACTTGAATTGGTGGATCGGTTCGGTTTCCAGAAAATTTGTTGAAGGGATTCACTATTCCGTAATGTTTTACGGGGGGCGGCTTGCTTCTCACCTCTCCGGTGAAGACATAAATTCTATAAATCAGTTGTTGGAGGACTTTATATCTTTGCGACGTCTTAACCGAAGAGGTGTAATTTTGATAGATAGCGATAGGCGGAAAAAAGGAGCAACTTTAAACGCGACCAAGAAGCGATTGCGCAAGGAATTCGACGAGGGTCCAGGATTCGCGTGGATAACTGAAGGTAGAGAAATTGAAAATTACCTGGATCCAGCACTGATAAAAGATGCAATACGTGAAACTATGCCTTCCTCAACTGTAATTTCGAATTGGGGGACATATGAAAATACCTTATCTTTGAGACGTAGAAGCGGCAAAACGTCGCAAGCGTCAAAAGTGCAGGTCGCAAAACATATAGCTGAACACTATCAACCAGTCTTGGCCAGATTAGACTTGAAGAAACAAATTGATAAATTAATAGACTTTATCGACAGATCTAACATAGGGGTGCATGCGTAGGTCAACTGTTTTCCAGGAGATCAATGAACATATAAGCGCGAAGAGATATTTCCCGCAAGCTGAAAGTGTTTGAACATGCTGCTGGCTCTGGCAACGTGGCTTGTACCTGCAGACATTTTGGTGTAGTAGTTTCGATTTAATCTGACAGTAGGGCCTTGCCAAAGGCGGGGTTACCCGGTTTGATAGAGGTTGCGAAATCTTTATCAAATTGAGCGCTGAAAGCGCAAGGAGTAACCCCATGAGTAGTGTTCAACAAAACGTTATCAAACACAAGGTAGGTTTGCTGAGTCTAGCGGCCGAGCTTGGCAATGTATCGCGCGCGTGTAAGGTAATGGGCTTCTCGCGTGATACCTTTTATCGTTATCAATCGGCCATGGCTTCAGGTGGGCTGGATGCTCTGATTGATGCCAACCGCAGAAAGCCTAATCCCAAGAATCGAGTTGAGGAAACAACCGAGATGGCTGTGGCTGCATTTGCCATTGAGCAGCCGGCCCTGGGTCAATTGCGGGTATCCAACCGTAAGCTCCCCCCTTTGAGAGACAAGCAAAAAGTAGAACTTTCTGGCAGGATTTTGGCTGGAGGTTCAAATGAAGAAATCGCGATTTACGGAAAGCCAGATTGTTGGGATATTAAAAGAAGCCGATAGTGGTGTTGCAGTCAACGAGATCTGGCGCAAGCATGGGATCAGCTCGGCGACCTACTATAAGTGGAAAGCCAAATACGGCGGGCTTGAAGTTTCCGAGTTGGTGCGTGTAAAAGAGCTTGAAGCGGAGAACAGTCAACTCAAGCGCATGTATGCGAACCTGGCCCTGGAGAACGAAGCGATCAAGGCGGTTTTAAAAAAACTGTAACGCCGTCCGAACGCCGGGATGTGGCACGCTGTCTGGTGCAGGAACAAGAGCTGTCGGTGAAGCAATCCTGCCAAGTGGTGAGCCTGTCTCGGGCGGCGTATTACCGGGAGACCAAGATTGCATCTGTACGTGATGCAGCGGTTATTGAGGCGTTCAATGTGGTGGTTGGCAAACACGGGCGCTGGGGCTTCTGGAAGTGTCACGACCGGCTCAGGCTGGATGGGCATGCATGGAATCACAAGCGTACCTGGCGGGTGTATTGCGCGATGAAGCTCAATCTGCCGCGCCGTACCAAGAAGCGATTGATCAGACCAATACAGCCGCTAGATGCGCCCACCCTGCCGAACCAGATCTGGGCGTTGGACTTCATGAGCGACAGTTTGTACCCAGGGCGGCGTTTCAGGACACTCAACATTCTGGACGAAGGCGTGCGCGAAGCGCTGGCCATCGAGATTGATACCAGCCGCCCGCGATGCGCGTGGTGCGTGCACTTGAGCAACTTGAAACCTGGCGCGGACTGCCCAAAGCGATTCGCCTGGACAATGGCCCGGAACTGACTTCACAGTATTTTGCCGACTGGTGCAAAAACAAGGGAATCGAACTGCGCTTTATTCAGCCCGGCAAACCGAATCAAAACGCATTTATTGAGCGCTTTAACCGATCGTACCGCACCGAGATTCTGAATGCCTGGGTGTTCGAATCACTCGACGAAGTCCGCGAGATCACCCATGAATGGGTGAGAAACTACAATGAAGAACGTCCCCATGATGCACTGGGAAACCTGCCCCCAGCCGTGTTCCGCGAGCGACTGCTCGCAGGGAAAAATTCTACTTCTGAACTGTCTACTTGACGGGGGAGCTTACGCTTACGCAACGAGTTACGCAAGCGTGGCGTTTTCATTTCTCCTTCTGGCGTTCGCTCAGTCTGGTTGCGGCGTGACCTCGAATCGTTCAAGAAGCGCTTGGCTGCATTAGAGCGCCATATCGCCGAGACGGGCGAGGTTCTGACTGAGACTCAGGTGAGTGCCCTGGAGAAGAAGCAAGACGATGATGTAGCCCATGGCGAGATTGAAACGGCGCATCCAGGCTATCTCGGGTCCCAGGATACCTTCTATGTCGGGACAATCAAGGGTGTTGGCCGTATCTATCAACAGACCTTCGTTGACACCTACTCCAAGTGGGCTGCCGCCAAGCTCTACACCAACAAGACCCCGATTACGGCAGCTGATCTACTCAATGATCAAGTGCTACCCTTCTTCGCCGAGCAGGGCATGGGGCTGATCCGTATCCTGACCGACCGTGGTACTGAGTATTGCGGTAAGCCAGAGACCCATGATTACCAGCTCTACCTGGCCTTGAATGATATCGAGCACTCCAGGACCAAAGCCAACCATCCCCAGACTAACGGTATCTGCGAGCGTTTCCATAAGACTCTCTTGCAAGAATTCTACCAAGTCGCATTCCGGCGCAAGATATATCAATCAATTGAGGAGCTGCAAATTGATCTGGATGACTGGCTGCACCACTACAATCACGATCGCACCCATCAGGGAAAGATGTGCTGCGGTCGCACACCCATTCAAACATTAATTGACGGAAAGGAGGCCTGGCACGATAAAATTACAGCATTGAATAGTTAAATCTGATCTGACAACCGCATCCAGTCAAATCGGGTAACTGTCAGATGAAGTCGTAACTACTACACACCCAAAGCTAGCAACTTTTGCTTACCCTCAAACCGATAAGCGAGCCGCCAATACTTTGAGCCGTTCGGCTGAATCGAGAGAAACAAGCCACCCCCATCTGTCATCTTAAAGGGCTTAAGTTCAGGCTTTGATTTCCTTACCGCAGCATCCGTGAGCTTCATCGCAACTCCACTGTTGGTATCAACTTTCGAATGTTGGTATCAGAAGCTGAAATATACCAACAATAGCAGGTTGATTGCAATGGACAGGAATGAATGGCATTAAACAAAAAACCCGCTAATCGTTAAGATTGAAGCGGGTTTCGTGGACTTCTTTGGACGGGGTAAAACAATCATTTGGTGGCCAAGGGCGGAATCGAACCACCGACACAAGGATTTTCAGTCCTCTGCTCTACCGACTGAGCTACTTGGCCACTTTTAACAAAAACCGCATGTTCCATCACAGGAATTTTAGCTCGAGCCACCCGGCTCCCGCCATTCATTCTTAGCGTCCCCTAGAGGGCATGTTAGCCTTTACTTCAGCTTCCTTGGTCTATCGGCCAGCCCTACCTTTCTTTGAAACTATTTGCCCCAGCCTGTACTGACACGCATGCCGGCAATCAGTACACACGCAGGTGTTTTTTGACCGCGCAATTCTAGCACAGCGTCAAATTCATTGGAACAGAAGACGGATGTTGGGGTTGGTTCGGATCGGCGTTACGATGGCGATAGATCGTCCCCGCGATAGACCGCCGCCGGTGCCAGAAATATGATGTCTCACTCCCAGGATTGAAATTGTCAGTCAAAAAACTTCGCATCCAGCATCCAAAGGGATCAAGCGCGTCGTTTTAAGAATCTGCTTTGTAGACCCGTCCGTGCACAACAGGCTACAATTCAGCATTTTAGCAGCTACCTCTCATGCATGTTTCCCGCGGCATACCGGTTCAGGCCAACATTCCCGTTGCGCTCACCATAGGCAATTTTGATGGGGTGCATCTGGGTCACCTGGCCATGCTTGCCCGCCTTAAGGTGACCGCTGGCAGGCTCGGCCTTGCTTCCTGTGTCATGATTTTCGAGCCGCATCCGCGCGAGTTTTTCGCGCCGGACAAGGCGCCTACACGGCTCACTAGCCTGCGGGAGAAGCTGGAGCTGCTGGCGGCGTCGGGCGTGGACCGGGTGCAGATTTGCCGCTTTAATTTTGATTTTGCCAGGATCAGCGCGGAAGATTTTATTGTGCGTATCCTGCAACGCGGCCTCGCGGTGCGGTGGATTCTGGTGGGCGACGATTTCCGTTTTGGTGCGCGCCGTGCGGGAGATTTCGGGATGCTCGAGGCCTTTGCCGGGAGTTGCGGCTTTGAAGTGGAGCAAATGTTGGGCTACTCGGTGGATGGTTTGCGGGTATCCAGTACGGCGGTTAGAAAAGCTCTGGCTGAAGGCGATCTCGATCTGGTAAAGCGCCTGCTGGGGCGTCCCTACAGTATCAGCGGGCGAGTGGTCAGTGGCGAGAAGCTGGGCAAGAAAATTGGTTTTCCTACGGCGAATATCCAATTGAAGCATAACCGGCCTCCGCTTTCGGGAATATTCGCGGTGGAGGTGCGTGGCGATGCCGTGTCGTTTTTCCCTTCGGCGCTGCGAGGGGTGGCTAGTCTGGGCGTGCGTCCGACCGTGCACGAGAGGGGGAAGCCGGTGCTGGAAGTGCATCTTTTCAATTTTGACCAGGAAATCTACGGCAGGCATTTGCGGGTGCATTTCCTACATAAACTCAGGAACGAAGAAAAATACCCCGACCTGATTACGCTCGCTAAACAAATTGGACGGGACGTGGAAGAAGCCAAAGATTATTTTTTATCGGTACCCTCTTCATCCCCGGAATCGAGAACAAGCTTCTGCACGAATCGAACTGACGTTCAAGATATCTCATGACTGACTACAAGAAGACGCTCAACCTGCCCGACACGCCTTTTCCCATGCGGGGTGATCTCGCCAGGCGCGAGCCTGTCATGCTGAAATCCTGGGAGGAAAAAAATCTCTACCAGAAAATCCGCGAAGTGTGCAAAGGACGCCCCAAGTTCGTGCTGCACGACGGCCCCCCCTATGCCAACGGCGATATACATATCGGCCATGCGGTCAACAAGATTCTCAAGGACTTTATTATCAAGTCGAAGACGCTGGCCGGCTTCGATGCGCCCTATGTCCCGGGCTGGGATTGTCATGGGCTCCCCATAGAGCACCAGATCGAAAAAAAGCACGGCAAGAATCTGCCGTCGGACAAGGTGCGCGCACTGTGCCGCGCCTTTGCCCAACAGCAGGTAGCGCGGCAGAAGGCTGACTTCATCCGGCTGGGCGTACTGGGCGATTGGGATAATCCTTACCTCACCATGAATTACAGCACTGAGGCGGGCATTATCCGCACGCTTGGGAAGATTTATAAAGTCGGGTATCTCTACCAGGGACAAAAGCCCGTTAACTGGTGCATGGATTGCGGTTCCGCACTGGCGGAAGCGGAAGTGGAATATGAAGACAAGATTTCGTCGGCGATAGACGCGAAATTCAGGGTGGTCGATGCGGAAGCGTTCTGGAAAAAAATGCTGGTGGTACCGGAAGCTAACGCGCCAGCTGGTATATCCGCCAAACCGGTGTTCGTGGTTATCTGGACAACGACCCCCTGGACTCTTCCCGCCAACCAGGCCGTGAGCGTAAATCCAGAAGAAGCCTATGTGGCGCTGGATACGGGCAGTGAGTATTTACTCATCGCCGATGCCTTGAAGGACAGCGCGCTGCAACGCTTCGGTATCGACGCTGCTGAAGCAGTTTACTCGGGTAAATGCAAGGGAAGCGATCTGGAGCATGTCCTGCTGCAGCACCCGCTTTACCCGCGGCAGGTGCCTGTCATCCTGGGAGGGCACGTGACCATGGAGACGGGAACGGGGGCGGTGCACACTGCCCCCGCTCACGGCGTCGATGACTATGTGGTGGGACAACAGTACCATCTGCCGGTCGAGAATCCGGTGGGGGATGATGGGCGGTTTTTCGGCCATATTCCGCTGGTAGGCGGCCTTTTGGTATGGGAAGCCAACGAAGTGGTGATACAGGAACTGGAAAAGAACAATCTCCTGTTGAAAGAAGAAAAGCTCAAGCACAGCTATCCTCATTGCTGGCGGCACCGCACACCGATTATCTTCCGCGCGACTCCCCAATGGTTTATCTCCATGGATAAGAAGGCAGGCGAAATAGAACGGAAGAGGGCAAGGCAATCCTTGCGGGAATCCGCAATCGCTGCGCTGGCGGGAACCGCGTTCTACCCTCCCTGGGGCAGGGTCCGGCTGGAATCGATGGTCGAAAGCCGCCCCGATTGGTGCGTGTCGCGCCAGCGCACCTGGGGGGTGCCGATGGCGCTATTCGTGAATAAGGAAACTCACGAGCTGCACCCGCGAACCGGTGAGTTACTGGAACAGGTGGCGCAGCGCGTGGAGCAACATGGAATCGAGGCATGGTTTGCGCTCGACGCGGCCGAGCTGCTGGGCGATGATGTCGGCGAATACAAAAAGATCATGGACACGCTGGACGTGTGGTTCGATTCAGGTACAACTCACGATACGGTACTCAAGCCTGCTGCTCAGCTCAGGTATCCCGCCGATCTTTATCTGGAGGGTTCCGACCAGCATCGCGGGTGGTTTCAATCGTCACTGCTAACCGGCTGCGCGATTGACGGCCGCGCACCCTACAACGCGCTGCTTACGCATGGCTTTGTGGTCGATGGATACGGTCACAAGATGAGCAAATCCAAGGGTAACGTGATTGCGCCGCAAAAGGTGATGGGCACGTGGGGTGCTGATATCCTGCGGCTCTGGGTAGCTTCCACGGATTATTCGGGAGAGCTCTCCATCTCGGACGAAATCCTGAAGCGTGTGGTGGAAAGCTACCGGCGCATACGCAATACGCTGCGCTTTCTTCTGGCCAATGTGGCTGATTTCGACCCGTCAAAGGATACCGTGCCAGTGGAGGAATGGCTTGAAATCGACCGGTATATGTTGGCGTTCACAAGAAAGCTTCAGAGCGATCTGACGGAAGAATACGAGCGCTATGATTTTCACATGATCGTGCATCGGCTACACAATTTTTGTTCCGAGGATTTGGGGGGGTTTTATTTGGACGTGCTGAAGGACCGGCTCTACACCGCCACCACCAGTGGCTTGCCGCGCAGGTCTGCGCAAAGCGCGCTGTTTCAGATTGCTCACAGCCTGGTGCGCCTGTTTGCTCCCATTCTCAGCTTCACGGCGGAAGAGGTATGGCAACATTTGGGCAGTGATAAACAGGAAAGTGTACTGCTGCAGACGTGGCATGAATTTCCTCCGCAGCGCGGCGAGGCGGCATTGATGCAGCGCTGGAGCAGGATACGGGAATTGCGTTCCATGGTTCAACGGCGGCTGGAAGAATCGCGGGTCCGTGGTGAGATCGGTTCTTCTCTTGCTGCCTCAGTGGATATTCATACCACGGGAAATGATTTCTTGTTGCTCGAATCGTTGGGTGATGATCTTCGGTTAATAGTGGTCACGTCGGCGGCGCGCGTG
Organism: Nitrosospira sp.; assembly: GCA_013821425.1. Taxonomy (GTDB): domain Bacteria; phylum Pseudomonadota; class Gammaproteobacteria; order Burkholderiales; family Nitrosomonadaceae; genus Nitrosospira. Next base: position 4,569 of record JACDGV010000042.1, on the reverse strand, counting down.
TCGCAGTCGGGGGTTACAGCGAAACAGAAGATTTCAGTCACCCCCTGTGTTCATCCCAAGTGCGAACGCTGTTGGCATTATCGGGAGGATGTGGGAATCGACGCGGACCACCCAACCATTTGCGGTCGGTGCATATCGAACCTGTATGGCCCCGGCGAGGTGCGCCGCTATGCCTGAGATGCCCCGCATGCTCCCTCCCGCGCACCCCGGATAAGATGAAGCTGCGGATTAGTCTGTCTCTGGCACTTGCCGTGCTGGTACTGGACCTTATCACCAAGCGGTGGGTCGAGGCCACCTTGTTCCACGGCGAACAGATTCCCCTAACCGGTTTTTTCAATCTGGTGCTAACCTATAACGCCGGCGCTGCATTCAGCTTCCTGAGCGATGCCGGGGGATGGCAGCGCTGGTTCTTCAGTGCGATTGCCATCGGTGCCTCCATCCTGATCATTTACCTGCTACGCAAACATGCATCCGAAAAGCTGTTTTGCATCGCGCTGAGCCTCATTTTGGGCGGCGCACTGGGAAATTTGTGGGACCGCATCACCTTGGGCCACGTGGTTGATTTTCTGGATTTCCATGTCGCCGGCTACCACTGGCCGGCATTCAACATCGCGGATTCGGCAATTTTCCTCGGGGCGTTTGGACTGATTGTCGACAGTTTTCGCCGCAAGGAATAAGGAGCAGACGCCAGAAATTGAAGGCTTACCGAAGACTCACCGTGTCGTAGGCGTATTACTCCGGCAAGCGGCGGTAATGACCCGGTGGTCGGTCACCGAAATCCGGCTTTGGACCCACGGGTCTTGGCAGGTGAAATGTCCGCTTTAGACGGCTTCGAGGCGGTTCTTTCCGGGCTGCCACATCACGTCGTTGACACCCTGCTGGCGGTTCAGAATACGACACAGAACAAACAGGAGATCAGACAGCCGGTTGAGATAATGGATATGAACGGGTATTTCGGTCTCGGTTCTATAAAGCCTTACCACGCATCTTTCGGCACGCCGGCATACCACGCGCGCAACATGGCACAACGCAGCACCACGGGCCCCGCCAGGCAGTATGAATTCCTTTAGCGGAGCGAGGCCGGCATTGTATTCGTCGAGTTCTTTTTCCAAACGGCTGATTTGGGTCTCGCCCATACTGAGACGGCCCGGAATACTCAGATCGCCGCCCAGGTCGAACAGGTCATGCTGGATATTTTGCAGCCTGTTTCGCACATCCTCCACAAGATCGTCTGCGAGCAAAACGCCAATACAGCTATTTAATTCGTCTACAACTCCGATTGCCTCAATCCGCACGGTCTCTTTGCCGGCTCGGGTGCCGTCGCCCAGCCCGGTTGTGCCGTCATCTCCAGTGCGGGTGTAAATCCTGGTGAGACGCTTTCCCATGTCAGGACTCGTCCTGCTCGGATTTTACGGTTGGCCGGGGCTGGAACAGCGCAGCGAGCGGCTTTTTTTGCTCCCCATGGCGGAGATAACGTACCGGGCCTTCCGTTGCCTGTGGGGCTGTTCCGGCAGAGGTTGACCGGATATCCGGGCCTGATGCCGAAGATGCGGACGGCGAGGGGATATAGGGTTGGGTGAATAATGGGTCCTCCGCCGTTTTCGCGCTGCCGCCGTATTTGCGCGAATGTCCCCTGTAGCTTGCAGCAGGATTGGGTTGACCGCTGGAAACGCGTAAATCGCTTGAAGGTAATGCGGAACGGGATTTTTCGACGCGCCCGGGGCGTCGTTCGGGGGGCGTCTTCTGCCTGGACTGTACAACTTCGTTGCGCCGGCCCCTTTGTGCGCCTTCGGACTCCGCCGGTCGTTCGGAACTTGTATCAGGATCGAATCCGGGAATGATCTTTGAACTGATTTTAAATTTGAGAAGTTTCTCGATGCCTTTGAGTAGCTCGTACTCCTCCTCGCAGACGAGGGAAATTGCATCCCCTTTTGTACCCGCCCGCCCCGTACGGCCGATCCGGTGGATGTAATCTTCCGGCGTCGTGGGCAACTCGAAGTTAACTACATGTGGCAGGTCTTCAATATCAAGTCCGCGGGCGGCAACATCGGTGGCCACCAATACGCGAACCACGCCTTCCTTGAATTCCGCCAGGGCCTGCGTTCGCTGGGGCTGGGTTTTGTCGCCATGAATCGCGGTAGCGGCGATTCCATCCTTTTCCAGTTGCTGTGCCAGGCGGCTGGCGCCATGCTTGGTGCGGGCAAACACAAGTATCTGTTTCAGATCATCCGATTTGATGAGGTAGGTCAGCAACTCGCGCTTGCGGCTCTTCGTTACCGGATGCACGACATGGGTAATCAGCTCGGCAATCGAATTCCGCTTCTCCGCTTCGATCAACACCGGATCTCTCAAGAGAGTGTTTGCCAGCTTCTTGATCTCTTCGGAAAAAGTTGCGGAAAACATCAGGCTTTGGCGCTGCTGCGGCAGCAACGCGAGGATGCGCTTGATGTCAGGCAGAAAACCCATATCCAGCATACGGTCAGCCTCATCCAGTATGAGGATCTCCAGCTTGGACAGGCTCATGGTTTTTTGCTGGATATGATCGAGCAGGCGCCCAGGTGTTGCCACCAGGATCTCCACCCCGGCGCGTAATTCCTTGACCTGCGGGTCCATATCCATCCCGCCGTACACGACAGCGCACCTAAGAGGGAGATATTTGCCGTAGGCTTTTACGCTCTCGTACACCTGGACCGCGAGTTCCCGCGTGGGTACGAGAATCAATGCGCGAATTGGATGCTTGGCGGGGGAGGCGCTCGCGCTGGCCCCAGGTTGCAACCGGTGCAGCATTGGGAGCGTAAAACCCGCAGTCTTGCCAGTACCGGTCTGGGCCCCTCCCATGATATCCCTGCCTTCGAGAATGGGCGGGATTGCCTGAGCCTGTATGGGAGTGGGTTCGGTGTAGCCTTGGTCTGCTATGGCTCGCAGAACTTCATCGGAGAGATTGAGTTGAGTGAATGACATGCTTTACATTTTAGCAGCCCACGTTAGCTGTGGGAACAGCCGGGCTGCGGAGAATAATAACCGGGTTTGGGGGCAACAAAAAAATGAGAAACTGGCCGGAGTTTGCGGACCCGCGTTCACCATACATTAATATAGCTTTACTAGTTCTTTTGACTCGTATTAGTCCATATGATTCAATTAGTCGTTTCCCGCGCCCTGTCCCAGGTTTTTTGGTCTTCCATCTTTTACGAACGGGCTGCCTTTTTGCAGGATACGCAGCAACGTTGGGGCTGTGCCAATCGCGACCGCATCAACGAGGCAATACCATGCGGCAACACCGCTGGGCGGATTCCCCTGGGTTAACTGGAAAACCGGTTCTATTTTAGCCCAGGTCCAGGTTCCAGCCGCTGTGCCGATTAACTCCAGCCAGGTGGTGATAAAGAATGCGGCGAGATAAACCATGGGCGAACGGCCCTTGAAAAGGTAGATCAGGAAAACGCAAAACAATAAGGCGCCAACCTGGTCGCCCTGCTCGGGATAGCCGCTAATTCCCCAGATTGACCATGCGCCGCATGTCAATATGACAAACATGGCTATTTTTCGGGCATGCCTCAGAAAGAGACCAGAACGAGCGAGCGCGACGGCCGTTAAATAGACCATCCCATGGCCGGGCGGAACATAGGCAGGCACGTTTTCAAGCCGGTATGTGTAACCGCCCATGTAGATGGATGCAAAATGCTCGCCGAGCGTCGCAAAAACAACTGCGACGACTACCTGCATCCTGACTTCCTTATTCTCTCCCAGGAGTAATCCGAGCAAAAATGTCCAGGCAATAAGCCCCATGAAATTTTGCTGCTCCAGGCTGCCGCTGGCGTCGAGAACCAAACTGATCGCCACACAGATAAATGTGAGACCCGCTATGAAATAGTCGCGAACTCGATGGGAATAAGGAGCGTTGGGCGCGGGAAGATGACTCAGCATTATCAGTTATGAGCCAGCCTGTATTATTTCCGGCATTTCTTCAGCGAACCGTTTCGTGGATCAGGACAGGGCAAGTGATCAAAGGCTCGGGGGCGTGTGGAGCCAGGCAGCACTGGCGAGGGGTTGAAGTATTCAAGAAAAAGCGTTTATGCTGGTCGCTTCACGTGATCAAAGCCACTATTTCCAGTTGATACGGAAACAGTGGCTTGTGACATGAAGAAAATGCCTATTGAACGATCCTGAATGCGGAAGGGTTCACCCGCTCAACCCTCATCCTCATCATCGTCCTCGTCCTCGTCCTCGTCCTCGTCGTCCTCATCTTCCTTGAGGACCAGCTTGCCCTGTTTGCGGCTTTCGTTGAGGTCTGTCTCCGGGGCTTCGGTGTGCACCAGGTTCTGGTGGCAGTCGATGCATGTGGCCCCTTCGGTCTCCATCTTCTTGTGCGCGGCCTGGGCATCGGCTCCGGGGGGCTGCGGATCCCGATGGCATTCGCGGCAGGTTATGCTATCCCACTTCTTCAGGTTCATGCGCGCATCGTGCGCCATGATCAGCCTGCGCTCGTTGAATTTCTCCAGCGTGGAATAGTCTTCCGTCAACTCCATGTAGACTTCGCGCGCGCCATCGACAATGTGCGTGGCCACCGCCAGG
>JACDGV010000017.1 GCA_013821425.1 Nitrosospira sp. | reverse complement strand
TCCGCTGGTATAACGAAAAGCGGATCAAAATCTCGCTCGGCTCACTCAGTCCTCTCGAATACCGTGAGAGCCTTGGGCTCGCAGCATGAACATAAACGAGTCCAAGTTTTCCGCCGCACCCCCTCTGGGTCAGTTTATATCCGGCAGTGACATGGAATATGGCTAGCGCAGGGGATTACAGGTATTGGATGGCCATCAAGGGCAGATATTTGCCGCCCGGTTTTCCCCCGATGGTGAGACGGTGGCGACCTCAAGCTGGGACAAGACCGTGCGGCTGTGGCGATGTGAGGTTTGCGATCCTGTTGACACAATCACATCAGAGCTTAAAAAAGCGGTAGGACGGGAATTAACCAAAGAGGAGCGCCGCCGGTTTGGCGTAGAGGACTCCATGCTGCTTTCATCAGTCTCCTTGTTCTCCAGGTAGGACGTCAAACCAAGCACACTCTCGCTTGCACCATAGCTACCGGTCCGCGCCTTCGTGCAAGCTCGCTTCAGGCTATGACTTCCAGCCCCTTCTTCTGCACCAGATGCAGCAGCTTAGACTGTACCTGTAGGCTTTTTCTGGCCGATTTCCCATTTTTGCACGGTGGAGACACTCGTGTTTAGCAGTGCAGCAAAGACCGCTTGGCTGACTCGAGAGCGCTCGTGGATTTGCTTGATTTGCTCGGGCTTCAATGACCAGACGGGGGGCAAGCACAGACGATCGAATTCAAGAAGCGTAACCTGATCCATTACCCCCGCCTTGTGTAGCCCCTTTGCCGTATCGTGAACGGCTTCAAGAATTGCTGATTTTGTCTTCCGCATCACAATTTACCTCCACTAATTCACCTGTTTGCTTGGCCTTGCCGAGCGCGTATTCCGTTAGTGATAAAAAATGAACAGCCAACTTCTTCAAGGCCTCTTCTTCATCTCTGTCGATGCTGCTGCGCTCGTTCTCGCGAAGCCGTACATAAAAAACCAGCGGCGTCCCTTGTTGGTGGCGACCAGCGTGCGAAAGCCACGGCTCTTCCCCTGTCCAGCCCGCGCGACCCGCTTTTTCAGCAACCCACCTCCGAGATCAGCCTCATACAGCCCCGCCGTTATCTGGGAAACTGCAACGCAAAGACTGGAATCAGTTAAGCCTTGTTTGCTCCCCCAACGAGCTTTATAACGTTGTGCAAGCACATGAAGTATTAAAGATTAATCCAAGCCACTTTCGCTTGCGTAAACCAATTGAGCGGCGGCTTTACGAACTCGCGCGCAAACACTGCGGAAACCAAGCACACTTTGAACGGTTACCCCTCTTCCGAAGCCCGCCGCGCGCCGCCTAATTGCTCGTCGCGCGCCTTCATCACGCCCGGCAGGAACACGGCGCGAACCTCGGATGCACCCCGCAGGCTCGGCTCTATGATTCGCGTGAACCAGGAGGGATCGCCGCCAAGGAAATGCCCGTGGACGTCGACGAGTTGCCCGTACCGCGGGGCAAGCTCTGTAATGATCTCGTTCATTCGGTTCAGGTTGGCCCGGGCAATGGTAGCATCAACGCCAAGGAAGTTGCGGGAATCGTCGCCAAACGTCGGGTCGTAGACCGTGCCAAGCAGAATCGGCCGTATGGGCAGCGCGTGCAGGAATGCATCCAGTTGCCATTCGAAGCGCATCATGCCCCGTCCCCGGTCGGCCGCAAGTCCGGTGAGAAGATCGTTGCCGCCTATCGTGACCAGGGCGACAGCGGGGGCCGGCACCCCGAGCCCTTTTATCTGGCCGGAGAGATCGTCGGTCCGAGCCCCGTCCCGGGCGCGGTGGTCGAGCCGTGCCGACCCGGATGAGGTCAGGTCGCGGCCACTGAACTCGGGAAACAGGCGGTCGTCATTGCGCACGATCAGCTGCGCCGGATGTACGCTATACACGTTGTACCGGGCGCAGTCGAGAATGGAATCCCCAAATGTCAGGACAGCGAATCCGCTGGTGCTCGAACTTGTGCAGGACGCACCCCCTGCCATCAGGGCCGCACCTGCCATCATCTGCAACCATCTCCGCCGACTGCCGTCATGCCCTTCACTGATCGCTGCTGTTATGCCGGTCAAAAACTTTCTCCCCACTAGTCTACCCAGGATAGAGCGTACCTGCGGTCTCGGGTTCCCGGGAGAAGCCGGATAAAAACCATGCGACCGCTGTATAGCGCTATCCGGGTGCAATAAGGACGTGGGGGGCGGCAAATCGACGAAACGGGCCAGCAATCCAGGACCGGGAGGTCTGCATGGCTGCATTGTTAACGAGAATGTCGAGCCCACTCAGGGCGCAGAGGGCGGCGGCGCGGCCGATGTCGGAATCACGCCCCGGGGCAGCACCTTTCTACCCACCAGGCGGCCTAAGCCCCGGCAGCTGTTTTTTGTATCAAAAATAATTAGCGAATAACCTGCATCAATGGCTCGTGCTCTCATCGCGGCATCGTTCCCTGTCTATCAAGAAATGACAAATGCCATTTGTCACATTTCCAGCTTTTACTTTCCCCCTTCCGTTTAGCCGCGTAAGCTGTAGGCTGCGTCAGGGGCGGCGAGAGTAATGGCGCGTCGTAGGGGCAGGAAGCAGCACGAGGCGAAACTGCTGCCCGCAGGGAAATTCTACTTCTGAACTGTCTACTTGAGGAGGAGCCATGCTATGACTATTGGAAAGAAAAAATGGGCGATTGCCGAGGGGTACATTCCTTCGGGAAGTACCGGGCCTTTGCCTGAAATGGAAAGTCATGAGACAGTTTGCATCCTGAACGCTGGAGAGGTCGAGGCAAGGGTTGAAATCGTGCTTTACTTCAGCGACAAGGATCCCGTCGGCCCCTATCATGTAAATGTTCCTGCAAACCGAACCAGGCATGTGCGATTCAATAATCTGGATGATCCCGAACCTGTACCGAAAGACACCGATTTTGCCAGCGTGATTACTTCAAATGTTCCTGTCGTTGTCCAGCACACGCGGCTGGACAGCAGGCAAGCTGCCAACGCCCTCCTGAGCACCATCGCCTATTCCTCGGAATAGCCCATTCCTCCTGCTAACGCGAGAGCTTCCTGCGATGTTATCTGAGGCTATATTCTCGGGGCGCGCATGTGAACCGGCCATGGCGAGGGATGTCGAATAGGTAACCTTCGACAACTTTGAGCCAACTTCGAAGGCTCCACCGCGATTATCCAGGGGGATTGCAGACCCTGCAGAAAACCGGGACGGAAGATGTAAATATCACTAACGCATTAAACTTGCGTGAAGGCGCACTTATCAGGGACGAGTTCTTTCGCCTCGTCCAGACGGACTATCATGCGTGCATGGATTTATACGCCCAATGCAGAGCGGCGTCGTTCGTGCTTCAATGCTTTTTGCACAAGCCATAGAACTTCTTTTTCGCTTGCCGGCAAGGAGAGATGACATGCGCGAAACCGAAGGCTGCCGGACCAGTTTTCCCAAGCTAGACCCATGATCCTCCCCGTTGAAATTCAGGTAGCACGTTTTCACCATGAGTTTTGATGAATTCCTCCTGCTTTCTCCGCTATTGATTGGAGCTGTCACGACGGCTTGTGCAAAGACCGAATGTTGATAACGCCGGCACATGCTTGGAACATCTTCCTGACCCTGTTAATCCAAGGCTGGTAATCGACCTGGAACTCGCCCCATAATTTTTGTTACAAGCCAGGATTCCACTATTTCCTTCTTTGAGATACTGTCATTTCCGCCTGGATCAGGATCATGCCTGCAATAGCGAGGGCATATCCGACTCCTTCAAGCACTCCAGGAATCCTGCCTGTAAAAATATAATCCAGAAGGGCAGCCAAAGAATGATACTTCTTCCAAGGACGTTGGCGACATGGGGAGGGAGAAAACGGTAAGAATGGGTCATAAGCATTTGTCCAGTGGTAGAAACGATTGCCAGCGTAACCACCCACTCCCATGGAAGCTCCAGGAAGTATCTAAAGTTTATTGGCGAATTCCACAAACCGACAAGACACAGATAAAGCCCGAAGCCGGCAACGATAAAACTGGAAGAATGTTTCCCGTCGAGCTTTTTAGGAAAAGCATGGCGACCGCTTGAAGGAATGCCCCAAGGATTTCCACTACCCAAACCATGAGCAACGCTCCAAGTTCCGGGCTTCCTGCCACAAAGGCACTTCCTCCTAAAATGAGCGCAATCGCAAGAAGTTGGACTCTTGATGGTTTTTCCGGGGAAAACTTGAAGGCAAGAAGGGTCATAAAGAACGGGGCAAGGCTGTTCATGAAAGACCCATGAGTGGCGCTGGTGTGTCCCAGGGTCCAATAAAGACACATCGCTGCCAAGGCGCCGATAAGACAACGGAAATGAAGGGAAAGAGATCTTTTGTGGAAGAGGAAAGGTATTTCCCTGCTTACAAAAGGGAGAAGGACCAGAAGGCTCAAAATTCCGCGCGTGAAAAGCAGGACGAAGGGTGATACGGCACCCAGCTTCGCAGAAACGATTATGTTCATGAGGGCAAAGAAGAAGCCGGATGAGACTCCAGCCGAGGTGGGAAGCCAGCTGTCAATTCTTTGCCTCAAGGACATTTATTTTTTTCTCAATGTCCGCTGAACCAGCTTTTCGGCATTTGACGGAGAGTACAACCTGACGTTTTTTCTCGACGAGATCAAGCTCGTCCCAGCCCCAGGGATGAGCTTGCGTGGAAGAGCACCCTGCGGCGCACGCTTGCATTGGACCCGGTCCACGCCAGAGCTGTTGCTTCTGGCGATTTCCTTCGTTCTATGGCTCTCCCTCCCCGCCCGACGACCCATACACCTGTCCCGTTGCATAGCTCGACTCCTGCGAGGCAAGCAGGACGTACAGGGCTCCCAGTTCCGCCGGTTGGCCGGGACGGCCCAGAGGCGTGTCTTCCCCAAACGCCTGGACCTTCTCGGGGGAAGATCCACCGCTCGGTTGCAGCGGCGTCCAGTAGGGGCCCGGCGCTACCGCGTTTACCCTTATGCCCTTTTCTCCAAGCTGCTTCGCGAGCGATTTGGTAAAAATAACCTGGCACGCTTTTGTCTGCGCATAATCCAGCAGATGCGGGGACGGATCATAAGCCTGGACCGAAGACGTATTGATGATCGACGCCCCGGGCTCAAGGTGCGGCAGGGCGGCCTTGGTGATCCAGAACATGGCATACACGTTGGCCTTGAACGTCGAGTCGAACTGCTCCGTGGTGAGCTCCGCAATCGATGGCTGCGAGGTCTGCATGGCCGCGTTATTGACGAGAATATCCAGTCCTCCCAGCTCCCGGACAGCGTCGGCAACGAGCTTCTTGCAGAACCCCTCGTCCCGGATATCGCCGGGAATCGTGACCGCCTTGCGTCCTTCGGCCTGGATCAGATCAACGACCTCCCGCGCGTCCGATTCCTCGACCGGCAGATAATTGATTGCGACATCGGCGCCTTCCCGGGCGAAGGCAATGGCGGCGGCACGGCCGATGCCGGAATCGCCACCAGTCACGAGCGCCTTTCTTCCTACTAGCCGACCGAAGCCCCGGTAGCTTTTTTCGCCATGATCCGGTCGTGGGTTCATCTTGCTGGCGAGGCCCGGCGGCTCCTGCCGCTGGGGAGGAAAGGGGGGGCGGGGATATTGGGTTGTGGGGTCCTGTTTGCCAGGCTGCGGAGGCATCTCCGAAGAATTATCTCCGCAAGCCAACTTGCGGCCCTGGGCAATGAGATCGTCTTTTATTTTCATATTGTTCTCCTATAAGAATTACTGAAGGCGCATATGAACTCAAACCCTTCGAGCCCGACCGAATGGTGGATTTGCAACCGCCAAAGGTAATGAAGGCCCTGTTATCAACCTAGGTCATGAACTCGGACGTGTCAAGCGGAAACGGCCGCAATGAAAAATGGGGCTCTTATTATGAGGAGACGAACTGAGAGAGGGGTTAGCCCGGATGTCATCTCCTCTGCTCACTTCAGGCGACAGAAAACCGCAAGCTGCTTTCGGTCGCCCGCGGCCTCAATGATGGAATTGCACATGGTGGTTTCCCCACCCCCTCCAGGTCAAAGGAAGCATCCCCAAGCGGTAGTTGGCGCAAATAGGGTTGCATAAACAGAAGATTGCGTGTGCCAGCGCACAGAACGCAGTGTACGCCCCAAGTATAAGTAGAACCCTGGCACGGTTGTGCCAGAGACAGGACCGAAGTATGAAAATACCGATAATAAGGGCTATCCCGCCCTTCGATCGATTAAAGGAGAATGAAAATGAAACATATTAAACTATATTGGCTGTAATCGGCTCAGCTGCGGCGCTTACTATTGGATCCCCAGCGTTTGCTCAGCAAGAGGGTCTGGTTAATGTCGATATCAGCAACGTCAACACTGAAATCGCCAAGAATATCAACGTTGATGTGAGCCAGATTCCCGTAACGGTTCAGGCCCCGATCGGCGTGGCTGCCAATGTGTGTAACGTTGGGGCGAATGTTTTAGGAGAGCAAGCTAGAAGCGGCACTGGAAGTTGCACTGCCGAAACGACATCTGATGCTCTCAACCAGATTGTACAGCGACAAATAAAGGGTACTGGACAACAGTAACCGCTCCTCCCCCTGAAGACCGGGGAAATCCGGTCTTCCCCCCCCAGGCCAACTCAAACTCATTCTTCTCCCTAACAGTTGCGTTCCGCCATCCGTTGCTTTTCTTCCTGCACACTGGGGTAGTTCAGGCGCCGGGGCTACTTACCCTTCGCGGGATCGTTTTGGCAGCCTTTTGCGTACAGCGGTATTGGAAAGTTGATGCACCAGCGCACGGAATGTGCAGGCCGTTTCGAATATAAAACATGGGGCTATCTGCCCAAGGTGGCTGAAGGGCGACACGGACTGCGATCAGCCAAGGTCGGAGTCGAAAAAGGCGGGTAGCTTTGCCGCCGCCCACAGGACCACAAGTGACGCAACCGGTCAAGTTTGGGTCATGTTTTGGCGTTGAGGCGGGTTCGAACCCGAGAGCGAAATCTATTATCAGTCCACCTTCATCAATGCGTGCCCCGTCTATACCCGTGCCTATGACTTGAACCTTTGCTAGGGCAGCACGTGGCGCACTTCCGCACGGAGTCCTTTTGCCCGGTTGGCAAGGTCGCGCGATTTCGCATCCACGCGTTTACCTGTCCTGATCATCGCGCTGTACATCTTGTCCCTCGCCAATGCGCGGCGCCGATTTCCTTTTTCAGGGTCCAGGAGAAACATCGCAAGGGCACCAACCGCCACCCCCCAGAGCAGGCACGTAAGGTGAGATACATCTGTTGAATCCTGATTCATCTTTATCTCCTTTTTTCGCAATTGCAACTTCAAGTATCGGCGTGAAGCTGTGAATTCATACCCAGCCTATTCCTAGAACTCCCAAACCCGAAACAAGAATTACAATGTAAACAACCCAGGAAGTGATGCTATTCATGGCGTCCTCCTTCTAAAGAGCCGGTATTCCCGCATATCATTTCGCTTTTGATTTATCCCATCCGTGCGTTACGTCACATAGGAAGCGGGGAAGAGCGCTTAAACTGTGAAGGGAACATGACGGGGCTGGCGGAAATTTCCAGCAATACAGTCCCTGTTGCGCAAGCTGGTAACCGCTCCCGGGTCCCGGGTTTTCTTATGCTTCAGGGCTTCCTTGGAAAGTCAGGCGCCCCTCGATTGACTACACTTCGATTGACTGCACAATCTCGTTGGAATGAACAGATACTCGCCGGCTGATGAGCCGTAGCTATAAACGAATCTCCCTGGAAGAAACACGAAAACCGATGCCCTCCTCCCCCGATCGCCCCAGGCATTTCTCCATGATTCGCGGATTCCACCTCGCGGATTTCTTTACACTGGGCAATGCTGCCTGCGGTGTAGCCGCCGTGTTCTTCGCCATGCTCCACATTGAAAGCCGCCTGGCGATTGATTTTTTCGCTTCTGCCGCAATGATCGCGGCTGCTTTCATATTTGACGTTCTCGATGGACGCATCGCGCGATGGCGGCACCAGCATTCCCCTTTGGGCCGCGAACTCGATTCTCTCGCGGACATACTCTCCTTCGGCATTGCCCCTGCCGCTCTCGGTTTTGCTGCCGGGCTGCGCGGCGGCTGGGATTGGATAGCGCTGATTTATTTCGTATGCTGCGGAGTAAGCCGGCTGGCGCGATTCAATATTACCGCGGAGAGCCTCTCGACAGGGGCGGACAAAGTTGCGTATTTCGAGGGAACACCCATTCCCACCAGTATTGTCCTTGTCGCCGTGTTGGTCCTCGCGGCCTGGACCGGGCAGATCGGTGAGAATCTATACTGGGGAATATGGAGGATCGGCCCTTGGGAATTGCATCCTCTGGCTCTGCTGTTCATGCTCTCCGGAACATTGATGATCAGCAAAACGCTGCGTATCCCGAAAATCTAGCTGGAGGAGCAACAGCGGTAAATCGCAATTATTTTCTTGCTGAACGAGTAGAATCAGCGATCATGTAATGGTGACATAGTGTCAAGCGGGGTATCTGATATGCGTGATGTTGTAGTCGTTGGAGCGTCTTCGGGCAGAATCGAGGCACTAAAGAAACTGACTGGGGGCCGGGGAGAGGATTTTAACGCTTCCGTGCTTGTCGCGATGCACATGTCGCTTGATCGATCCTCGATCTTGCCTGAGATCCTCAATTTGCACGGCAGCCTATCATAGGAGAACAATTAAGATATGGCTTCACCCCCCGAAAATATCAGCATGGCGGTATTCTGCGATTTTGAAAACGTCGCACTCGGCGTGCGCGACGCGCAATACGAGAGGTTCGATATCAAGCTGGTCCTCGAGCGCCTGCTGCTCAAGGGCAGCATTGTCATCAAAAAGGCGTACTGCGACTGGGATCGTTACAAGGCTTTCAAATCCACGATGCACGAAGCCAATTTCGAACTGATCGAAATCCCGCATATTCGCCAGTCGGGCAAGAACTCGGCCGACATCCGCCTCGTCGTGGATGCGCTGGACCTCTGCTACACGAAATCGCACGTCAATACGTTTGTCATCATCAGCGGCGACTCCGACTTCTCGCCGCTGGTCTCCAAGCTGCGCGAGAATGCCAAGCAGGTGATCGGCGTCGGCGTCAAGAAGTCCACTTCCGACCTGCTGATTGCCAACTGCGACGAATTCATCTTTTACGACGACCTCGTGCGAGAGATTCAGCGTGCGGCGGCGAAGCGGGATACGCGGGAAGCCCAGCCCGCGGCCAAGCGCCTGCCGGATGGGGAAAAACGCCCCAAAGAGGAACTGGAAGCACGCAAGAGCCAGGCGATTGACATGACGCTGGAAACGTTCGAGGCGCTGGTATCCGAACGGGGCGATAGCGGAAAAATCTGGGCATCCGCGCTGAAACAGGCGATCAAGCGCCGCAAGCCCGATTTCAATGAATCCTATTATGGTTTCCGCGCCTTTGGCAATCTTTTGGAAGAGGCACAGGCACGTGGGCTGCTCGAATTGGGCCGCGACGAGAAATCCGGAACCTACGTTTTTCGCAACGGCGGAGCGCTCGAGAGCGCGGCGGCTGGGGAGCCATCAACAAACCCGGCGCTGGTGTCGGCGTTGCCTCAAGTAGAAGTCGAAGCCGGCGCAGGACCCGCAACGGCTGAGGAGACGAGCGGCGGGGGCGAAACGCGGCGGAGACGCGGGCTCCGCAAGGCGCCGCCAAAGAAAGCCAGAACAGAGAAAGCCGAAACGGCCTTACCCCAGGGGGAGAAGCAGGCCCCGCAGCAGCCTGGGGAAGCAGCGCCCGGAGCAGCAGCGGCACAAGCGGCACCAAAGGGAAAAGCAACACCAGCGGCGCAGATTACTACCGAGCCGCCCACCGAACCGGCACCCGCATCCCCCACCCCCTCTGATGGCCCCGATGCCCGCGATGTCCTCGATGCTCCTGGAACCCCGGCAAAAGCAGCAGCTAAAACGGCGCCGAAAACAGCGACGCGCCGCCGCCGTTCGCGAAAACCGGAGACCCCCCCAGGCGAAGTGCTCCCTACAGCTACGGAAGCTACGGAAGCCACTGAAGAATAGTCAAAGCCCGGGCCAGCAGCTTTTGACTCGAAGGGATGGAGGCGCAAACACGATCAAGCCTGCTTGGGCGGCACAGGCGGCTCAGGCGGTAACGAGTCCGGCGCAAACGCGCCAGCTACGGATACGGAACGGGTGGCGGCGCGGTTCTAACGTCATCACGCTCTGTAGCCCACTTTGTAGAAGCTTTTGCATTGTTCTCGGCCCGGCTGGCGTTGATGCAATTGGGCGTCGCATCAAGCAGAGGGTCGGTCCTGCATTCGGCCAGTTGTTGGGCTCGTTCCGTTTCATGGGATTCGTACCATTCCGCCGTTCGAACCTCTTCTGCGACATCGCGGGTATCGCAACCGGACAGCATCGCTATCAATAGCAGCGTTGCCACAGCGGGGACAATAAGCGTTTTCTCCATCACGTTAACCCCCAAGTGTAAAGCAACTATTGTCTATCGAAGACCGGGAAGCGTACCCCGGTCATGGTATTTTTTGGCGTTGTTTCTCCTCACTATTGCACGACAACGCGCCGTTGTTCTGTGCGCTTGCGAACCGAGCATCGTCCGCGTCTCTGCAGGGACGGCAACTGGGCATCGCGGGACGGCAATCCGGCCCTCCCCATTTCCATTTCCCTTTCCCCCATACTTCCCGTCGGCACTGAATGGAAAGGCAAAGGACTTGGCCGCGCGTTCCTGAACGATGCCCTCCGCGTATACTCCAGGCCGCGAAGTAGCCCGTAGCCATGCCTGTCAGCCCGGGGACTCGGCCGGCGTGCCGTCGTCCATCGAAACATCGCGTGTCGTCTTGTTGCGCCCCACAATAAACCCCCGCCTCTCCATCTCCCTGTGCAAGATGTCCAGGGTTTGCGCATGGAGAAAGTCCAGAACGTCGTATCCCCCGTTACGCAAAGAAGCCGCCCTGAGCATCCCGCAGGCCATGGTTTTGCGAATCTCGCGTAGTCCCGTTTTTTCTCCGCAGTAGGCCCGGATTATTTGCTCGATGCCCCTGCGGCTGTGCACGCCCGTGCCAAAACTCGCCGCGAGATGGCGCGCAAGCAAGTCGAACCCCCCTGCTTCCCTGCCAAACTGCACGCTTACATAAGCCATGTGCAGATCAGGCAGGACGCGCGCGCACAGGCTCAGGATCAAGGCCGCCTGCGCGTGATAGTCGTACGCGGTCAGTTCGCCGTCGGCGCGCACCCCCCCTGCCCTGTCCGCGCCGCGCATCGCGTTGACGGATGAGATTTTCACGATGGGCCTGTTGGTGGTTTCATAAGCCCATCTGAGGGCATGCTGCGGATCATTGAATTTCATTTGTCATACTCCGGCTGGTTGATATAAAGCACAATGCTTCCCGTGTTTTCGACCCTTCGCGCAATACTTCATGTATTGCTCGGCGATGCGGATTGTTTCCTCATGCAGGCAGCCATGGCACGATTGCGCCTGCCTGCGGGCGGCCACCTCCTCCGGGTTTCCGTACTCCCAGCGCTCCAGATGCACACTGCCGCCGCCTCCTTTATTCACTGACCTGACGCTTCCATTCATTCCCATTTACCGCCCCCATGAGCCTGGTCCGATGTATCCGGGATACCCTGTAGTGATTTACCGCTGCTTCTCATATTTGTCCTTTGTCCTTTGTCCTTTGTCCTTAATCCTTTCTCACCTATATCAACCCATTCCCTCCCGCCTGCCGGCTCTATCCTTTGCATTAACCCCACCGGCCGGCCGTTCTCCGTCCGTGTCGCTGATCGCGTGCGCTTCGCCGGGCAATTCCCACGCATCGGCACCCATGCGTTTAAAACCGAGCACCGGTTGATCCGATCCGCCGCTTAACACCTGGCGTGCCGCCTGCTCATTTCCGATCAGCACCGGCATGTCGGGCTTGAAACCCTGCCGGTGGTTGTGCGCGCTCACAAGTCCGGTGAGCACGGCCGGGTATTGCGGCCGTTCACTGCGGATACGGAACCCGCGATAACGGTTCTCAAACTCCTTGCCCACGAACGGCCACTCGTCCTCGGCCCTGGTACCGAGGGCGATCCAGCCGCCCATGTCCTGGATCACCCGGTGGATCAGTGCATCGTCGAATACCACGTCGCAATAGGTTCCCACGCTGCGCACCGCCCGGTCGACCTTGGCCCACGCTCTCAAGGCGGCATCCTGCGTCGAGCCTTGCAACATACGTATGATGTCGGCGGGCTTGGGCGCGAATTGCCCCGCATCCGGATTAGCGAGATGGCGATTAAAAGCATCCACGATCGCCGGCAGGTCGAATCCTTTGAGGGCGGTCCACCAGACATCCAGCGCAAACCTGGAAACGCTTTTGCCATAGAAACTCATCACGCCCGCGACCCCGTCATGGAATTTCTGGAAATCGTCAGTTTGCATGCCAGGTTTCCTTTGAATCCGGCTCTCGCAGTTCCGGTGGCGTCCATCCCTCGGCCGCGGCCTGGTTGGATGACTCCAGCAATTCCTGGCTGTTGGGCATCCGGCCGCAGTGCAGAACGAGTCCTGCAGCTTCTTCCCTCTGCCGTTTTACTGTGCCGACAACATAGGCAAAACTCTGTTTACCCCTGGCTGCCGCGTTCCTTGCGGCCTGCACGAACTCATCCTCCAGCGCCCCTGCCTGCAACAGCGCGACCAATGTGGGATGGTGCGGGTTACAGCCTTGCACCCCGAGCCGGGTCAGGACCTTGCAGCACGCGCCGGCAACGCCCGGCTGTAACTGACTCGACGTTTCGGTTTTGTGAGATTCGGGCTGGAGAGCAACATTGCCGGGATTGAAGGAAACGGATTCAGGCGCGGGAGCTGGTGCGCCCCCCTGCCCTTCCTGAATATAAATATTCCTTGTCTCGCCACACTCCATGTTTTTACTGAACTGGTGCTGGTGCTGGTGCTGGGGAGTTTTCCCGCCGGGCTCCCCGGGATCCGTTCGCTGGGTTGCGATGCCGGAACCCGCGGTTAACCCGCCGGGTATTTCTGTTTCCTGCCTGAGTTTCTTTCGTGTATCTCCTGCGGAGGGGCGCCCGCCTTTTCTACCATTGAGCCTCGCGGCCTCTATTTTTGGCCGCGCTTTGGCGATCTCGCGGTCCGCACGGTGATTGTGGCGCAGTCCGTCCACCTCCGAGACAGGGAAAAACTGCTCGGCAACAGCCTTTACGGCCTGCTGCTCAAGCCGCGTCATCGCCCTGCAAACCCTGTAGAGGCTGGAGAAATCAGTGGGCAACGGCTTTTCCACGCTAAAATAGGTATCCAGCAACATCGTATAGACGCCGTGCTCGGCAAGAGAAAGATGTGCGGTATCGCGTTGATAGTCGCCGCAGTATCGTTCGTAGTAATTCACGCATAACTCCATTTATCAGGCGTATTTAGCAGACACGGGAGCATTAGCGCGGCTAGTTCGCGTGTTCCACCTTGAATTGAAACTTTTTTTGATTCGTGTACTGTCAATGAGGACATTATTACAAGTAATTCTTGTAGTTGTCAAGTAAATCTTGTAAGCGGATCACAAGCATTGCTTGTACTATAAATGCATGGACATTGCGAGAATCATCCGCGAGGGGCGTGAAAAGCTCAACTTGAACCAGTCCCAGTTGGCAGCGCTTGTTGGTGTGTCTCCACAAGCTGTCCAGCAATGGGAATCGGGCGCCACCCAGCCTCGTGGAAAAAGATTGAACAAAATCGCGGAAGTGCTCAGACTGGCGCCGGCGGCCACGCATTTCATACCCGCGGGCGAGCGCAGGGGCCGAAAGGGGACTGCCGTGACTGGCGCCGGAGCAACTGTAGCCGATCAAGACCCCCTTATCGCTCAGGTAGTGGAAGCAATGCGGCGCATGTCAAAAGAAGATGCCGCCCGCCTAGTGACAATAAGCAAGGCTCTGATTGGCGAAGGGGCGGACAAGGCTGTCGAGATAGACTTGAAGCCGTTGCCTGTGCCCGATATGGCCGCCCACCCGGCGCCAGCATTTCCTCCGCGTCGGATGTCCGAGGGTAGAACAAAGACTCGTAGAAAGACGGCAATCAGATAGGCGGAAATTCCCGCGGCACTGGCAGGACCGCCGGAAATCCGACAGGCGAAACTAACCGCCGGCTTTAGCAGGTTCGATGTAAATCAGAAACGGGAGTGAAAGATGAAACCTAAGATTCGAACCCCTTATAGTCCCCGTACTACGCAAACCGGAACGAATGGGGGGGGCGCAGTGGCAGCAGCGGCAGAACCGGTATCCAAGGGAGACCCTCGGCCATGAAAACCGCCACGAGCAGTTTTCCCTACGACAGCCTGGAGATGCTGTTCGCTTTTCATGTTTCCGAGAAGGCGCGATCAAAACTGGAGGCACGCCTCATGGAGTTACCCGAGCACCTGCGCGAAGCGGAAAGGCGCAGGTACACTCTTGAGCGGGCGGTAACGGAAGTACTTGCGGAAGTGGCTGAAGTAGCAGTACTTATCAAGGAGCTGGAATTCGGAACTCGCTGACTCGGATCAACCTCAGCCAAGCGTCGTTCGACGGCTGGCCTTCACCAGGCTGGACATCGGCGAGGAATCCGGTTGCTCGCCCCAGTCTTCCCTGCCCCTGGGTAAGACCGGCTTTTCAACTTGTTATTGGGAGTCCATTTATGAAAACTACTGTTTTCGCCCTGCTCGGCGTACTGATCCTTTCTTCCTGCGTCACCACTGGAAAGATGAGCGGCGTCCGTTACGGCATGACAAAGACGCAGGTTATAAACGCCGCCGGCAGCCCCGACGGCTATCAGCGCAGCGGCAATTACGAAGCGCTGCTCTACGTCGACCGGCGCAATAACTGGTCCTGGTTCAGCGGCTCATACCGCGACGTGCCCGATTATTCCGTAATCCTGAGGGATGACCATGTAGTGGAGTATGGTCCCGGAAGAACCCATCAGCGCGACTCCAAGGTGCCTTTCGTGAGAATGCCGAGCCGGTAACTCACCCTGGACAAATCAGCCTACCGAAAACTGCCGGGCATCTTCCCATCGGGCCGTTGAGCTGCGGCAGCTAATAGCCGCCACTGTATTTTTCTTGCACTACAAGTTCACCTTGACAATTACAAGTTTTACTTGTAATATCTCTCCATGCTGCAACAACGTAGTTTGATCGGTCCAGGTTGTTTGCAGCACCCGCGAAACCGACGCGCAGCCCGACCCGGCATAGCCTCGATCCAGTAAGCCCCCCCGTGGCGTGGAAAGACAAGCGGTCAGGGAAGGGAAAGGCGCAAAGAAATGTCCAGGCTGTGCCTGGCGCGGAACTGGGCCCGACTTGAAAGGGCAGACATAGACTCGGGAGAGAAACGTCATGGAAAACGGGGCTGGGCGCTGGATGAACTGGATGAAAGCATCATGGACCGAACATCGCCCGGTCCCCCTTAACCTCTCGGATACCGAAATACTCGACTGGCTAAGCGAATACTGCGAACAGGCGGTTTATAATCGCTCTACGCCACAATACCGCGGCGGCTTCACCTTATATTGCGAGGACATCAAAACCAGTGGTTCGACCTTGCGCGATGCTGTTTGCCTGGCAGCGGCAAAATGGAAGGAAGCGAATGAGTAGTGGCAAAAATTTTTTCGTTACACTTTATTATTGATTCGATCCGGCAGGAAATACCACGAATACCATGAATTTCGTCATTCGGGGCCCAACCCGGAATCCAGCAATCAGGCGGTTAGCCAGGCGCAACCGATAATCCCCCTACCACTACTTCTTTCGGCCCAACGATGATTTGATCAGCCTGGCATCTTCAAGATTATCTGCAAGCCGTTTCCGCATCGCCCTCAACAAGCTTTTCAGTTCTTCGTCCTCGGCCTCAGGAATCAGCTTCTTGTCCCACATGTCGAGCGCTTGCTGATGCGATACTACTTTGTGGCTCATATAGTCCAGGTTGAACAGTATGCCGCTCAACCCCTTGAGCTTTTCCAGGTATTTTTCCTCGCTGGCTTTCAAGCTATCGCTGATTGAGTTGCGCTGTGGCGCGATATTTTGCTTGTTTACCCAA
The DNA here is from genome assembly GCA_013821425.1 of Nitrosospira sp. Lineage (GTDB taxonomy): Bacteria > Pseudomonadota > Gammaproteobacteria > Burkholderiales > Nitrosomonadaceae > Nitrosospira. Next base: position 52,199 of record JACDGV010000017.1, on the reverse strand, counting down.
TCGCGCAACGAAGAATGGAAATCGTCATGCTCGGCAGCCACGCGCTGGCCGAATTTCTTGATTTCCGGATGAGATGACACCGACTGGGCAAGATTGCCGGCGTTGATCTCGGCCTGGCTCAAGGTCATGGCGATGGCGACAATCTCGGCATCGTCGAGCCCTTTTGGGTCAGCGTGTGCGATAAAAACCGGGGCTATGAGAGCAATGGCGAGGATGAGCAAGCTTTTCATGAAAATACTCCTTGTTTTCAGGATGGGAGTGCGTCCCTCCGCTATGCATCAGGGTAAAAACCTGGCTCGTTCTTGAAAGATCTACCAGCCAGTATTGCAGGGCGGCGCTTCGGTGATCGATTAAAAGGCCCGATAACCCGTCAGTATAAGGGGTGGGCTTGCGCAGCGTAAGCCCGGCAAAAATAATAGCCGGTGGCGCCAACGGAGTAATGGGAAACATACTTGGCGAACCGGTCCTGCTCAACTGCGCAGCAGGAGCAAACCGCAATAAAAAGCCCGACAGCAGGGACATTGCCGTCGGGCCGGGATGTGGGGATCCACTACCCTGGAGGATGAGTAGCTACCCCAGGTGCCATCCTACAGGCTTTCAGCAGATTGCCTATTGTACCGAAGTACACCCCGCCATTTTCCACCCACCTTGCGCTCAACGAAAAAGCCCTGAACAAAAGTCCCGCAGAGGACTTGTTCGGGCTTCCCTAAACCCCATGATAGTGCCGCTTTCCGTATTTTAAACAGGGCAAAACTTGGCCCGGTAGCGATATGCTCCGGGCCATCATTCATCGCGACCTTCGAGATCAGCTCCAACTTACTCCTAGAATTCCCAGCCCAGCCAGAAGTACAAGAATATACGCACCCCAAAACAATAACATGCTGTTCATGGCGCACCTCCTTGTGTGCAGGTTTGCGACGTCTATATCATTCCCTTTCTGGCTCCCGGAATCAGTGCGGTACCCCGCATAAGAGACATGGGGGGCAAGGTTGGGTTGTATGCTCGGGCTTGGCAAAAAGCGACAAATATGCCCGAGCGACGGTGGATGTCACACGATGCCGATTGGGGGTGCATTTAACCCTTGGTGCCAACGAAAAGGAACAGGTCAAGCCGCTGCTGCCGACGGCTATTCTGTATGAGCCAAATGCTTGTTCAAAGGTTCCTCTGGTTATTCTCGGATGCGATACCTGGCCGCAATCCTGTCTTCGTCGGGCGGTTGCATCAAGCTTGGCAGCGAGCCCGTGGATCAAGGTTTGAAAAAAATAGCTTCATGTACTTTAGTACGATGGACAATAATGGCGGATAACGTAGCATTAAGGTATTAGAGCTTTTAAAAAAATTCCTTAAGAATGATATGAATAACTCCCCGCCTTCTCGCAATGAAATCACGGCCTCACTATCGGGAATATTGCAATCCAGGCGAGCCCACGTTTATAGTGGGATGCTGCTTGCAGTCATATTAAGCTTTTTTGCCTATGCGCATTTCAGCAAATTCCAGGAGACAGGGGAATGGGCGTTGTTGCTGGTGGTTTTTTCCGAAACCCTGACGGCAGGATTTTTTATCTTCCGCAGCAATCCGAAGAGCATTTCGCTGGCGCCATTTGACTGGCTAGTGGCGATCGGGGGTTCATTCGCTCCAATGTTTCTCCGCCCCGCGACATGGGGAATATTCCCTGCGGCCGACATTGCGATTGCCCTCGGGACAATGCTTCAGATAGTCGGCCTGCTATCCCTCAATCGCAGTTTCGCAATAGTGGCGGCACGGCGAGAAATCAAAACGGCATGGATGTATCGCGTCGTGCGTCATCCTCTCTATGCCAGCTATTTCCTGATATTTGGTGGCTACGTGCTGGTGCATACGACGGCTTCAAACCTGATTGTCTATGCGGTAACTCTGGGGTTTCTCTATATGCGAATCTTTAGCGAAGAAAAACACCTTGCCCTTGACCCAGCGTACCGCGCTTACATGCTTGAAGTACGGTACCGGCTTGTTCCATTAATATTTTAGCCAAGCAGTACTGGTGTTCGCTAACTATTCATGACGACTCTTGTAATGAGTGAAAAACTTTCCAACCCATTCTTCCAGCCTCAACGAATCATTAATGTAAAACGACACTTGAAATAAAAGTGATCCACCGCCATACACGCATTCAAAGGATGCATTATGTCAGACGCAATTGGCGGACTGTTGGTTCGCGAGGGTTTGGTGTCTTCCGTACAATTGGGGCAAGCATTATGCCGCCAGCAGGAAATCAATGGACGTCTGGGGGATGCCCTCGTCTCTCTTGGTTTCCTCACGACAAGCCAGATTGACGAGTTCTTCCACCCTGTACCCAGAGCGCCGCTTAAAGTAGCCGACACCGGCCTAAGCGAAGCTTTTCTCACCGACTTGCTGCTTAAGGCCGCGTATCTCGAGGCCGGCACATTCTCTTTACAGCATATTTCCGACGCACTCTCGCTCCCGTTCAGTGTGGTCGATGAACTGGCAGAGCTGGTCAAATCCGATCAATTGGCCTCCATCCGCTCAGCCGACGGCTATAGCCGGGTTTCCCATGTTTTTGAATTAACCAAGCGCGGGCGAGAAAGAGCAGAAGCGGCGCTTGGCAGTAGTCGCTACGTGGGCGCGGCTCCCGTGCCGTTGCAAGCTTATACGCGGGCTCTGGCACGGCAGGGCATCCGACAGATTGAAGTGGATGATGACTGGGTACGCCAATCCCTCAAGCATATGGTCATCGGGGAAAAGATGCTCAACCAGTTAGGGCCTGCGTTTGGATCGGGACGTTCCATCTTTTTTTACGGCCCGCCTGGAACAGGGAAAACGAGCATTGCCGAAACATTGGGACGCGCATTGCCGGGAAATATTTACATCCCGCAAGCAATCGAGGTCAGTGGCCAGGTCATTCGCCTATTTGATCCCGCAATTCATTTCTCTGTCGAAGACAAAACTTCGGGAAGCCCCCAGCTTGATCTGAGAATGAATCTGAAGCACGATCCCCGCTGGAAAAAATGCCGCCGCCCGGTGGTAATGGTTGGAGGGGAACTCACCCTGGATATGCTTGATCTGCGCTACGATCACGATAGCAAGTTCTACGAGGCGCCGATACACATGAAAGCCGGAAACGGGGTTTTTATTCTCGACGACTTTGGCCGCCAGAAAATGGAACCCCGTCAGTTGCTCAATCGCTGGATCATTCCCCTGGAACGTGGTACCGACTTCCCAACACTCCATACCGGGCTTAAGTTCGAGATACCCTTTGATCAGATCACCGTTTTTTGTACCAACTTGCGCCCCCGGGATCTGGTTGATGAGGCATTCCTGCGTCGTATCCGCCACAAGATACAGGTGCAACACCAAACCGAGGGCGAGTTCACGGAAATCCTGCGCCGTGTTTGTGCTACACAGGGAATCGCCTACGATGCGGCAGTAACCGAATATCTGCTGGATAATTATTATCGCAAAGCAAGGCGGCCGCTCGCAGGAAGTCACCCCCGGGATCTGGTAGAGCATATCGTGGATCGCGCACGTTTCATGAAGCGGCGACCCGAGTTCACAGCCGAGACGGTAAACATTGCCGCTGCCAGCTATTTCGTAGAAATGTGATGCATCTGCAGCGTTCCGGCCTGGATCATTCCCAAGGCTGTTTCCTGGTTGCAGCCGCGCCGGTTCTTTGCGCAATCTGCATCTTCGCCGGCTTGCCGAAATAGCCAACCTCCCCGTCGACATCCTTGCCCAGCAGTACTCGTACCCGAATATCGGTACGAAGATTGTAGCTTTCCACCAGGGGAACTTGCTTTGGCATCATCTGGTTAATCCTGTCGGCCAGGACGTGATTGCCAGTCCGGTAGTGTATCTCCGTGCGTGCCTGCTGGAATGGCGGGCGATCAGTCAGCCGCACCTTGGTGTACCCTCTCTTCTGCAGAAAGGTGGATACATGTGAAGCGATACCCGTCATGCCACTGCCGTTCGAAACTTCAAGGCCATCCTTGCTCTCGGGGTTAACGAGACTCTGCGGTTTGACGGGGGGATTGGCAGCAAGGATTGCCACCACCGGATCAGCCTGGTTTAACTTGAGCTCGAACAGATTGGGGTTCACCTGCACCATCCGGGCATCGGTACTATATTGCATCTCGTGTTGGCTTGACATTGCAGTTTCCCGTACGGTGGCGGAATCGATGAAAATCCCGGTTGGGCCAGGTGCTATGCCGGGCATCGCAGGACGAGCGGCCGCGAGTCGGGGTCTTGCCATTGCCAGCATTGCGGTCTTGTCGTGCAGCCCCATCCTTTCGTAAACGACCATGAGGCTGTCATGGGCCTGAATATTCTCCGGATCCAGCCGCAGCGCCTCCTCGAATGCGGCAGCGGCCTCGCCATCGTGTCCTCGCACCATCATATGGGCATAGCCGAGATTATTGTGCAAGTGTGTCGCCACCGGTAGCAGTTCGATTGCCTTCCGCAGATGGTGCAGCGCCGGTTGGTGGCCTCCCTGCATAAAGTGGGAGATGCCCAGCCCGTTGTGCGCTTCGACATGGCTCGGGTTTGCATCCAGCGCTTTTTCATATGCTGCGATTGCTTCCGCATACTTACCCCTTCCCTGGTAGTACCGGCCCAGCCAGTACATTGCCCCGAAAGCGCCCGCGGTGTGTTTTATATCAGTCACCCCCTTGACGCTCAAGGCCTGTTTATTCTTGTTTTGGTACAAGGCACATCCGCCCATGACGGATACGCAGACCCCTACCCATACAAGCCGTTTTACTTTAAACATGGATCCCCTAATGATTAGCCTGCCATTGTCGGTAGCAGCACACGATAAATATTAATGACCGCCGGCCCCAACAGCACGAGCATAAGTGAAGGAAAGATGCAGAAAATTAGGGGGAAAAGCAGTTTCAGCGCTATTTTTGCGGCAGCCTCTTCCGCTCGCAACCGGCGTGTGGTCCGCAGCGTGTCTGAATGGACGCGCAGGGATGCGGCGATGCTGGTGCCAAAGCGATCGGCCTGAATCAGCATTGACACCAGAGCTTCAATTTCTTCGACGCCCGTTCTCAAACCAAGGTTACGCAAGGCCTGCTCCCGCGTTCTGCCGGCGCGCAGCTCAAGGCTTACCAGATGAAGCTCGTCCGCCAAGGTCTTACTTCTCAGGCGCATTTCTTCTCCCACTCGTACCATTGCGGCATCCAGCCCCAAACCCGCCTCGATGCAAACCGTCATGAGATCGATGGCATCGGGGAAACTCTCAAACAGTTCGCGCTGGCGTAGCGCAATCATACGCGCCAGCACAAAATTCGGAAGGTAGTAGCCGAGCGCCGAAAGCACTACAACGGCTGCCATCACGGTGTTCGTGCCTGGTTCCAGATCGCCAAGGCCCGCGTAGATCAGGAAAAAACCGGGCAAAACCAGCGCCAGTAAAGTCTTCAAGGCAAAGTAAATCATGGGCACGGACCGGACACCGCAGCCCGCGTGCATGAAGCGAGTTCGTAAAATAGATTTTTCCCAGCCTTCGCTTGGCAGCGATAGATGAGCCAATGGACCAGACATATTCACAATCGTCTGCGACCACTGGTCTGCCGCTCCCTCCTTGGGCGAGGCATCTGCAGCAACTTGTTCAAGCCGGGCCTTGGTAGGACGTGGAGCAAAGGCTCGCATCACCCCTAGAGCAGCTCCCGCCACGAAGATGAAAATTACCGCCAGGTAGGCAATTTGAACAGGTGTCATGCTTGGGCCTCTTCCATGGTTTGGTTAAAACTGCTTCATACCCGAATCTTGATGATGCGCGACATGAAGAAAATGCCGGTCATCATCATCCCCAGGGCAGTGCCAACCATTGCGGGTCCTGCAGGATCTGTCCAAAACACGTCGAGAAATCCGGGATTGACGAAATTGATCATTAATGCGGCCGCAAATGGTAGGCAGGAAAGAATCCATGCCGACAGCCGTCCCTCAGCCGAAAGCACCCGAATTTTCCCTAGCAGCGCCAGGCGGGCACGGATAAGGCCGCTGATTTTATCTAGCAGCTCCGCCAGATTGCCGCCACTCTCGCGCTGGATCAGGACAGCGATAATAAAGTAACGCAGATCGGTGATGGGAACGCGAGCGGCAAGGCTAACCAACGCGTCCTGCACCGAGACGCCAAAGTTGATTTCATCGAACGTCAGACGGAACTCCCCAGCCGTCGGGCTAGGGCCATCAATGGCCGCCATCTGCAAGGCGCTGGAAAACGCATGGCCGGCCTTCAAGGCACGGGCCAACAGATCGATTACTTCCGGCAACTGCTGTTCGATTTTTTGCAGGCGCTTGCGTTTCGCGCTGAACACAAAGAACACGGGCAGTGCGCCTCCCAACGCGCCGCAAAGCAGCGTGATGCCAAACGGCAGGCCCAGCAACGCGGCGCTCGCCATCCCTCCCACCCCAGCCATAGCGGTGTAGCCAAGGAATTGTGTCACCATGAGCGCCATTCCGGATTGTTGCAGCAGCCGGTCGAGGGTATGAATGCGTGGAATCTGAAGGAGAAAGCGTTCCAGCGGGGGCGAATTACTGAGCAGCCGTTGTTTCAGCAACGACGTCTCCGCGCCGCTCCATCCGGCCGAAACGGCCTGCAAGCGTTCCCGGATGCGTTTGGCTTCCGGTCCCTTGTAAGCGTTCCAGGCCAGGTAGCCTCCTTCCAGGAACAGCACCACAGCAAGGAAGAAAAATACGAGGAACAGGTAATAGAGGGGATCCATAGTCTCTTCTCCGTTTACGCGTACCGGCGGGAGGGATCAAATAACTCCTCCCGCAATGGAATGCCGTGTATTCGTAGCCGCTCGGCAAACTTTGGACGGATGCCGGTTGCGCGGAAATGCCCCTCAACCGTGCCGTCCGCCGACACGCCTGTCTGTGCGAAAGTGTAGATTTCCTGCATGGTAATGATATCGCCTTCCATCCCGGTGATTTCCTGAATGCTGGTCAGCTTGCGCTTGCCGTCGGTTTGTCGCGAAACCTGAATCACCACCGCAATGGCCGAGCTGATCTGCTGCCGGACTGCCTTGATCGGCAAATTAAGCCCGACCATGTTCACCATATTCTCGATCCTGCCAAGAGCATCCCTTGGCGTATTGGCATGTACAGTTGCCATGGACCCTTCGTGCCCGGTATTCATGGCCTGCAACATATCCAGCGCCTCGGCGCCCCGCACCTCACCTATAACCACCCTGTCAGGGCGCATCCGCAGGCTGTTTCTAACCAGTGCGCGCTGCGATACTTCGCCCTTGCCTTCAACGTTGGGAGGACGTGTTTCGAGGCGCACTACGTGAGGCTGCTGCAACTGCAATTCGGCCGCATCCTCGATGGTAACAATGCGTTCCGAGGGGGGAATGAAACCAGACAACATGTTGAGCAACGTAGTTTTTCCGCTACCGGTCCCGCCGGAAATAAGTATGCTGCACTTGCCCTTGACCAGCGCGCCGATGATCTCACCCATTTCCGGCGTCATTGACCTGAAACCAACCAGATCGTTTACCTTGAGCGGCTTGACGGAAAAACGCCGAATCGAAAGCATCGATCCGTCTATTGCCAAAGGGGGAATGATGGCATTGATTCGGGAGCCATCGGGCAAGCGTGCGTCCACCATGGGGCTCGATTCGTCCACGCGGCGTCCGACACGCGAAACAATCCTGTCTATGATTTTCCTTAAATGGGCTTCGCTGGCGAAATGGGTGTCGGTCATTTCAAGCTTGCCCCGGCGCTCGACATATACCTGTCGGTAAGTATTTACCAGGATGTCAGAGATACTGGGATCTGCCAGCAGGGGCTCAAGGGGGCCCAGGCCGAGAACTTCGTTCTGAATGTCACGGACAATGCACTGCCGCTCCGCGTCGTTAATGGGCGTCGTTTCTTCGGTCAGCAACCGTTCCACAAGGTTCTTGATTTCCGTCATAAGACGTTCGGGCGAAAGGCTTTCCATGACCGTCAAATCCATGCGGTCGAGCAACTTCTGATGGACGTATGTCTTCAGTTCCTGGTAGGCCGGAATATCGTGCATGGCGACAAGTGACGCCGCGTTCTGCCCCGCGGTTCCAGTTCTGCTTACGCTTTGAAGACGGTCTCGAATTGACATGGTGGCATCCGTAGAGTATGGGGTTTCATGGTTTTGGGGTTCAGTGCATTCACTGCCCGGAAACAAATTCCGTGCACCCGCACTGCTCGGCAATGGGCCCGTTCACGAGGTCGTAACGATTGAACGTTGTTCGGTTTCCGATACTTCATGGTCTTATTGCAAAATCGTTTCCTGCGGCTTCCAGGCTCTTCCTAAAATGTAAACAATTTCCGAAGCAGGCTTCCCCTAACGGCACCGTGAGATAGTTCGTGCGCGATCTCCTGAATTGATTTCGCCACCGGGCTACGCCGGTTCAGCTTGATGGCGGGCACGCCCTGATTCACCGATGAGGTGACCGTGTCATAATCGTTGGGTATCACTTTAGAAATCTTCAAATTCAATGTGTTTTCCAAGTCGGCAAGCGTAATTTCCGCGTTTTTCATGTAGCGATTCAAGATCAGCCGAAGCTTATCGTCTGAATAGTTAAGGGCGCGAAATGTGTTCCACATACGTTTAGCATCCCGGATGGAAGGCAGGGTTTGCTGTAGCACGGGGAAAATCAGGTCGGCCCGATCCAGCGCCTGTATGGAAATTTCATTCAGCTCGCGCCCGATGTCCAGAATCAGAAAATCATAATGTTTCATCGCTACCTGAAACAGTGGGTTGATATGCTCCGCTTTTATCTCCGCAGCCATTTCCGGCGCCTCCGGGGCAGCTAGAACACCAAAATTTGGCAATACCTGGACCATGCTGGAAGCCAGGAATGACCCGTCCAGCCGTTGGATCTGGCGAGCGACATCGGCAATCGAAGTCGTTGGCGGACTATCGGAGACGAACAGCGACGCGTCGCCGAACTGGAGATTAAAATCGAATAGGGCAACGCGCTTATTCTCTGCGGCAGCCAGTGCATACGCGATATTGGTAGCCAGGAATGTCGCTCCGCTACCGCCTTTACAGGGAAGGAATGCAAGCACGGTGCATTGATTTGCGGGCGTCCGGGACAATATGTAGCGTTGCTGAAAGCGCTCCAAAGCGTCGACCAGCACATTACGGGTCAATGGCGTCGGCAGCACTTCGCGAATGCCGGCACGCATGACGTCGATGAGAACCTCTAGAGGTTGGGTGGGGCAAAGCATAACCATCCCGAGATCGGGAAAGCGGGAAGTTACCTCGTTGACAACCTGTAGTTCCACTGGGCTGAAGTGCTGCCCTTCCAGCAGCAGCAGGTCGGGTTTCTCCTGCTCCGCCATAGCGGCGATCTGTCGCACGCCGCCAATCATCGAGCAAAGCAGGTAAGGCTTATCGGCCTCTGCGAGGAGCTTCCGAATATTGTCCGGGCCTTGCGGGTCTTGCGCAATCAGGGCGATCTTCAATTTTCCGTTCTCTTATTCGTTGCTAGTTAACTTTTTCCAGGGCAATTCGGCTCAACTGCAATCTGGATTGACGCTATTCATGCTCTCGCGCGGCAGTGTTGTCGAAAATGACGGCATGCTAAGATTTAAAGGCACAAACGGAATAAAAGTTGAGATATCCAACCCTGTAATGCTTACAGTAACGGATTGACACGAATTGATATCGCATCCGCCAGGCACATAAGTGACATCAATGTTGCCGGGAGCCAGGATGGTCAGCATGTTACTCATCCTGGTCTTGATGATTGAGGCGTCTTTATTGCACACTACAGCCAGCCGCGCGCCCAGGCGCGTGGCCTCGGTTGCAGTATTAAAGTAGAACAGGACACGGCTCATCTCCATGATGCCGAACAACAGCGTAAAAAGGAGCGAAGAAACCAACGCGAACTCCACTGCGGCGGCTCCGCGCTGTTTGAACCGGTCCGGGGAGTGAGATACCGTGGAAGGATGCCTCGCTATCATAGCTGCCTCATCGTTGCCCGAATGTCACCGAAGGTGAGGCTATCCACGGCATTTCCCAGGAGACGGCCAGGATTAAACACAAAGTTGAATACATAACCTGTGATACTGACCTCAACCAGCGTAATTGGCGTTCCAGCAGCGGTAGCGGTTGTTGCAGAGGCAATCCCTACCATGTCAGCTGTGAGCCCTGGCGCAAGCGACGGGCCGGTACAAGCTGTATTGCCGTGAACTGCGAGGCATCGTGCATCGTCTAGCGCGGTCTGGTAGGAAGCTGCATCCGCGGGGTTATATTGCGATATGAGCCGCGCCGAATCGCGCACTGTCTTGACGAGCGAGTTGTATTGATAGAGCGCTCGCCCGTATTCGGCTACGCCCAGCGCCAGCAGCAGCAGGGGTATCAACAGCAGGGCAAATTCCACAGCGGCCGCTCCACGTATCGCGCCTCGCGCCCGGCCTTCCTTCAAACCGGAGAATGTCTCCATCACGTATTTTTGCTTGCGCACGGCAACCCTCATCGCACAAGGGCCGGAACAAGCGGTCCTCCGCTGGCAGGTCCTCCTGGTAAACCGGACGTCACGCATGGACTGCCTGGATCGTCAGACCAGCCAAGGTATTCAAGGTACATCCTGTTTGCGCCCGTTCCGCTGCCACCAGCGTTGTTATTGATAGGGTGCAGCATCAGAACGCAAGCCCATGACTGGACGGGAGCTACAGTCGACCCGCCGGTGAAACCGGCGCAATCCACAACTGCTGCGGTTGCTACCCTGCGATCACCCCCGCTTGTCTGGAGATAGCCGGCATTCTCGATCGTGCCGCTTGTGCTCAGGCCGGTTGATGCATCCCCCTGATACATTGCATAGGCTCCCCTTTTGCTCCTGAAATCAGCAAAAGCGTTGAACTTGGAGGGCCAGCTTCCCGGTGCCTCGGTATAGGCGTAACCGGTGTAGTCGGGGACGGACTCTCCCGCCTTGACGCTGCCTTTGTATATGCCAAAACGGCTGTTCCAGCTGGCCGCCAGGGAGGATATGACCCCGGATTGGCCCACTTGAGAGCCGGTAGCAGGGAGGTTGCAGATACCTGGACTGGTCAGATTTTCTCCAATCTCGGAAGCCCCTCCACCGGGGGGGGAGTAATCCACCCACATGAAATTTCCTGTCAGGTCGCCGTTTCCGCCTGATCCACCAGGGCCGATCACGCTTTGCAACCATGTTCCAATTGCAGGGACGGGGTTGAGCGCACTGCTACAGATACCTACAGGGAGGGCACAGGAAACGTTTTGTGACGGCGAACGCGCGGCTACCGCAGCAGCGGAAACCGTCTGGGTGCCGATTGCAACTCCCGGCAGGATATCCAGTGCCTGAATGAACCAGTTGGCAATCCCGGCTCGTTCCGCCGTGCAACGCACAAACTGCATCAAAAGTGCGTCGGCTGAGCTAATGGCGGGCCTTGTCTGATAAACGCCATCAAGGGTTTGACTGAATGTTACGCTGTCAGCAGTAAGAAGAATCGTTTCGCCTTGAAAGAGGACGTCATGACGCATGCCCGCCATGATGCCCGCGGCTTCCGCGAGAACAAGTTGATTAGTATTGGCGCCGGTCAATTCGCGTACCGCTGCAAGCGCACACGAGTCGGAACTGTTTTGCAGTTCGGATTTTGCAACGTAGAGCCTGCCCAGATCGATCGCCAAGCCGACAAAACCCGTCAGAACAACCATCGACAGTGCCACGATAATAGCGACCGCCCCACCTTCTTTTCTGCGGCTTGTGCGGCTCCGGTGATTGGGAAGCATGCTCGGGAGGCGTCTCATTCGCTGTGGTCCTTGTTCTAATCTAGGCAGGGTAGTGGCTACCTGCCCCCCACCCCGCCCCCGCCGCCGCTTCCCGCCCTGCCACTACCGACGTTAACCACGCCACCTGTTAGGGCCGGCCGCGGATTCACGAATGATTCTCGGTAGTTGTCCAGGGCAGCATCACCTGCCTGGCCGTCGATTCCCTTGACAGGATCCTTGTGCAAAGCATTAGGGTTGGCAATCTGCTGGGTTTTAGCGATGTTTACAGCTGTGCCGAATCCTGCATCCCACCTGGGGCTGATCGGTACACAGGCCGTTAATGCCGATAGCAAAACTGCCCCAAGAGCTGCAGACAGCCAGGCAGGATTATCTTTTATCGATGCCGTTCTCATACTTGCCATCTCCTCATCTCATTTGAAATCCACCGGCATCGGCGGGATTGGGCAGAGGCTCTGCCGGGGGCTGAGCCGTCGAACCGGGAATTTCTTTTGCCGGCAATTCCTCGGGTGAACCTTCCATTTTTCCTTCCAGCAGGAACTCCGACCGAGTGGGCCGAGTGAAGGCGTCTGTCGGAAGTTTATAAACAGGTTCCAGCGGTTTTATCAGATGCGGCGTAACCACAATCATGAGCTCCGTCTTGTCCTTCTGGAAATCACTGCTACGGAATAGCGCGCCAAGTACCGGAAGCTCCCCCAATATGGGGAAACGCCTGACGTGTTCCTTGATGTTGTCCTGTAGCAATCCACCGATGGCGAGCGACTGGCCTTCGCGCAGCTGTACTGTCGTCGATATGCGGCGAGTCGTGAAGGTCGGCACCGCCAGCACCCCGCCAAGCCCGGTAGTGGCGATGGTATTGAAGCTGACCAGTTCCGTCACTTCCGGCGACACCACGAGATTGATCCGGCCTTCCTCCAGCACTGTGGGCGTAAACTTGAGGCCCACGCCAAACTGCCTTGACTGGAGAGTAACTACGCCGGCAAACTGGGGAACGGGAATCATGACTTCGCCGCCCACGAGGAAGCTTGCTTCCTGGCCACTGATCGCCACGATATTGGGCTCGGCGAGAATCTGTATCAGCTCGTCCTTTCTCTCGGCGTCGATGAGAAAGGAATCGCCTGTACTTGGCGTACCCAGGGACTGGAACAGCTGCCCGGGCGCGCCGCCTACGATTCCCGTCATGATCTGCGTGAACGCGCTTCCAGCCTTTCTGGTTGCTCGCTGGAAATCAAAACCAAGCTTTTCAGCAACCGTTCGGTTGATCTCTACTATTTTCACTTCCAGCATCACTTGCTGGTTGCTCCCGACCTGAAGCAGGTTGATCACTTGAATGCTCCCTAGTCCCTGACCGGCGCCCTGTGATTCCCCGCCTTGACCACCGCCCTGTGCCCCAGCGCGTTGGGTACCGCCCTGAGTGCCGGCGGAGGCTCGCACATAAGCATCGGCAAGCGCCATTGCCCGGTCCGCCTTGAGGGTATCGGATATAGTGCCTGAAATTGCAAGAGAGTCGCCTGCCGCACTAACCCTTATGTTTTTCTCGTCAGGCATGAGTTCCTGCAACTTGCTTTGTAGCGCAGCCGCATCCATGAGGACAGTCACGTCGATTACAACAGTGGACCCGTCCTTGGTCCAGAGAATGATATTGGTCGTTCCGATGGTCTTGCCCAGCACATAGATCTCAGTCGGGCTAATCAGCATCATGTCGGCCACTTCCGGATTACCTACCGATAGGCGCGCGACCGGTGCTGGCATTCTGAGCAGAGCTGATTTACCCAGCGTTACATTCATGCTGGTGGCCGCCATCAGCGCATCGGCCGGCTTGGCTGCAGCGATCACCTGTGCTCTCGCATTAGAGACGCCCCCGCCCAGTATGACAGCGGCGCACAGCGCCGCAGCGAACAGCCGGAGCGAATACGACGGGGACGAACCACCAGCCGGGAACAGATGCACATTGACGGTTCGCGGAAAAGGGACCCTTCCCGAAGGGAAGACAGAACTCCTGTCCATGGGATGTTGCAGCTTCATCTGATTTCCTTTCCGGACAGTGTTGCCTCGGTTTTCTGAATACCTCTGATGATTTCAACCGTTTCCTTTCGTGCGGGGGGCTTACTTCGGTACACTGGTGCGGGGGTCCCGAGTGTGGTTGCGACACGCAGCCGAAGCAGATCTTGCGTCCGCACGCCTTCCGTCGTTCCCACGCTCCTATCCATCTGGTTCCGTAGAACCAGCGACAAGGTACCTACGCTGCGCGCCAGGTCGAGTTCTTCAGCCTGCTCAGGGGTCACTTCCAGAGTTACGGCGTTTACCACCTTGGCCTTGGTTTCATCTCGGCCGAGATCCTGGGCGACTGCCAGCACCAGAATCTGTTCAAGCACGATTTTAGAGATTGGCTTGTCGCTTTCATCTCTAGTATTCACCAGGATGTCCACTTTGTTTCCCGGAAGCGCGAATCCTGCGACCCCCACAACATCGTTCACTCGTACGGTGATGGCTCGCTTACCCTCCGCTATCACTCCGGACAATCCTCCAGTGGAGCCTTCCGGTGCCAGCTTCGATTCCAGCAGCGGTTCTCCGCGCACCAGGTTAACCTTGACTACACGGGAACCGAGCAGCTTCGGGTCCTGGAAAGATCCTACAGGCATGTTGGCGCGCGGCCAGTCTGTCAACTGCAACATATCCGGCGTCAGCCGCGTGCCCACATCAATATCGCGGGAGGCGATGATTACCCCGGACGCATCTATGCTCGTTCGCTCGATAACCCATTTTCCCGCGACCACCACTGCAGCCAAACCCAGCAGAAGCGAGATCGCGATCATCCATATGGCCCTGACGTTCTTCATTTAACCATCCCTTTTTGCCGACAGTCATTCCGCTGGCCGACCTTTGAGTATTTCTTCACAGCCCAATAACCCCGTTTACGAGCGTGTACGGACCGCTATACGGCAAGAACCACGGACCTGGCACTTTGTTTTTACTTACTCCCGCAGTCAACTCCACTGCACAACCGCCAGGTGCAACACTGTTCCAGCCGCGATCGCAACGCCGTAAGGCAGCTTGCCGACAGAAGCCTCAGCGGATAGTGTGGGGTCCCCTGTCGCAGGAAAATTTCGGCTCCCACTTGTCGTGCAAACGAACAGCACCCGGAGGTTATGAAGCAACCTGCGCAGCTTTCCCTGGCACCACGCCGCCCACAACGCCAGGACACCGCCGGCAAGGAGGACGCACAACAATGCGCCCATTGCGCCTTCAATCCCCAAGAAGGCACCAGTCATGGCCATGAGCTTCACGTCTCCAGCCGCCATGGCGCGCAGGAGATAAAGTGGCAGCAGCGCCACCAGCCCAACTCCCATCCCTCCCAGGGAATCCAATATTCCCAAGCCTCCCATCTCCGCCGGCAGCAAGCCATTTGACAGCACACCAACGGCCGCTCCGGGGAAAACTAAAGCATTCGGTATACGGCGGCTGAGGGAATCGTGCCAGGCCGCGGCAAGTAGCAGCAACAATAGAAACCCGATAACCAACATTTGATTCAACCATTTCCGGATGAACGGCGAACGACGCATCAAAAACACACCTGCGCCAGGGATGATCACAACAATCATCACCCGGCAGTTTTATTAATGATTTCTTCTTACAGCGCGGTAGTAAGTGCAGTGCTAACAGCAGCAAATACGGCGGCTAGCTGACCCCCAACCAATGTCACTGAACCGATAATAAATACGGCGATCAGGGCTGCGATAAGACCATATTCGATGGCAGTTACCCCTTCTTCGTCGTTCAGAAACCGTTTCATCTCATGTATAATTTTGTTCATCGTTTCTCCTCATTTTTTTCATTTAAATTAAAATCCGCTGGTATGTCGCGGGGCTCTTTCTGGTAGTGCTGAGCTATTCTGAACGCCTTTAAGCGTCCTGAATATTGGACCTTGGTACAGACTGTACTTGGGTACTAGCTGTACGTCGTCCGCGTAAATATGCCAACTCCGATGCAAGTTGGTCTGCCAATTAAAAAACCCCCGCCCTTTCGTACATGCAGAAGGGGCACAAATTAATTTTTTTGAGCTTGACCGGCTTGCCCGCAATGGAGCAGCTGGTTGAAACCGTTGAATCATTTCAGGACTGGGGAATAGGGCTAAAATCGCGGCAGGACGCGACAGGGCCAGTTCGCCTGGTGGAGGGCTGGCTTCGACACCTGTGTTACAAAGGCTGAATTCGAACGTGGCGTAATTCGTGAACGGACTACGGCGGGGCTGAGAGCCCCACGGCAACGTGATCGTATGGGTGGTAGGCCTTCCTCACTTTCGGCGAAGGAAATTTCCGGCAGCCAAGGACATCGCCGTTGCCAGCCGTTTAAATGTAGCTATCTCCGACGGAGGATAGCGAACAGGGCGTTTTCGCCGAGTGGTCTTTCGGCATAAGCAAAAATAGAGCCCGCTGGCCTCGACGATCACGCTCGCCGACTGCTAACGAAGCTTAAGGAACTGAACCGTTGGGATTAAAAGACCCAGCAGCTCGAGGCTTGTACACTATCAAGGCAGAAAAGCTGAAGACCGAACAAAGGCATGAACCGTCCTCAGCAGTTGATGAGCTTGCCAGCTGGTTTGACATTAAGTCGCGCACTTCCTGATTATTTAGAAAACAATTATGGCCCAGCAAACTGCCCTGGGCCATTTTTTATTTCACGCTGTAAAGGTGACCCTAGTTTGTCACTAAAAGGCCCAACCCTCCCATGACGACTAGAATATACGTTGCCCAAAACATTAATATAGGGTTCATGGCTAACCTCCGTGGGCGTTAGTTAATTATCCTCCAGTTATTTTGAGCACTATTTGTTACATTTGTTCAGGCATGGACCACGGGTCTTGGAAAGAAGGCGCTGCAACTCATAAAACTCGTACTACAGTTTGTATAGAAAGGGCAACCCTCCCTTCCCCTCCTCCTAACCCGCTAGATTGAGCAGAACGGAGAAATGTCGGATGTCGAAAGACGTCAAACGACAAGACTGCTTCGGGTTATGTTTTGTGCCCCTCAGTCAATTTCCCATCAGGAAAATTCCCAAAAAGCTGAACACGAAAACCCAAATCAGTACCCTGATTGCAATCATCCCGGGCCAATAGCCACCTTCAGGTTGCTTCTTCTCTTCATCAGTCATTTCTCAATCTCCTGCAAGATTAGTGCAGCACTGGAATGACCTCTTGTAAAAGGTGTGACTTATCAATCCTGACGCGGTTCCTCTCAACACGAAAAACGACCGCTATTCCCCTTGACATTCCCATCCCCCCCTTTGATTAATCGCTCTTTACCGCTGAGAAACAACGGTCGGGCTCGGAAGCCCGGTAGCGGAGCGACATTCCTGGATACCAGTATCGCGTATGCCCTGGCTGAAGCAGGCACGCCCTGAGAGGGCAGATGTGGGGGGGTCCACCTTTAAAGTGCAGCAGGCAAACCTTTCTTCCGCTTCCGCGGGCGATTGCCCGCCCGCTCTGGGCCCTTGCATAACCGTCGTGCCATAACATCTTAGGTGCGGTTTTCAGCGGCGGACAATCCGACTGACGAGGGCAAAGGAAACGCCGGAGTCAAAAATTATTCAGAAAAGAGATCAACTCACTTACATCCAGCGGTTTTACGAAATGGTGGTCAAAACCTGCTTCCTCTGTTTTCCGCCTATCTTCCGGACGTCCATAACCCGTTAGCGCAATGAGCGGCAGTTCAGCAAAATCTGGATCACTTCGCAAGGTTCGCGCAATGTAGTACCCATCCAGACCGGGTAAACCGATATCCGAGATTACTGCGTCGAGCGGGTGACGTTTTGCGGTATCTATCGCGGATAAGGCATCAGGAGCCTGGAGTACCCTGTGCCCCATGGTTGAGAGCAGCAATGCCATTATTTCCCTCGAATCCTTATTATCGTCGACGATGAGAATATTGAGGTTTTCGCGGTTCCTTGGGGGGGGAGTGGCTCTGACAGCGTCCTCCACAGGTTCGCTTGTTGACACTACGGCTGCGGGAAGCTCAATTGTAAAACGACTTCCCAGGCCGGTTCCTCCACTTTGTCCATTAAGGTACCCACCGTGCAGTTCAATTAACCGTTTTGTCAGTGACAAACCAATCCCGAGGCCGTCCTGCACCTGATCCGTTGAAATTTCTCCTTGTTGGAACAAGCCGAAAACCTGCTCCATTTTATCTGCGCTTATGCCTATTCCGTTATCTTCAACGACTATTTTCGCAATATCGTCTGATACTATAATTCTCAGAGCTATACGCCCCGCCTGGGGAGTAAATTTTGCCGCGTTATGCAGAAGATTGCCAATACATTGGCTCAACCGGACAGGGTCGACTTCCAGCCAGATTGTCTCACTGGGCATGTAAAGTTCAAATGCTTGCTCCCGTGCACTGAGGAGTGGAGCGACTGCTTCCACAGCTACCTGGACAATTGTGTGCAGCTCCGCCCTGGTTTTTCTCAGGACTATCTTGTCTTCAGAAATACGTGCCACGTCAAGCAAATCGTCCACCAAATGCGCAAGGTGGTCGACTTGGCGAATGATTACATCACGAGCTTTTTTTTGAACCTCGACGGACGATTCGTCCGCCCGCTGCATAAGGGCAACAGCATTCCGAATGGGTGCGAGCGGATTGCGAAGCTCATGCGCCAGGGTCGCCAAAAATACGTTCTTATTATTATCAGCTTCCCTTAATAATTGCTCTGCATTCTTTCTTACGGATATATCGTTCGTGATGCGGACTACTCTGTAAATCTCGCCTTGCGGGTTTTTTACCGGGTATGCC
This sequence comes from Nitrosospira sp., assembly GCA_013821425.1. Taxonomy (GTDB): domain Bacteria; phylum Pseudomonadota; class Gammaproteobacteria; order Burkholderiales; family Nitrosomonadaceae; genus Nitrosospira. Next base: position 33,682 of record JACDGV010000017.1, on the reverse strand, counting down.
CTGTCGCGCACCCATTTGTCCGCCCCTGCTGGCTGAACAATCCGGTATTCTTCATCATATTCATCACCCATGAGGGCGCCATGGAATTTTTCCCTAATGCCATGCTGGTCCTCCACATGCACGCCATTTAGCCAATCGTCCGGGGACCCTGTCAGATGCTGGATGCTTCGTTGCCACATTTTTTCGTACGAGGGGCTGATATAAAGTACTTGACTGAGATTTGAAACAACCCAAAAAACATCCTCTATATTCTCCGCGAGCTCCCTGAAACGCTCCTCGCTATCCCTTAAATCCGCCTGCGTACTTCGCAAACGTAAAAGCGCCCTGACGTTCGCCACCAGCTCGTCGGCTTCGATTGGAGCCACCAGATAGTTATCTGCACCCCCATCCAAGCCCTTTATCCGGTCCTCCCGGTCCGTTAGCGCAGCGGAAGTCTGTAATACTAAAACCGAGGCGGAGGAAGGCTTCCCTTTGATATGACGACATACCTCAATACCATTGATATCAGGCAATTTGACGTCAAGCAGTACAAGGTCTGGCTTGTTTTGTTCCACGAATGCAATTGTGTCAGTCCCATTCGCTGCTTCTGCTACCTGGAATCCAGCTTTCCGCAAAACCCTGGTTTTTGCATAGCGAGCGCCTTCATTATCATCAACGTTCAAGATCAGGGTTTTCGAGGCTTCCATTTCGTTAATATGGTTAATTGACACTTAATATCACTCGCAGGATTATCCGGTCTCTTGATTAAACTTCGTGCTCATCCCCGCGTGGTCCCGGGTCATTTCCGCAATAGGCAAATCAACCGGAGCGCCTGCCCTCTTCCCCGCGTAGTGTCGTGGCAAGTCGAGAAAAAAAATAGAGCCAAAGCCCGGTTTGCTGCTGACCCCAACATCTCCTTTCAGCAGTTGGCCAAGCTTTCTGCATAAAGGGAGGCCCAACCCCGTACCTTTATACATTCGCTGCAGGGGATTTTCTATCTGGCTGAATTCTTCAAATATAAATTCAAGATTCTCGGGCGCAATTCCGATTCCCGTGTCAGATACTGTAAATCGCACTGTATTTATGTGTACGGCGACCGAGACCGTTACTTGGCCAAGCTCCGTAAACTTTAGTGCGTTGGCGACCAAATTCCGCAAGATCTGGATAACTTTGTTTTCGTCGGAATATATCTCTAGCGTCTCTATGGGATCCTGGAAAACCAGTTCGACAGATGGGTTGGTCGCGAGCGGACGCAACATTCCTTTTAGTCCACTAAAGAGGTTTTCAACTGAAAAGGGGGACAGGTCGACGTATATCTTTCCGGCCTCGATTTTTGCGAGATCAAGGAGACCGTTCACCAACTTGGAAAGATCACTAGCAGCTCCTTCGATGAATCGCACTTGCTTTTCCTGCTCATAGGTCAATTCACCGTCCATTCTTTCGAGCAGCAATTTGGACAATGCCCTAATGGAACTGAGCGGGGTCCGTAGTTCATGGCTCGTGTTTGAAAGAAACCGGGATTTCATTTGATCCGCATGCTGCAGGCGCTTGGCCTTTTCTTCGATTTCCGCGTAGAGCGCCAAAACACCGCGGTTTGTGTCTTCCAATTCCCTCGTGAGGGACAGTAAATCGTCCTGCCTTTCCCTTAACTCAGCAAGTGTCTCCATTAGTTCCTGATTCTGCTGCTGCACTTCAGAGAAGCTATTGGCGAGGGGACTCGTAGCGAGCTTGGAACTGATATCCGCCAGTTCGGCACCTGTGAAGCTTGTTGAATCGGGTAATAATTTGCGCACTGTGATACTGTTGCCGTGATCTTCCCCTGATTCAACTACGCAAGCGCTCATCAGGCGACCCACGTTTTTGATTGCGCTTTCCAAGTCATGAGTTCGCGTGAGTTCTTCAGGTGAATTTTGCCTGGACTCACGTAATTTGCCCCCGTTTTCGTTGATGCGGATGACCAGGCATCCGGTTGGACTTGAACCGTCATATTCGAATACAGCTCTGCCGCCTGAAGCATAGCTAAACGCATGGCGGCTTATCTCGGATACTGCTGTCGCGATTCGTACCTGGTCCTGCATTCCAAATCGAAGCAAGTGAGAAATTTGACGTGCTCGTTGACGAACGGTCACGATGTCTTGCGCGCTGTTGATGCCCACGTTAAGTATGCGAAAATTCATTTTTCCAACACTACAAACGATGGCGCGCGACCAGTATCGAGGCATCGTCACGGCCACGAACAAAATCCCGGAAAATGATTCCGGCTATCAGTGCCGGATGACAAAGATAGAGCCCTGGATAAGCGTTGATATCCCAGCGGGTGCTGATGCCGTCGGAATGGGCTATGTACAGCGAGCCGGGTGGAAATGGGACGGTGAATTGCTGAACCTTTCGCATATTATGCCCAACGATACCGTTGTGGGAAACCAGTTGCTTTCTCGAGATAGCGTTGACTACGCAAGCGCTGATGTTGCCTATACCTGCAAAGTCAAGTTGTTCGCTATTGGGTTGCGTTTGCGCCACAGCAATTGCTGCTCCTCTCGTGCCCCGTAATTCGCTATGCGCTACTTCCATTAACGCCTGAGGTTGCAATCCAGCTCTGCTGATAAGCAATTCCCGGGCTGTACGGGACGCGTGGGCAGCGTGCATTCCATGCCCTAGTCCGTCAGCCAGCAAAAACGTTGCAAAGCCGCCATCCGACGCAACGGCCCATCCGTCTCCACACACTTCTTCATGGATCATCGGGACGCATACCGTACCTATTTCAAAACCGTTTCTGGAATATCCCGCTTCCGCTGCCCAGAGGCACATATAGAATGCCGATCCTTTGCCAGCTGCGGAATATGCATCGAAACTATCAGAAAGCCGGCGGAGCGCCCCGAGCCCACTGCCCGGCGTGCTGGTCGTAGTAACCCCGTCATTAAGGCTATATGCTAGATTCTGGATTCCCGGCCCGTTATCCAAGGCCAGAATTTCAATTCCATTTGATTCACCGTTGCGTACGCGAGTTAGAAAAAGTTGCCCTTCGGTTGCATGTTTCAGGATATTTGTCGCAGCTTCAGTGATAACTAGAGAAACTCTTCCCGACATTGTTTCATTGAATCCCAAGGATTGGGACAATCGCAGTCCCCAACGTCGCGCTGCAGCAACGTCGGTTGGATGACAAATCGGCCACGCTCTTTGCGTATCCTCAAGGTTAATCATTTCTTCCATTTTACGATTCTCACCGTGGTGCCTTTTCCGGGCTCGCTTTCTATATCAAACTCATCCACAAGCCGCCTGGCGCCTCCAAGTCCCAGCCCTAAACCACCCTGGGTCGTAAAACCGTCCGTTAATGCCTGTGGCACGTCTTTAATTCCGGGGCCGGCGTCGATGAATACCAGGCACAGGCCGAGGGAACCATCAGCCGCGAGGACTGAAAAACGGACTTGACCACCGCCGCCGTATTTCAATGTATTGCGCGCCAGCTCGCTTGCCGCGGTGACGCATTTGGTTTGATCCACGAGCGAAAAGTTGATCGCGACTAACTGCTCTCTAACCAGCTTCCGCAACGCTACCACGTTCTCATCCGTCTTGAGCGGAAGTGTCTGGAATTCGGGAGACCCCAATTTAGGCGCAATCGAAATCATTCTGAGGGAAGAGAAGCCGGGCGCAATTAACGATAATCATCTGCCTGAGCTCTTGCCTAGTAGAGCCATTCCTTTTTCAACGTTTAGCGCGGTCTTAACCCCGGTTAAAGCCAGACCAAGCTCTACAAGAGTAATTGCCACCGCGGGCTGCATACCAACCACCACCGTCTCTGCAGCCAGCAAACGGGCCATTGACGCCGTGTTGTTTATCACTCGCCCGATGAAAGAGTCTACGACGTCAAGCGCGGATATATCGATTAACACGCCTTTGGCCTGCTCCTTAACGATCTGTTCCGTCAGGTCATCTTGCAAAGCCAGGGCCAACCGGTCATGCATATCAAATTGAATGATGACGAGCAGAAGATTTCCCATGCTAAGAATTGGAATACGATCCATATACTCAGGCCAGCGGGCGATTTGTAATTGAGGAGCCTGTGCGTTCGAGGGCTACGACGAAAGCATCGGCGAGGGTTGCCTTGGTAATGACATCCTCCAGATTGACGCCCAGATGGACTATCGTTTGAGCAATCTGTGGTCGAATACCACTGATTATGCAATCCGCACCCATGAGCCGGGCGGCGGCAATTGTCTTTAATAAATGCTGGGCAACGAGTGTGTCTACGGTGGGCACGCCGGTGATATCGATAATTGCTATCTCCGCCCCAGTATCAACTATTTTCTGTAGCAGACTTTCCATCACAATCTGTGTGCGGTCGCTATCGAGGGTACCGATTAAAGGCAAGGCGAGGATGTTCTTCCACAGTTTTACTACTGGTGTCGATAATTCCAGCAGTTCTTGTTGCTGACGCAGAATAATCTGGTCACGGCTTTTCTGGAAAACTTCTATGGTAAACAGCCCGAGTCCGTCGAGCAGTGTACTCAACATCCACATGATCGAGACTAACGTTGCCGCGTCCTGGGCAAACTCAGTTAGCATTCTGGTAAAAAGAGACTGCTTCAACGAAAAAATAAAGAGCGCGGTTTCGTTGGGTGTATAACCGTACTTTGCACGAGCCTGCGAGATTTCAGTCAACAAATTACGTACTTCGTCCCACGATTCACTTGTAATGTCGTTTGCTTTACCTGATCGCAGTGCTTCGGCTAAAGAATCAAGAAACTGGTTGCAATGTTCGCGCAGCTGCTCGTCGCCGGCCGGATCCGCCCTGACTGACTGCGCTTTTAGATTCTGCATCCAGTCCTGTAGTATTGGATACTGATACTTTTTTATAAATTTACTGACGTCAATTGCTTGAGTATTTAGATTCATTTTGCGCGCGATTAAGAAGTTAGGTGGGCCGGCAACATGATGCTTTTTAGTATTGCGGTCGTGAGGTTATCTGAATCCCGCCTGATTGGCTAGCACTAGAGGCTGCCTAGCTTTTAACGCCGTCAGGTTGAAAGGACTTGCCTCTTAAGGCTATGCCCATCAGTACTGGAGCAGCATGGAAAGAGGGGCTAGTTGCAGACGTTGGACCTAAAGGTGGTGGGGTTCCGCAAGTGGTGGGATTCAGAACATGCCCAAGAGCAAAACGGCCCCTTTTCCATGTCTCCAAAATACTTCGGCGCTCGCTCAAATGGAAGTGGAACGGAGTCAAGCATTTTGTCTTGATGGCCCTGTACCTGTAGCAACATTTTGGAACAGGCGGTAGAGAGGGAGTATTGCATTTTTGCGCATGAGCCATGATTGCACCCCCTTGTCTTCTCCTCATTGTCTTGTCCTCATTGTTTCTTCCAGAAGAGCGTTTGCTTTTTCAATGCGCTCGATCAAGTTATGGATTACGTTAACGAGACCGTATGCTTCCGATGCGGACAATTCGAAACTACCTTCCAGTTCCGTTGCAACCGAAACAATAGGCAGGATTTTTACAACTTCATCTCAATATTCCCGCTCGTACTGCCGTAAATATTTACAAGCCGGTGCTTCCGCGTCATTGGAAAAGGATAAGTCAAGGATATAGAGCACTAATATAATCTGGCACGATTAATGCTTACATGAAACCCGAGAGGAAGGCAATTACATTCCTTTAGAGCTGCTCCACGTGTAACTTTACCCCAGGAAATGAAATGAACTTCGCATACAGAAACTTGAACCATAAAGTGGCTTTGGCATTAGGCGTTCTTGCACTAACCCCGCTGCCCGCCAGCGCCCTCTTGATCAGTACATCCTCGGTCGGCTTTACCAACTCTGCAAGTGTTGCCGATGCCGAGGGGGGAGGTGTCAGTAATAATGAGGGCGCGAGCTTTGGAACCAGCACGATCAGCCAGTTCGACCCGAATCAGGGTGTGTTAACCGGCGCCACAATCAACCTCACTTCGACACGCACGCAGAGTACCTGGGTTCAATCCAGCGATGGCCCTGATAATGGCAATAATAATCAAGTTACTTCAAGCGGGACCGGTAGCAGTACCGCCAGCATCTCCGGGCCGGGCCTGACCCATACGTTCTCATCCGCCATCAACAACACCGACTCCTGCACGGGAGCTCGTCTGGAAGGCTGTGCCGGAACCTCCACCGTTAGCGCGGCTACGCCAACGAACGCCAACTCAGGCGTGTCGTCAACCAGTCTTGACAGCTATGTTGGTGGCGGAGATGTAATACTGGCACTCACCGCACCGACGCTAACGGCAACACAAACAAGTATGCAATTTACCGGCGTGGAGACGACGGGGTATACGGTCACCTGGACTGGCGATGTGGACGCTACCTACGAATACCTGCTGCACGCAGCGCCCTCCTTCGACAGCTCATCGTCCCTGCTAACCCTCGACCTGAACTTCGGCACGTTCTACGTGGGCGATACCGCCACCCTTGGATTTGACCTCTTTAATCTGGCTAATGCCAACCGGATTGGCCTTGATCTGGATAGCATCTCCGGTACCGGCGACATCAGTACTTTGCTAACCAGCTTGAGTCAGTTCAGCGGCCTGTCCCAGGGTTCAGGCAATAGCTGGGCCGCCATGCTTGACACCTCGGCAGCCGGGGTTTTCAGTGCCAGTTACTTATTCGGAATGTCCGATGCGGATGTCGGGGCTGCCTCCAGCCGCTTTGCCTACACCCTCGCCCTTAACCTGACTGGCAGGGTAGATGAGCGACTGGCTCCGCCAGCGCAGGTTGGCGAAATCCCCGAGCCCGGCATTCTCGCGCTTCTTGGCCTGGGCCTGGCCGGACTGAGCTTCACCCGGAAGAAATCCTGGAGACAAAAATCGTAAAGGCAATACGACAGCGCAAACAGACCCGCTTCGGCGGGTTTTGTTTGTTCTTTCCCTCCCTTCAACCTAAGGAAGCCCTGACCGAGCCCCTCGCAGAGCGCGTCGCGGCAGAATCGGGATGATCACAAGGTGTGCGTCACAGGGCGCAGCTTGGTCTACGCGTGTTTGATGTGCCAACATTACCGACCGACGCTCAAGTGCGCCAGATTGCCCCCTTTTTGTGAGAGACGAATGATCGCACGGACCTCTTTGTTACTCATGCCCGATCAAGCGGTATAGTCTGTCTTCGAATGCTTCATACTGACTAGTACCCCGGAGTTTGTCCAGTGCATCCTTCACTGCCGTAAGCTGCCGCAGCCTTGCTATTCGTCAACCTATACCGTCAGATTCATAGCTCAGCAATTTCTGCCTTTACCCGTTCAAATTCGGCTTCAATCTGTTGTATTAATGCGACGGCCCCGATCACCGTGCTGTTTTTACCCAAAGCCTCCAGTTGCCCAGCAATATCCGCCATACGCAGCGCACCAACATTGGCACTGGCGCCTCTAAGCGCGTGCGCAGTCTTGCGCAGAATCTCGGCGTTGCTCATTTCCTGGGAGCTTCGCAAAATACGGATGCGTTCAGCACCATCGCTCAGGAACGACGCAAATATCCGAGCAGTTAAAGCAGGTTCAGTTTGCTCTTCCAACGTGCGCAAGCGCGCAATGACTTCGGCATTCAATGCAGAAGATGTATTTGGAAGAGATGAAGAGATTGGCCGCAAGGAAGAGTCCGGAATATTAGCGCCGCCCCCTTTCTCATTCTCTGTTTGATACTGTGGCGACTCATTCTTCTGTTCCAGGTTTTTACCTGACACCCACCCCTGCAAGGCACGGGCAAAATCTTCCTGCTTTACCGGTTTGCTGATGTAATCATCCATGCCTGCGGCAAGGCAGCGTGCTTGATCACCTTGCATGGCCTGTGCCGTTACCGCAACGATGGGAAGCCGCGATTTGCTGTCTAGCCGGCGACGAATGTCCACAGTTGCTTCAAACCCGTCCATTTCCGGCATCTCGCAATCCATGAACACAATTTCGTAGGAAAACTTATCTATCATCTGCACGGCTTCGCGGCCATTGACGGCGATATCCACCTCACAGCCCAGATTCCTGAGCATCATTCCCTCGACAATCTGATTAGTTACGTTATCCTCCGCCAGCAACACGCGGGTGCCGCTAAATAGCCACTCCCGGTTGTCGATTATCGACGCGTCATTGGTTTTCGCAAAGGACTGATGATCACTGATGAGATCAATAGAGCGATGACGACAGTATGCGTCCCAGACACTCACCAGCGTCTCCAATAGGTCAGACTGGCGCGCCGGCTTGACCAGATAGGACGCAAAACCGATCTTCCTGAGGCGCTCCCTGATATCACCCTCTTGTCCCAGTGAACTGAGCATTACCAGCTGTATGTCCTGGAGCAGGGGATCTGCTTTTATAGCCTTGCCGAGCATTTCTCCGTCCATCTCCGGCATCTGATAATCGAGGATCGCCATCTGATACGGGTCAGCGCTGGCATGGGCTTCACGTAGCGCCCGGAGCGCCTCAATACCCGATGCAGAGCTTCCGATGCGCATCTTCCAGACGCGGAGTTGCTCTTGCAGCACGAGCCGATTGACGGAGTTATCGTCCACGATCAACACGCGAACGCGTGCCAGTTCCGCGTGCGTCCTCACCTCAACAGGGTGAATCCGCTGCAAGGGCAAGCGCAAGGTAAACCAGAATGTTGAACCGATGCCAACGCGGCTCTTGGCAGCGATCTCGCCACCCATCAATCTTACCAGTTGCCTGCTGATAGCCAGACCCAGGCCTGTGCCACCATAACGGCGCGTAGTAGAAGTATCCGCTTGCGTGAATTTGTCAAAGAGACTTTCCAATTTACCTGCCGCGATTCCAAGTCCACTATCCTCCACGCTGACGCGGAGCACAACCTCGTCTTCATTGATCGAGTCTGTCTCGACATCGAGGAGCACATGGCCCTTATCCGTGAACTTGATGGCATTGCTGGTCAGGTTCATCAGTATCTGGCGAATGCGCCCCACATCGCCAATCACATGACGCGGCACATCCGGGGGATAGCGCACAATCACATTCACGTCCTTCTTTCTGGTGGGTTGCATGGCAATCATGCCTGCTACCTCTTCCACCGTCTGAAGAAGATCAAAAGGAGTTGGCGAGATCACCAATTTGCCTGCCTCCATTTTTGAGAAATCGAGAATGTCATTGATGATGGCGAGCAATGTCTCGCCGCTCGCGCGTGCCAGTGCCGCCAACTCGCGCTGCCGCTCCGTTAACGGGGTATTGAGGAGCAGACCAACCGTGCCTAGCACGCCGTTCATCGGCGTGCGGATTTCGTGGCTCATATTTGCCAGAAACTCGCTCTTGGCACGGTTGGCAGTCTCTGCCCCTTTTTGGGCCTTGTGCAGCTCAATCTCGATATTCTTCCTCGCAGTGATATCCTGCCCGGAGAAATAGAATTCCTGGACCTCCGGCAGGGCGGTTATATTCCACAAAACCCAGCGAAAGGAGCTGTCCTTGCAGCCTATCTGGCTTTCAAAGGAAACCGAAATATCGGTGGTGAGCGTCTCTAATCGTGCCACGGTGTCTGCGCGGGAACTGGCGGATATGAAATCCGTGAACGGCCGGGACAGCAGCTCTTCGTGGGGGAAGCCAAAAATCCTTTCCCAAGCTGGGTTCAGGCGCTTGAAACAACCGTCAGGCCCCGAAATGGCAAGGAAATTGGGAGACTGATCGAAGTAGCGGTCGCGTTCCACCTGAGTGGCGGTAAAGGCGCGGGACAGACTGGCTATCTCGTCATTAGCGTCGATCTGGAATTGGGATACATAGTCCGCGTTTCCGATGTTCCTCGTCTCATCTTCGAGTTGTACGAGATTTTGTACCTTTCGCCACACAATACGCGACGAAAGAACGAGCCAGGCCACGAGGAGGACGAGCACGACTAAGACGCCTGCTACATATAAGTTGGTGCGTTGCTGAGCGGCAGCAACTGCATTGAAGGTGCGGGCGTCGAACAACTCATAGAACTCGTTCATCGCCTGCATGATGCTCGCCTTCGCAGCGTGGTAGTTCTCGTCGTTCAAAAGGCGGCGCGCCAATTCAGGATCAGGGGCATCCCTCATGTCGAATTCACCGGTGGAGCCCTGAAGCAGGCCTTTCATCGCGTTAAACGCGATATTTTCCAATTTCACCAGCTCGTCGGAACTATTCCTGGCTTCCTTAAGTTTCGCAAATTCTTCCACGGTGAACCCTAATCCTTCCATCTGCTTGTGTAATGATTTCTTCTGGCCTCCTGAACCCGGTTGGAAGTTGGGGTCACCGACTACGAGATCCCAATAACTACGCTCGTAATGAAGAGGTTCTTCCATCTCTCCCTTGCGGATCGCAAGTATTTCCCAAAAGTAGCGCTCAAACTTGGAGTCGCCTGTATCGACGTAGGAGCGAGCCATGCGGGTCAGATCATCGGAGGACTGGCGCAACTTGTTGGCCGTAAGGAACGACGCGTGACGAGCTTCTTGGAAATGATTTAATTTCGCCTGCTCGAGGTAGCGGAGACCGACAAAAAGGGTAAGCAGAGAAATCAGTACCGCCGTGACGAGATAAAAGATACGGCTCAATTTCCAGATCGTCATAGGTTCCCTTTGGATATGTGCAATATTGCATCAAGGTCCCCAGGCGCAGCCATGTTTTCATTATCCAGAACGGATGGGATGTCGCTATTAGCGATGCCGCCAACTGTTCCTGCAAATGTTTCTACTTTAGCTGTGGAGAAATAACACATACAAAGTGCCGTGGATAAGGATATTAATGCAGGTTGAAGGATGGCGTTTCATAAGACCCAGTCATGACAAGGATGGTCATATGGGATTTACGTTCTCCGATCCGATAATTCAACCCGGTTACGGCCTGCCTTTTTTGCTCGGTAGAGTGCCTCATCAGCGGCTGCAATCAACATGGCCGCATCTTCACCTATCCGATCCCCGCCGATCGTAACTCCCAAGCTCACAGTGATAGGAATTTTTTCCGACTGACTGTCCACAGGTTCTGCGTTAATAGCACTCCGGATTCGTTCGGCAAGGGTTATTGCGTCCTGCCAGGTGCAGTCCGGTGCCGTGATGAGGAATTCTTCGCCGCCATAGCGGCCGAGCTGATCATAAGGACGCAATGCAAGCCGCATGCGGCGGGCTGCCTCCTGCAACACCGTGTCACCAGCGTGATGTCCGTAGGTGTCGTTGACTTGCTTAAAATGATCGAGGTCCGCTACTATTACGCCCGTGCAGATGCTTTGGCGCGCTGCTCGCTCCAGTTCCACTGCCAGGGAATCCATGATTGCGGCTCGATTCCACACGCCTGTAAGGCGGTCATACGTCGCCTGCGTATGCAGCTTTTTATGCAACGCAAGTATCCGTTCGGCAACTCGTAGCCGAGCTGCCAGCTGCTCTTCATCGAAAGGCTTGGTGATGAAATCATCTGCGCCTGCGTCCATGCCTTCAAGATAGCTGCCCTTGCTGTCCAGCGCGGTAAGAAGCATTATGTAAGTATATTGAAGACTGGACTCGGCTCGGATCATCTTGCACAATTGCAAGCCATCGATATCCGGCATCATCCAATCGGAAATGAGCAGAGCATACTCGCCCTGTTTCCAGGCTTCCCAAGCCTTCTGCCCATTTTCTACCGCCGTGACTTCATATCCCAGTTTCCTGAGCGTCGCGCCAAACACAAGGCGGGAGGTCGTGTCATCTTCCGCCATCAGTATCTTCATAATTGGGCCTCGTTCTTTTCGGAGTACCCAAGGGGTAACCTGATCTCGATGAGGTGAACAAACCTTAACGGCTGGAATAGCCGGCAGGAACAGTTACTCGCCAATTTACTTGCTGATTGGGCATGGCTAATTCCATTCCGCAAACGAGACGCTGATACAGTCGCAGCTAGTGCGCTATTCTCGGCGGATCAAGGGGCGTCATCGAGCCTTTCACGATTAACGCAAGCTTAAGCCGATCGCCAACGTCCAGCTTGCGAAAAACTTCCGTCAAATGCGCCTTGACTGTACGCTCGGTAATGTCCAGTCGGCGCGCGATTTGTTTGTTGGAGTCGCCGTTTCCCACAAGCGTGGCAATTTCGCATTCTCGCCGGGTCAGATTTGCAAGCAAGTCGCTAATGGCCTGCTTCATTCTGTTCTTCTCCTTCGTAACCACGACCAATTCGTTCAGAAGGTGCCAGCTGAGCGCCCGCCGGAGCCATAATTCCCCTCGTAGAACAGACTCGACAATAATTTCAAGCTGCTCGGGTTCAATATCATTTCTGCAACAACCCCTGATGCCGGCTCCAAATAAACTCCATTCAACTTCATCAGATATGAGGGAAGCCCAAATGATTATTTTGGTCTCTGGACTCAGTCTCATCAAACCTGAGATGTCACCCGGACCATCCAGTTGAGGCAGGTCGTAATCAAGCAGGAGAATTTGTGGCTTTGTCCGGATCAATTCCTGCCGCACGGAATCCAGATTGGTTGAGCAGAGAACAGGGGCGCGAGCGTTTACGGCATGCTCCCATAGCGAAAGGTTTTCCTCGGATGAACTCGCCAGCAATATCAAGAATGCCTCCTATCGATATTCATGGTTCAATGCAATACCTCGGCCATGGCTTTGCCGAGCATTTTGCGTGTCACCCATGCCTCTCCCCGATCGACTGCGCGCGCTGCCTTTAAGAAACAGGATGGGGCTGCTTCCTGGTCAAGGTAGCCGCGCGCGCCCGTACCCAGCGCCTGCAATATTTCTCCTTCTTTCGTCGATTTATCGGCCAGTACAACCAGGAGCGTTTCGGGACACTTGCGATACAAAGCCTCCAAGAGGGTAAAGCCCTCTGCCGACTCATCCAGGTTGATAAATAAGATACGTGGTTTGAGCCGGGCAATTCGCGCAATCACATCTTCCGTTTCTGTAATGTCCTTACGGGGCTTGAGTCGACGCTCGCCGAACGCCTCAACCCCCTTAGACATAACGTCGGTGAGTACCTTGATGTCCTGCTCACCCTGCAGCGATTGTTCGAGTTTCGCGCGCCTTGCCGGATTGGCATCGGCTATTGCCACGGTTACCTTTTTCATATTTCCTCCCAACTTGCCTTGGGTTACTGGCGCAACCGATCCCCCGTTCAGAGGTGTTTTACCATAAGCACGTAAGGGTGATTAAATCATCCAGTCTGGTGCCTGAATAGCTGTAAAACTTTACAGGTGCAACATGAGTCCCATGAGTCCCCGGTCCACTCCAATGCGCGTATCACCTTTTCCTTGCGAACCTCCGAGAGACTTGCAATCCCTTTGGTTGTAAGGGCGTCACATGGCTTGTAATATTGCCTCCCCCTGCTGCTTTTATCGCAGCCCTTTATCACTGCACCTGTCCTGGATGCCGGTACTCCGGATCAGGTAACAATGGTTGAACAGATGGCAGTAAAATTTTCCAGCAGCGCAAGCAGTACTTAAGTCCAACAGTCCTTGGCTACCAGAACACATAATATTCTTGCTGTTTGGTTACCGGTGCTTAACTCGGGGAGGACATATGCGTGACATCTTGAGGTGCTGGACTTCGCTCGGATTCTCATACTTGAGCGATTGTGTAGGAACCTTCATCAGTTTTACCGGATCGCCACGGCTCTGCCCGCTTTATCTTGAATTGTCCCGCTGGGCTTCCCCCGATTTCACGGACACATCCAAGAAGGCTGATAATGAGGGATAAGCAGTGGCGGATCTTCCTAAGATATCGACTTTTTGAGCCAGAGCCGGAATCGAACTGCATGGGCGATTAAGTCGGAAGGATTTTAAGTCGGAGAGAGTGAGGAAACCAGGGCAAAGTACAATATAGAACAACAGAAGGTTCAATTACTTAACTATCTTTGGTTGTCGTCGTTTATTCCCGTGTTTTATCTCTTATTATCTCTTGACGTGCCGAAAAATGCCATCAGTCTAAGATTGGCAGGCATGGGGCACGAGCGGAAAATAGGCAAAGCGGGACCTTTACCTTTGATTGCTGGCGCGCCACTCTTTATTTCACGAAACGATCAGTTGGGCAACAGCGGCAGTGAGTTCAGCTACGATAAGCGGCTTGGCGAGATGCATCTGATAACCAGCGAGCAGTGCTGACTCCCGGTCGGCGGGACTAGCAAAGGCCGTTAGGGCCAAGGCCGGCAATTTCTCCCCGGTAAAGCCCCGTGCACGAATTCTTTTTAGTAATTCGTAACCATCCATGCCGGGCATGCCGATATCACTCACAAGTACCTGTGGATGAAACGAGTCAAGAGCCGCTAATGCAGCTAAGCCCGATTCGACTGCGACCACTTCGGCCCCGCAATCCTGAAGGATCTCTGTCACAATCTGTCGTGTATCGGCTACGTCTTCAACGATCAGAATACGACGTCCGCTTAACGTTGGGGCACCCTGCTGTTCTGCAGGGGTGGAGGGAGTAAGCTGCTCAGTCTCGGCGGCTTCCGTACTGTGCACTGGCAGTGTGACCGTAAAGCTGGCACCCATGTCTCGCCCCCCGCTTGAAGCCTGGATATTGCCGCCATGCAGTTTGACAAGCTGCTTGGCAATCGAAAGACCAAGCCCAAGGCCGCCATGGCGGCGGGTAATGGAAGCATCCTCTTGCCCAAATTTGTCAAAGATAAAGGGTAAGTAATCTTGATCAATGCCTATTCCACTATCTGATACCGTGATTTGGAAGCAGGAATGATTTTTGCTCAAGGTTACCTCGACGTGCCCGCCTTGAGGAGTGAATTTGACGGCATTAGCAAGCAGATTAAACAACACTTGTTGCAGACGCTGCGGGTCGCCATGAATGGCTCCGGCGACAGGAGGAATAATCTCGAGAAGCTGTATTTGCTTGCTGTCTGCAGCAGGCCTGATTGACTCCACCGCTGCCTCTATGAGCTGGCGTGCCGGAACCGGCTGCATTTCCAAGTGCAGCTTGCCCGCGACCACGGAGGAGATATCAAGGAGGTCTTCAATCAGTTTGGCCTGCAGCTGAGCGTTTCTTTCAATAACGCTTAAAGCCGGGAGGAGTTCAGGATCATTCCGATGACGCATCTTCAATAGCTGGGTTCGTCCGATCACTGCACTCAGGGGAGTCCGTAGTTCATGGGATAAGACAGCTAAAAATTCATCCTTCATTCGGCTCGCGCGCTCCGCTTCACGGCGCTTGGTACGTTCAACTTGAAGCATTCGATTGCGTAAAGATATATCCCTCAAGGTAAGTGAAGTTCCAATAAAACTGCCGTTATTGTCGTGAACTCGTGAGAATGAAATTTCGAGGTCAATGTCGCCCTCTGGAAGCGGGCACTTTACCTCGGCCGTCAGTGTCCCTATGCCCCCGTGAATTTTCTCCAGACATGCATTCAGCGGCAATGACCAGAACGGAAGTTCCGCGACGGGCATCCCGTACACGACGCCGGCGTTTCGTTTGAACATACGTTCTGCGCCCGTATTCCAATATAGAACGGTGTTACGGGTATCCAACGAGACAATGGCGTCTTGCGACTGCTCAAGAAGGTTCGCTAAATAATGCTCGGATAGCGTCAGGCGGCGGTATTGGAGACTGTCAACTGGTTTCGGGGCTCTTAGCTTGATATTCGCCCGGTCCAGCGTGGTGCGGAGGCGAAGGCGCTGCTGGCTAGAGTGGGCAGCTCTTTGTATTTTCTGTGGCAGCTTGGGATCGTCAATCTCGATGAGCGACCAATTGGGCCCGATCAACGGAGCATGACGCAGTTCTCGCTGCAATTTTTTAAGCTGCGCCGTGCCCGGTACAAAAAGCATCTGCCCTACGGGCCAGATCGCACGGATACGACGCCCGACGGCGACCGGGTTTACGGCGTCTGGTCCGATTAGTACGACTGCAGGTTCTGCCCCCGAAGCCGTCAATTCCGTTAGACGGTTGACTACATTATTTACGTCAACAGACGCAAGCTGCAGCCCGCTTGAACGGACATGCTGCTTAATGACGGGAAAATACTCCCCACCTTGATGTGCATCAGGTTCAACTAGCAAAACAAGCTGATGGTTCACCGGCAAACCTCAAAGCAAGGGAAGGCCTAGCAGGGCTCTGCCGGTCCAGTTGTTAAGCATATCAGTCGTCGGGGCCATGACATGCCCCGCGCGAGCATCGCGCAGCATCTGGCTTATCCGGCTATTTTCCCTGTAGGCGGTTCCTCCGCAAATAGTCATCGCGTCGTTTGCGGCGTCGATTGCCGTTTTAGCTGCATCTGCCTTGCATGCAAGTATAAATGGGAGAGCGTCGGGGTCTCCGCGATCACCTCGCTGCGCCGCCTCGTACAATAAGCCCCTTGTCTTCTCGACAGAGGTCCACATGTTTGCATATAGCGTCTGCAGGGAACTGATGTGCCGTAAGGAATCTCCTGTATGGGTGTGCCGCCGGGATCGCAAGTGTTCCCCTGCTGCATCGACGGCCGACTGGGCAATGCCGAGGTAGGTTCCTGCCATTGCTATGAGAAAGTATGGCGCAATGACTTCGAAGACATACCAAACCTGATCTCCCTCTTCTCCCAGAAGATTTCTTTTCGGAACTTTAACGTCCTTACACTGCATTCCTCGAGAGGAATTCCCACGCATACCAAAGCCTTGCCAAGGCTGGAGCCATTCCATGCCCGCCGTTCCCCGGTCGATAATCAGGCAACTGAAATCTCCGTCTTCTGCAGATTGCACACTCATAGCTGAAACCACGTATGAGTCCGCATGCCCGCCGTTCGTTATAAACTGCTTGGTCCCGTTAACGATGAAATGTTCTCCTTCGGGCTTAAGGGTTGTCTCAGGCAAGTAGAAATTTGCTCCTGTGCCACTTTCTGAAAGCGCCAACGATGTAATGTGCTTCCCTTGAGCGATTTGGCGAAGATAATGCTCAATCTGGTAACTTGTTGCTTTAGCCGCGATTACCGCGGTACCGACGCAATGCATGCCAAAACAAAGCGCAGAAGACGGACATGCTCTGCCGATGGTTTCGGTCAGTATACTTAATGCGAGCAAACCCTGGCCGTGTCCGCCAAGCGCTTGGGGAACCTGAAGCCCGAGAAGACCTGCGGCAGCGAGGGCTTTCATCGAATGCTCCGGCCAAAGACAGTCATGGTCTACCTGTGCAGCAAGTGAAGCAATATCCTTATCAGTGACTTGCTCCGCAGCTTCCTTAAGCTCAGCTAGCTTTACAGATGTTCTTTCCATGTTGAAGAATTGCTTGAAATGAGGTTTCGATGCTCGCGCATCTATCGGAGGAAGCTAACCGAATATTTTAGCATCGGAGCGAACGCAGGGGTAGTGTGAGCCGCCCCTTGATTTGAAGGCATTGCATGGATATGCTCCAAACGGAGGTTTTTGAGAAGCCAAGTGTTGTTACCGATATGGCAGGCAGAATCAAGGCACTTCCATTCTCACAAATAGTTCATGAAACTATATTCTCGATCCGTTACCATGATGATGAATTTCGATAAGGAGCAGAGTATGGGACAACTGAATCGTATTACCCAGCAACCCGGCGTGATGGGTGGTAAGGCGTGCATCCGTGGAATCCGCGTCACGGTGGGCATGATCGTAGGCCAGATCGGGACGGGTCACAGCATCGATGAAATCCTGGCCGACTACCCCTACCTGGAACGAGAGGATATTATGCAAGCGCTTCGCTACGCCGCCTGGCGGGCCGAAGAACGTGAGGTCGTGCTGAGCCCCCCATGAAGCTGCTCGTCGATATGAATCTGTCCCCACGCTGGATCGGGGTGCTGGCAGACGCGGGCATCGAGGCAGCGCACTGGTCGACGCTTGGAGCGAACAATGCACCAGACTCAGAATCATGGCCTTCGCCAACACCTACGACTACGTGGTGCTCACGCATGACCTGGATTTTGGCGCAATCCTTGCCGCTACCCACGGCGAGAAGCCGAGCGTCGTGCAAATACGAGCCGAGGATGCCAGTCCCGACGTGATCGCCAAACACGTCATCGCCGCCCTCCGGCAGATGGCATCGGAGTTGGAGGAAGGCGCGTTACTCACGGTTGATGCGAACCGTACGCGCTTGCGCGTGCTGCCGTTCCAGTCGTGGGGCTAAAAGCCATGCTGATCGGTTACGCGCGCGTCTCGACACAAGACCAGAATCTTGAGCTTCAACTTGAAGCCCCGAACAAGATGGGCCGCAAAAAGGTCTTTGACGACAAGATCAGCGGTAGCCGAGCCGATCGGCCGGGGCTTGCCAAGGCCCTGGAAATGCTACGCGAGGGGGGATACCCTTGTCGTGTGGAAGCTGGATCGGCTTGGCCGCAGCGTCAAGAACCTGGTCGACCTGGTCGGCGAGTTGCACAAGCAAGGTGTCCAGTTTAAAAGCCTCGCCGACGCCATCGATACCGGCACCCCCTCAGGCCGCTTCTTTTTCCACGTCATGGTTAGCTTGGCAGAAATGGAACGGGAACTTACGGTCGAACGCACCCAAGCAGGATTGGAAATCGCTCGCCAGCTTGGCCGCAAGGGAGGACGTAAGCGGCAAATGACCGACAGCAAGATCGAGTCGGCCAAGAAATTACTGGCCAACGGCATGCCGCCGCGGGATGTGGCCAAGAACCTCGGCGTATCCGTACCGACTCTGTATCGCTGGATTCCGGCCTCTACGCAATCTTAAGTCAATTCACTGTTCCGTTGCTCCCCCGGCCCTGATAAGGTCATGCAGCGGACGTTGATGTTCCTGCACACCTCTCTCCATCTACCAGCGGGGTGGTTTTCACCATCTCCGGAGAACCTGCCCAAAATACTATTATTACAAGCCGGTGTGCTTGCGATTCTGGCAATCTACTAACAAAAGTGGGTAAAAATAAGCAGGCGGGATTATTTGAAAGGCTTGGGAATACTTCGCCGGACACGAGTCTTTATTCTGCCAAGTTCCACGTCATCAGTAGCAACCCATAGGATGCAAACAGACGCGTCTAAGTCCGTAGCGATACCTCTTCTCAGCTGCTCAAGTCGGAGCCTTTGGGTCTGCCAGCTTGCTTACATAGCTGGCTGATGCGGACACAGCCGCATGGTGCCCGGAGCCGGAATCGAACCGGCATGGGCGATTAAGCCCGAGGGATTTTAAGTCCCTTGTGTCTACCAATTTCACCATCCGGGCAATTTGATTGAGCCTTGCAGCTCTGTTTAATTGTAACCTGAAGCGATGAAACTGAACATGGATACAGTATGCAGAAAGGGGAAGAGGTTATCCCGTCTCTCGGGGAACGCCAACGCTGGCCTGGATGAGTATAATGATACTACCTCACTGTTGAAGTATCTGGACGAAAACAGGAGCACAACCACCTCCTGATAGGTGCAGGAAAGCGGACAGGCTTGGCGCAACGCCAACGCCTGCCCGTTCAGCCTCATTAGGCATTAGAGTTAACTTGGCCCTTTGGTGCCGCCCTTCCCCGTCACGGTTAAAAACACCCTTCCGGTATCAAGCCCTGCGGCGTCGGGCAACCATACTTATTATTCCAAGGCCGGCAAGCAGCATGGCGTAGGTTTCGGGCTCGGGTATGGGTGCCAGGAAGCCGCGAATCTCGCCGCCAGGATACTCGCTGGTGTGGATATTCGCGTACGCGGTGCCGCTATTCAATCCTGCTACCAGCGTACCGAATGCGCCATCCACTGTACCTCCGTTATCGTCAACGAATGCGGGGTTGTAGCTTGAAGCCAGCGTCATGTCAAACGTGTGGTCATAAACTCCCGACATTACGCCCGATGGAAAACCGGTAAATGTTGGGATGGGCGTCGCCACGCCGGCGACGCCCATCCTGGGAATTTCCGTGCAGCAGTGAATGTGCGAAGCGGACACGCCGGCCACGAGGTCGCTGAAACTCTCCTGAACGCGCATCGTCCCGTTATCCAGATCAATCGTGACCGTGGCGGTGCCGTAGGCAGGGGAGTCATTTGGTGGAGCTTCGCTTGCGCCGTTGAGTACGGCCGTATAAATTGTCTCAACAGCAGCGGCGGGCATGGCGACGGCCACAAACAGGGATCCTGCGGCTAGAGTACTGATTTTCATGGTTGTCCTCTCCTAAATTATTTGATTGAGGTACTAAGCGGAAAGCACCAAATCATCTTCCGGTTCGCATATGTGGGCACTCCCCGGCGTGTCTTGCTTATTGCGCATCAGGCTAAGGAAGCCCTAACTACCACCTGCCCCTCATGATCATCCTGATTTTGCTAAACACCCGTTTCGTTCAGGAACTTCAGAGGTTCTTTACAGAATAGTACACATTGCAAGTTTTACAATAGACCATGTGGTTGCACGTATGAAGATGTATCATTCCAGCAGGCATCCCGGATTCTCTCGTTTCGCCGTGGAACTTCTCGCCACCTGTCCAGGCGCGCCAGATGTGACCCTGCTGGCGTTTCAAATAATTAATCTAAAACTATCTTTTTCTCCTACGCTCCATGCAGGTAATATTGACACTGACGAGCCCCGGGTTTTTAAGGGATATCTGAAGGGATCCCTTTTCAAGTGAAAGCGTGATGGCCCGATTTTCGGCATAAGCGTTCTACGAACACTTGGCCGAGGTTCGCAGCTGAAATAAAACGGAGTTAAGGGAGTTAAGGATTCATGAAGTCCATGCTTAACAGGCTGACCATCAAGTCCCGCCTGATCTTTGTTCTGTGCGTCCTGGTTACCTATCTGCTGGGCATCCAGATGCTCGGCCTGTTCGGCATGAGCAGGGGAATTCGTGGCCTCGAAACCGTTTATCATGATCGCGTCATCCCGCTCCATCAGGTGGGACATATCGAGTCGCTCCTGCTGCAAAACCGGCTTGCAATCACCTCGGCTTTGATTATGCCGACACCGGAGATCATTGAAGAGAAAACACAGTTGGTCGAAAGGAACCTCCGGCAAATCAGCAGGACCTGGGAACAGTACATGCTCACCCGTCTAACAGCGGAAGAACACCGATTGGCATTGAAACTTGCTGCCCAGCGTCGGAAACTGGTCACCGAGGGAGTCCTCCCCGCAGTAGAGGCTTTGCGCGCCAATAGAATCGGGGAAGCAAACCGAATTCTCGTCGAAAAGATACGTCCGCTCTATGTACCGATCGGCGTGACCATCGAGGCGCTCGTCCTGCTGCAACTGAATGAAGCGGGGCGCGAATATAATAGGGAACAGGACCGTTTCGAAACTATCCGCACTGTCCTCGTTGCTTCGATATTCATTGCCCTGGTGTTGGCCTTGCTGATCGGTTTCGGGATTACCCACGCCATTTTTCGGCCCCTGGAGGACGTGGTTAAAATCGCTCGTGGCGTAGCCGCGGGCAATCTCACACAGGAAATCAGGCCGCGCTCGCAGGATGAAATCGGGCAGCTCATGCAGGCCCTGAAGGAAATGCGGGACAGCCTGGTGGATACCATCGGCCAGGTGCGCGATAGCGAAGCGCACACCCGGGCGTTGCTGGATAACCTCATTGACGGTGTCGCCTCGGTTAACGAACAGGGCGCGATCAAAACGTTCAATCCCGCGGCGGAGCATATTTTTGGTTACAACGCTCGCGAGATCATTGGCCAGAATATCAGTCTGCTTTTCCCGGAGCGCGAGCCAGGGCAGGGTCAACACGACGACTATTTCAGAAATCTCCCGACAGAAAACCTCGAAGCATTCGATGCGCCCTTTGAAGTAACCGGGCGGCGCAAGAATGGTGCAACCTTCCCCATGGATCTTGCGGTGGTCGAGATGCATGGCGGAAAAGATCGCATGTTCGTCGTGATCATGCGCGATATTAGCGAACGCAAGCTGGCGGAGGAACAAAAGGCGCGTTTGATGACTGAACTGGAATCGGCCAATGAGGAACTGAAGAGTTTCGCCTATGTGGTGTCGCACGATCTAAAGGCGCCCCTTCGTGCCATTGGCGCCTTGGCGGATTGGCTTTCGACCGACTACACACATGTATTGGATGACCAGGGCAAAGAACACTTACGCCTGCTTGTCAGCAGAGTTCACCGTATGGGAAACCTGATAGACGGCATTCTGCAATATTCCCGGGTCGGGCGTGTAAAAGAAGCGCCTGTCGCGGTGGATGTGGGGCAGATGATTCATGACGTGATTGAGCTTATCGCACCTCCGGCAAATGTTATCATTGACGTTGAAGAGCCAATGCCTACCATCGTCACGGAGCCGACACGCATTCAGCAGATATTTCAAAACCTGCTTTCCAACTCTATCAAATACATGGATAAACCTCGGGGTGAAATTCGCATCGCCTGCCGCGCCGAGGGCGAGCAATGGAAGTTCAGCGTTACCGACAACGGGCCTGGTATCGAGATGCGTCATTTCGATCGCATCTTCCAGTTGTTTCAAACCTTGGCGCCGCGAGATCGAATAGAGAGCACCGGTGTTGGGCTGGCCCTCGTGAAAAAAATTGTCGAGATGTATGGCGGCCGTGTCTGGGTCGAGTCCAAAGCCGGCATAGGCAGTACCTTTTTCTTCACCCTGCCCACACGGCAACAACCATAACTCAAGTATAGGAGAAACAAAGTGAAAGTGACCAACAAGCCCATTCTCCTGGTAGAAGACGATCAAGTGGATACCATGACCGTCATTCGCGCTCTTAAGGAAATCCATGTGACAAATCCGCTTGTAAACGTGGAAAACGGAGAGGAAGCGTTACGTTACTTGAAAGATGCGGAACGTGAAAAGCCATGCATTATCCTTCTTGATCTCAACATGCCTGTCATGAACGGGATCGAGTTCCTACAGGTGATAAAGCATGACGAGCAGTTGAAACGCATTCCGGTAGTAGTATTGACCACCTCGGAAGA
The DNA here is from genome assembly GCA_013821425.1 of Nitrosospira sp. GTDB lineage: Bacteria > Pseudomonadota > Gammaproteobacteria > Burkholderiales > Nitrosomonadaceae > Nitrosospira. Next base: position 10,994 of record JACDGV010000017.1, on the reverse strand, counting down.
ACAGCAGGACAAGGTGAACAGCTTCAACATGGGGGTTGCCGGTTATATGGCTAAACCGGTCGATTATCGCCAGTTCGTCGAAGTCATGCGTTCAATCGACGCTTATTGGACCATTAGCGAAATGCCTTACTAAAATAGTCGGGGCCATTGTCGATTCTCGCCACAGCTGAATATGGTTAAACCGCTGATTCGCGTACTCCTTGTTGAGGACGATGCGGTGGATCGCATGGCCTGCCGGCGCGCGCTCGCGCGCGACCCGGACTACGACTTCCTGCTATCTGAAGCCGAATCGGGCCGGGAAGGATTGCAACTCGCTCATGAGCAAAAGCCGGATTGCGTATTGCTCGACTACCATCTGCCAGACCTGAACGGCTTGGAGTTCCTTGCTGCGCTGACAGATGATACGGGGGCCATTTCCATTCCGGTTATGATGCTGACAGGTACTGATAACGCAACCATCGCCGTGGAAGCCATGAAACGGGGCGCCGGCGATTACCTGATCAAGGACATGGAGCAGCAATACCTCGAATTGCTGCCCGCGGTTATCCAGCGCGTACTCAGCGAGCGCAGGGTACTCACGGAAAAGAAGCTGGCCGAGGAAAAACTGGCGCAGGCCGAGGCAAAATACCGGTCGCTGGTCGAAACCATCCCGGCAATAGTTTATATCGCCGCCCTGGACGGTACCAATCGCCTGCTTTACGTCAGCTCCAGGATTGAAAAGCTCGGATTTCCTCTGGAACAATGGCTCAATAACCCGGACATCCTCCTTGCCCAGACCCATCCTGATGACAAGGCGCACACAGTCGAGGAGCGGGCAAGGAGCCGGTCCACGGGCGTTCCCTTACGCTGCGAATACCGTCTGCTTGCGCGTGATGGAACCGTGTTATGGTTCCGCGATGAAGCGAGCGTAGTACGGGATGAAGCCGGCCGCTCACTGTTTCTTCAAGGTATTCTGGTGGATATTACCGAAAGCAAACAGGCTGAAACAGAGCTCCGCCAGCACCGCTATCGCCTTGAAGACCTCGTGGGACAGCGCACGGATGAGCTCGCGAAATTGAATGACGAATTGCGTCGCGACATCGCCGAGCGCAAACTGATTGAAGCCGAACTGACGAAAGCCAAGAACGACGCGGAGAAAGCCAATCTCGCAAAATCAGAGTTCCTCTCCAGCATGACGCATGAATTGCGTTCGCCTCTGAATGTCATGCTGGGATTCGCACAGCTCATGGAGGCCAGTTCGCCGCCGCCCACATGCAACCAGATAACCATGCTCAAGGAAATCAGCGCCGCCGGTTGGTATCTGCTGGAACTGATCAATAAAATCCTTGATCTCGCTGCAATCGAAGCCGGCAAACTCGTGGTCTCGCCAGAACCCATGTGTATAACCGAGGTTCTGACGGAATGCCGGACCATGATCGAACCGCAGGCACAGGAGCGAAAAATACGATTGATCTTTCCACCCCCCGGTGCGGGTTGGTTTGTCAAGGCGGACCGTACGCGCATAAAGCAGGTTCTTATCAATCTTCTATCCAACGCTGTCAAGTATAACCAGGAGGGCGGTACCGTCGAAGTGAGTTGCAACGCAATAGCGCCGGACCACGTTCGCATCAGCATCAGGGACACCGGGAGTGGGTTGCCACCGGAGAAAATGACCCAACTTTTTCAGCAGTTCAATCGGCTCGGGCAGGAAGCAAGTTCCATTGAAGGCACAGGCATTGGCCTGGTAGTGACAAAGCAATTAGTGGAGCTGATGGGAGGAGAAATCGGTGTTGAAAGTACTGTTGGAAAAGGTAGTGTATTCTGGTTTGAGCTGGTCTCGGACGCTTCGTATAAACCATCGATGAAAGAAGGAAAATCCGGAAGGAAGAAAAATTCGGAGAGTCTTCCCCGGCAGTTCAAGGAATCCTGAACAAGCTCTCCTCGAATGCGCCAGCAGGGCTGTGGAGCAACTTGCGGAAGCGCAAGGGATTATGCCAGCTGTCCATGTCACATTATGGGATGGGCCGAATGCCCCCCAATACGCCCCTACGCCATACCTTTTCGCTGGTCTTCTTGAAAACACATGGGCATTTTCCTCCGCATGTTTCACATGCGGCTTCGGGATCATGAGAAATTTCGGTAATCTCCGGTCGCCCTACTCCTATGAAAACTCAAGCAAGCAATTCTCCGCATTCCGCAGAGCAGGCTGGAAACTCAATTGAAGCCCTGCGGCACGCAGCCGCGGATTGCCATGCATGTCCCCTCTGGGAGAATGCGACGCAAACGGTTTTTGGAGAAGGCCCGGGCAGCGCACCGATCATGCTCATCGGCGAACAGCCTGGCGATCAGGAAGACATTGCAGGCCGGCCATTCGTCGGCCCGGCTGGTCAGCTTCTGGCACGCGCATTGGCAAAGGCCGATATTCCGCGTGAGGCTGTTTATATCACCAACGCCGTGAAGCATTTCAAATATGGACTTCGCGGCAAGCGCCGTATGCACAAGAAGCCTGTGGATGCGGAAATTAACGCCTGTTACCGATTGGCTAAGGCGCGAAATCGAACTGGTAGCCCCCCGCCTCCTCGTCGCAATGGGTGCCACGGCCGTGCGCTCACTTCTTGGCCGCACTACACCCGTCATGGCCAATCGGGGGAAACTGAAGGAATATGGGACAGACATATCGTTGCTGATTACAGTCCATCCTTCATTCCTGTTGCGTGTGCCACAGCAAGACAAGGCCAGCGAATACAGCCGTTTTGTTGAGGATCTCATGCTCGCAAAACCCTTTCTTCTTTGAGGTTCCGCCGCGGCGGGCATGGTGCGCCGGAAATCTCGGTGCATAACCCTTCTGCAACGAATTGTTCAGGTTAGAGACCGCTCCAAAGAAAACCGCCGCAGTTCAACGAAGAGAACCCTGGGGTTTTTTTGGGGTCAGAGTTTGCAACCGGGAACCCTAAGGAAGCCCAGAACAAGTCCCACGGGCGCGACGAGTCTTTGCAGGATGGGATGCGCGAAAGACGACAACGCGAATGGTTGATGCCCTTCGCTAGGAGACTGACAAAGCAGACCGCCCGCAAAGCCCCGTCCCTTCGGGTTGCGGTAGAATCGGGCGCGACCGCGAAGGGCGGAGCAGTGCCTTCCGCAGGAAGGTGCGACCCCCAGCGGGATGCAGGCGCCCCAGGGCTATGGACGCGGTCGGGCATCCCCGCCGCTGCCCGATCCCCGCTACGCGGGGGCCCCTCGGGCAACGCTTTGGGGCGCCACTGCGTTACACTCCTTGGCATCGTAGTCCAAGCTACGACCTGTGTCGTGCGCCTTGTGATCATCCCGATTTTACCGCAACGCGCTCCGCGGAGGACTTGTTCTGGGCTTCCTTGAGGAAGCCTGAACAGCAACGGGGGTAAAAAAATGAAACGGAAGAATCTACAGTTCGAAAGTGGATTTCGGGTGGTTCTGGAGAATCGCTCCGCCCAGGCAGCAGAGATGGTTTTAACGCCGGGACAATCGGAAGGTGGCCCCGAAAACCGTCATCGTGGAGCAGACCAGTGGCTGTTTGTTCTGGCGGGCACGGGCATCGCGACGGTGAATGGCAAGCGTCATCGGCTGGGTGAAGGTTCACTCATGCTTATCGAGCGCGGCGATGAACATGAAATCCGCAACACGGGTGATGATCTGCTGCGTACGCTCAATTTCTACGTACCCCCCGCGTATACCGGCGATGGAGAAGAGCTGCCGCGCGGACGAGGCTGATACCGGTGAGTTCGGTATATGTCGGAATTTCCGGCTGGCGGTATCCGCCTTGGCGCGGTATCTTTTATCCCCCCGGCCTGCCACAGCACCGCGAGCTCGAGTACGCCTCGCGAGCATTGCCGACCATAGAAATAAACGGCACGTTCTACTCGCTTCAGAAACCGGCAAATTACCAGCACTGGTACGATGACACGCCCCCAGGGTTTGTCTTCAGTATCAAGGGGGCTCGTTATATCACCCATATACGCCGCCTGCGTGATATTGATGGCCCGCTGGCCAATTTTTTTGCCTCGGGGTTATTCAACCTGAGGGAGAAGCTGGGTCCCATCCTTTGGCAGTTTCCGCCCAGCTTTCGCTACGATCCCGACTTAATGAAGCATTTCTTCGAACTTTTACCGCGCGATACGGAACAGGCGCTCCGCCTCGCTCGTCGTCGCGAACAAAGAATGACCGGCCGCGTTCGCCTGGCGGTCGACGCGTTACGGGTATTGCGTCATGCAATCGAAATCAGGCATGAGAGTTTTATCGATGAATCTTTCGTGCATATGCTGCGCGAGTATAATATCGCCCTCGTCATAGCCGATACTGCGGGAAAATGGCCTTATCGGGAAGATGTTACTGCGGATTTTCTATATCTGCGCTTGCATGGCGACAAGGAGATCTATACAAGCGGCTACACCGATGAGGCTCTCACCCGCTGGGCGGCACGAATCCACGCCTGGCGTACTGGTGCCCAACCAGGGGATGCACATCTCATCTCGCCGCAAATTTCCCTGAAGCCACATTCCCGTGATATCTATTGTTACTTCGATAACGATGTCAAGGTGAAGGCGCCCTTCGACGCCCGGACCTTGATAGCAAAACTTGGTTCAGTTTGAAAAAAAAGGGAACTGCCCTTCCCTTTACGCCTTTATGTCGGTCCGTTATCCGTTTTTATGGCTTTGGCTCCCCGTTTTGGCAGGCCGCGCGGAAGCTCCGACCCGCGTTGAAGAAGGCGGGAAATGACCGTCGTCTTTACCTTTTGAACGATCCCTGGCAGGGGATTCTCCGCCTTTTCGCCCAGCCTCGCGAGCCTCCGTGGAATCAAACTCGTGCGCGGTTCCCCTTTCGTGAGCTGCTTTGCCACCTTTCCTGCCGGCTGCCCGGGCTTCCTCGGAATCAAACTCGTGCGCGGTGCCCCTCTGATGAGCCACCCTGCCGCCCTTCCTGCCAGCCGCGCGGGCTTCCTCGGAATCAAACTCATGCGCGGTTCCTTTCTCGTGGGCGGCCTTGCCGCCCTGGCTTGCTATCGCGCGCTGTTTTTCTTTGTCCATGGAAGCAAAACCTCGCTTGCTTTCCCCGTTGCGGCCATCCCTACCTTTTTCTTTATCTGGAGCCATGATTACCTCCTGCTATGAATGCTTCAAACAATCCCGCAGCATGGTGCTTCCTGAAAGGAACGGTCCTGCCGCCGGAATTCCTATCTCCATTGTTGGGATTAAAAACCAGAGATTGGCTGCATCCTAGATGGCTACGGCAAGTCACTCTGTTCGGAACCAAACATAGCACGGGGAGCTCACGGGCTGCGGCAAAGGGCGGCATAATGCTCCCGGGAATGAAATGTGGGTTATCGAACAGAACTTCGGGTAGCACGAGGTTAACCTTCGGCTACGAATGCATAGTCGATATGTCATGAATTCGCCAAGGCTTGCTGCAAACACCAAAACAAGCCGTCCAACCCTTCATTACCGGAGATAGTCATGCCAACCACACAAAGCACCACGGCTAATAGAAGCACGACCAAAAAGACGTCGACACAGAGAACCAAAAAAGATGCAATCAAGCTATTGACCGAGGATCATGCCAAAGTCAAGAAAATGTTCAAGGAGTATGAGAAGTTATGTAAAAAGAATGAAGAGGAAGGTAAGCAGGAGTTGGCGACACAGATTTGCAGGGAACTCACCATACACGCGCAACTCGAGGAGGAGTTATTTTACCCGGCCGTCCGCGAGGCGATAAACAACGATCTTCTGATGAATGAGGCGGAGGTGGAGCATACCTCGGCTAAAGACATGATCGCGCAGATCCAGGCAATGAATGTGTCCGACCCGATGTATGACGCGAAGGTGATCGTTCTGGGCGAGTACGTCAACCATCACATAGAAGAAGAGGAAAATCAGATGTTTCCCAAGGTGCAGAAAGCCAAAATGGACCTTGAGGAACTGGCTTCCGAGATCACGGAACGCAAGGAGACCCTGATGGAGGAATAACACGGAACCTCCGCCCTTCCCATGGTTTGCTCCCATGGCCATCTTTCCACTTTGGGCAGAGAGTTTGCTGATGAGATAAGTGCGGCGGTTGCGGGTTCCACGCTTCCGTTCGGTTGTCCGGTGACCGCCGCACATTGTTGGGAACCGGGTTTTACGGATTGCCCTGCTGAATTGTTAATGCAACTTCCAATTCCTCAGCCACACTTTAAAGTCATTCGCTTCCATAGGCTTCGCGTAAAGGTAACCTTGGCCTTCCTCACACCCGATGCTTTGCAGAAAATTTGCCTGTGCTTCCGTCTCAACCCCTTCGGCTATTACACGCAAGCCGAGACTGCGGCCCATTCCCACAATGGCGCAAACGATTGCGGTGGCGTCGGTGTTGTCGGGAAGATCGCGAATGAAGGATTGATCTATTTTCAGCCGGTCAACGGGAAACTGGCGTAAGTACGAAAGGCTGGAATAGCCGGTACCGAAATCGTCGATCGCTACCTTTATGCCGTGGTTGTCCAGGATACGCATTTTATGCACGACCGATTCCACGCCCTGCATCACTACGCTCTCGGTTACCTCGAGTTCCAGGCATTTAGGAGGAAGGCCGGTATCAGCAAGCACGCCCAAAACAACGCCGGTAAAGTTTTTTTGCCGGAATTGCACGGCGGAGACATTCACCGCGACAATGACTTTCGCCCCGCTATCTCGCCATTGGCGAGCCTGCAGGCACGATTCCCGCAATATGTGCTCACCGAGAGAGAGAATTAAACCGGTGTCTTCAGCCAAAGGAATAAAACTTGCGGGCGAAACGAGCCCACGCTTTGGATTCCGCCATCGCATTAGCGCTTCGGCGCCAATAACACGACCAGTTGCAAGCTCTATCTGTGGCTGATAGACAACGAAGACTTCCTCTCGCTCAACAGCCCCACGCAGATCCCGTTCAAGGTTGAGCCGCTCGCTTGCTCCAGAGGTCAGATCTTCGCTATAGAAATGATACCGGTTGCGGCCGGCTTCTTTCGCTGAGTACATGGATGCATCTGCATTGCGCAGCAAGGTGCCTGTATCCTTGCCGCTATCCGGATAAATGCTGATTCCGACGCTTGCAGTCACTACCAGTTCGTGCTCCTCAATAGTGTAAGGCTGAGACAAGGCTGCAATGAGCTTCTCGGCGATACGTGCCGCATCCTCTGCGTTCGCGATTTGGCTCAGCAGGACAATAAATTCATCACCGCCCACCCGGCTAATTGTATCGGTCTGACGTCCCACGGATTGCATGCGCTCTGCGACAATCTTTAGCAGCTTGTCTCCGACGTCATGCCCAAGCGAGTCGTTGACGAGCTTGAAACGATCGAGATCCACGAACAGCAGTGCCAGCCGATAGGAATAGCGGGCGGCATTTCCGATGGCAATTCTCATGCGGTCGGCGAGCAACGCACGATTGGGCAGACCCGTGAGCGAATCATAGTGGGCGAGATACCGGATACGTTCCTGTGACTCCTTGCGTTGCGTGATATCGCGGGCAACCTTGGACGCGGCGATAATATTCCCTGCGCTGTCCTTGACTGGCGATATCGTAACCGAGACATCGATCGCCTTGCCGCCTTTTCCCAATCGCACGGTCTCAAAATGTTCTGTAAGCCTTCCCTGCTTGATGAAGCTCATGATTCTGGCTGCTTCTTCCACACGGTCGGGTGGAATCAGCCTGGATATGGAACTGCCTATGATTTCGTCTGCCCGATATCCAAAAATCCTTTCCGCGCCCGCATTCCAGTTGGTAATAATTCCGTCAAGATCTTTAACAATGATTGCATCGTAAGAAGACTCCACGATTGCCGCCAATTGTGCCTTGTCAGCTTCGGCCTGCCCACGTTGGGTAATGTCTCTGAAGCTCCATACGCGGCCCACATTCCGCCCTTCTACAAACTTGACCTTCGTATATCGTTCAAACACCCGCCCATCATTAAACCGGAGCACATCAAAGCTCTCCAGGGGCCATTCCGCATAGATTTCATCAACGGATAGCTCGAACTGCCGGGGATCCTTCAAAAGGCTCCCGCAGTGCTGGATGAGTGCCTGGTGGCTTCCGGTTTCCATTAATTCGGTCGGTATGGGCCACATTCGCAGGTAAAGCTGGTTATGGCAAAGAATCCTGCCGTTTTCATCTGTAACCAGAAGTCCGTCGGCCGTGGATTCTATGGTCGCTCGCAACATCGAAACAGAATGATCGAGTTCGGCGGTTCTTTCCTCCAGCAGTTTTTTTGCCTGGTGGAGCTCGCGCTCCACACGCTCGCGTGCTTCGAGGATTGCGCCTGAAGTCAGTATCGCAGCAGAGCGCAGCAACGCTTCTTCCTCGTTGTCATCCATTTAAATACCCTACCGTAAAGTTTTCCGCCTGTTCTTCTCTTTCTGCCGGAGAAGACCTGGCTATTTTAATAGGTTTCTGGACGCAATCCGACAATTGCCCCTATTTCTGCAATTTTAACATCCGCGCAACATGCTCTTTTTTTCCCAATAGGGGCATCTGGCCACGATATGGAATACATGGCTACCTGTAAAAACTGACAGGTCAAAAAATAGTTGAAATGCGATACGCTGCGAGGCGTGGGGCGACACTGATATTGAGCAACCGACTGCCTTGCTTTGGAGTTAGGGAAGCCCTGAACAAGTCCTCCGCGGAGCGCGTTGTCGGTAAAATCGGGATGGTCACAAGGCGCGCGACACAGGTCGTAGCTGGGTCTACGATGCCAAGGAGTGCAACGCGGTGAGCGCCCGATTTCAACACAACCCGAGGGGACGGGCTTTGCGGGCGGTCTGCTTTGTCGGGCTCCTAGCGAAGGGCATCACCATTCGCGTTGTCGCCTTTCGCGCATCTCATCCCGCAAAGCCCGTCGCGCCCGCGTGGGACTTGTTCAGGGCTTCCTTAGCACGTAGAACGCGATAAAAGTGGCACACACATTTGCGCAAATATCAATCACTACCAAGATTAGCCAGTGTGAGTAGCCGGTGTGAAAACTGTGCAATTTAAATAAAATGCAAATTATCTTATAATTTCTTCTGCCAATCATCACTTTTAGGAGACTGTCACCTTGAACACATCACTATCGCCATTTCACTGCCTCGCTTCGCTTATCCCAGCCATCTTCCTGTTTGGAGCCTCTTCCGCGCAGGCGAACTTTATAGATGACAAACTGGAGCAAATGGAGCTGCAAAGCCCTATAGATATCCGTCCGGACAATACAACTTATGTGCCGCAATTGCCCAGGCTTGAGTTTGATTTCAGTTCCGATACCGCGCTCGCTGTCATCAATACCGGGTCGCCTGATCATGAGAAGTCCGTGATGGCTACCCCGGCATCGGGAGCGGGAACCCTTACCACTTCCGGCGAAAAATGGGATCTCGCCCAGTTCCACTTCCATACACCTTCAGAGCATCGGCTGAACAGCGAGCAAACCCCCCTGGAAATGCACCTGGTATTCACCGACACGGACGAGGATGTCCTCGTGGTAGGCCGCTGGGTTAACTACGGCGCTGCCAATGCGGCTCTTGACCCGATCTTCTCCAATCTTCCCCAAACCGTCAACGACCCTTTTGTCCTCAATTCCTTCGACCTCAATAGCCTTTTGCCGGCGAGCAACATGCAATCTTTCCGCTACAGCGGTTCGTTCACAACCGAGCCATACGCGGAAGGCGTAAGCTGGATAAACCTCGCTGATCCGCTATATATGTCCTCAGGCCAGGTACAGGCCTTTCAAAAACTGTTTCCAGAGGGAGATTCACGGTCAGTACAGCCACTGAATGGACGCGTCGTGTTGACCGATGTACCAGAGTTCGCCACCGCGGTTCCGGAACCTCAAACCTACGCCATGCTGCTCGCCGGGCTGGGCCTCATTGTCCTCGTTACCAGACAGCGTTCGGCCAATTTGAGGTTCGCAGGTTCCGCCGCATAGTCCCTTGATGCTACCAGCAAGGCATGGAGAGGTTCATGCGGCAGATTTATCTGGACAGGAAACAGAGTTGGGGACCGGACCATAAGCGGGGTGGAGGTAAGGAATGAGCCCGTTTGATCGGATCCAATACCCGATAAAGGGGCATTCCGTACCTATTTCATGCCAGTTTTGCTGGTAGTCGCCGACTTGGGGCGCCATAAATGGATCAAGCCACCGGTGAGTCCCGCCAGGCCCACCACCAAAACCAGAAAGCCCCATCCGGTACCCGTGCCTGTATGGACAAAATCCCCGGCTCTTCTTACTTCCAGCGGAATGCTGACCAGATTGCCGACGTTGCCGCTGCCATCGTCGCCTATCAACAACACATTATACTTGCCACGCGGTTCCAAGTTGACCGCCAGCGGTATGTTTCCTGACGTGTATGCTTGAGAAGGCACCGACAATACCTCGCGCTCTTCCCCGCCTTCCACTTTTATCAACCGTACCATCAGCGGCATCTCGCGAACTTCTGGCACCAGTATATCCATCACCAGATTCAGGGGGCCGGCCGGCACCGGAGAACAAAACGGGGGAAAGGAGGGATGATCGCCGTCCGGTACTACGTATGCATTGAAACCTATCGGGAAAGCGCCAGTTTCGATGACGCAGGTACCGCCGGAGATGGCCTCTTTCTGTACTGTACGGTTTTCAGGCCTATGCAGCCGCCACCCGTCATCCGCGACACCCCCGCCTTGCTGGGCATGAGCGGCTGGCAGAGATGTCATTACCATCAATAGCGCGAATCCAGAGGCAAAAGTCATGGGAAAGATTCGTTGAATCATGCTGATTCTCCTGTTTCAATATGCGGATGCCGGTCCCACGGTGGGATCGATGAGGTGGGATCGATGGGTCAGACTCGATTGATCTTGAACTGCTCTGACTTCCTATCCCCACCCCTGGCCGCTGGCTCTACCCGCCTCTTTAATTGCTCTCGAATACCGCGTTTGAACCGTTCATCTCCCAATACCCACGCTTTGTTTGTCGCCTCTCTGATTGCGTTAATACTCTCTTCAGGTATATGTTGCTCGAACAACTGCTGGTA
>JACDGV010000055.1 GCA_013821425.1 Nitrosospira sp. | reverse complement strand
ATCTGAAGGCATGATGGCATAAATAACACCGTTACCTCCTGAGAACACTTCTTTGAATTCGCCCCAACCGGTGCCAACTGTTTTCGGACCTTCCCATTTGAAGCTCCCATCCGCTTGTCCAAGATGGCGAAACCAGACAAGGTCACCTCCATGCAGAGTCGGCGGACCATGCGGAGCGGGGGGCGAGTCATGCTGAACAGGAGGCGTAGTGCTTCCAGCAGCCAACGTAGCTGCACTCAAAGCAAGTTTGCCGGCGTGTTCCGATGTAATACCTGCGGTAGAAGCAAGTGTCACTTTTTTATCTGAAGGCATGATGGCATAAATAACACCGTTACCTCCTGAGAACACTTCTTTGAATTCGCCCCAACCGGTGCCAACTGTTTTCGGACTTTCCCATTTGAAGCTCCCATCCGTCCAGCCAAGGTGGTCATACCACGCCAGCTCACCGCCGGATGTGATCGGATAAATAATTTCTTTTGTTTGCACTGATTGCGCTGTTTTTTGGGACTCCGCTATTTGCCGACGCCGCAAAATAAAAGGAACAACTGGACGATTCACCAAGTGAAGATTACCAAATGCCCCAACCCAGTGAAAGACAAGGTTGCCAAACTGGTCAACTATAGTTTCGCCGGTTGTTTGTCCTGTTGGTAGAGGGTCCCCCCCATCTTCTGCTCTCCTTATTCCTACCAACTCCAGAATTGATGGCCTTGGATCATGTCCTGCAAACGCATCCTGTTCGTCCGGGTTATTTCGAAAGACCGCGGACGTTACATCGATTTTAGAAAAAATCTGATTATATGGTACAGACCAATTTACCTGTGCGTATTCAAAATGGTCTTCTTCGGAACTATCCGAAACCTTCACGGACCAGCGCGCCCAACCCGATGTCCCGGTGGCAATATTCCCAATGATTGGGATGTCGCCGCCGGACTCGGAACGCCACTCTCCTGATTGTTGAGGCTCTATTTTTCCTGCCCCAGGCACTCTGGATGGATACCATGGATCTTGCCATTCACCAGAATCGCATTCATCGTCGAGCCAATATAATGGCATGTTCCAGCCATTATAGATAATGCCGTGAAATTCACGAGCAGCCATAATAAATCTCCTGATGATTGTATGTGCTGATAATAGAGAGCCATGAGATCGCTTAACATGGATAATGCTTCACCTGGTCTTCGAACAATTAGCGCTGGTTTAGGTAAATAACATAATGTGATGAAATGTGACCTAACTATCTGATGAGAAGTAGAACGGAAAAAAATGATTCTATTTTATTAGTAGCTTATAGCTTGACGTAAGTCAAGTCCAAAGCGGGTTATTTTGGCACGGTAAATGAGTAAAAATGCTATCTGTGTGAGCTACAGCCCGCCTTTGCGTCAGCACTAATTTGGGTCAAAATTAGAATGAGCAGCAGTTTGTAAATAGCGGTGTAAAAATGTACCACTGAAGCGCCCATATTTTCGCGGGATCGCGGAATAAAAGTGTACCGGACCGATGCCTATAAGCTGACGTGTTTTGGGTCAAGCGAAAGGCGGAAAGGATGTATTCAGTGGAACTATACGTAAAGATTCGACGCGCGGTGATGGTGGAATGCAAGAGCGAACGCGAAGTGGCGCGTTTTTTTGGGGTTCACCGCAAGACCGTCAAGAAGATGTGCCAATACGCTGTGCCGCCCGGCTACCGGCGCAAGAGCGAACCCGTTTCCCCCAAGCTTGCCGCCTTCACGGGCATCATTGATGCCATCCGGGAAGCCGACAAACACGTGCATGCCAAGCAGCGGCACACCGCCATCCGCATTCTGGAGCGACTGCGCGATGAGCATGGCTTTACCGGCGGCTATACGATCGTGCGCAACTATATTTACGAGGCCGCCACTCGCCAGAAGGAAATGTTCATGCCCCTGGCACACCGGCCTGGCCATGCCCAGGTTGATTTCGGCGAAGCCGATGGTTTATATCGGCGGCGGCTAGCGGGTGCGGTTCTATTATTTCCGTCTCGACTTGCCGCATTCGGATGGCTGCTTTGTCAAAGCATACCCGACTGAAGATACTGAATCCTTTCTGGATGGGCACGTCACGGCATTTGCATTTCTGGGCGGTGTGCCGCAATCCATCTTGTACGACAACACCCGAATTGCGGTGGCCAAGATACTGGGTGATGGTAAGCGCAAACGTACCCGAGCGTTCAGTGAGCTGCAAAGCCACTACCTTTTCGAAGATAAATTCGGGCGGCCTGGCACAGGCAACGACAAAGGCAATGTCGAAGGCCTGGTCGGCTACAGCCGCCGGCACTTCATGGTGCCGCGGCCGGTTGCCGATGGCTTTGACGCCCTGAATGCCAAACTGCTGGATGGTTGCATCAAGCGAAGCCAGGCCAAGCTGCGTGGACAAGCCGAAACCATTGCTGAACGCATGAAGCGTGATACCGCCGCGCTCATGGCATTGCCACCTGTTGCCTTTGACGCCTGCCACAAGGTTTGCACCCGCGTGTCTTCACTATCGCTGGTGCGTTATCGGACCAATGATTATTCGGTGCCCACCCAATACGGCCACCGGGAAGTGCTGGTCAAAGGTTATGTGGATCGTGTCGACATTTGCCTGAACGGAGAAACCATTGCGCGCCATGCGCGCAGCTATGGCCGGGAAGAATTCATTTACGACCCATTGCACTACCTGGCATTGCTGGAACAGAAGCCACGTTCTCTGGACCAGGCGGCGCCATTGCAAGATTGGGTACTACCCGAAGTCTTCGACCGCCTGCGTCGTATGCTGGAAACGCGCATGGAACGACGCGGCCGCAAGGAATAGATCCAGGTCTTGCGGCTACTGGAGAATTTCAGCATGGCGCAGGTCGAGCATGCGATCAAACAAGCGATGGGCTTGGGCGCGTCGGGCTTTGATGCTATCAAGCATTTGATTCTATGCGCGCTCGAACGGCGGCCCGCCAAGCTCGATTTGACGCTCTACCCATATCTGCCCAGTGCCAGCATAGGCTCTACCGAACCAAGCGCGTACTTGAGCTTGCTGCAAACACCCAAGACAAGCTGGCAACCCGGCATCGGAGATGCGTCATGACCGGCACCACGGCTGAAACGGCGTCCGCCCACGGTACCCCTATTCCCACCACGGTGGCTCCACAAATCTTGCTGATCAATCATTTCAAAGCATTGAAATTGCCGACCTTTGCACGCGAATATGAGAAGGTGGGAATCGAGTGCGCGCGTGAGAGCGTCGATTACGCACGTTATTTATTGCGGCTGTGCGAACTGGAGCGCATTGATCGTGAACGGCGCAATACGGAGCGACGCATTCGTCTGGCTAAATTCCCGGTGACCAAGAGCTTGGATACCTTCGACTTTGCTGCGATTCCTGGGTTGAACAAGTCGCTGGTACTGGAGTTGCTGCGTTGCGAATGGATCGACCGGCGCGAGAACATCATCGCGTTGGGGCCCTCAGGCGTTGGCAAGACTCATACAGCGCTGGCCTTGGGACTGGCTGCTTGTCAGAAGGGCATGAGCGTTGCCTTCACGACGGCCACGGCCCTGGTGCATGAATTGATGGAGGCGCGCGATGAGAAGCGGCTGCGCGCGTTGCAAAAGCAGTTAGCCAATGTCAAATTGCTGATCATTGATGAGCTGGGCTATGTGCCATTTACCGCGGTTGGCGCAGAGATCTTGTTCGAGGTGTTCAGCCGTCGCTACGAGCATGGTGCCACGCTAGTGACCTCGAATTTGCCGTTTGATGAATGGACCACTGTCCTGGGGTCGGAGCGATTGACCGGTGCATTGCTGGATCGGCTGACCCATCATGTGCATATTCTGGAAATGAATGGAGAATCATACCGTTTGGCCACGAGCAAGAAACGGCAAAAACACACGGGGAAGCCCAACTCCACAGAGAAGGAGGATGCCAAGCCAATATGAATGTGGGCGGAGGCTGGCTACGCTGCGCTGTGTCCGCAACCAAAAATCAAGAACTCAGCAGCGCAAAACCAGAGGTTCAATTCCTCTTTTTTATTAACCTGACTGGTACACTCTTGGCGCGCTATTTGGGGATGCGGCGGAAAACTTGGACTACTTGGAGGTAGTCCATGTATTCACACGAAGATCGCATCCGAGCGGTTAAGCTCTACATAAAACTCGGAGAACGCATCGCAGCTACCATTCGTCAGTTAGG
>JACDGV010000016.1 GCA_013821425.1 Nitrosospira sp. | reverse complement strand
TATCTCCCTATCCCGATACCCGGCTTGTCCGATGAAACCCCAGGATACTCTAAAACAATCCCAGGCCACTCTAAAACGCCGCATAGCCTAACCCGCTACCCCTTTATATGTCAAGGAAATTGAGGGGGATTGCTAGCCCCAAGTATTAATGTCCCCCTCTACCAAGTATATCCCAAGTAGAAATGTCCCCTGAGTTTATGTTGATTAAACTCCGCGTTGATTAAACTCCGCACCTGTTAAAAAACACACAGGCGGGCATTTTTAAATGGACGGGATATGGCTCGAAAAGAAGTGATCGTGCGTCTCCTCGATTTGCCACTTAACCATTCATTGCCAGCCATAATATGAGGCCGAACAGCACAGTAATCAGTGAAACAGAAACAATCAGCAGGATCCTCACGCGAACCCGGAAAACATCGATAGCTTCAACGACAAGGGCATTTTGTTCAGCTAGTGATTTGATCAACTCGGCAGATGATTTCTGTTCGCTACTCAGTTCTACGATTCTTGCTTCCATGAGGCGAATTCTTCTATCCAGCTTGTCCAGGTTCACCGGCCCCTCACTTGCCGCCGAGTCTGGAGCCGCCGAAAATCCGCTTGTGTCGGTCTTCGTTGCGGAAAAAAGATGCTTTGCGGCCTTGACAATGTGCGGGGCAGATTCCAGTACACTTCCCCACGGAATTATCTTTAAAGCTGTCATCCATCCGATTGCCATGCCTTTAGCCCTCGCTCTCAATGGCACCCTTTAAAAATTAGGGCCGCACAACTATATCCGCATTTTAGCCAATACGGCCGCAACGGTATCGCCGATGGCGGAAGGCGCCGGGCAGATTGTGACGCCAAGCTCTTTCAGCAAGGCGACTTTCTCAGCGGCACTTTCGCCAGCGGAGGAAATGATTGCGCCTGCATGCCCCATTCGGCGGCCCTCTGGCGCAGTCAAACCTGCAATGTAGGCGATCACAGGCTTACTCATGTGGTTTTTTGCAAAAACGCCCGCGGCGACTTCCTGAGGTCCGCCAATTTCACCGATCATTACCACCACCCTGGTTTCGGAGTCTTGCTCGAATTGCTCCAGGATATCACGATGCGAACTACCGATGATGGGATCTCCGCCAATACCTACGGACGTTGAGATGCCAATTCCCAATGTCCTCATTTGATCGGCCGCTTCATAGCCAAGCGTTCCTGAACGACCCACAATCCCCACGTTACCCTTAATGTAGATATGGCCCGGCATGATTCCCAGCATGGCCCGGCCGGGACTAATAGTGCCGGCACAGTTTGGGCCGGTCAGGACCATCCTTTCTTTGATGGGAAAGCGCCGCAGAAAGTTCTTCACCGTCATCATATCCTGGGTTGGGATCCCGTCAGTGATCGCCACACAGTATTTGATACCGGCATCGGCAGCTTCCATAATCGAGTCCGCCGCGAAAGCCGGCGGCACGAATATGATGCTCGCATCGACGCCAATCTGCTGCACCGCCTCCTTCACGGTATTGAAAACGGGCAAACCCAAGTGGCGCTGGCCGCCCTTGCCAGGGGTTACGCCTCCAACGATATTGGAACCATAGGTGATCATGTCCTGGGCATGGAACGTGCCGGTTTTCCCGGTGAAACCCTGAACTATTATTCGCGTGCTCCCGCTAATCAAGATTGCCATTTATTTTTCCTTGTTTTCTTCCGCAATCACTTCATCACGAGCCTGAACAACCTTATCGGCCGCTTCCGCTAACGTTCCTGCCGTGATAATGGGCAGGCCGCTTTCAGCAATGATGCGCTGCCCTTCCTCAACGTGCGTGCCTGACAAACGCACCACCAGAGGGACTTTCATGTCGATATTTTTCACCGCGTGCACGACGCCTTCCGCAATCCAGTCACAACGGTTAATTCCGGCAAATATATTTACCAGTATCGCTTTAACACCCTTATCAGCCAATACCAGGCGAAATGCTTTCTCTGTTCGCTCGGCAGATGCGCCACCCCCTACGTCAAGAAAATTCGCGGGCTCCCCCCCGGCTAGTTTAATCATATCCATAGTGGCCATAGCCAGCCCTGCCCCGTTGATCATGCAACCTATGTCACCGCTCAGGCCAATATAACTCAAGCCATGATCGGCTGCGGCAACCTCGCGGGGATCTCCCTGCGTTTTATCGCGCAATTCCACAATTTCATGGCGCCGGAACAAGGCGTTGTCATCAAAACTCATCTTTGCGTCCAGCGCAATGAGTTCGCCGCCACCGGTAACGACCAGCGGGTTGATTTCCAGCATATTGGCGTCAAGATCGCGCAAGGCGCGGTAGCAACCTCTTATCGTCTTGATAGCATGACTCAATTGGGTCGCTTCCAAACCCAAGGCGAAAGCCATCTCCCGGGCCTGGAAATCCTGGAGACCGACAGCAGGCTCGATGAAAATCTTTTTGATTGCATCAGGATCCGTTTCCGCCAGCTCCTCAATTTCCATCCCCCCCTGGGCGGAGCCTACCATGACGATACGCTCGGAACCCCGGTCTATCAGGAAGCAGAGATACATTTCCTTGGCAATATGTGTTTCCGCTTCGACATAGACCCTTGAACACACTTTACCCATCGGCCCGGTTTGACGCGTGACCAGGTTTTTCCCGAGTAATTCCTCCGCCGCCGCCTTGATTTCGTCGTGATTTTTGCACAGCTTGATACCCCCGGCCTTACCGCGCGAGCCTGAATGAATCTGCGCTTTTACCACCCAGGCATTTCCATCGATCTCCCTGGCACGCTGCACACTTTCTTCTGGACTGTAAGCCAGGCCGCCTTCGGCCGTCCTGATGCCATACTTCGTCAAAATCTCCTTTGCCTGATACTCGTGTATGTCCAATGCATCACCTTTTTTTAAAAAATTCCATCCAGCTTCCCAGGCCGCTACGCCGCGCTGGAATATCGTGACCGGTTCAAGCCTTCACGGAGGCCGGTTCCGGTGATATCCCTGTCGCGGGTCCTATAGCGACGCCATGCGATTCCATGGCGATTCCCGTGGCGCGACCCGATAAGAAAAACGGAAAGAAAAGGCCGCTAATAAGCGGCCCCCTGAAAACGATGGTTAGGCTCGGGCAGCCATGGCCTCGGCCATTTTAACGACGTTATTGGCCATCCTTGCCGAGGCAGCATCGATTAGACGCCCGTCCAGCGCAGCGGCTCCTTTGCCTTGGGCCGCCGCCTCTTTTAAAGCAGCCAGAATACGTTCTGCTTTATCAATTTCTGCCGCAGGTGGCGTAAATACCTCGTTGGCAAGAGAGATTTGCGACGGATGTATGGCCCATTTTCCTTCACAGCCCAGCGCAGCAGCCCTTTTGGCCGCAAGTTTATATCCGTCTGGATCTTTGATATCGCCAAAAGGACCATCAATGGGACGTAAACCGTAGGCACGGCAGGCCACTGTCATGCGGCTCAGGGCGGCATGCCACTGGTCCCCCGGATAGTCCGGGTTAAGCCCGCCTATATTTGTTGTCCTGGCGCGATTACTCGCGGCGTAGTCGGCTACGCCAAAATGTAGCGCTTCGAGACGGCCGTTTGTGCCATTACGAGCGATATCTTCCACATTCGCCATGCCTAACGCGGTTTCGATCAACGCTTCAATACCGATTCTGTTTTTCAGCCCTTGCTGCATCTCCAGTTGATTTACCATAGCCTCCACCATATAAATATCGGGGTAAACACCTACTTTCGGAATCAATATGGTGTCCAGCTTATGGCCTGCTTTTTCGACCAGGTCCACGACATCACGAACCATGAATTGTGTATCAAGACCGTTTATGCGCACCGAGATGGTTACCCCATGGCCTTTCCAATCCAGGTCATTGAGCGCTTCAATAACGTTTTTGCGCGCGGCTAATTTATCGTCGGGAGCAACCGCATCTTCAAGATCAAGAAAAACGAAATCCGCGCCGCTTTGCATCGCTTTCTCGAACATCCCCGGATTCGAGCCCGGAACAGCCAATTCGCAACGTTGCACGCGTAGCACGGCAGCTTCATATAATGTGTGGCTCATTTTGCTCCTTCCTGATGGAATTATTAAATTAGCGGGATAGTTGGAAAGGCCGGAACTTCAAAGGCCACCGGTTTTTATTGGCTTCTCCGGTCCCGTTGATCACTTCAGGCAGGCCGGTTCAGGCAGGCTGGCTTATTTTATTTATCTGATTGTTCTATTAAATAGCCCACCATTTTACTTTTGAAGGCGGGAATGTTCAATTTTTACTTGCCGAGCGGTACGACACGTGCCGGCTGCAATATAGCGCACTTCCACCTGATCAGCTTGAGCTTGAGGAAACTTGAACCTGCGAACTGGGCGGTTGCGGTAAATATCTTGAGTTACACGGACGAAAGCTGCGTCCGCTCGTTCCGGATTTCCTTAGCGGTCGCGCTACTTTACGCTGGCACCACGTCGTTTTTGGTACTTCCATACCGCTCGATTGTGTTCCGCCAAATTACTGGAAAAATGGGATTCCCCATTCCCCTTTGCAACAAAGTAGAGCGCATCCGTTTCAACAGGATTGAGTGCTGCCCGAATCGAAGGCAGTCCGGGCATGGCAATGGGAGTGGGAGGCAGACCGCGACGAGTGTATGTGTTGTATTCCTGATCAGTCAAAAGGTCTTTTTTACGCAGGTTGCCGTCAAATTTCTCGCCCAGGCCGTATATCACCGTGGGGTCCGTCTGCAGCAACATGCGCAATCGCAACCGATTGATAAATACCCCGGCCACTGTGCCGCGGTCGCTTTCTTTGCCGGTTTCCTTTTCGACGATCGAGGCAAGAATAAGGGCCTGGTAAGGATCGTCCAGCGGCAGATCTGGCACGCGCTCCGCCCAGGCAGTATGGAGATGATTCTGCATGACCCGGTAAGCCCGCTTTAATATCGCCGTATCGCTGCTGCCGCGGGCGAAATAATAGGTATCCGGGAAAAATAATCCTTCTGCCGCTGTTTCGGTTGCTCCTATCAGTTGCAGAATTTCGCTGACACTCAAGGCGGTAGTGTCGTGCCGAAGGGCGGGATGCTCATCCAGCGTTTGTCTAACCTGGGAAAAGGTCCAGCCTTCTATAAACCTGATCTCGCTTTGGTTGATGTCGCCTCTGGTAATTCGCTCAAGCAACTCGGATGGCGAAATGCTTGCCGTAACCTCGTAATCGCCCGCCTTGACCGATGATGCGACCCCTTTTAGCCTCGATAGCAGGACAAATGACCAAGCGTCTTTCAAGAGACCGGCGTGCGCCAATTGCTGGGCAATGCTTTTTAAACTGCTGCCCTGAGTGATGGAAAATTCGTAGGGAACGGAAGGAAGCTCGACTGGAGCATTAAGGTGATAAACAATCCAACCGGAAAATAGCAGGATTACCGTAAGGAAGAGGGCAATCAGGCGTTTTAGCGTGCGCATGCGCTATAACGGCAGAAATCAGGTTTTGCGAAAAATCAGCGTGCCGTTTGTGCCTCCAAAGCCAAACGAATTTGACATGGCCGCACCAATTTTCATTTTTCGCGCTGTGTTGGCAACGTAATCCAGGTCGCATTGCGGGTCCTGAGCAAAAATATTGATAGTGGGCGGTGCAATTTGATGGTACACCGCCAGGGCTGAAAATATGGCTTCAACCCCCCCTGCCGCGCCAAGCAAATGGCCTGTCATGGATTTTGTCGAGTTCACCACCAGCTTTTTTGCATGTTCGCCAAAGCAGCGTTTAACTGCAACGGTTTCCGCGATGTCGCCCAGCGGGGTGGATGTGCCGTGAGCGTTGATATAATCGACTTCGGACGCATTCATGGAAGCATTCTTCAGGGTATTAGCCATGCAACGCGCGGCTCCCTCTCCATCCTCGCTCGGCGCCGTCATATGGTACGCGTCCGCGCTCATGCCGAAGCCTGCGACCTCAGCGTAGATTTTTGCTCCGCGGCGTTTCGCATGCTCCATTTCCTCCAGAACCAGTATTCCGGCCCCTTCGCCCAGAACGAAGCCGTCCCGGCCTTTATCCCAGGGGCGGCTGGCAGTAACAGGATCGTCATTGCGAGTCGACAACGCGCGGGCCGAGGCAAAACCACCGATGGCAAGTGGTGTTACGCACGACTCCGCGCCGCCGGCCACCATCACGTCGGCATCCCCGTATTCGATAAGGCGGGCGGAATCGCCTATGCAGTGAGTAGCCGTGGTACAGGCGGTAACAATAGCCAGGTTTGGCCCCTTGAAGCCAAACATGATCGATAAATTCCCGGCAATCATATTGATAATAGTGCTGGGTATGAAGAACGGGGAAATTTTGCGAGGACCGCCGCCGTGATAGGCGTCATGAGTACCTTCGATCATCGGCAAGCCGCCGATGCCCGAACCGATGTTGACTCCTATGCGTTCCGGATCAAGCCGCGTATGCGCAACATCTCCAATACCCGCGTCTCTTACCGCCTGGATCGCCGCAGCCATGCCATAGTGGATGAAGATATCCATACGGCGAGCATCTTTGACGGAAAGGTAATCCGCAACATCAAAATCCTTGACTTCTCCGGCGATCCGGGAAGCAAACGCGGAGGCATCAAAACGGGTAATGCGCGTGATGCCGGATTTCCCATCAAGGATATTGGCCCACGCATCCGAAACGGTATTCCCGACTGGCGAAATGATGCCCATTCCGGTGATGGCTACCCTACGCTTCGACAAGATGAGTAACTCCGATTCGGATGTGCTTGAAGGAGGAAGTTAGTTGGATGGGTGGACTCCGATTCGTGTGTGCTTGAAGGAAGAAGTTAGTTGGTGTGCGAATTGATATAATCTATAGCTTGCTGAACGGTATTTATTTTCTCTGCCTGTTCGTCAGGAATCTCACATTCAAATTCCTCTTCCAGTGCCATAACCAGCTCCACGGTATCAAGCGAATCTGCACCCAGGTCATCCACGAAAGAAGATTCGCTTTTGACGTCGGCCTCATTCACCCCCAACTGCTCGGCCACGATTTTTTTTATACGCTGTTCTACATTTTCCATCTAGATACCTCTTCTCCGATAAGAAAAACGCCGATATTCTAGCAAGTTTTCGGTATTATTAAAATCTAACGCTTGCAAAGAGCAAAGACAAAAACCAGGCTGGTTCGTGAAGCTCCCAGCGCCATTACTGCTAACCCGGTTACAAAAGTTCTGAACAAATCCCCTATCAGAAACGCCTTGACGGAAAAACCGGAAAAACCATAAGCTCAGCCGTGAAGCTATAGCCTTTGCCATGGAGTTGCTGCAGGATACATGGAAACGCTTTAATCCATATACATTCCCCCATTGACATGAAGTGTCGCGCCTGTGATATACGCCGCGGCGGGCGAAGCAATAAACGCCACTGCTGACGCCACCTCCCGGGGGTGCCCCAACCTGCCCAACGGCACCTGCTGGATTAAATATTGCTGCTGTTTTTCAGTAAGGGCGCGTGTCATGTCGGTCTCTATGAAACCAGGCGCGATACAATTAACGGTAATGTTGCGGCTGCCCACTTCACGCGCCAGGGATTTGCTAAAACCGATTATTCCGGCCTTGGCTGCGGCATAATTAGCCTGCCCTACATTACCGGTCGCCCCCACCACGGAGGAAATGTTGATTATGCGCCCGTAACGCGCCTTCATCATTGCTCGCAACACGGCACGGCTCAGACGGAATACTGATTTCAGGTCAGTTTCCAGAATCTCGTCCCATTCCTCATCTTTCATTCGAAGAAGCAGATTGTCGCGGGTTACGCCTGCATTATTCACCAATATTGCGATATCCCCGTATTTCTCGCACACTGCTCCAAGAACGCTTTGAAGCTGAACAGGATCATTTACGTTCAGCGTCATCCCGGTGCCTTTTATGCCGGCCTCCTTCAGGTAACTGCCGATCGCCTGAGCACCAGCCTCAGTCGTTGCGGTCCCAATCAGGGTGGCGCCTTTCCTCCCCAGCTCGAGCGAGATGGCCTGTCCAATGCCCCGGCTGGCGCCGGTTACCAATGCTATTTGATTTTGCATTATTTTCCAGGCAATTCAATTGATCAATACGGCAAACTCTGCCGTGAAACCCATGTGCTTTGCGAACTAAGCGATTGCGGTGACGGCCTCTCGAAGCGCCGCACTATCTGTCAGTGACAGGCTCTGTAAATTCGAGTCTATACGCTTGTTCAGGCCGGTCAATATCTTGCCGGGACCACACTCCACCACATGGATAATGCCAGCAGCGGCGAAAGCGCGAATAGTTTCCGACCAACGTACGGGGCTGGTCAATTGCTTCGTCAGGTATTTTTTTATGGCGCCGGGGCTTTCGTGCTGCTGCACATCGACATTATGCAATAACGGTATTCCTGGCGCGCGCATAGTTACATACTTCAGCCGCTGGTACATTTCGTCGGCCGCTACGCGCATCAAGGAGCAATGCGAAGGTATACTCACAGGCAGCATTAATGCGCGTTTTGCGCCTTTTGACCTGGCTAGCTCCATACCTTGCAATACCGCTTTTTTGTGCCCTGCCACCACTACCTGACCTGGCGAATTGAAATTCGCCGGTTCCAGCAATTCTCCGCCCGAATTGCTCGTGACTTCGTCGCATATTCGCTGCACCATCTCATCGTCAACCCCGAGAATCGCCGCCATGGCACCCATTCCTTCCGGAACCGCCCGTTGCATTGCTTCCGCCCGAAAGCGCACCAGCGGCAGCGCATCCGCAAAGATCAGCGCCCCTGAAGCGACCAAAGCTGTGTATTCGCCTAAACTATGGCCGGCCATGTATGCCGGTCTAACTTCAACCAGGCTTTGCCAGGCGCGATATACCGCAATACCGGCTATCATCATCAGCGGTTGAGTATTCACCGTCAGATTAAGTTTATCGGCCGGACCATCATTGACCAGCGTCCAGAAATCCTCCCTGAGAATGTCAGACGCCTCGGCGAAAGTTTCGCGCACGACGGGAAAATCGCCATATCCTTTCACCATGCCAACCGATTGCGATCCTTGACCAGGAAATACACAAGCAAATTTTCCAGGGCCCCTCGTCGGTGCGTTATCGCCGTCTGGAGTGAAATAGATCGGGGTTCCCATATAGCGCTTTTTTACGTCTTTAGCGGCGATGATGACAAAGCAAAATATCTGATGCATCCATGATCAGCCCGGACCGCGAAAGAAGCCAGGAACGGATAAATACCTCAAGGATCATGCAGACAGGAGATTGGCAAATGAGGCCCGCCACGAACTCGAAAGGAGCCGGTGATCCTGTCTACCAGCGAATCAATACTGCTCCCCAGGTGAACCCGCCTCCCACCCCTTCCAGAAGCACATGTTGGCCTGGTCTGATGCGCCCATCGCGCAGGGCAGTATCCAGCGCCAGCGGAATAGAGGCGGCGGAAGTGTTGCCATGCCTGTCCAAAGTGACCACTACCTTTTCCATCGGCAGGCCTAGTTTTTTTGCCGTGGAAATAATAATACGGATATTGGCCTGATGGGGAATCAGCCAATCGATATCGGATATCTGCAAATTATTTTCGGCGACAGCCTCAAGAACGGCTTCCTCAAGCACTTTTACCGCAAATTTGAAAACAGTATTGCCTTCCATCATGACGAATGGCCGGCCCTGGATCTTGCCATCACAAATGTTACCGGGCGCCGAGAGGATGTTTTTATGGCTGCCGTCGGCGTGCAAATGGCTTGAGAGAATTCCGGGCCGGGCGCTTTTGGTTAACACCACTGCGCCTGCGCCGTCACCAAATAGCACGCACGTGCTGCGGTCGTTCCAGTCGAGTATACGCGAATAGATTTCCGTACCCACCACCAGTGCCCCACGGCATCTTCCCGAGCGGATAAACATGTCCGCAGTAGCAAGCGCATAAATAAACCCGCTGCATACCGCCTGTACATCGAATGCTGGACAACCTCTTACACCCAGCTTATCCTGCAGGATGCACGCTGTACTCGGAAAAATCATATCCGGCGTGGTGGTGGCCACGATTATCAGGTCGATCTCTCCTGCAGTGACACCTGCCGCCTTCATTGCCTCGCGGCTCGCGTGGAGCGCCAGGTCGCTCGCTGTTTCATTGGCGGCTGCGATATGCCGCTGGACAATACCGGTACGGCTGCGTATCCACTCATCACTCGTATCCACCATGTTCTCGAGGTCATGGTTTGTCAGCACTTTTTCCGGTAAATAGCTACCGGTGCCAATCACTCTCGAGTACGTCATAGCGGGTTCTCTTCCCCTATGGGCGGGAGTTGCGAAGATGGATTCAGGTGATGCGGCAACTGCGCCACGCGAGCGCTCATATGACCAAGCATTCCGCCGCGAACTTCATCTACCGCCCGCATAATGGCGAAACGAAACGCATGGCTGTCAGCAGAGCCATGACTCTTGATGACAATGCCGCGTAAACCCAGCAAGCTCGCGCCGTTGTACCTGCGGTGATCCACCCGGCGCTTGAATGCTTTGATGACCGGCAACGCCACGAGTCCCGCAAATTTTGTAAGGAGGTTGCGTTTGAATTCCTCGCGCAGGTAAGTGGAAAGCATCTGCGCCACACCTTCTGAAGTCTTCAATGCCACATTGCCGACGAAACCGTCGCACACAACTACGTCTGTTGTTCCTTTATAGATGTCGTTGCCCTCGATGTTGCCGTAAAAATTAAGTCCGCTTTCACGTAGTAATTCCGCGGCTCTTTTTACTACTTCGTTGCCCTTGATCTCTTCCTCGCCTATATTCAGCAATCCGACGCTGGGCCTGTCCTTGTTTTCGACCGTAGATACCAGGGTGGCTCCCATTACCCCGAATTGAAGCAGATGCTCCGCACTGCAATCCACATTAGCGCCCAGATCGAGGACATAAGTGTGCCCCCTTATCGTAGGCAATACCACGGCGAGAGCGGGCCGGTCAATACCCGGAAGTGTCTTGAGCACAAACCTTGAAGTTGCGATTAATGCTCCAGTGTTTCCCGCGCTGACGCATGCCTGGGCTTCGCCACTTTTTACCAGGTCGAGTGCCACCCGCATCGAAGAATTTTTTTTTCCGCGCAATGCCAGGGCAGGCGACTCATCCATGCCAACTACCTCACTTGCGGCATGAACCTTCAACCGGTGGGTGGGTGCAAACTTGAGAGCCTGCAATTCTGATTCTATTACATCGGGCAACCCTACCAGAACGATGCTGGCCTCAGGATTACGGTTAAGATAATTGACGACTGCGGGCACCGTTACATGGGGGCCATGATCGCCGCCCATGCAGTCTACGGCTACGGTAATATTCAATTTTAACGCCCTTGAGGCAGGGATAAATTCCGATATCCCCAGAACGATGGGGCGAAATCAGCTTAGTCTTCTTTTGTCTTGATAACCTTCCTGCCGCGATAGTAACCGTTGGGGCTGATGTGGTGACGTAGATGTACTTCACCGGTGCCAGGATCCACCGTCAACGGCAAACCGGGCAAAGAATCATGCGAGCGGTGCATACCGCGCTTGGAGGGAGATTTTTTGTTCTGTTGGACTGCCATACGTTCAATTCCTCAAATATATTCAGTGAAATTTTTTCAGTGCCGCCAGGGTGGCAAAGAGGGGTTTATCTCCTGCTGCATTGTCGCCATTCAACTCACCGATCGAGCATTCGCCTTCCGTGTGACGTGGAGAAATCGGCAGACTCAGAATGACTTCGTCCTCGATCAGCGCCAGAACATCCGTAGCGTGGCTTGCCAGAATACAATCAACCGATTCATCTTCCTCAAGACGCAGGAGTTCATGTTCATTTTCGGCCAGCAGCAACTCCGCGCGCAGGTCCAGCACGTACGGCACTTCATCCAGACAACGCTGGCATCGGAGTTTTATCGTTCCCTGGACGGCAATTCGCAAGATCGGCCTCGCGTTTCCTTCCCGCGCCCCCGTGATTGAATACTGCAACTCCCCGCAATCGGCGGCCAGGTAATCCTGCAAGCGCTCCAGCTCGGGAAGTGTAATTTTACCATGATGCGCCCCCGCGTTATTGGCAAAATCAAGGGCATCTATGACGAGACGTTCCGGCATGTATGGCAGTATCCCTGTAAATGAAATTGCAAGCATGTGATGACGGTGCCGCCGCCCGCCACGAGTTGATGTTGCTTTTCATTGCCGCGAGAACCAGCACTTTATATCACGCTCTTGACACAATTGATAAATGCACCCATTTGGTATTAGAATTTCAGACGTACCTGTTCAACCGTATCTATACGGCGTATACGGCGCGCATAATATATTCTTTGTCCCCGGGTGTCAAAAGCTCGAAACGGCAACTGTTGAAAATATTTGAAAACACAAAAAGCTACCCAGCAGCTTGTATTGGGGTCAAGTTCCATTTACCGCCGCGAACTCCTCCAGCGCCTGCAGATTCCATTTGAAGTCTCGAACCCCCACATCGATGAGACTCCCATGGCCGATGAGAGTCCTGACGTTACCGCTGCCCGCTTGTCGGCCGCAAAGACGCGCGCGGTAGCAGTAACTCATCCCGGCGCCTTGATTATCGGTGCCGATCAGGTAGCGGTGCTGGAAGGCATCCAGCTCGGCAAACCGCTGAATCGTATGAATGCAACCCGGCAGTTGCAGCTCGTCCGGGGAAAAGAAGTGGTGTTTTATACCGCGTTGAGCCTGCTCAACAGTCAAACTGGCAGCATGCAGTCACGGCTTATCCCCTGTCGCGTCAAATTCAGGGAATTAAGCAACCAGCAGATTGAAAACTATCTGGACAGGGAACAGCCGTATCACTGCGCGGGAAGCGCCAAGTGCGAGGGATTGGGAATTGCATTAATTGAACGTGTAACAAGTGACGACCCCAGCGCACTGATCGGGTTACCGTTGATTTCCCTGGTGGAAATGCTGACAAGCGAAGGTATCGAGATAGTGTGACTTCAGGAACTCTCTACCTCATACCTGCTCCGCTTGGCACAGGCGATGCCGCTTGGACAGTACCCGCTGCCGTGCGGCAGTGCGTAGCAGGAATTGATCATTTTATAGTCGAGCACCCCAGGACCGCAAGGCGGATTTTGAAGCAGATCGGCTGCATGCTGCCAATACAGGGAATCAGCATGCAGGTACTGGACGAACACACTCCAGCCAAAGAATTTGAAAATCTGCTTGCGCCGCTGCTATCCGGCAACGATGTTGGGCTATTATCGGACGCCGGTTGCCCGGCAGTAGCCGATCCGGGCGCGGGGCTGGTGCGTCTTGCCCACC
This sequence comes from Nitrosospira sp., assembly GCA_013821425.1. Taxonomy (GTDB): domain Bacteria; phylum Pseudomonadota; class Gammaproteobacteria; order Burkholderiales; family Nitrosomonadaceae; genus Nitrosospira. Next base: position 57,579 of record JACDGV010000016.1, on the reverse strand, counting down.
AAAAGAATGTGCGGGTAATGCCATTAGTGGGGCCGTCGTCCATCCTGCTGGCACTCATGGCATCAGGATTGAATGGCCAGCGCTTCGTGTTTCACGGCTATTTGCCGGTGGAAAATGACAGCCGTGTCAAAAAAATCCGGGAACTGGAAAAGAACTCAATAGTCCTTGATCAGACCCAGATATTCATAGAAACCCCATACCGCAACCAGAAATTGCTGGAATCCATCACGCTTACTTGCCAGGATGGCACCGCTCTCTGCGTTGCATGCAACCTCACCCTCGCGGATCAATTTGTTTCAACCAGAACGGTCGGGAAATGGAAACATGCCCTGCCTGATCTCGACAACAAGCCCTCCGTTTTTTTGCTGCATGGTTAACCGAACCAGGAAAGCGAAACTTATCTCAAACCCCAGGCACTTCCCGTATTAACCAGCGCCTCCGCCGCCACAGCGCCGAAGCGTCTTATGAATCTCTCCGCAAACCCTTCCCGGGTAGTGTAATCGACAATATGTTCGGCCTGGATAATTTCCCGCGCGACATATTCCGCGCTGCCCATGGCGTCGGCAAGCCCCAGTTCTACGCTTTTCTGACCCGTCCATACCATGCCGCTGAATATCTCCGGTGCGTCCTTCAGCCGTTCCCCTCTGCCTTCCTGCACCACTCGAATGAATTGCTGGTGGATATCGCTCAACATTTTTCTGGCATATTCCTCCTCCTCGGCATCGGGGGGAGAGAAAGGATCAAGAAAGGCCTTGTGTTCCCCCGCCGTGATCAGCCGGCGCTCGACGCCGAGCTTCTCCATTGCACCAGTAAAGCCGAACCCATTCATCAGTACGCCAATTGAACCGATTACACTGGCCTTATCCACGTAAATCCTGTCCGCGGCAGCGGCGATATAATAACCACCTGAAGCGCAAACGTCCTCGACCACTACATACAGCGGAATTTGAGGATACTCGGCACGAAGGCGGCGGATTTCGTCGTTAATGTAACCCGCCTGTACAGGACTGCCTCCGGGACTGTTGATACGAAGGATCACACCCTGGGTTTTGGCATCCTTGAACGCTTCCTGCAAGCCAGCGTTTACGTTATCGGCGCTGCTAACGCTGTCAGCGGAGATTACACCTCTCAACTCAACCAGGGCGGTATGTTTGCGCGACATGGACATTTCATCCCCGCCAAACCAGTCCGTGGCCAGAAATAAAAGAATAAACAGGTAAATAAAAGTGAGTGATTTGAAAAATATGCCCCATTGCCGCGCTCTCCGCTGTTCCTGCAAAGACGAGAGCACCAGTTTTTCAAGCACCTGCTTCTCCCAGCCTTCGGGCGGGTTCTCTAAATCACCCATGAGTAGTCCAATCCTTCAATGTAAGATGAAACGGCGTAGATGACGCGGGCGGGGCCGAACTCCGCTCTCCGCTGCGCGGCCCTGTCGTTCCATTCGGTCATACGCATACTATTTCTCCCGAATGGTTACAGCGAGCAACTCCTGATAGTGCGAACGCCCCCGAAAAAGTCCCGAATTTATACACCCTCAGCACCCGGCGCACTCCCGCTGACGCAAAACCCCCTGTCCGGGATATCCAGCCCGCCCAGGAATGCCTGTAAATCTTCCGCCACCGGGGCACTCAGCCGAAGCCTCTCACCGGACGAGGGATGCGTCAACTCAACCACAGACGCATGCAGAAACATGCGGGCCAGAGTTGGTCCGGGTCCGCGTCTGGCCAGTTCCTTGTTTAAAGCGAAATCTCCATACTTGTCGTCGCCCGCTATGGGAAAACCCAGATGAGCTAAATGTACGCGTATTTGATGAGTGCGGCCAGTTTTAAGTTCCGCTTCCAGCAGACTGAAGTCCGGCCAGGATTTGCGAAGGGTAAAAATGGTATGGGCGGGCATTCCACTCCCTTCGTTGTCGCCTGGCATGACAGCCACTCGCCGCTCCCCTGCGGCTGTGACATATTTATTAAGAGACAATTTCACGATTTGCCGCGCGTTGCGCCATTTGCCTGTCACCAGCGTCAGATAATGCTTTTCTATTGTTCCCGCGCGAATCTGCCGGTGCAACTCGACAAGCGCGCTACGGCTTTTCGCGAGCAGCAGAACGCCGGATGTGCCCCTGTCGAGACGGTGGACCAGTTCCAGAAATTTCCATTCAGGATGCTGGGCGCGCAGTTGTTCTATGACGCCAAAGCTCACGCCGCTTCCACCATGGACCGCGACTCCCGAAGGCTTGTTGATGACGACCAGCGCTTCGTCTTCAAACAAAACGTCGAACGGGATAAACCGGGCTGTGACGAGATTCTTTCTGACCGGCGAACTTCTTTCGGTCATTCTCAAGGGTGGTATTCTTACGGCGTCGCCCAGCTGAAGATGGTGCTTTGCACGCACCCGCTTACTGTTGAGTCTCACCTGCCCGCTGCGCAACATTTGGTAGATGTGGCTTTTAGGCACGTCTCTCAGGCGCTTGATCAGGAAATTATCAATCCGCTGCCCGCTGCTGTCCTCACCTATGATTTCCGTGACTGCGGCGCTTGCAGGAATTTTTTTGCCTAAATCCTTAATTCTACTTATACTTACCAATTCGGAGGTCCAGTCTATCCTTTATCCGGTGCGCAAGGTGGCGCTGTTGATGGGATTCGTCTAACAGGGACAAGGCAAACCCCGAAAGTCTGGTTAACGTCGCTCACCAGTAAAGTAGCGATAGTAATGGATTTACGCGCTCAAAGCACACGTCGATTTCAGTTTTCAGTTTCGTAGCGCCTGTTCGCGGGCAGCCCTAGTCGAAACCTGATTGAAACTTAATTTCCCGGTTCTGCTTCGAAGAAGAGCAGGGCCCAGTGACAAGCCAGAGAAATAGTCATAGTCATCTTTTATACGCAGCCCGACACCATGAACAAGTTGCCTGACTAAATATTCTCTTATACGTGCGAAGGACATCTTCGCCGTAGGCTGTCTACCCGTGACCAGAGCGCGGGAGGCATATAATGAAACGCATGTTATTTAACGCGACACAGCCGGAAGAACTCCGTGTCGCGATTGTTGATGGTCAAAAGCTTATTGATCTCGATATCGAGTCGGCTGGCAAGGAACAACGCAAGAGCAATATCTACAAGGGAGTCATCACACGGCTTGAGCCCAGCCTCGAGGCCGCTTTTGTCGAGTACGGCGGAGAGCGGCATGGCTTTCTTCCGTTCAAGGAAATTTCCCGTTTAAATTTCAAGGAAAATGGAGAGCTACCCCGTGTCCGCGTTCAGGATGCGCTTCACGAGGGCCAGGAACTCATTGTCCAGGTGGACAAGGATGAACGAGGGACCAAGGGCGCCGCACTCACGACCTATATCTCGCTGGCAGGCCGTTATCTTGTTCTGATGCCTAACAATCCGCGCGGTGGAGGAGTATCGCGCCGCATAGAGGGCGAAGATCGGGCGGAACTGCGCGATGTGATGTCAAAACTGAGCATTCCTGCCGGCATGAGCATTATTGCTCGCACCGCTGGCATCGGCCGCAGCGAGGAAGAGCTGCAGTGGGATCTTAATTATTTGCTCCAACTCTGGCGTGCAATTGAAGACGCCTCCAAAATTCAGAGCGGGGCCTTCCTGATATACCAGGAGAGCAGCCTTGTCATACGCGCCATCCGCGACTACTTTCATCAGGAGATCGGCGAAATCCTGATTGACACCGAAAGTATCTATGAGCAGGCCTGCCAGTTCATGAGCCACGTCATGCCGGCCAACGTAAGCCGCGTCAAGCTCTACCGTGACGATGTTCCATTATTTTCCCGTTTTCAAATTGAGCACCAGATTGAGACGGCCTACTCGCGCCAGGTCACGCTGCCTTCAGGCGGGGCCATAATCATCGACCACACCGAGGCACTGGTATCAGTCGACGTAAATTCGGCGCGCGCCACGCGCGGCTCCGATATCGAACAAACGGCTCTCCATACAAATGTTGAGGCGGCGGACGAAATTGCCCGTCAATTGCGCCTGCGTGATCTGGGCGGCTTGGTGGTGATTGATTTTATCGATATGGAGATCGGTCGTAATCAGCGCGAGGTGGAAAACCGGCTGCATGAGGCATTGCGTTACGATCGCGCTCGTGTGCAAATGGGCAAAATTTCCCGTTTTGGTTTATTGGAATTATCACGTCAGCGCTTGCGCCCTTCTCTGGGGGAGAGCAGTTACATTTCTTGCCCCCGTTGCCACGGGACGGGGCATATTCGCGGAACTGATTCCTCTGCGCTGCACATCCTCAGGATCATCCAGGAAGAAGCGATGAAAGAAAACACCGCTGTGCTTCATGCCCAGGTACCGGTAGACGTGGCCACCTACCTGCTGAACGAAAAGCGCGCGGAAATTCATGCAATCGAATCCCGGCTGAAAGTTAATGTGGTACTGATACCCAACATCCATCTGGAAACGCCGAACTACAACATTACTCGCTTGCGTCATGATGATGTAAAGCTGGGTGAAATTCAGACAAGCTACCAGATGGTGGAAAAACCGGCCCAGGATATAGTCTTGCCCTCCGTTGGGCAGGAAATCAAACCGGAGCGACAACAAGCCGCGGTTCGGGGCATCACCCCGTCGCAGCCGGCCCCAATGGGCGGAGAAAAGCCGCTACGGGAACCGGCGCAGCTTTCCTTCCTGGACAAAGTACTTGACTGGTTCAAGCAGATGGGAGGAGTAGAACGGGAAGCGCGGTCCGAAAAGGCGCTCAGTCCCCAACGTCCTGAGCGGGGGCGCGTGCGGCGGGATTATGGACGTTCGGGACGCGACGAATATGAAAAGACCCCTCTGGTCACCAAACGGGGGCACGCGGATCGGAGCGAGCGGGGGGGCGAAGTCGGCGCTGCATTGAACCAGGCGCAGGAGGCCGTGCCTCAGCGCCTCGAACGCGGAGAGGCAAAGCCACAGGGTGAACGGGCTACTCAGAAAAAGCATGCGCGGACGCCACGCGAAGAAAAAACGCAGTCCGACCTGAAATCATCGCCAGAAGGGCAACCCTCGACCGCCCCGGACGCCTCGCAGCAAGGCGAAGACGGAGGGCGCCGCCGACGCCGCGCGGGAAGACAGCGCGATCGGGGCGAACGTTCAGAACGAACTCAGCGCGAGAATAAACAGGCCTCAGCAACAGATGATCGCGAAAAGGCTGATGAGGTAGCGCGCGAGGAAATACCCGCGCAGGAGCTACCCGCGCAGGATCTCATTTCCCCAACGGCGCAGGCAACGCCCGCTCTTGTTCTGACTCTTCCTTTGCCGCAGGAAGGAGAGATGCCTCGGGAGCCTGCAAGCTCTCTTTCCGAGGCTCCGGATAGCAATGACATGGTATCGGAAATTGCATCGGCGGCATCGGCGGTAACGCAAACGGCACCAGAAGTAATCCGGCACGAAACCAAAGCGGAGGAAGAACAACGCGTGGAGGAATCTGACAAGGAAGATGCCGGTGGGCAATCTCCCCCACTCACAGTCACGGTCGATGCGGTCGAAGTGGAAGCCGTCTTAATAACACAGGAAGTACCCGCTATCGCGCTTCGGGAAGGTGTCGCTGTATCCGGACAGGTTGAATATGAATACGAAGCGTCGGAGCCAGGGGATATTACGGACGAGCCCAACGTTGGCACGAGCGCTTTGATTATGGTTGAAACCGCTCCGGAAAAAATAAAGCCGGCCGAGGCAGGAACCGAGGCAGCATCGGTAGTGCCGCAACCCCGCCGGAAAAGGGTCCCTCCGCCAGCCACGATACAACAGGATGAACCGTTAGTACAAATCGAAACGCATAAGTAATACGTAATACGCTGGAATACGCTGGCGCAACCGGCAGAGGGCAGCGCGGTTGTCGCTGCCTACGCCCCTCCCACGCCACGTGACATACGGGGTTCGCACGAGCAGACTCGCCAGGTCGAGGTCAGGGGAGCCGCGGCAGGCTCCAGCCGTCAAAGCAGGCAATCAATTACTTCCTGCATGATGGCCGCCTGGCATCTGGCATTGTGATCCCGATATCGACAGGCGTTGAATTCCTTATTTTTGACTCTAGGGGATTCGATCCTTATTAGACTCTCTCTTAGACTCTCTCGATTTTCGCCAATCTGCGTTGAATTTGGTCGAGCAGCCCGCGCCCCGCTTCCTCCACCATATTCAGCACATGTTCGAATCCCTGGTTTCCTCCAAAGTACGGATCAGGCACTTCTTCCATGCCCTCCGAGAATCGCTCGCTGTACCGCATCAGCAACCCAAGCTTATGGTTATGCTGGGGCGGGCATTCACGCTCAAGTACGGCGAGATTAGCCCGGTCCATTGCCAGGATGTAATGAAAAAACTCGAAATCGTTTTCATTCACCCGACGCGCTCTTAACCCCTTGGGATCGTAGCCTCGACGAATCGCCGCCTTCTGGGCTCTTTCGTCCGGTGGGGCGCCGACGTGATAATCATGAGTACCGGCAGAATCAATGTGAATGGCTTTCTCAAAGCCGGCAGTCGTGACTTGATACCTGAACACGGCTTCCGCTGTGGGTGAGCGACAGATATTACCCATGCAGATAAACAATACATTAACTTTATCAACTTCTTCCCGGCTCATCATGGTTATTCAGAACGTGATTTGAAATTTCATTTTCTTGCGCCGACGAGGAATTGCACCATTCGGCTTATCCTCTTGTCTTGATATGGAGTGGATCAGCAGAACGGATTATACCTTGCTCAAAATGCGGTGCGGCTGTTTCCTCCCAGCAGACCAGCAGCCTTAATACGGCAGCGCCGCATCCGGTATGACCTGCAAAATTACTCTACGAAAATCCTCCTGGATACGTTTTAACGCAGCCTCGTTGTCCGCCTCGAATCGTAGCACGATAACCGGCATTGTATTGGATGAACGGGCCAGCCCGAAACCATCCTTATACTCTACCCTTAGTCCATCGGTGGTGATGATCCGCTCCGGATCATCAAAACGCGCGGTGTTCTGTAACTGTGCGATAACCGTGTAGTTTTCACCTTCCCGCAATCTGATCTGCAGTTCCGGCGTACTGAGCGTATCCGGAATTGCATTGAGCGAAACGTTGATATCCGCGTGGGAGCTCAGTAGCTCTAGCAGGCGGGCGCCTGCATAAAGCCCATCATCGAACCCATACCATCGTTCATTAAAAAAGATGTGGCCGCTCATTTCCCCAGCCAGCAGCGCCCCCGTTTCCTTTAACTTGCGCTTGATGAACGAATGTCCGGTCTTCCACATGATAGGCTCGCCGCCGTGCTGCTCGATCCATGGGGCCAAATTGCGCGTACATTTGACATCGAAAATAATCCGTCCGCCGGGATTTCTTGATAATACGTCCGCGGCAAACAGCATCAACTGGCGGTCAGGGTAAATAATGGTTCCGCTTTTGGTAACCACGCCCAGGCGATCGCCGTCCCCGTCGAAGGCAAGCCCTATTTCCGCGCCGGTAGTTTTGAGTGCCTGGATCAGGTCTTCGAGATTCTCGGGAACGGACGGGTCTGGGTGATGATGAGGAAAGGTCCCATCGACCTCACAAAACAGTTCGGTAACCTCGCAGCCGAGCCTGCGGTATAGTGCAGGCGCGTACCTGCCTGGCACACCGTTGCCGCAGTCAACGATGATCTTCATCGGGCGCGTCAGCTTGACATCTCCGGCTATGCGGTCTAGATAGGTCTCGGCAATGTCGTGCTTGCTGTAACCGCCGCGACCGTACGTGAAATCGTCCTTTTCGAGACGCAGGCGTAAGGCCTGGATCGCCTCGGCGGCCAGGGTTTCCCCGCCCAGAACCATCTTCAGGCCGTTATAGTCCGGGGGATTATGGCTACCCGTTACCATTACACCGGAAGAATTGCACAAGGTATGCGCAGCAAAGTAGAGCATGGGAGTGGCGACCATGCCAACATCCATGACGTCAGTTCCGCTTTTCTGCAATCCCCTGGCCAGTGCCTGCGCAAGTTCGGGACCCGATAATCTACCGTCTCGGCCTATTGCTATCGATGAGATTCCACGTGCACAGGCTTCGGAGCCGATAGCATGACCGATAGCTTCAACGGTTTCAGCAGTCAGCGTTTTTCCGAAGACGCCCCTGATATCATAGGCCTTGAAAATTTCTGGTGGAAATACGTGCATAAGATCCGAAAGTCTGGTGACAATATTTTTGAATGGCTAGCGATACGAAAGGGCGTGATGCTCACCTCGACCGATGACCGGTTTTTTTGTGTTCAACGGAATGCTGGAAAAGCAACGCTTGGAATGACCGACAGGTCCGTTCGTTAAAACCTTTCCCCCCTCATCCGGGTTCAGAAACTCCCCGACGTCAATGATGGCCGCCCACCGTTGCACCGCCTTTAAGCGCGTAGCGCGTCCCGCAGTATGGACAGAGAGCTTCACCCGTGTTTTCTATCGGGAGGAACACCCTGGGATGCGAATTCCACAACAGCATGGAGGGCATCGGACAATGAAGCGGCAAATCATCGGCGGTTACCTCAATGTACCGCTGTTTGTTATCAGTGGCAGGGTTCTCCATCTGTTCCTCAATTTATACAGGACATGAAACGGAACGTAATCATACGTAAGTAAGCCAGGTGGCGTGATTCTCCCTCTTGCCGCTGACACAATCAAAAAACATCCCTTGCAGTGTGGTGGTGATCGGACCCCGCCCCCCGCTCCCGATCTTGCGATTATCCAGTTCGCGAATCGGTGTAACCTCCGCGGCAGTACCGGTGAAAAAGGCCTCGTCGGCACAGTAGACCTCATCGCGAGTGATTCGCTTCTCGATTACCGGGATTCCAATTTCTCCCGCAAGTTCTATGATCGCACTGCGGGTGATACCCCCCAGACAGGAAGTCAAGTCGGGGGTATAGAGTTTGCCGTGGTTAATGATGAATATGTTTTCCCCCGCGCCTTCCGCCACATAGCCATCCACATCCAGAAGCAGCGCTTCATCGTACCCGTCATGAGCCACTTCCTGATGAGCGAGAATGGAATTGGCGTAGGTGGTGACAGACTTTGCACGGCACATGTTGACGTTAACATGATGGCGCGTAAATGAGGAAGTCTTGACCCGTATGCCGTTTTCGAGACCTTCGGTCCCCAGATACGCGCCCCAGGGCCACGCGGCGACAGCCACATGCACCGAAAGCGTCTTGGCTGAAATGCCCATGGCTTCGGAGCCATAAAAAACGATCGGCCGGATGTAACATGATTGCAGCTTGTTCTCCCTCACCATATCCATTTGGGCTTGCATCAGCGTCGCCTTGTCATAAGGTATTTTCATCATGAAAATATGCGCTGAATTAAATAACCGCTCGGTATGTTCCCCAAGACGGAAAATCGCTGCGCCCCGGGGTGTCTGGTAAGCACGCAAACCCTCGAAAACTCCCATCCCGTAATGCAAAGTGTGGGTAAGCACATGTGTGGTAGCGTCGCGCCACGGAATAATTTTTCCATCGCTCCAGATCACGCCATCGCGGTCAGCCATTGACATTCAGAACTCCGGAAAAATTGGAATGCGCGTATTCTAACGCATTTTTCTGAGGAAAATGACGGCCCGGGGCGGTAAAACGCTTAGGCTCCCCTAAGGGGTGAGTTGCAGGCTGGTATCGTTTGACGTGAACAGTAAATCCGTGATGACGGCATTACCAATCGGCAGAAGAAGAGTTTGTATCAACTGGAGTTGTTTTTGGCGCCGAATACCTCCTTCCATAATTGCAGTACAGCTTTGACATCATCTCGCAGATAATCTGCCTCAACCCGCGCAAACCTTTTTGATCCGCTATCTGTAAAGGGTATCCCCGCTGGGTCCGAGGCCCCGCTCAATCTTAGCCGGTGTTGGACTCGGCGAAACTCCCGGTATGCGCTGAGTGCCCGTTGACCCGTTTCCCTACTGATAAGCCCGAGGTTCCCGGCAAGCTTGAGCAGCCCGATGTTGCCGATATTATTCGTCAGTTCCGGATACTCGGAAGCGTAGCGCAAGATCAGATATTGCACTATGAACTCCACATCAATAATGCCGCCGCGATCATGCTTCACGTCGAACAAGCCGCTCGAATTGGGATGGGCTTCGGCCATCTTCTGCCGCATTGCCAACACCTCGCGCTTCAGCATTGCCGGGTCACGCCGTTGGCAAAGGACTTCTTTGCGAACACGCTCGAAAGTTTCTCCCACACGGGCATCCCCTGCTACGAAACGCGCGCGCGTCAAGGCCTGATGCTCCCAGACCCAGGCCTGGCTCCTTTGATACCGGTCGAAGGCATCGATAGAGCTAACCAGTAGACCGCTGCTTCCGTTGGGGCGCAAACGTAAATCGGTTTCGTATAACAATCCCGCTGATGTGTAGCTGGTAAGCCGCGAGTTGATGCGCTGGCTCAGCCTGGCATAAATTTCCGGCGCATCAGGATGAGGATCGTCATAAAGAAAAATGATGTCAAGGTCCGATGCATACCCCAACTCCTTTCCACCCAGTTTGCCATAGCCGATGATGGCAAAAACGGGTTCATCCCTGTGCTTCCTCCTTAATCCTGCCCAAGCAAGGTGCAACACCTTACCAAGCACCAGGTCCGCAAGATCGGTCAAGTGGTCACCCAAAGTTTCCACCGGCAGCAACCCTTCCACATCCCTGGCTAATAATTTAAATACGTGGGCATGCTGAAAGTTGCGCAGCACATCCATTTGTTGCTCGATATCATTGCCGGATGTGCCGCCCGCGTCATGTAACTGCTGAATTAAGCTGTTCCTGGATCGGGACCAATCGGAAGGGCTTTGAAAATCCGCGGGATTAAGCAACTCGTCCAGTAAAATCGGGTGGCGAGACAGGTATTCGCTTGCCCACTGACTCGCGCTGACAAGCTTGGCCACCCGTTCCAGCGCCTGCGGATGTTCCCTCAGCAGGGCCAGATACGCTGCGCGGCGGGTCACGCTCTCCAGTAACTGCAATAAACGCTCTAGCGTGATGTCCGAGGATGGGAATTTGGCAGCAACTTCAATCAGGCCAGGGACAACCCCATCCACTCGCATTTTACTGGATTGGGGCAATTGCCGATAACGCATGCCTGCGCGAAATTGCTGCAGGCGCTCCCAAATTTTTTCAGGACTGGAAAATCCCATTCTAGCGAGTTGTACGGAGACAGCCTCGCGTTCCGCTCCATCTCCTTCCTCCTGCCACAAACGTGCAAGCGTATCACGCGCTTTCGATTTCCTCGGGGAAAATATCTTCTCGAACTGACGGGTTACGTTGCCACGGTGCAAGTCGAGTCGCTGCAGGAACTCGCCATAGGAAGAGAAACCCATGGAAATAGCGATCAGTTCCTGATCTGCCGCGTTGTCCGGTAGCGATTGTGTCTGTTGATCGTCCAGATACTGCAGGCGATGTTCAAGATCGCGCAGGAAGTAATAGGCCTCTGCAAGTTCTGTGACAACTCTTGCCGATAGCTGCTGTTTGTTCCGCAACTGCTCCAATACGGCAAGGGTGGGACGGACACGCAAATCCGCATCCCGCCCACCTCGGATTAGCTGAAACACCTGTGCAATGAACTCGATCTCACGGATTCCACCCGGCCCGAGCTTGATGTTTTCATGCATTTCCCGGCGGCCCACTTCCTGACGTATCTGTGCATGAAGATTCCGCATGGATTCGTATGCGCCAAAGTCCAGGTATTTTCGGAATACGAACGGCTGCGTTACCTGCTCCAGAAGTGCAACTCCTTCCCCGGGTTCACCAGCTATTACACGGCTCTTGATCCAGGCATAGCGTTCCCATTCGCGCCCCTGGGCGATGAAATACTCTTCAAGCATGGCGAAACTCATCGCCAGGGGACCGCTTTCGCCGTATGGACGCAACCGCATATCCACCCGGAACACATAACCATCAGGCGTGATATCGTTCAGACTGGAAATCAGCTTTCGGCCAAGCCGGGCGAAAAAATCATGATTGGAAATGGATCTGTGTCCGGTAGTCTTGCCATCTTCCGGATAAACAAAAATCAGGTCCACATCGGAAGACACATTCAGTTCACCGCCACCCAGCTTCCCCATTGCGATCACGAGCATTTGCTGGATGGCTCCGCTCTCGCCGCCTTCAGGCTGGCCAAAGCGGCCAGGGGCGGTTAACCACGCCTGTTGATATTTGAGTGCGAACGCGATAGCTGCTTCTGCGAGGTCGGTCATGGTTTTCATGACCTCGGGGAGATCGGCCAATCCACCCAGATCACGGCTAGCCAGACGCAACATTACTCGTTTGCGCAAGCTACGCAAAACCCTTTCCAGACCAGGCTCATCTTTTGGGACATTGAAATTAGCGTTCAGGAACGCCTGCATCTCGTCCCCGAGAAAAGGTCGCTGCAAGCTCTGCGTCAAGTCAGCCCGCAATTCAGGTTGGCTCTCGAGCAGGTGCCGCGCGTAGCGGCTGAGCGAAAGAATCGAGTCGATTATTACTTCAGCCGGGCGATCAGGATGCATGGTTGAGGTTTCGGGGTTACAATAAAGTCACAAAAGGATATCCAGACGACATGTTTCCTCTTTTTCCGGGGATTGAACGAAGCATCGCCTGCTGTATCTAATTCGCTTTCAGATCTCTCCGGATCATAAGATCGCAGAGCTCGCGGCCAACCGTAGCGGTAGAGATGCCCCTCCGCGCAGGTATATTACTGGAACTGTTTATTGGACTTATCAGCAATTTTTCGCCCAGCGCGACCGGGCGGGCTCCTGCTGCTCCGGCTGTTGACTTGGGTGGTAATTGCCGTTGCGGCCTCATTTTCGCTGCTGCTGTTGTCACTGCGCTACTGGCTGCTACCGGAAATTGAGCAATACCGCGAAAGCATTGCTTCCGCCATCAGCCATGCTTCCGGGCAATACGTCACCATAGGTAAGATCAGCGCGAATTGGGACGGATTTCGCCCTCATATGATGATGCGCGCCATAAGGGTGCATGATAAAGATGGTGACATCATGCTACTGCTTCATCGATTGGAAGGCACGCTTTCCTGGCGTTCAATAGTACATGGAAAGTTGCATTTCCGCGAAATCGAGATCGACCAGCCCGACCTGATTGTGCGACGTGACGCCGAAGGCATGATCCACGTGGCGGGATTCGCACTCAACAAAGAATGGACGGGAAACGAAAACGGATTATCTGACTGGTTATTGAACCAGAGACGAGTCCTGATCAACAACGCCAGTATCCTCTGGCAGGACGACCAGCGCGGCGCTCCGGAACTGGATCTGCTGGTCAACCTGCGGCTTGAGAATCGCGGAAGCCACCATCGCTTTGGCTTAAATGCGGTTGCTCCTGCCGAGCTTGCCACCCGATTGGATATCCGCGGTGATTTCACTAGCGTATCATTCGACAACCCTGCGCTGTGGCAAGGCCGGCTGTTCACACAAATCGATCACGCTGATGTCGCCGCGTTGAGCCTCTGGCTCCCTTTTCCTCCGGAAATAAAGTTGAGCAGGGGTGGGGGAGCGCTCCGCATGTGGGCAGGAATAGACGGCGAAGACATAAAGAAAATCACGGTGGATATGCGTCTACGTGATGTCAAAACACGGCTGGCATCGGATTTGCCGGAATTGAGCGTCGCTCATTTGCGAGGTAGAGTGGGATGGCGACAAATACGCCACGGATCGACGGAAGGTATTGAAATATTCTCCAAGGGCCTGAGCGCTTCTCTGCGTAACAAGCAGGAATTACGGCCCCTGAATTTTTCGCTGCAGTTAATCCCCAGCCAACGCGGGAAACCCGGTAGCGGGAAATTGAGCCTCGACACCCTGAATCTGGAATCCGTTGTCGGTCTTGCTAAATACTTCCCATTGGACGCGCCACTACGCGAGAGGCTTCACAAACTTTCACCGCGCGGTCAAGTCCACCATATCCGGGCAAAATGGCGTGACGAATGGTCCACTCCCACCACTTTTAGCGCGAAAGGGGGATTCACTAACCTGGGCATGAAGGAATCTGGCGCGTTGCCGGCGTTTCGCGGCATTACGGGCAATGCAGACATTGGCGAACACGGCGGCACGCTGAGCCTGAATTCTCAAAACGCCATTCTGGATTTTTCTCATGTATTCAAAGAGCCGTTGAAGCTGGAGACCCTAACCGGACAGGCCAGCTGGAATCGTTTGGCCGATAACGATTCCCTGGTATTCAAGTTCAGCAATATTTCTTTCTCCAATGATCACGCTGCCGGATCAGCTTACGGAAGTTACCGTAGCACTTCCCACGGCCCGGGTGTCCTCGATCTGGCAGGTCATGTGACACGTGCGGATGCCCGCTATCTCGTGCATCATCTGCCCCAGGGAACAAATAGCCGCTCTCGCGATTGGCTTGAGAACTCTATTGCGGGGGGGGAATTTTCGGATATCCGGCTCCATCTGAAGGGAGACCTCTCCAACTTCCCGTTCGTCCGGCGAAACGGGATTTTCCGCTTGCACGCGAAAGCGTCAGAGGTGACGCTGGATAATATTCCGCAATGGCCGCGTATAGAGAATATATCGGGACATTTGCAGTTTCATCGCGGCCGCATGGAATTCGACACTTCACACGCCACCATTCAGGGAGCGAATTTAAGCAGGGGGAAGGTATACATTGCCGACATTACCGCGGCCGACGCCTTGATGAAAGGCGAAGTCGAAGCAAGCGGCGCAACCGGGGAGTTCATGCGACTTGCTGCACAAAATATGGCGCCAAATCGTTACGAAGGTCTTGTCAACGATATTAGCGTTACGGGAAACGGGCAGCTGCAGCTTCAGCTGGATATCCCCTTGCATCACCCGGGGGCAATGAAGCTTTCGGGTAGTTATCAATTCATCGATAATGAGGTCCATCTGGGCCCGAAAATACCCGGCGCGGATTCGATTAATGGCACGGTGACTTTTACTGAAGCCGGAATCCGGATGGAGAATGTGACTGCGCGGTTGCTCGGGGGACCGGCAAGCATCAATTCCGTTGATATGCCAGACGGAAGTACGCGCCTGTCCGCGCATGGCAGGATCAACCTCGATAATTCGGACCTGTCCTGGCAGCGAGGAGACCCCCCTGCCGCACAGTCATGGACAAGGCGTTTACGCGGCAGCGCGGACTGGCGAGCCGCCATCAACGTAAAGGAGACTTTGGTGGATGTGTCGATCGAATCATCATTGCGGGGCATAACCTCGGATCTGCCCGAGCCTTTTTCGAAGGCTTCCACCGATAGCGCATTGCTTCGGTTTGAACGGAAAGCCGTAGGCCCCGATAGGGATGAACTCACCTTCAGGTATGGAAACGTCGTAACCGCGAAACTCGCGCGTATTCAAGATGAAGCGGGAAAGTATCAAACGGAACATGGCATTGTGACTTTCGGCGGAACACCCCTTTCCCTAACCGGGAAGCCAGGCATATCCGTACAGGGTAGGCTGTCCTCGCTTAACCTGGATCGATGGCGTGGGTTGCTGATGCAGCTAAATGATGGCTCCACGTTTTCATCCAATTTGACGAACATTAACCTGGACATTGGCGCTGTTGAATTTCTCGGCAGGCGCTTCGATAATCTGACTCTGAACGCCCGCAAGGAAGACCGGGGGTGGCACTCCAGCATTGCAAGCAATGAGGTCAGCGGTGACGTCCACTGGGATCCATCTGCAGATGGAAAGCTGGTCGCGCGATTGAACAGATTGGTGATTCCCGGGAGATCTTCTCCCAAATCGAGCCCTGAAACGCTACCGCAGCAGCAGGAAAAAAACTTGCCCATTCTTGATGTGACCGCCGACATCTTTCTCGTCGGGGGGAAAAATCTGGGGAAACTGGAATTGACGGCCAAGCCACAGGAACAGAATTGGCGTATCCAGAAACTGCATATAACCAGTCCGGATAGCTCTATTACCGCGCGGGGCTTGTGGCAAAGCCGCGCCGCACCTCCGCGCGTACAGGTTGCTCTTACACTGGAAGCGAGCAATATTGGCAAGTTCCTGACCCGCCTTGGCCATCCTGAGCGCGTGAAACGCGGCAGCGGCAAAATTGAAGGCGTATTGTCCTGGCATGGCAGCCCCTTGTCGATTGATTATGCAACTTTGTCCGGGAGCTTCAAAATAAATGCGAAGCGAGGCCAGTTTCCCAAATTCGAACCTGGAATTGGCAGGCTGTTCGGAATTTTCGATCTCCGCGCGCTTCCTCGAAGAATTACACTGGACTTTCACGATGTGTTTAGTGAAGGTTTCGGTTTCGATGACATCTCGGGAGACGTCAGGATTGCCCAAGGCGTTGCCTCCACTGATGATCTCAAAGTTGACGGGCCCGCGGCAAAGGTTGTCATGAATGGCGAGCTGAATCTTGAAGCAGAAACCCAAGAACTGCATATTAAAGTTACCCCGTCGTATGGATTGGCCGCTCCCGTCGTGGGCATGGCTTCGGTGATCGCAAGTACGGCCTTCCAGAATCCGGTTACATCCAGTGAATACAACGTTACCGGCACCTGGACCGATCCCGTCGTAACCAAGTTATCGCGGTGGCCGCGGGAATCGGGCCAGGATGAGCGGTAAAATATTTCCAGCGCAGCCGGCTGAGCTTCATTGAAGCGGACTGGAATACATTATGCGTCAACGCTACCGTCCTGGTGGCACCGGCGTGATTTTTACCAGCCGGCCTCCTCGAGGGTTTATTAATACATCGTTTTCGGTTACGCTGCTTCCTTTGACGCCGCTCCTTTTCTTTTGTGTCCGGTGCGCGTAGCCTACAGGTCTGATTAGCTAACTATGGTACTCGCCTCTAAACATGCGTGATAACGCAACAGCTGGCAACGAATCCATGCACAAGGGAATACGCCCCGGATCCACTCGCGTCGCCGCAATCCAGATGGCAGCGGGGCCCGATGTTCGCCAAAATCTGGAGGAAGCCGCCCGACTGCTTGAAATGGCAGCATCACAAGGGGCGAAGCTGGCAGCGTTGCCGGAATATTTTTGCCTTATGGGAATGAGCGATGCCGACCGGCTAGAGGCGCGCGAAGAAGTTAATCTGGGACCGATACAGCAGTTCCTGGGTAATATCGCTAGACGTCTGGGTATCTGGCTCGTAGGCGGCTCTGTGCCATTGGCGTCATCCAGACCGGATAAAGTGAGAAATAGCTGCCTGGTTTATGACGACAAAGGCGAGCAGGTTGCGCGTTATGACAAAATTCATCTATTCGGCCTGGAGCTGGGCCAAGAACGCTATGCCGAGGAAGAAACCATC
This sequence comes from Nitrosospira sp., assembly GCA_013821425.1. Lineage (GTDB taxonomy): Bacteria > Pseudomonadota > Gammaproteobacteria > Burkholderiales > Nitrosomonadaceae > Nitrosospira. The sequence continues at coordinate 40,400 of JACDGV010000016.1, read as the reverse complement.
GAAGCCGGCTGCGGTGTCGTTGCCGTTGACTCTCCGTTCGGTCGGATCGGTCTTTCCATTTGCTATGACCTGCGTTTCCCGGAGCTTTACCGTTCTATGGGGCAAGTCGATATCATTTTCGCCCCGGCAGCTTTTACCGCAATTACCGGGAAGGCCCACTGGGAAACACTGATTCGCGCCCGCGCCATTGAAAACCTCGCGTATGTCGTCGCGCCCGCTCAGGGCGGATATCACAGCAATGGCCGCGAAACGCATGGGGATAGCATGATAGTCGACCCCTGGGGAGTGGTTCTCGACCGCCTTCCGCGCGGATCCGGGGTGGTGATTGCGGATATCAAGGCAGAGTATCAGGCAAGCTTGCGTAATAGTTTGCCGGCGTTGAACCATCGCACCCTACATCACTGTTGAGTCTCTCGCACACATTTTTGGCGGAACATATGATTACAGAACCTACTATCCAATCCGAGGACCTTTTCGCCACTGCTAACCGTTGCCTATTGATGCCGCACGAGATAGATACAGCCGGGTTACAGAAGGTGTTCGGCCAAATGCTTGCACACCATGTCGAGTACGCTGATCTGTATTTTCAGTATACCCGTGCCGAAGGCTGGGCACTGGAGGAAGGCATAGTCAAATCGGGGAGCTTTAACATTGATCAGGGAGTAGGTGTGCGTGCCGTTAGCGGCGATAAAACCGCGTTCGCTTATTCTGATGATATCAGCATGCCGGCACTAGCCTCCGCGGCGCAGGCCACTCGCGCGATTGCACGCCATGGCGTTTCGCAATCGGTACAGGCAGTGAGACGCAGCAAAGGCCGCGAACTTTATTTGCCCCAAGATCCTATTGCCAGTCTCAAGGATACGGACAAGGTGGCGCTGCTTGAAAAGCTCGAAAGTTACGCTCGTGCCATTGATAAACGTGTTATCCAGGTCATGGCATCTCTCGCGGGAGAATATGAGGTGATACTGGTGGCGCGCAGCGACGGGCTGGTGGCCGCCGACGTGCGGCCGCTCGTGCGAGTTTCGTTGCAGGTCATTGCCGAGGAAAACGGCAATCGTGAACAAGGCGTGGCTGGTGGCGGAGGACGCTTCGATTACGCGTATTTTACGGATGACGTGCTGCGCGACTATGCTGCCAAAGCGGTGCATCAGGCGATCGTCAATCTGAGTGCGAAACCGGCGCCAGCGGGTACGATGACAGTTGTGCTGGGTGCCGGATGGCCCGGCATACTGCTGCATGAGGCTATCGGCCACGGATTGGAAGGAGATTTCAACCGCAAGGGCAGTTCCGCATTTTCCGGTCGCATCGGTGAGCGGGTTGCCGCGGCGGGCGTGACTGTGGTCGACGATGGCACTATTGCACGGCGTCGTGGATCGCTTAATATTGATGATGAGGGCAATCCTACCCAGTGCACGGTGCTGATCGAAAATGGGATTCTCAAGGGATACTTGCAAGACAGTCTCAATGCACGCCTGATGAACGTACCTGTTACTGGTAATGCGAGACGCGAATCATTTGCTCATATTCCTATGCCGCGCATGACTAACACTTATATGCTGAACGGGGACAAGAGTCCTGAGGAGATCATTGCTTCGGTCAAACATGGCCTGTATGCGGTAAATTTTGGGGGCGGCCAGGTGGATATCACAAGCGGCAAATTTGTCTTTTCCGCAGCGGAAGCGTATATGATCGAAGATGGGAAAATTTCCTATCCGGTAAAAGGGGCGACGCTGATTGGCAATGGTCCCGATGTGCTTACGCGCGTTTCAATGATAGGCAACGATATGTCGCTGGATCCCGGCGTTGGCACATGTGGCAAAGAAGGTCAAAGCGTGCCTGTAGGGGTGGGTCAGCCCACGCTGCGTATAGATGGGCTAACGGTCGGAGGAACGGCCTAAGGGACTGGCAGGAAAGCTTTAAAAAAAGAAAGACCGCTTACACGCCGAGCCTGTCCGCCCAATTTTCCCTGGCATGCTGTTTGTCCTATAGGGAGGGTTACCTAAGGAAATCCTGAACAAGCCCTCTGGAGCGGTTGCGGTAGAATCGGAATGATCACAAGGCGCACGGCACAGGTCGTAGCTGGGTCTACGATCCAAGGAGTGCAACACAGCGCCCTGCCCATAGCATTGTCGGCGAGCCCGCCAAGCGGGGACGGGACAGCGGCGGGATGCCTGGGCCGGGTTGACGTCTCTGTGGCGCCTGCGCCTCTTCCTTCGGAAGATACTGCTCCACCCTGCGCGGTCGCAACCATTCGCGTTGTCGCCTTTCGCGCCCCATCTCCTAAGGACCCAGAAGGACCCCGCCCACGTGAGACTTGTTCAGGGCTTCCCTAACGACCTTTACCTGGATCTCGCAATTTATACCTGACTTACCCCTCCACTCTTACGATGCGGGTACCCGCTAGCCGGTCATGCAGGAAAAGCCGGTCCCGGTCGATTAACGCCCACAATATACCGCAGCCAAAGAAAAAAAAGCCCACTACCGCAAACAAATAACGCGCGACTGCCTGCTTTAAATAAACTCTCTGCCCGTCGGCACTGACTACACGGAGATTCCAGGTCTGCATCGGCAGGGTTTGTCCGCCATGGGTCCAGAACCAGGTGAAATAAATACCCGCAACCATCAGGACATAGAGCTGAAATACGGGGCGGAAAAGAATGGAACTGGTATCCCTGAATACGAGATGAAAAACGAAACCGGCAATAAACAGAACTGCGGTCAATATCAGCGATTCGTAAATCATGCTCAACAGTCGTCGCCAGAATCCAGATGCGGCGGTTCTCATCCTATCGAGGAATTCATTTAAGGCGACGCTTTGGTCTTTTTTGTAGGTTCGGCGCTAATGAACATCGGGTGGCCGCGTTATAGCGATTATTCCGGCGTCCGGCCTTCAAAATCCCGCTTATGGTCGCGCCATTTTCGCTTTATTTCCTGACGCTTCTCGGGAGGAAGCTTGTTGATCATTTTATATTTCTCGCGAACGAAATCGCGTTGCTCAAGCGTAAGCGAATACCACTCCCGCATCTGTGTCTGGGTGCGGCGCTGCTCTGAAGGAGTCATCCCCGGATAGCGTTTAACGATGCCGAGCCATTTCTTTTTTTTTGCCGGATCCATACTGTTCCATGCTTCCGCAAGCGGAGCCAGGACTTCCCTTTGTTGAGTCGTGAGTTCGTCCCAGGAAGGCTGAGCGGCTTCAGCTAAAGCCGGAGGGGAAAACAACAAGCACAGGCACAATGCTATTGCCAGGAAGGATCTAACCATGTATCTAACTCATTGTCCAGATAAGCCTCGACTGGCAGGTCATCGGTAAGCAGCATTATGTCGGTTTCCTCGTTTTCATCCACCTGCTGCAACCCTGGCCAATAGAGAATTCCCGCGAGAGCAACCAGCAGTGCGACGACAGAAAGCCGCTGTCCGGTTGCAAGACGCCATTCGGGCCCACTCTGCGCAAGGGCGCCCTGACCGGCTCTAATCCTTGTCTGGGCCATATCGTAACTTTTAAGGGCAGTTCTGCGAGCGAGTTGGAGACGGCTTGATGTGCCTTGCCTGATATCGCCCAAACCTCTATCCAATAGCCGGGCTACAGTCTCCCCTACTTCGTCCTGGTTCATAACGCGATTCCCTTTTTCTTTAACAAGGTGGCAAGAGCATGGGTTGCACGAGAACAGTGGGTTTTTACACTTCCTTCGGAACATCCCATGATCTTTGCGGTTTCCGTCACGTCCATCTCCTCCCAGTAACGCAGAAGAAAAGCTTCCCGTTGACGTCCAGGGAGAGTTTCAATGGCTTTCTCAAGCAAAAAGACAAGCTGCGATTGCTCCAGTTGTTTATAAGGATCATCAAAATCGGATGGCCCCTTTAGCTGCAAAGTTTCTAGTGGATCGTAATCTTCGTTTTCTTTTTCCCGTTGAGAGGGCAGGAACGAGGAAAACAGCGTAGTCCATAAGGACCGGGTTTTCTGCCGGCGGTAGAAATCCCGTATGGAATTTTGCAGGATACGCTGAAACAGGAGGGGTAATTCACCTGCTGGCTTGGCGGCATACTTTTCGACAAGCTTAGTCATGGACTCCTGAACAATATCAAGCGCCAAATGCTCATCTCGCACGGCAAACAAAGCCTGCTTGTATGCGCGCCGTTCGGTTTCCGCCAGAAAATCAGAGAATTCCTGTTGGGTAGCCAGGACAAATTGCCGATGGAAAGAGAGAAATGGAAGCAGACTTCAAGGACCGCATGATCAAATTTCTGCAGGCTGAAGTGTATTCGAGACCCCCTGCCCCCCGTCATGTTAGCAAATTTTGCGAGCCACGAGAATCTCTTGCCAGAAATACATGCCAGATCGCGAAAAGGGAGGGTTTTGTATTTCACGTTCAGCGATTCAAGAGCTGCAATCGACTCTGCGGCGGAAACCGAGAGTTGATTCAGATGCGAACTTTTGCGAAATGGGCACCCAAAGTACGGTCAGCACTGCGGCTTCCCTAATCCGATTGCAGCTTTCATATCTATGCCTGCGACAATTTGTCGCATTGTGATATCGGGTTTTCGCGCCTATCATGGTTTCAAGCAGGGCCGGGGCCGGCCAGAACCGGCCAGAAGATTATTCTGGTTTCGCTTGCGCCACTTTTCCCTGTTTACAGGTTCGTGGTAAAATGCATTTGTGGAGTGCAACTGATTCTCAATTAGATTCACATTACTAATGTTATTACTAATGCCCTATCCCTCAAGCGCAAATCCTGATTCAGAAGACATATTGCCCGTCTCGGTTCGTTCGGTGTTACGCCATTTTGTTTTCGTGCTGACGCTGTTAGGCATGAGCATTGCCAGCGCAGCTGAAACAATACGCCCTTTCACGTCAGGAAGTCTAGGGCAGGTTCTTGCTAATCGCGAGGGGAAGCCTTTCATTCTCGTGATGTGGTCGCTTGATTGTCAATATTGCCCAACTGAACTGAGAATTTTAAGTGAACTCAAGCGTAGCCACCCCAACCTGGATGTCGTGCTTGTTGCCACGGACACTGTAGATGATGCGCCACAGCTCGTTTCCCGGGCGAAAAGCTATGGATTGGGCCAGGTCGAGCAATGGGTCTTCGCAGAGGATATACCTGAACGCTTGCGTCTGGAGATCGATGGCCGCTGGTACGGCGAAGTGCCGCGAACTTATTTCTATGATCGAAAGCACCAGCGCGAGGTCAGGAGCGGCCTGGTCAGCAAGGATTTTTTTGAACAATGGCTGGCGCGAAACGCCGTATCCGGACCGGAACTTTGAAGTATGTTAATCAAGCGTAATCCGGTTTTTTTGCCTAGCCTGATGTTTGTCCTTGCGGCTCATGGCGCGCTGCTTTATTTCCTCTTCAGACAGCAATTGCTCCCCCCGCCAGAACAATTGGCAACACTGTTCGTCAATTTTGTTCCTGCAATGAAGCCGAAGGAAGAATCAAAACCTGAACCTCCCCCTCCCGCACCCAAACCTCAGCCCGTAAAGAAACCGCAGGCGCGCCAGTTAGTGGCGGAAACGCCGGTTCTGTCCGTAACCGAGCCGGTCGCGGCCCCACCCGAGCCCGAACCTGAACCCGAACCAATTGTGATGGCGGAAACACCCCCCGCGCCACAGCCACAGATGCCGGCTGGACCCGTCACTCTTTCCTCTGAGCTATCCGTAGCGTGTCCCCAATTGAATGCACCCACGTACCCTTCGCTTTCGCGCCGGCTGGGCGAGGAGGGCAAGCTGGTGCTGCGAGTGGAACTGGATGAAAACGGTCAGGTGAATGTTGCACAGGTGGTTAACAGCAGCGGTTATAAACGTCTTGACGAAGCTGCCATCGCTGCCGTCAAAACCTGGCACTGCAATCCGCCCACGCGCGGCGGCCAGCCAGTCCGGGCTATCGCTCTGCAGCCCTTCAACTTTGTATTGCAAGGAGATTGATCCAATGGAACAAAGCCTCGGCTTCTCAAATTTTCTCACTCAACTCGATGGTGTCGGCATTGCCGTGCTGGTGCTATTACTTGCGCTTTCGGTGGCGAGCTGGTATCTCATACTCACGAAGAGTATTTCCAACTTTCTGGCGGCTCGCCGGGCGGACACTTTTCTCAAACGTTTCTGGAGCGCCGGTTCGCTACAGGAGGTAAATTCGACGTTGAAAGACACTTCCGGCGATAATGCGTTTGCACAACTTGCACAACTCGCGGTTGGGGCCGCAGCCGACTCCGAAAAGCACGGTCTGCAGAAGCTGGCCGCGGCAGGTGGAGCAAGCGAGTTCCTCACGCGAGTACTACGCAATGGCCTTGACCAGGAAGCCACCCGCGTCGAAAATGGCCTCACCGTTATAGCCTCGGCAGGCTCCGCCGCACCTTACATCGGTTTATTTGGAACAGTCTGGGCCATTTACCACGCCCTCGTGCAAATCGGATTATCCGGGCAGGGCACACTGGATAAAGTAGCTGGTCCGGTGGGTGAAGCGTTGATCATGACCGCACTGGGCCTTGCGGTAGCCATTCCAGCTGTTTTGGCCTATAACGCATTTGTCCGCCGCAATCGCATATGGCTGGCGCGCCTGGATGCCTTCGCTCATGATCTCTTTGTGTTAGTCGCTGTCGGGGCTAAAACCAATAGTTCTGCTTCCACCGGAGATGAGCGTCCGCTTCGCGTAGTTGCGCCCGTGGTGAATCCTGCGGTTGGCCCTGGCGAAAGGAGGTCCTGATGGCATTTGGCAGCATGGATAGTGGCAGTCGACCGACCCCGATGACCGAAATCAATGTAGTGCCGCTAGTGGACGTAATGCTGGTACTGCTGGTAATCTTCATCATTACCGCACCGTTACTGACCCATTCGGTCAAGGTCGATTTGCCCAAAGCATCAAGCAGCCCGAACATCACTCAGCCTGACCATATCGAGTTCGCGCTTCGCGAAGACTCCAGCCTTTACTGGAATGGGGAGCCGGTATCCATGGACCAACTGGCCCCGCGATTCGCGGCGACTGCAAAACAGACCCCGAATGTCGAGCTGCACATCCGCGCGGACAAACGTGTTCATTATGAGCACGTGGCGCACGTGATGTCCATTGCGGCAAAAGCCGGATTAGTCCGGATCGGGTTCGTTACCGATCCTTCGCAACAGTAACGCTAACACCAGGGACATAGAAGTTAAGCAGGATGTTCGCCTATATCAATAACGCGTGCGTGGAACGGCCAGAAGCCGTCGTGGTCATATTCACATGTCAACCATAGCCCGGCCCCGTATCTGGCAACGCTTCCTGCTGCATGGGCTCATTGCTACAACGGCCCTGGGGCTGGGTTTCTTGTCGTGGTTCATTGCCAAGCCTTTGGCAATCCGGCTCTACGAAACTGTGCCGGGCCAGCGTGTGACCGTTACTGCAGCCCCCAATATCGAGATCAGCCTGGATGCTGATAGCAGTGTCGCCGTGAGCAACACCGAGCCGCCCCGGATAGAGCTATTGCGAGGCAACGCTTATTTTGACGTCAGGGGGGAAGGCGCCGGCAAACTCCAGGTGAAGGTGGGTACTACACAAATAACGGATACGGGTACCCGATTTAGCGTCATTAAGCGTGCAAACGGCGGCACTGTTGCGGTGGCTGATGGCCAGGTAGAAATCCAGGTGGAGTCGGGAACGTACCTGGTTGGCGCGCAGGAAGGGGTGGATTTCGACGGGATCCGCATCACCAATCAACGGATGATCTCCGAAGCGGCTGTAGCCCCGTGGCGTTCTGGACGGTAGTAGCCTTTGCGTGCTTTTCTTCAATTGACGCACGGTTTAACCAACCTCGGGTGTACTCGACTACGGCTCCCCCTGACGCGTTCCGTGACTGCATCCCTCCGAGCGGGGCTTGTCTCCAGGCTTTTTCCGATTTTCGGTCCATGTGCGAACACTAAGCTGAAGACGAGCGAAGCACATGAAACCGGTCGCCATCTTCAGGCATTTTCCCACAGAGGGCCCAGGTTACTTGGCCCCCTTTCTTGATTTTTACCGCGTTCCCTGGCGGCTTGTCGAAATCGACGCCAACGAAACTGTCCCCTCCAGCGCCCATTACTTCAGTGGATTGGTATTCATGGGCGGGCCGATGAGCGTGAACGATAATTTGCCATGGATTGCTCCGGAACTCGCATTAATCCGGGAGGCGGTAACGAGCAATATCCCGGTACTGGGTCATTGTCTCGGCGGACAGTTGATGTCAAAGGCCTTGGGAGGATCCGTGACTACAGGACCCGTCAAGGAAATCGGTTGGGGCGAAGTTAGCATCGCGGATAACTCTCTCGCCCGCGAATGGTTTGGAGAAGCGGCAACGTCTGAGGTGTTCCACTGGCATGGAGAGACGTTTACCCTACCGAAGAACTCAACCCTTCTGCTTTCCAGCAGGTATTGCCAGAATCAGGCATTCGCCCTAGGCAGGCACCTGGCCCTGCAATGTCATATCGAAATGACTGAAGAAATGGTCAAAGCCTGGTGCAGTACGGGAGCCGAGGAAATAGCTGCCAGTCCAGGCCCATCGGTACAGCCGGTAGAAACGATACAAGCGAATCTGGCTGAGCGCGTGTCGGCGCTGAACCATGTTGCTGATCGTTTGTACGAAAAGTGGGTTTCCGGTCTACAGAGTTAAAAATTCGTGGGTTCCCGCTTGCGTGGGGAAAGACGATGATGGCCTTAACCTTAACTGATGACATCCAGATGTCACGCTACTTAATATGGAACGTAGCGCGACAGACTGGACGCCGAGACCAGACGTTGCAGGTCAGTCCCGGAAATTTTGAAACTGGAGCGGAAATTCGGTGATGGATTTTCTGACCAGTTGTATAGCCTCCTGCAAGATGTCGCGCTTCGCCCCTGAAACGCGCACCGCATCCCCTTGTATGCTGCCCTGGACCTTGAGTTTGCTGTCCTTGATAAGCCTGATGATTTTTTTTGCCAGCTCGGTTTCGACGCCTGTTTTAATCGTAACTTGCTGCTTGACTTTATTGCCGCTGATTTTTTCCGTCTCACCCTTGTCCAGGCACCGTACGTCAACACTGCGCTTCGCGAGCTTGGCCATGAGAATGTCCAGCACCTGGCCCAGCTTGAACTCATCATCGGCAAAAATGACGAGCTTATAATCGGCTTGTTCGACCCTTGCATCCGAGCCCTTGAAATCGAAGCGGGTGCTTACTTCCTTGTTCACCTGGTCAACCGCATTTCTGACCTCCTGCTTGTCGACTTCCGAAACAATATCGAATGATGGCATGTTTTAGAACCTCTGAATTATAGCTCGGTATTCTTTCTCTTTTTCAAATTCGCCGCTATCCGCATCCGTAGTGCATTCAGCTTGATAAAACCCGCCGCGTCAGCCTGGTTATACGCCCCTTGGTCGTCCTCAAAGGTAGCAATGTGGGGATCGAACAGTGAATCCGTTTTGGAATCCCGCCCCACCACTATCACATTCCCTTTGTAGAGCTTTACTCGAACCCATCCGTTCACATGCGCTTGGGATGCATCGATCATGGTTTGCATCATTTCACGTTCCGGGCTCCACCAATAACCATTGTAGATCAGCGCAGCGTAGCGCGGCATCAGTTCGTCCTTCAGATGAGCTACTTCGCGGTCGAGGGTAATGGATTCGATGGCGCGATGAGAGCGCAGCATGATGCTTCCCCCGGGCGTTTCATAACAACCGCGGGACTTCATGCCAACGTAGCGATTCTCAACCAGATCCAGACGGCCAATCCCGTGCTTGCCCCCTAACTCATTCAGTTTGGCGAGTACCCGCGCGGGGGAGAGCTTTTTGCCATTTAATGCAATGATATCGCCCTGCTTGTACTCCAGTTCGAGGTATTCCGCAGTATCGGGCGCCTTTTCCGGTGACACGCTCCAACGCCACATCGATTCCTCCGGCTCCTGCGCAGGGTCTTCCAGAATACGTCCTTCATAGGAAATATGCAGCAGGTTGGCGTCCATGCTGTAAGGGGAGCCGTTCTTTTTCTTCATCTCCACCGGGATGCTGTGCTTCTCCGCATATTTCAAAAGCTTTTCCCGGGACGTAAGATCCCATTCACGCCACGGAGCGATCACGCGGATGTCAGGCTGAAGCGCGTAGTAACCGAGCTCGAAGCGCACCTGGTCATTGCCTTTTCCCGTTGCACCATGAGAAACCGCCTCTGCTCCGGTTTCACGCGCAATCTCAATTTGCCGCTTGGCAATCAGTGGACGGGCAATACTGGTTCCGAGGAGGTATTCCCCTTCATACACGGTGTTGGCGCGAAACATGGGAAAAACAAAATCACGCACGAATTCTTCGCGCAGATCCTCGATAAAAACTTCGCGTACGCCCAGTTGCCGAGCCTTGGCGCGCGCAGGCTCAACTTCACCGCCCTGTCCAATGTCGGCAGTGAACGTGACGATCTCGCAACCCCACGTGTCCTGTAGCCATTTTAAGATTACCGACGTATCCAGTCCGCCGGAAAAGGCTAGGACAATCTTGCTGATTTCAGGCATATCAACCCTTTTTGCTTTTTTCACGCTTTTAGGCCGTACATGAGGTCAAGACCCGTAATGCTATCGCCAAAGTCTTAACCATCCCTATCTGCTCCCAACAATAAATACTCCATCAGTGCCTTTTGCGTATGTAACCGGTTCTCGGCTTCCTCCCATACCACTGACTGAGGTCCGTCTATAACTTCCGCGGCGACTTCTTCGCCCCGGTGAGCAGGGAGGCAATGCATGAAAAGCGTGTCTTTCTTGGCACAAGACATCATTTCGGCGTCCACTCGAAAATTGGCGAAATCTTTTTTCCGCTCCTCGGTTTCCGCTTCGAAACCCATACTCGTCCAGACATCTGTAGTCACGAGATCGGCATCTTTCACCGCATCATGCGGATCAGCGAATTCCTCATAGTGGCTCGTGCCATAGAGGCCCGCGCGTTCCGGCTCGACTTCGTAACCCGGGGGAGTGGATACATGCACGTTGAAACCGAACACCTCCGCCGCCTGGAGCCAGGTATTGCAAACATTGTTCGAATCTCCAATCCATGCCACGGTCTTGCCGGAAATACTTCCGCGCTGCTCGATAAAAGTAAAAATATCTCCAATGATCTGGCAGGGGTGATACTCGTCAGTTAATCCGTTGATTACAGGCACCCGTGAATGAGCCGCGAAGCGTCTGATGATGTCGTGCTCGTAGGTACGGATCATCACGATATCGACCATGCGCGAAATCACACGCGCCGCATCTTCCACAGGCTCGCCCCGGCCCAGCTGGGTATCCCGGGTGGAGAGATAGATCGCGGCGCCGCCGAGCTGATGCATTCCCGCTTCAAACGATAACCGTGTGCGTGTCGAGTGCTTATCAAAAATCATGGCAAGCGTACGATCCTCCAAGGGCCAATAGCGACGGTATTGCTTGAACTCATGCTTGATCCAGCGCGTACGCTCAAACAGATATTCGAATTCGTCCCGGGAAAAATCATTGAACTGTAAAAAATGCCTGATTTGCATAATATCCTGGCTCAGGGATGAATCAAACGTGAAACGCGACAATGCCCCGCATCACCTTTCACGGCCACAACCTCCCACCATCAAGCCATCAAGAATTCCTTCACTATGTCAGACAAGGTATTGACCACCTGCTCCGCCTCGGCCCGTTGGATAACCAGCGGCGGCAGAAGCCGCACGACCTTGTCCGAGGTGACGTTAACCAAGAGCCCTTTTCTCAATGCTTCTTCGGCAAGGCCGACGCACGGCTTGGAAAGCTCTATGCCAATCATCAACCCTTGCCCACGAATTTCCTGAACACCGGATAAGCCGGCGAGCTGCGCTTTAAACCTCGCCCGTATGAAATCGCCCAGTTCCCAAGCATTCCTTAGCAATCCGTCTTCCTCAATCACCTGAAGCGTAGTGAGTGCGGCAGCACAAGCCAGCGGGTTGCCTCCGAAAGTAGAGGCATGATTACCCGGCTTGAATACCTTCGCCGCGGCGCCTCTCGCCAGGCACGCGCCAATGGGCACACCGGAACCTAAACCTTTGGCAAGCGTTATCACGTCAGGAACGATACCGCTATGCTGGAACGCAAACCATTTGCCGCTGCGGCCGGTTCCGCACTGGACCTCATCCAGCATCAGCAGCCAGCCATTCTGATCACAGAGATGGCGTAAACCCTGCAAATAGCTGGCCTGCGGTACGTTGACGCCTCCTTCGCCCTGATAAGGTTCAACCAGGATGGCGACAACGTTCTTGTTGTGCACCGCCACTTGTGTCACGGCGTCCAGGTCATTATAGGGAACTCGCGCAAAACCGGTAAGTAACGGCTCGAAACCTGCCTGCACCTTTCGATTGCCACTTGCGGTCAAGGTTGCCATGGTACGTCCGTGGAACGACTTCTCCATTACGATAATGGTTGGCAGGTCTATGCCTTTGCCATGTCCGTACAGCCTTGCGAGCTTGATCGCGGCCTCATTGGCTTCCGCGCCTGAGTTGCAGAAAAACGCATTATCCATGCCTGACAAGAGGGCAAGCCTTGTGGCCAACTGCTCCTGCTTTCCGATATGGTAAAGATTGGAAGTATGGATAAGCGCACCAGCCTGGCGGCAAATTGCGGCAACGAGCTTCGGGTGGCAATGCCCGAGGCCGCATACCGCAACGCCAGCCAGCGCATCGAGATAGCGTTTACCGGCTTCGTCCCAGAGCCACACGCCTTCCCCTCTGGCAAAAGTAACGGGCAGTTGCAGGTAGGTGTTCATCAAATGCGACATAAGTATTGCCCTGTTTGCCTGGGTTGGAAAGCGACACGGCGGCATAAGCCGCCGTGCGCCTTGATGAGTGGTAGTGTTGTAAAAATCTGATATCTTTATCTATTTTACCAGCTTTTTCAAGCCTTTTTCCTCACCGGCGGTCAGCAGCCGCACACACGGCAGATAACCGTCATAAACAATCCCGTGTACTTCAACCCGTTTTTGCGAGCGCAGCATGCTCACCAGATATTGCATGACCTCGTTTGTAATGGTCTGCCCTGGCACCAGCACCGGAATACCTGGCGGGTATGGAGTGATCTGGTCGGCGCAAACCCTGCCATTCAGGTCCTCGCTTACTCGTTCCTGTTCATCCAGCAACGGCATCAATTCCCCGCCACAGTAGAAGGCGTCGCGCGGCAGATATCTCAGCTCCGTGAAACCAGGAAGCTCGGGAATCTGGTAGAGGCGCCTCGGCGCCCGACCTTCGCGAGCGATACGCATTAACGCATCATAAAGACGCGAGACTTTGCTGCGGGTGGTGCCGATGGTGAGAAGCAGCGTGAGCGTATTGAACGTGGATTTTTCCACCTGAATATTATAGCGCTCGAATAATTCACGAATTAGATCCTCTACGGTAAAGCCGCAGCGCGAAATGTCGACCGTCACCTTGGTGGAATCGAGCTGAATATTGTCATGCCTTACTTCGTCGGGGATCAGATCGGCGAGCTCCAGCACACGGAATACGCCAGTCGAATTTATCTGCACACGAACTTCCTTCGCCAGCTCCAGCGTCCGCGAAAGCAACTTGTATCCTTCCAGCATCACCTGTTTACGGGCTACATCCAGGCTTGCAATCATGCTGTACTGCGGGCTGGTCGAAGTGTGCATATTGAAATTTTCCCGGAACAGATGTTCGTTGAAATCCGGGTCGTTGACATGGATCATGCTGGATTGGGAGAACGCCGACAGCACTTTGTGCGTGCTCTGGGTCGCGTAATCGGCGCCTGCTTCGAGGGCAGTCGGCCGGAAAGCAGGATGGAAGCGGGCAAAACCGTACCAAGCTTCATCTATGATGACTTTAATGCCCCTGGCGTGCGCTGCCTGGATAATCGGGGGCAGATCATAGCGAAGACCGTCGTATGTACAGCTCGTGAGTATAAGCGCCTGCGCATCGGGATTTTCCTCAATGGCCCTGAACAGGGTCTTTTTCGGGACCGGTCCGTAAACGCTGAATTGCTTATTGACCGATGAGTCCAGATACACTGGATACGCACCGGATAATACGACTCCGTGATGCACTGACTTATGGCAGTTCCGATCCAGCAACAACTTCTCGCCAGGAGCGAGCAGCGTCTGGAATATTACCTTGTTTGCGGTGGAAGTACCGTTAGTGGCAAAAAAGGTGCGTCGAGCGCCGAATGCTTTTGCGGCAACCTTCTGCGCTTCGGCAATGACTCCTGAAGGTTCCATCAGCGAATCGAGCATGGGCACCGATACAGACAGGTCGGCGCGAAAAATATGCTCGCCAATAAACTCGTAGAAATCGCTGGCCCAGGGGCTGTCGCGAAGGGAATCTCCTGATGAGTGCCCCGGCGTGTGCCACGCATCCTTTGCCATCAATACGTAGGTTTTAAGCTGATCATAGAATGGTGTGCGTGCTTTTTCCTGAAGCTGTGCGTTCAGGATACGATACATACCTCTGTAATCACGCTCCTCACGATAGAAGTAGCCATCCACAGTTTCAGAAAAGAGCGCGTCGACCACTTCGTCTTCTTTTTCCTGTGCAATTAGAATATAAATATCTAGCTCTGGACGAAAACGTGTAATTTCCTGTACCAGCCTTAACGCAGTCATTTGAAGGTTGCGAGAACCCCTTTCGCCGTTTTTCAGGCTGTAGAGCGTGTCATCCACTAGTACCGACTGGATTTCTCCGTCATCCTGAATTGCTTGCAATGCTTCGCGAGCGGTGGTCACGCCTCCAAAAGTAATACCCAAGGGATTTTCGAGGGACTTGGCCGCAGCATTCAAACCCTTGATCAGTTCCCTTAATATCAATTTCTCATCATTGATAATAAGTATCCGGCTTACTGGTCTTTTCATGAAGGCCGCTTCCAAACTGAAAAATCGCTTTTATGCGCTAAAACGACATTGAATGCAAGGCGGTTCAAGTTTAACGAACATCTGGAAAGAGCGGATTCCGGCACGGATGCGACAGCGGGTTCCAGTTTAGAGCCGCGGAACCCAGGAAGAATAAAAGGGGTGGGAGGCGGAACAAGGGTACACCTTCAAACTGCAAACTGAATTGTTTGCCCAAAAGCTGTCCAAAGCAAATTGGTCTATAGTAACAACATGAAACTGCTTATCTCCGCGCTGCAGCATCTCGTGGCCGCAGTGCTTCTTCTGTTGCCCGCTCTCGTCCTTGCTGCGCCGGTGATGGTGTTGAAAGTAGCTGGCCCCATTGCCCCGGCGAGCGCTGATTTCATCCAGCGCGGCCTGATTCGCGCCGCCGATGAGGGTGCGTCGCTCGTAATACTACAGTTGGATACCCCCGGCGGTCTCGATACGTCGATGCGACAGATCATACGCGACATGATAGCGTCATCCGTGCCGGTTGCGGTTTTCATTGCGCCCAGCGGCGCACGCGCAGCCAGCGCCGGAACGTATATCCTGTATGCCAGCCACATCGCGGCGATGGCGCCGGGCACCAATCTTGGCGCGGCTACGCCGGTTGCGATCGGGGGTACGCCGGAATTCGAGCCCGAACGCAAAACCAGGCCGAAGACTGCGCCGGATACCCCTGGAACGCGACCGGACGAGAGTGACGGGAATAGCGCCGAACACGAAAAGGTGCCGCCAAAAGATGCCATGTCGCGCAAAATGATCCACGACGCTGCCGCATACATTCGTGCCCTCGCGCAGATGCGCGGGCGCAACGCGGAATGGGCGGAACTTGCTGTGCACGAAGCGGTAAGTCTATCGGCGGCAGAAGCGCTCAACCTTAAAGTCATCGATTATATCGCTGCCGATGTGCCCGATCTGTTAACTCAGGCGAATGGCCGGATAGTGAACGTGCTGGGAGAAGACCGTACTCTCGAAACGGCTTCAACCACAGTGGAGATCATCGAGCCCGACTGGCGTACTCGACTTCTCGGCATCATTACCGATCCCAGTGTGGCCTATATACTCATGCTTATCGGCATCTACGGGTTATTTTTCGAGTTTTCCAACCCCGGCTTTGTATTGCCCGGTGTAGTCGGGGCAATCTGCCTGCTTATCGCGATGTACGCATTCCAGTTATTGCCTGTGAGTTACGCCGGCCTTGCCCTCATCCTGCTTGGCATAGCTTTCATGGTCGCCGAAGCCTTTTTACCCAGTTTCGGCGCGCTCGGCATCGGCGGCATTATTGCGTTCGCCGTTGGCTCGCTGATGCTAATCGACAGCAATATACCCGGCTACGGCATCCCCTGGCCCTTGATTGCCGGAATTTCCCTCGCCAGTGCCTTATTCCTGGTTTCCGTCATTGGCATGGCGATAAAATCGCGGCACAAGCCTGTTGTCAGCGGTCGCGAAGAACTAGTCGGTGCCTTAGGAGAAATGCTGGAGGACAACACGTCGGGCGATGGCATGGCGCGGGTCCATGGTGAGTTGTGGAGCGTGCATTCTGCGCAACCTCTGGCGCGCGGACAGAAAGTACGCGTAACGGGAATAGACGGTCTTGTTTTACATGTAACTTCGGCAGAGAAATAACCAGAGGAGACAATCATGCTTAATTTAGGTTTTGGTACTCTCATCATTATCCTCCTGGCGCTGTTTACCATATTCCGAATCTTGCGCGAATATGAGCGCGGCGTGGTGTTCCTGCTTGGCCGGTTCTACAAGGTAAAAGGTCCGGGTTTGATCGTAATCATTCCGGGTATCCAGAAAATGGTTCGGGTTGACCTGCGCACGGTAGTTATGGATGTACCTAGCCAGGATGTGATCTCACGTGATAATGTCTCGGTAAAAGTCAATGCCGTCGTCTATTTTCGCGTGGTCGATCCGCAAAAGTCCATCATTCAGGTAGAAAACTTTCTTGCGGCTACCAGCCAGTTCGCGCAGACCACCTTGCGCTCTGTACTAGGCAAGCATGAGCTTGACGAAATGCTGGCTGAACGCGAGAAACTCAACATGGACATACAGAAGGCGCTGGATGTCCAGACCGACGCCTGGGGTATCAAGATCTCCAATGTCGAGATCAAACATGTGGATATTGATGAGTCGATGGTAAGGGCAATTGCCCGCCAAGCCGAGGCAGAGCGCGAGCGGCGGGCAAAAGTGATTCACGCCGAGGGTGAATTGCAGGCATCGGACAAACTGATGCAGGCTGCTCAAATTCTTTCCAGGCAAACCGGGGCCATGCAGCTGCGCTATCTGCAGACTCTCACGACTATCGCGGGCGATAAATCCAATACCATTCTTTTTCCGATACCAATGGACCTGGTGGCGGCGCTAACCGAAGCCCTCAAGATTCGCAACTCCGGGGCTTCTCCGGGAGAACCCTGAGGGCGGCCCGCACCTGGGATAGCGGCGTGCGACAGGTACTGAGGAGAGTATGTGGATAAATTGCAAAAAAAACCCGGGAAACTCCCGGGCTTTTTTTGCATTGTTTGCATTGTTCAATCAGGCCATTGTCCTGATGGCAGCGGATAGCCGGCTCTTATGACGAGCCGCTTTATTCTTGTGGATGATTCCCTTGTCCGCAATGGAATCTATCGTGGCAATGGATGCCTGGAACGCAGCCTGTGCAATGGATTTATCGGTGGAGTCGATGGCTTTTCTAACGTGCTTGATCGCAGTGCGCAACTCGGAGCGCAGGCTCATGTTGCGGTCACGCTGACTGATATTTTGCCTTGCACGTTTTCTCGCTTGCGCACTATTTGCCATAAAAAATTCCTTAATGAACCGTTTGCCAAAGTCCTTAATTTTACGGATGTTCCCTGCACATTGCAAGGAAAACCAGAAGCGCCTGCATCCTATGAAGGGTTCCCCTGATAATCAGGTACACCTCGTCGCTTTAACGGCATCGGGGCGGGCCGGATGCTTGTCGGGCACTGGATCCGAACGGTGAGCCGGCCCGTGTCAGGCAGCGTTTTCGCCAAGATGCGAAATGAACGCGGCAGAAACGGTCGAGGCGTCCATTCGCGGACGCCTCGACAAGCGGAGCCCGCGCAAACACCGTTTCTGCGGATCGTAATTTAGGCCCCCCTCATCAGGTTGCGGTAAAATCAGGCGCCCGTTGTGCTGCACCTCTTTGCCCTGCCGGAAGTTAGCGGCAAACACCTCTACGGCGCGGTGGAGACTAGAGCGTCCCCGAAACTTCTTACCGTAACCAGCAGAAATACCAAGGTTAACATAGGCGTCCATGAATCTGCTTAAAGTCCTCGCTACCATCAGTGGGATGACATTGATTTCCCGTATTTTAGGGTTCGTGCGGGATGTCCTCATTGCCCGTATTTTTGGCGCGGGCATCGAAACCGATGCTTTCTTTGTAGCCTTCCGGATACCCAATCTACTGCGCCGACTCTTTGCCGAGGGTGCATTCTCCCAGGCATTTGTACCTATTCTCGCGGAATATAAAAACCGCCGTACATTCGAAGAGATGCGGGAGCTGGTTAACCATGTGGCCACGCTGCTTGCTATCGCGCTGTTTTCAGTTTCGTTGATAGGCGTAATTGCCGCGCCGCTCGTAATCTATGCAAGTGCACCAGGGTTTACTGCCAACCCTGAAAAACTTGCGCTGACTATTGAACTGCTACGCATTACGTTTCCTTATATCCTGTTCATATCACTTGTATCGCTGGCGGGCGGGATACTCAACACGTTCGGCAAGTTTTCAGTCCCCGCGTTAACGCCGGCGTTGCTGAATCTGTCATTCATTGGCTGTTCACTGTGGCTCGCCCCGCTCGTGGACCCGCCAGTACTGGCTCTTGCATGGGCAGTATTTATCGGCGGCGTGCTCCAGTTGGCCTTCCAGGTGCCATTTCTCATGCGCCTCAAGTTAATGCCCCTCCCGCGCTTCAAGTCCAGCGATAGTGGCGCATGGCGTGTCATCAGATTAATGGGTCCGGCGGTGTTCGGCGTATCAATCGGTCAGATCAGCCTGTTGATTAACACAATATTCGCCTCTTTTCTCATAACGGGCAGTGTTTCCTGGCTTTACTATGCCGACCGGCTAATGGAGTTTCCAGCCGGCCTGCTTGGCGTGGCGCTCGGTACGATATTGCTGCCGTCATTGTCCCGGCATTATGCTGACAATAGCACCAGCGAATATTCGCGCCTGCTGGACTGGGGTTTACGCCTGACCATGCTGTTAACGTTGCCGGCGGCACTGGCACTGGCACTGCTCGCTACGCCGCTCATCGCCACCTTGTTTTATCATGGTGAATTTTCCGCCAACGATGTATGGATGACACGGGATGCACTTGTCGCTTACAGCCTCGGCCTGCTGGGACTCATCCTGGTCAAGGTGTTGGCGCCCGGATTTTATGCGCGGCAAAATATCAAGACCCCGGTGAAAATTGCCCTTATCACTCTTGTCGCAACCCAGTTGATGAATCTCGCATTCATCATACCCTTGCAGCATGCGGGACTGGCGCTATCGATCGGGCTCGGTGCATGCCTCAATGCGGGCATGCTCTATCACAAATTGCGCAGCCATCAAATTTACCAGCCGCAACCGGGATGGGCAGTTTTCATGACGAAAATATCGCTGGCACTGATTACCATGGGCGTCGCGCTCTGGCTTGCCTCGGGTAGCGATGCGTCATGGCTGGTTGACTCTACTTTCGAACGAGCCACCCGGCTGGCAGGCGTGGTTGCAATAGGCGCGGCAAGCTACTTCCTGATGCTATGGTTGCTCGGTTTCCGTCTCAAGGATTTCGCCAGACGAGGCGCCTGAGAAGTCTCGAGAGGGCCTGACAAGACTTGAGCCAATACTTATCGATAACCTCACGTGCGCTACGTGAGGCCATCTCTCATCGCAAATTTCCATACGGGCTGCAAATCAAAGCCGGGAGATGGGCCAAAACAATCGTGAATGAAGGCGCTTCCGTTAGAAAAAAGTTCATTTTGATCCTGAATTAGCCATATAATAACGGCGGTTATTTTTACTAACAGCAAATCATCTATACCTTTCCAACATGACTCGCCCCGACAGACCTTCTATCTTATTGACGTTACTCCTGGGATTTTTCCTCACCGGTTGTGCTTCAACTGACAAGAGCGGCACGGCTGTCAAGAACACCTCAACTGATATGAATGCATCAGCTGAGGCCGTTTCGGGTGACCGAAACACTCTGGTTGACACCGATATCCAATCCGGCGCCGACATGAGCAGTTCGGACACAAGTGCTTCTGCAACCCCTGCAACCGGTAGTGTCCGCACGCCGGATGGAGAAAACGCAACGGAGCCGTTCAACGGTCCTGTATTCAAGACTGTCGCACCACCTGCTCATCCCGCAGTGCCCTATCGTAGTAAAGAAGACCCCTGGGAGCCAATGAATCGTGCGGTGTTCAGTTTTAACGAGACGGTTGACGACTATTTCTTCAGACCCGTGGCAGAAGGATACAGGTGGTTGGTGCCCGATCCGATCATTATGGTGGTAGGAAATGTTTTCTCCAATCTGAACGATATCCCCATAACGCTCAACAACCTTCTGCAGCTCAAATTCAGCAATGCGCTGACGAGTAGTATGCGGCTGGTGGTCAACAGCACGTTCGGCCTGGCGGGTCTGGTTGATCTGGCCAGCGACATCGGCCTCGAAAAGCACGATGAAGACTTCGGACAGACCATGGGATATCACGGTGTCGCAAGCGGTCCTTATATCGTCATCCCTTTCCTCGGCCCCAGTTCGGCCCGCGACGCTGGCGGCCGCGTGCTTGACATCGCATCCGATCCGGTTTTTCTAGGCAGCTTCTTCGTAGCCCCTTTCATCGGTCCCGTAGTTGGAGGAACCCGGGCCGCTGATACCCGCGCGGGATTGCTCAAATCGGAGAAAACAATAGATGAAGCCGCCTTGGACAAATACGAGTTTATACGTGACGCATACTTCCAGCGCCGGCGCAGCCTGGTATACGACGGCAATCCGCCCAGGAGCAAAGAGGACGACGATATCGAGTGAGATTCGGAAGCTAAGGAAACCCTAAGGAAGCCCTAAGGAATTGGCAGTTTTCCGCTCCGATTATTGATGTCTCCCCATATCGGGGAAAAACCGAAACAAAAAAGGCGTGGAACCATGGTCCCACGCCTTTTTTGTTTTAAAACCAGGAATGGATCAAGCCATTGCACGCAGCGCAGCAATACGCGTTTCAAGCGGCGGATGCGACATGAACAGACTCTTGAGAATGCCACTACCTCCTCCGGAAATGCCAAAAGCCTCCAATCGTTCGGGCAGCTGTGATGGTTCATGCCGTTGTTTCAAACGCTCCAGCGCCGCGATCATTTTGTTCCGGCCAGCGAGTTGTGCGCCACCGGCATCGGCACGAAATTCTCGCTGACGGCTGAACCACATGACTATCATGCTCGCCAGTATTCCCAGCACAACCTGCGCCACCAGGCTAGTAATCAAGAAAGCCGGCCCATGCCCACGTTCGGTTTTAAATACCACCCTATCCACAAAATGTCCGATTACGCGTGACAGGAAGATGACAAAAGTATTGACCACGCCCTGGATCAACGCAAGCGTCACCATATCGCCGTTGGCCACGTGGCTCACCTCATGTGCCAGGACGCCTTCGATTTCATCTTTACTCATGTTCCGCAGCAGTCCGGTGCTCACCGCCACCAGCGCATCATTGCGGTTCATGCCGGTGGCAAAGGCGTTTACATCCGGCGCATCATATATTGCCACTTCCGGCATCCCAATCCCCGCAAGCTTGGCCTGGCGCTGAACGGTTTCAAGGAGCCAGCGCTCGATCGGGTCGGAAGGCTGGTCGATTACCACTGCGCCTGTCAGGCGTTTTGCCGTCCACTTGGACATAGCGAGAGAAATCAGCGAGCCGCCGAACCCTATCACTGCCGCAAAGACAAGCAGAGAATTGAAATCGATCCCGCTACCTTCCTCATCCAGAATCCGGTCCACCCCAAGCAGGCGCAGGGTAACGCTCAGCACCAGCAAAATTGCAAGATTGGTAAGAATAAAGAGAGCAATTCGTTTCATGGGTGCATTCCCGTTGCTTGTGAAAAAGATAGAGGTTAAATAGGGTCGCAAGTTCCGTTTTCAAGACCCGGCAGTTCCGCTGGATGAAAAGAACTCTGGCCCCGGCCGTGGTAGCACAATTCAGGCGAAACACACCCCGGCTTTTTTTAACGGGGCCTTTTTTAACGGGGCCCATCGTGGGCGAACAAATCATACACCGCCAGGCCACCAAGAATAATAAAAAAAATTGCCGACCAGTCGGGAAGAGTGAGGGCAGCGAACTTCCAGGTGACATCGGAACAGTCTCCATTCGCTTCGAACATGGTGGGCCACCACTGGGCGAGCGCCAGCGCATTCAGGAATGTTTCTTCAGCGCTGATCCCGCACTCGAATGCCTCCGGGTATCGAACCAGCCAGGCTTGACGCAAGGCAACCGCGGCCCCGCATAAAGCAAAGACGGCCACGAGACCGCTATAAATCCTGCGACTCCGCAGCCGCGGGAAGTGGACAAATGCCAATAGCGCCGTCAAGCCCACCAGCCAGTATGCGATACGCTGGACCACGCAAAGCGGGCAAGGCAATAGATTTCTTACCAACTGCAGGTAAAGAGCGTAGGTGATCAGGCTGGCGCAGCTTAGAAATATGGCGAGAAAAATCCACCTGCCCGGTTTCAGGTAATAGGCCATGACTAGCCCTCGAGTGGCTGACCCGGTTGTTGCGCGACCTGCGTTTTTTTCACCCTGCGCATACCGCCCGCCACCATCCTATATTCCAGTAAACGGCATTCCAGCGCGCCATTGAACAAGGGTATACGGCGCGAAGCCGTTAAACGGATATTTCTGGGCAGAAGAGGATCGGCCGTGAATATATACGCGCTCCAGCCGCTGAATCTTTTCTTCAGCACATCTCCCAGTTTCGGATAAAACTCAGCAAGCTGCTGCTGCTCGCCCATGCGCACTCCATAAGGAGGATTGGTAATAATTACGCCGGAAGGAGCCGGGGCGGAAATTTCAAGCACGTTGGCCTGCTTTAGCGCCACCAGGTTAGAGAACCCCGCGTCGGCTAAATTTGAGCGGGCAACGGCCAGAATGTCGCCATATAGATCACTGCCAGATATGGGCTGGGGCGTTTTGGGGCTTTGCCGGGCTAGTGCCGCTTCCTTGAGCTGGTCCCACTGCTTCACACTGAAATTCTCCAGCTTTTCAAAGGCAAAACTGCGCCCTGCGCCTGGGGGAATGTTCAGTGCGATTTGCGCTGCTTCCAGCAGGAATGTCCCGCTGCCGCACATCGGGTCAAGCAGTGGAACGCCAGGCTGCCAACCCGTCAGTTGCAGAATTCCGGCGGCCAGGTTTTCTCTTAATGGGGCTTCCCCAGCGTTTTTCCTGAGACCGCGCTTGAATAATGCATCCCCCGAGGTGTCGAGATACAACGAAAACTGCCGGGCATCAAGAAAGCCGTGAATGCGCATATCCGGCCGCCCCGTATCGACGCTTGGTCGCCCGCCGGTAGCCTGGCGGAACTGATCGCAAACCGCGTCCTTGATCTTGAGCGTGACAAAATCCAGGCTGCGCAGGGGGCATTTTATGGCTGCGACGCTCACCCGGATCGTGAGCGCTCGGGCAAACCACTCGTTCCACGGCAATGCGCGAGCTGCATCATACACATCGGCCTCACTGGTATAGGACCCGATGGCGACTTGCCAGAGAACGCGGCTGGCAATGCGGCTTTCCAGATTAGCCCGGTAGCAGGTGGACCAATCGCCCTGGAATTGCACTCCGCCGTCGCGCCCACGTACAGATAACCCGCCGAGTTGCTCCAGTTCAATAACGAGGGCGGACTCCAGCCCGCGCGGGCAAGGAGCGAAAAAATGATAAGGCATCACCATGAAACTGATATTACAGCCACACCGCTTCCTTCGAGCGTTGTCCCGACCGCCATGGATTGCCCATCCGGTCTCGTCGCGCTGCGCCTCCCGGGAGGCTTATTTCGCTGCCCACGAGCCATAAGCGAACATTGCCCAGGCACTCAGGAACGCTACGCCACCAAATGGCGTAATCATGCCCAGCCCGCGTATTCCCGTCAGACTCAGCGCGTAGAGGCTAACAGAAAACAGGACAATTCCGGCCAGCATAAGCCACCCGGAAAACGCTATGGGTCTGGAGGCGGGAAAGTGCAACAGCATGAGACCGACAGCTAATAAGCCCAGCGCATGATAGAAATGATATTGCACGCCGGTCTGATATACGGCAAGCATGTCGGTAGAAAGCCGTTGTTTCAAACCATGCGCGCCGAAAGCGCCAAAGGCAACACAAAGAAACGCATTGATGGCGCCTAACGTGAGAAAGATTCTTGCCATAGGGGATATTATAGTGGTGAAAGGGATAGGTGGAATTGAGCGCCCAAGCCACAGGCAAACAGCCCCTTGCTAGTAGTAACCTAGTAGTAACCGGTGCGGAGGGCAGGCATATTTCAAGTCTGCATCACCAACCCTCTAATGTCCACACGCATCTTATTTCATGAAGAGCGGCTTACTCCCCCTTTTCTGTTACATCCGCCCTGCCCCACCCATGAGAAAACACGACCCGGATGGCAGCGCCAATCCGGATTTGATCACTACTTCTCACCACGCTTCGGTTAGCGGCATAAGCAATACTGTAGCCGCGCTCCAGCACCGATTTCGGATTAAGATGGACGAGGTTTGCCTGCTCACGCCGCAAACTCATCCTGAGCGTCTCCAGGCGAATGGCCACGGCTCGGCCAAGGCGCAGGCCGAGCTCAAGTTGCCGTTCAACCAACCGTGGAATATCGGGACGGGCCGCCGTTATGCGATGATTAAGCTCATGCAGACGCCAGCCCCGGCCTTGGGCGTTCCGCAGCCAGGAAACCGCGAGCCGTTCGCGCAAACGCTGCAAGTGTGCAAGCTGTCCGTCGATTCGTTTGCCGGGATGTACCAGGCGTCCTCCGAGCATATCGATATCCTGCATGCGGCTTTCAAGACTGCGCCGCATCGCGCGCTGCACGCGCCCAAACAGGATTTCCCCGCTGCGCAGCAGTTCTTCACGATCCGGGCAAATAAGTTGGGATGCGCCGGTAGGGGTCGGCGCACGAACGTCGGCCACAAAATCCGCGATGGTAAAATCGGTCTCATGCCCCACGCCGCTGATCAAGGGAATGACGCAGGTAGCGATCGCGCGGGCCACCACCTCCTCGTTAAATGCCCATAAATCTTCGATGCTGCCACCGCCCCGGCATAAAATCAGGACATCACACTCGCCCCGGTTTGCTGCTTTCTGGATAGCCGCCGCCATTTTGACCGAAGCACCCGCGCCCTGTACCGGTGTTGGATAGATAATCACGGGGACGGAAGGCATACGCCGCCGCAGTGTAGACAAGACGTCATGCAGCGCGGCTGCGGCTGGAGAAGTAACAATGCCTATCTGCCTGGGGAATAACGGGACCGGTTTCTTGCGGGCGGGATCAAATAAGCCTTCTTCGCCCAGTTTGCTCTTGAGCCGCTCGAAAGCTTCGTAAAACGTACCGAGGCCAGCCCGACGGATGGCCTCGACACTCAATTGAAAGTCTCCGCGAGGAGTGTACAACGTCACCAGCGCGCGCACTTCCACCTGCATCCCGTCGCGGGGCTGCCACTCCAGGTACTGATTCCTTTCCCGAAACATGACACAGCGCACCTGGGCATCTGCATCTTTTAGGGTAAAGTACCAGTGGCCCGAGCCGTAGCGCCTGATGTTGGAAATTTCCCCGGCAACCCACAATAGCGGAAAAGCTTGTTCAAGCAAGTCCTTGGCGCCACGGTTTAATTCGCTCACGCTCAAGACTGCGCGGGCAATGTTCATTTCCATGCCGAAGTTCATCTTGACATTCTACAACATCCATATAATCCACATCCGTCACAAAATATGCATAATTGTGCCCGCAAAACCCAGAAGAATCCTTCAGTTATACTAACACATTGTTATTAAATGATTAAATCTGAAGTTCAAAATTTAATCTAATCAGAAAAAGTTGTTATGGCAGGGTTACTTAATGCTTCTATTTGCAGATTATCCACAAACTTATCCACAGCAATTGTGGACAAGAAAAAATTGCTCCAACCTTGCTGAAATCACAGGGGCAAGATACATTACGGCTCTGATTTGCGCATGGAGGGGTAACGGGTGTTCGCCTTGATTCAAGCGGCCGGCTGGCCGGTCTGGCCAATTATTTTCGCTTCCATTGCCGCTGTAGGGATTATTGGCGAACGCTTGTGGACTCTCCGCCTTGCCGTGGTAACGCCGAGGGATTTGCTGCCCAAGGTGGTACATGAGTACAGGGAAACTGGCGTCACGGCGGGAATGATTACACGCCTTCAGACACATTCCCCCCTGGGCCAGATCTTTGCCGCCGGATTAAGAAATGTCAAAAGTACGCGCGACGTCATGAAGGAGGCCATCGAAGAAGCTGGCCGTGCCGTCGCTCACGATCTTGAACGTTATCTCACTACTCTGGGAACCATTGCGGCAATAAGTCCGCTGATGGGCCTGTTCGGGACTTTAGTGGGCATGATCGAAATATTCGGAGCAAATTCCCCTATGGGTGACAGTAACCCGGCCCAACTTGCGCATGGAATTTCCGTCGCGCTCTACAATGCGGCCTTCGGTATCCTGGTTGCCATTCCCAGCATGATCTTCTACCGTTATTTCCGCGGCAAGGTAGATGCACTGGTGGTAGAAATGGAATTGCAGGCCTTGAAACTGGTGGAGATTGTTCACGGCGAGCGGCAGGAATAATTCCCGCGGGAGACATTGACACATGAATTTCCAGCGCGGCAGGCAAAAAGAAGAACCGGAAATCAATTTGGTGCCAATGATCGATGTGCTACTGGTGATCCTCATTTTCCTGGTAATTACCACTACATACTCGAAATTTTCCGCCCTGGAAATCAACCTGCCACAAGCGGCATCAGGCAATACCAGTGATCGCCATGAAATCATAGATGTCGCGGTCAGCGTCAGCGGGAGCTACATGGTCAACGGTACACCCGTCCAGAACCCCACCACCGAGCAGCTTAGCAAGGATCTGCGCACGGCCGCGGATGGGCGGCCTGATCCCGTAATTGTCGTTAACGCAGATGCCGCTGCCACACATCAATCCGTTATAACAGTCATGGAAGCAGCCCGCCTGGCAGGGTACAATCACATTACTTTTATGACCCAAAAGCCCGAATAGGGCTCAGCCGTAGTTTACCGCCAAAGCGAAGTGCAGCAATTTCCGGATGGCGCAGCTGGCAATAGAAGGATACTTTGCATCGCCATTTTCGTTGGGGGAGAATTCCGGCCG
Organism: Nitrosospira sp.; assembly: GCA_013821425.1. Taxonomy (GTDB): domain Bacteria; phylum Pseudomonadota; class Gammaproteobacteria; order Burkholderiales; family Nitrosomonadaceae; genus Nitrosospira. The sequence goes on along the minus strand of JACDGV010000016.1, from coordinate 13,185 downwards.
CTTTTCCGGATGAAAAATCCCTTTAGAAACAGAGGAAAAATCATGGACTCAAAACTGCTTGATATTCTGGTGTGCCCGTTATGCAAGGCACCGCTGCTGTACAGGAAATCGGAGAATGAGCTGATCTGCAAAGGGGACCGTCTGGCTTTCCCTATAAAGGATGGCATCCCGGTTATGCTGGAAGACGAGGCACGGAGGCTCCCGGTGGAAGAGGAACTCTAGTTTCCCGAATAACTGCCGAATCTGCCGATAATGTCAAACTCCCCTCCGCCCGCTTCACAGGAAAATAACCTGATCAATGAAGAAACCTCATACCGCCGCCATTTTAGGCGCGCTCATCGCCGATTCGGCGACACTCGGCCTGCACTGGCTTTACGATCCTGTTCGTATCGCAGAGATTGAAACGACTAAAGGACTTGTATTTCTCCAACCTTTGGGAACGGACTATGATGGTGTAAAGGGTTACTTTGCGCACGGGCAAAAATCTCCTGGTGAATCCACAAGTTATGGTGAGACCTGCCTGCTGATGCTGAAGCATTTGGCCAGACACCGTGATTTTTGTCGCGTTGAATATCAGGTTGAATATCGCGGCCACTTCGGCCCTGGCGGAGAATTCGTCGGATATATAGACTCCCCCACGCGCTCGACGTTGCGCACGCTATTAGCTCTGGAACCAGGGCAGTTTCCCGCGGCGTCCGGGGCGGATGATGACCAGCATCCAGCTCTTGCTGCGCTTCCGCCGCTAGTTGCTACCCATGCCGGTGACGTGTCGGCTCTAATGAACCGGGTCGAGGAAGTGGTGCGCGTAACCAATAATAACGAACTGGCAGTCTCCGCTGCACAGTGCGCCTCGGCAGCTTTGTTCAAGCTATTGCATGGCATCCCGCTCGCACAGGCCCTGGCGGATGCACTGCCGTTTGCGGGAGGCGCCCCGGAACCCCTGCTTGCCCGAGCACTTGCCGTGCCTCAACTGGATAGCGTGGGAGTCGCTGAACGTTTTGGCATGTCTTGTCATGTCGCGGAAGGCCTGCCAATCGTTTTTCATATCGCGCTACATGCGTCCGATTATCGTACTGCCATTGAAGCAAACGTCCGCGCGGGGGGAGACAACTGCGGCCGCTCAATCATGCTTGGAGCCCTGGCTGCAGCACATGCAGCCAGGACGGATGGTTCCGAATTTCCCATCCCGCTACCCTGGCTGGCGCGCTACAGAAAGCTTGCAACTGCTGCGGATGCCTGCGCGGCACTTTGATCCGCTAATCCGAGGTGGAAAGCCAGGCCATTAAAAGCTACCGCGCTCGTGCTTATCTATCGCTTCTTCATGAAAAAAATGAATTCCCCGGCTGCTTCGGACAAGGAGAGCAGTTCGTGGCCTGTCTGATCGGCAAAGACCTGAAAATCAATGACTGAGCCTGGATCGGTTGCCATTATTTTTAATACCTCGCCGGTGTTCATGTCCACCAGCGATTTCTTGGTCCGCAGGATAGGCAAGGGACAAGTCAGCCCGCGCACGTCCAGTTCTCTGTCGCAGTTCATCCATTCTTCTCCAAAAGACACCATTTACCGTGCTGCCGCGATCGCTCATGCCCGTGCGTTACAACCGATGTTGTTCCGAAAATCTGCTCGTAGATCCCTTGGGATGAGTTAAGATAACGCGTAGTTTCGGGCGACCGACAGCAGAAGTGGCCGACAGCAGAAGCGACCGACAGCGCGAAAATATCATACCCTTTTTCTGATTGAGAGCCCATCAGGCAATCGTTATGCCAGTCAACCTTGCGCCTCCGCTACCCGAGCAACTGCTGCCAATAAAAGGTATGGCTTTGGGCGTTGCCGAAGCCGGTATCAGGAAACCGGGCCGCACGGACCTGCTTGTCATCGTGCTGGATGAAAGCGCCAGGATAAGCGGTATATTTACACAAAATGATTTCTGCGCCGCCCCAGTCATGATCGCCCGGGAACACCTTTCGACCCCGGGCTCGACGATACGCGCATTATTGATCAATACGGGAAATGCAAACGCGGGCACAGGCCAAGGAGGAATATCGGATGCCCGCGCTACCTGCGTTGAGCTGGCACGATTGCTCGGTTGCGAGAGTACCCAGGTGTTGCCGTTTTCTACTGGCGTCATCATGGAACCGCTGCCGCTGGAAAAAATTGTCGCCGGATTGCCGGCAGCGTTAGCAAACCTTAAGGCGGATAACTGGTTTGCAGCGTCCAGGGCAATCATGACCACGGATATTGTACCCAAGGCCGTATCGAAACAGATTTCTCTGAATGGCACCACCGTCACTATCACCGGCATTGCCAAAGGTTCAGGAATGATCCACCCAGACATGGCGACCATGCTGGGGTACATCGCAACCGATGGGTCCTTGAGCCAGCCATTGGTGGAAGAAATGGCCCGCTACGCGGCAGACTGCTCATTCAACTGCATCACTGTGGATGGCGATACCTCAACAAACGATGCCTTTGTCCTGATTGCAACCGGCCATGCAGGCAATCCAGCAATTAAGAATAATGAAAGCGCGGAATTCGCACAACTGCGAGACGCTGTAACCGAGATTGCGGTGCGCCTTGCGCACGCTATCGTGCGCGATGGTGAAGGCGCGACAAAATTCATTACTATCCGCGTTGAAGGGGGCAAGACCCGGGATGAATGCCGTAAAACGGCATACGCCATCGCGCGTTCCCCGCTGGTGAAAACAGCCTTTTTTGCGTCTGATCCCAATCTTGGCCGCATACTCGCAGCCATTGGTTACGCTGGCCTGGAGGACATCGACGTCAACAAATTGCAACTTTATCTGGATACTGTCCTGGTTGCCGAAAATGGCGGCAGGGCTCCGGGCTATCAGGAACTGGAGGGGCAGCGCGTAATGAAACAATCCGAGATCACGATGCGGGTGCTGCTAAACAGGGGAAACGCGTCAGCAACCGTCTGGACCTGTGATCTGTCCTATGAATATATAAAGATTAACGCGGAGTACCGAAGCTAGTGTTGCGCATACCCGGCGCATCCCCAAGCCCAAGTACCTACCTCAAGGAATGCGGTTGGTTAGCCCGTCCCCGCTGGCAGAGTATCCTATTCGCCAATACCCATCGGCTTCATATGTTGCAACTGCCGGTGGTAGCCCGACCGCGTCTCATATTGCTCGCCCTGCCTCGATCGATCGCTATAGCCGGGACGCTCGCCAGATCCATATTGATCGCCAGCCCTACCGGATTGGTCATGGCCGTGACCGTGACCGTGGCCGTGGCCATGACCATGGTGCTTCTTTTCACCGTGCCCATCCTTCTTTTGACCATACCCTTCCTTCTTCCCGTGATCGGTGTGGGCATGGGCAACCACGTAGCCTTCAGGAAGAGATCCCCCGGCAAAAGTATGTGTTCCGGCAGACCCGATGGACGGAATAGCAAGCATTGCAGCGAGTGACGAGCCGGCTGCGAAAGCGATAATCGATATTCTTGCGGACCAATTTTCCATGATTTTCGCCATTACGGGTCGGTTTAAACCCTCGCGGGCACGGTCAAGCGGGCACGGTCAAGCTGAGACCCTGACACTGATACATTGATAACCTTGACGAGGGCAATGAATTGAGAACTCGGCTCCCGATAGGAGGCATTGGCCTGGGCAACAACACGAGCCCGAGCCGAGGGAACCAAGGCGGAACCACTTACTCCTTACGGGCAGTCCACGCTAGATCGAAAAACCCGCGAAACCGCGACGTTGCTCACGGCGACTGAGATCGCGTGCAACTATAGCACCCAACCTCAGCGCTCATCTGGCTCCCGCCCGTTCACTCACGCTCTTCAAGCAAGCGAGCGCTCCGGGGCGGCATCTTTACTCGCCCATCGGCCTCATGTGCTGCAACTCGCGATCACCTGACCGCGTCCCGTATTGCTCGTCATATCCCGAGCGGTCGCCCTGCCCTGAACGGTCACCATAGCCGGAACGGTCACCCTGCCCGGAACGGTCACCCTGCCCGGAACGGTCGCGGGACCCATATTGATCGTCTGACCTGCGGGATTCGCCGTGCTTCTTCTTCATCATTTTGGCCTCATCCTTATCGATAAACCCATCCCTGTTTTTATCCATCATTTCAAACATTTTTTCGCTGTGGCGAGCATGTTCTTCCTTGCTAACCCGGCCGTCCTTGTCGGTATCCGCCATGGACATTCCACACCTGCCTTCGCCGTACTTTTTATCCTTATCTTTCATGCCGCCGTGCCCGTCCGTCTTTTCCCCGTAGCCGCCGCCATGCTCGTGGTGCCCCGCTACCATATAGCCTTTATCTAAAGACTGCGCCGTGAACGGATTCTCGCTGGCTGACGCAATGGATGCGGTTCCGAGCGCTGTGGCGAAAGCGGAACCAATGGCGAGAGAGATAATTGATTTTTTAGTAGGTATGTTTTTCATGATATTTTCTCCAATGTCGTTCGAAATGAGCAAAATACGGAAAGCAGGCGCTTACCAATTGCGTAGCGCAGTAGAGTAATCTTTCCTCTTTCGATTTTGGCTGCTTGTTACGTCGGGCCCGGTGCCCTGGCGCCCTTGCATACGTCCGCAACACTACAATCTTGTCCCGTTAAGCTGAGCGATTCTGTACGATAGCACACATAATGCCTGTTGAACGCATCGAACCGTCCTTCCGATTGCGTCACTTCTTTCCGCCTCCCGTTTGTTATAATGAGCCCTCATGAACGATTGGGACAAGCTATACCACCACGCTGAAACCTTACTCTCCCGTCTTGAGGGATTGCTTGGTAATGATCAGCCCGTCCCGGACTGGAATGCCGCCGCGGCATTCCGCTGGCGCAAGCATGGCACCAAGGGCTTCATTCAACCTGTTAACCATCCTCATCACATTACATTCGACGCATTGCGAGGCATCGAACGCCAAAAAAACCTGGTAGATCAAAATACCCATCAGTTTGTGCGGGGCCATCCCGCCAACAATGTATTGCTTACCGGCGCGCGCGGGACAGGCAAGTCGTCGCTAGTGAAAGCAATTCTGAACAGGTATGCGGCCGCGGGCTTACGTTTGATTGAAGTGGAAAAACATGATCTCACTGACCTGCACAACATAGTCGAACAGATATGCAGGCGGCCGGAACGCTTTATCCTCTATTGCGACGACCTCTCCTTCGAGTCCGGCGAACCGGGCTATAAGGCATTAAAGGTAGTGCTGGACGGTTCGATCGCCACTGCTTCGGAAAATGTCCTCGTCTATGCCACTTCAAATCGCCGTCATCTGATGCCCGAGTCCATGCGGGATAATCTGGATACCAGGCATGTGGATGGCGAACTTCATCCCAGCGAAACGGTCGAGGAAAAAATTTCGTTATCGGAACGATTTGGCCTATGGGTGTCTTTTCATCCGTTCGATCAAGACCAGTACCTGGAAATTGCAAGACGTTGGCTTATCCACTTTGGCATCGAGGGAATGGACCCCCGGGCGCAGCAGGCGGCCCTGCAATGGGCGCTGGGCCGGGGTTCCCGCAGCGGACGGATCGCATGGCAGTTCGCGCGTGACTGGGCGGGAAAACAGAAAACAGACGCGCACGAAGAACCGGATCGCGTATGACTTCTACGGACCGTTAAAAACCGGATCTTCCTTAAATCCCCTATTCTGGCGGCCGCGAAAAAACGGAACTCAACGAATAACGGGCGTTCAGCGCCGCCTACGCCTGCATTGGAACTCGCGCATTGCAATACGCCCACCGAAGCCTCTTCATGACTCCTTTTTGCTCCTCCATATCTTATTCTCACAATGGTTGAAGTAGCCGCCGCCGTGATTACTCGCCCGGACGGCAGCTTTCTTCTTGCCCGCAGGCCGAAGGGCAAGCCTTACGCAGGCTACTGGGAGTTTCCCGGCGGCAAGGCAGAATCCGATGAACCGATGTTGCATGCGCTCAGGCGCGAATTACGGGAGGAATTGGCCATAAATGTCGAGCACGTGTATCCATGGATCACGCGTACGTTTACTTACAGTCACGCCACGGTTCGCCTTCATTTTTACCGGGTAATGCAATGGCGTGGGGAGCCAAGGCCTTGTGAGAAGCAGGAACTATCCTGGCAATTTGCGGGTAGCGCCGGGGTGGAGCCGATGCTGCCGGCTAATACGCCCGTGTTGCGGGCGCTGGATCTGCCCCCTGTTTATGCGATTACCAACGCCGCAGGAGAGGAAAACGTTTCGCTTGCACAGATCGAGCGAGCGTTGCAGGAAGGCGTTCGGCTGCTTCAGGTGAGGGAGAAGTCGATAACGCGGGAAGCGCTAGAGGCTTTTACAAGTCAAATCATTAATCTCGCGCAAGCTCATGGAGCAAAGGTATTGGTGAACACGGGGACGGCCAGCCTCGATTTCTGCCGTGCAGTTGCGGCGGATGGCATACATTTTCCGTCGTCACAGCTGATGAGCCTGACCAGGCGCCCCGATTTTGCCTGGTGCGGCGCATCATGTCACAATGCAGAGGAACTTTCCCGGGCCGAGGGGCTGGGACTGGATTTTGCCGTGCTTGGTCCGATATTGCCGACGTTGAGCCATCCCGGCGCGGCGACATTGGGCTGGCGGAAATTCGCGTCGCTCATCCGCGGTTGCTCGATACCCGTATATGCCCTCGGAGGGTTGCGTCCTGAGGATTTAACCACGGCATGGGAGCATGGCAGCCATGGCATAGCCCTGATGCGAGGTATAGCCGACTGGAAGCACGGCAGCATCAAGCCGTGCTGAGGCTGAAGCAGCTTGCGCGTGGGACTTGTTCAGGGCTTCCTTTGCAGCCCGGCGTTCGATCACTTTTTATTTCTCGTCTTTTAACGCCTCGTCATCCTGTTTTTTGGTATCGGGCACGCGGTAGGCTTCGGCAGCCCATTGCCCCAGGTCAATCATCTTGCAACGCTCCGAACAAAACGGGCGGTAAGGATTGGCCGCATCCCAGATGACGGCGTTGCCGCACTGGGGACAGGTGACGGTGCGTTGTTTCATGGCGATGAATCCAAAGATATACTGATGTGCCACACAAGTTTGTCATCCGGTTGCGGGTTCCGGAACAGAGATTGCGCTTACGGGCTTACGGGCTTATTGGCTTACGGGAATTATAAATGTAATACAAATGATCCGGTATGCGATAACGCTAACCCGGCTGGCCGTACGGAGGAGCAAACAGTGAGCGAAACCCGGCCATTCAACCCGGTCTGGCACTGTAAAAAGCTGATCTATAGCGATTTATAAACCCCACGCCAAACAAGTTTTTCTGAATGAATATTTTATTTTCCAATACTTGCTATGTTAAAATGGTTAAGTTTTTCATAAATTTTATAGAGGTCCGGACTGAAAACCGGGACTGCAAGATATGGCAGATTTTGAGAAAAAACAAGAACCGAATAGTAGAAGACGTTTTCTCATCGCCGCAACCTCGGTTGCGGGCGGAATTGCAAGTATAGGGGTGGCAACTCCCTTCGTGATGAGTATGTTGCCTAGCGAACGGGCGAAGGCGGCGGGCGCTCCGGTTGAGGTCAATATCAGCAAGCTTGAACCTGGCATGCTGCTTCTGGTGGAGTGGCGCGGCAAGGTAGTATGGATATTGAACCGCACTCCCGAGATGCTGGCGACTCTGAAAAAACTGGACAGCGAGGTTGCCGATCCGACGTCGAAGAAACCGCAGCAGCCGCAATATGCCCAGAACGCAACCCGTTCGATCAAGCCGGCCTTGCTGGTGGTCGAAGGTGTTTGCACTCACTTGGGATGCTCTCCCGTTTATCGCAAGGATATTGCTCCCGCAGACCTCGGCGCTGACTGGCTGGGCGGCTTTTTCTGCCCTTGCCACGGTTCCAAGTTCGACTTGGCAGGTCGCGTCTACAAGAGCGTTCCGGCGCCCACCAATCTCGTCGTTCCCCCCCACACCTACTTAAGCGATAACCAGTTGTTGATCGGCGCTGATAGCAAGGAGGCCGCATAAATGAGCAAGCGACTGGCGTCAATGGCCGACTGGATAGACGCGCGTTTTCCGATGACTTCCACCTGGAAGGCTCATCTTACCGAATACTACGCGCCCAAGAACTTTAATTTCTGGTACTACTTCGGCTCGCTCGCCGTACTCGTGCTGGTGAATCAGCTACTCACCGGCATTTTCCTCACCATGAACTACAAGCCGGACGCCAGCATGGCTTTCGCCTCTGTGGAATATATCATGCGGGACGTGGATTTCGGCTGGCTGATCCGATACATGCATTCTACCGGCGCATCCATGTTCTTTGTGGTCGTCTACCTGCACATGTTCCGCGGGATGATGTATGGCTCCTATCGCAAGCCGCGCGAACTCCTCTGGCTCATCGGCATGGGGATTTTTTTCGTCCTGATGATGCTTGCGTTTACCGGGTACATTCTGCCATGGGGGCAGATGTCCTACTGGGGCGCTCAGGTCATCGTCAGCATGATTGGCGCAATTCCGGTGATAGGTGAAACCCTTTCGAACTGGATATTGGGCGACTTCATGCTGTCGGACGCCGCGCTCAACCGCTTCTTTGCTTACCATGTGGTAACACTGCCGGTGCTGCTCGTGGCACTGGTGTTCATTCATATCGTGGCATTGCATGAAGTCGGGTCGAGCAACCCGGATGGCATAGAAATCAAGGCGATCAAGGATCCCGTAACGCATATTCCATTGGATGGCATTCCCTTCCATCCGTATTACACGGTGAAAGACATTTTCGGGGTAGTGGTATTTCTGATTATTTTCTGCGGCATCATATTTTTCATGCCTGAAATGGGTGGTTACTTCCTGGAGTACAACAACTTTATTCCCGCCAATACGCTGCAGACGCCGGATCATATCGCGCCCGTATGGTATTTCACTCCCTACTATTCGATGCTGAGAGCAGTCACCGTCAATTTCCTGTGGGTGGATGCAAAAATCTGGGGTATCGTGCTGATGGGCGGTTCGGTCGCGATCTTTGCCCTGCTGCCCTGGCTGGACCGCAGCCCGGTAAAATCGATCCGGTATAAAGGGCCTTATTTCAAAATTGCCCTGACGCTTTTTGTCATTAGCGTGTTTGTGCTTGGGTGGCTCGGCACACAGTCGCCCACGCCGCTGTATACATTGCTGGCACAGATATTCACGGTAATATACTTCGCATTCTTCGTTCTTATGCCGTGGTACAGCAAGATAGATAAAACCAGGCCGGAACCGACAAGAGTGACAGGATGAGAAAAATAAAATATATTTTGTGTATATTGTGCCTGGTCCCACTTGTTGGGTTTGCCAGTGGTCCGGAAATGAAACTGGATCGAGCGCCAATCCGACCGAATGATAAGCTTTCCCTGCAACGCGGCGCACACGCGTTCGTCAACTATTGCCTGACCTGCCACAGCGCCGAGTACATGCGGTACAATCGGCTGCGGGATATCGGCCTCAGCGAAAGTCAGATAAGGGACAATCTGATATTCACCGGTCAAAAGGTGGGCGAACTGATGACCGTTGCCATGACGAAAAAAGAGGCCAGCCAATGGTTTGGCGTCGCGCCCCCCGATCTCTCGGTGATCGCTCGTTCTCGTGGCCCGGATTGGCTGTACACATATCTTCGCAAATTTTATCGGGATGAGTCGACCGCCACGGGCTGGAATAACCTGCTGTTCGATAAAGTTGCCATGCCGCACGTACTCTTCGAATTACAGGGAGTGCAATCGGTGACGGTAAAGACTGCAGACGATGGCCACGGCGGCGAGCAAGAAATAAAGGAACTGGAAGTGGAAAAACCGGGCACGCTTTCGAAAGCCGAATACGATTCATATGTCGCCGACCTGGTAAATTTTCTGGTTTATGTGGGTGAACCGGCAGCCGCGAAGCGCGTGCAACTCGGAATCATTGTGATGCTCTTTCTGTTCGTCCTGCTGGGATTGACGTATGCCTTGAAAAAGGAATACTGGAAAGACATCCACTGATCCTTTTCTAACCTGTTAAGGAGCACTTCCCATTACGCTGGAAATTAACAAGTTATGATGACGCTTTACTCAGCCACAACCTGCCCGTTCAGTCACCGCTGCCGTATCGTGCTGTACGAAAAGGGTATGGATTTTCAGATCATTGATGTCGATCTGCACAACAGGCCCGAAGATCTTGCGGTCATGAGTCCCTATGGCAGGGTGCCAGTGCTCGTGGAACGCGATCTTGTTCTGTATGAGTCCAACATCATCAATGAATATATCGATGACCGCTTTCCTCATCCCCAATTGATGCCTGCGGACCCGGTCATGCGCGCGCGGGCACGGCTGTTCCTGCACCGCTTTGAGCAGGAACTTTTCTGCCATATTGATGCGGTCGAACACGGCAATCCAAAAACAGCGGAAAAAGCACGCGCCACCATTCGCGATAACCTCACGGTAATCGCGCCCGTGTTCGCCAAGCAGAAATACATGCTGGGAGATGAATTTTCAATGCTCGATGTAGCCATTGCGCCATTGCTGTGGCGGATGGATCACTACGGCATTCAACTACCCAAGCAGGCGGCGCCGCTGTTGAAATTTGCCGAGCGGCTTTTCAGCAGGCCCGCATTTATTGATGCGCTGACGGCTTCCGAGAAGGCAATGCGCAAATGAAGGAGCTATCGACCAAACCGTACCTGATCCGCGCCATTTACGAATGGTGCTCCGACAGCGGTTGCACTCCCTATCTGTCGGTTAAGGTGGATGCCCAGACCCGCGTACCGGAAGAATTTGTAAAAAACGGCGAAATCATACTCAACATCAGCCATGATGCGGCATATCATCTGACCCTCGGCAATGATTTGATCCAGTTTTCCGCCCGGTTCAGCGGCGTCTCGCGGGAAATTTCCGTGCCGGTCAGTGCCGTTAGGGGAGTTTTTGCGAAGGAAACCTCACAAGGCTTCCTGTTCCCGCTGGAAGAGGAGGCTGACGCCATCCAGCAGGAATTCACTGACGAAGAACCGGGAAAACCCAAATCATTAACGCAAACCCCGTCAGCAGTTACGCTCAAGAAGCGCCGCTTCCAGATCGTCAAATAGTTTCCTGTTGTTCCCCTGCACGGCGTTTGCTCCGCTCCTTCCCACTCTCTATAATTGCACCCACGCCGGCATAGCTCAGTTGGTAGAGCAGCTGATTTGTAATCAGAAGGTCCCGAGTTCGAATCTTGGTGTCGGCACCAATAAATCAACAACATACCTCATATATTGATCAGCCTGATTAATATGGGGGCACGCGGGGGGCACTCTGCCTCCTAGGAAATACGCTTTTCTATCCTCCAGGGGTAGGTCGCTGCAAGTGTTATTGATGTAGATTTTCCGTCAAACAATTTTCACCGATGATGCAGAAATCTCGTGCGTCCTAGGCACCAATAGTGCGAAGGGGGTTATGGACCCATCGCATCTGGCCCCCCGCCCCCTGTTTTACGTAGTGCTGATAGAGTACGGGCTGTTTTTATTAGTATGACATTTGCATATAATTGGGAGGAAAAATGACTGTGCCTGGGGCTCGCCGCAAACCAGGGCCCAGATGCCTGGAATCATATCCGATAGCCCAGTCATTCTTGCCTTTTATGGTGTGTAAGGACAACGTTAAGTTTCGTTTCCGGCCATCCTATGATTGAGTACTGAACAATCTGAGCTGAATACCCGATTATTCCAAGTATCAGACGATAGAATAACTCAAGACAAACGTTCAGTTCGTCAAGGAAAGCTTGAAGTTCGTGAGCTTTAAGTTTTAATTCATCGGCATGAGTTGACTTGTTTCTTAGCTTTGACCAGCGGATAACCATGCTTTCTGAGATGAGTTTAGTCTGCGCAAGCGCGTACAAGGAGTTCTTCGGAGAATTTCTCTTGGCATTGCTCAGCGCGTTCTTAAGATATTTTTTTGCACGTTCTATTTCAACTGGCAAATCCTCAATCAGAGGTTCGGCCTCGGCTAATTGCTTGATAAATTCTTTGTCAGGCGCTTCAAGGGCGTGGTAGCACTGCTTTACCAATCCTTCAATAGCAGTCGTGAGAACGAGCGCTCTATTCTCGACACCGTTTGAAAATGCCTGAAGTACACGAAACCAGTAGCCGACAAGAGGCGAATGGTGATCACTAATGGTCTCAATGAACCTGTCAAGGAAGGCTTGGAGATTTGTAGCATTATGCGGCTGCGATATAGGTATAGGAGATGGCAACTTTAGCTGTCGCTCGTTTTTGGCGTGAGAGTGGATTACCTGGATTTGCTGCCCCAAGGCGTTTACCTTTTTCAAAAGTGGGTGAAGGCGGCACCCAATGCCAATACTTAGGCCCTCTAGGATGAGGTCAAGATGGTCATCTGGATTTGCTTTACCAGTTAAGTCAGCAATAATCTCAAGATGAGAATCATGTTGTTGTAGAACACACTGCCTTCCGGCTATGCTAAGTTCGCAAACAGATAGATAAATAGAATTCTCTCGTTGTTCAGTTTTGGTATACGGAATGCAGAATTTACCGGGAATATATACTTGAGCATTAATGGTTTCTGGTTGCTGTTTGACTTCACTCTTCCAACGAGTCTCGATTCTTTGGAGCGTTGCCATTACCAATTTGCCATTGCAGGGGAAGCTAACGTCCCCGGATACCCATATACGGGGTGATGTCCATATGTAGCCAGAAAGGTCCACTCCTTCGAAATCGAAGTAATGCTCATCTTCGATTATTAGTCCGGGTCGAAATTTTATTCCACAAAGCCGGTCGTTAGCATCTTTCACAAGCTCGTCTGTAGACTCATATAGATGATAGAGCTTTAATATGAGGCTTCCGTCACCCTGTTGCGTTATGTTCGCTGGCCCCTTATACATGACCGGCGCTTCGCTAAGTTTTTGTGTGAGCGTTGCTTGCAAGAATTCAAGGGAGAAAGCATTTTCGAGCACCCGTTCGGTGTCCTTCGCGTTCAACATAGTTATTTTTCTTGGTCGAGTAGAGGGTTTCGTGCTTCTAATTCTTGTTATGGGGAAGAGAGGTGATGGGAAATTCCCGAACGTCAAGACCTATGGGGTCAGACTCGATTGATCTTGAACTGACTTCCTGTCCCCACCCCTGGCCGCTGGCTTTACCTGCCTCTTTAATTGCTCTCGAATACCGCGTTTGAACCGTTCATCTCCCAATACCCACGCTTTGTTTGTCGCCTCTCTGATTGCGTTAATACTCTCTTCAGGTATATGTTGCTCGAACAACTGCTGGTA
>JACDGV010000054.1 GCA_013821425.1 Nitrosospira sp. | reverse complement strand
GCAACGAGCGCAACCCTTATCATTAGTTGCCAACATTTAAGGTGGGAACTCTAATGAGACTGCCTGGGTTAACCAGGAGGAAGGTGAGGATGACGTCAAGTCCGCATGGCCCTTATGTCTGGGGCTACACACGTGCTACAATGGTCGGTACAGAAGGCAGCGAAGCCGCGAGGTGGAGCAAATCCCAAAAGCCGATCTCAGTTCAGATTGTAGTCTGCAACTCGGCTACATGAAGACGGAATTGCTAGTAATGGCGGGTCAGCACACCGCCGTGAATACGTTCCCGGGTCTTGTACACACCGCCCGTCACATCATGGGAGTTGGTTTTGCCCGAAGTCGCTGACCTAACCGCAAGGGAGGAGGCGCCTAAGGTAAGGCCGATGACTGGGATGAAGTCGTAACAAGGTAGCCCTACCGGAAGGTGGGGCTGGATCACCTCCTTTTAAGGACAAGCGAAGATAACTAGTTTTATCTTGCTATGGTTGGGCAAGCTCATTTACCTGCACATTGTTTCTTTATCGCTGTCAAAGCGAACAGGACCCTGAAAATGGGTCTTTTGTTATCTTGAAAGGCAAATGAGAGAAATCAAAAGATTAGAAGAGGCGAAAAAGACTCAAATAATCACTCGAAATTGCGATAAGCAATTTTGAGCAAGATCCAATAAGTATAGCAAAGATTTAATCACTGATGAAAATCGGCGCTTGAAGGATCTTCTTCAAAAATATGTACGTTAAGTACAATGGCGAAATAATGTAGCTTTAGACTTGTACCAAATAATTTTTGGTCAAGCTAGTAAGGGCTGCTGGTGGATGCCTTGGCATCAACAGGCGAAGAAGGACGCGTAAACCTGCGATAAGCTTCGGTGAGCTGGTAAAAGCTTTGACCCGGAGATCTCCGAATGGGGCAACCCAGTGGGATTAATCCCCCACTATCCCATCCTGAATACATAGGGATGAGGAAGCGATACCTGCCGAACTGAAACATCTTAGTAGGCAGAGGAAAAGAAATCAAAATGAGATTCCCTTAGTAGCGGCGAGCGAAACGGGATGAGCCCAAACCGATATCATTGATATCGGGGTTGTAGGACCTCTCACAAATATCTGCACATTCTAGCAAAATCTTCTGGAAAGTCGAGCAACATAGGGTGATAGCCCCGTATGCGAAAGAAGGATGCAGATCAGAGAGGCACCTGAGTAGAACCGGTCACGGGAAACCCGGTTTGAATCCGGAGGGACCACCCTCCAAGGCTAAATACTCGTTGATGACCGATAGTGAACCAGTACCGTGAGGGAAAGGCGAAAAGAACCCCTGTTAGGGGAGTGAAATAGAACCTGAAACCAGCAGCTTACAAACGGTCGAAGGCCTATACCCGTTTTACGGGAATGGCTGACGGCGTGCCTTTTGCATGATGAGCCAGCGAGTTACGTTAAATGGCGAGGTTAAAGGACATCCGTTCTGAAGCCGAAGCGAAAGCGAGTCTTAAAAGGGCGATTTAGTCATTTGACGTAGACACGAAACCAAGTGATCTATCCATGGCCAGGTTGAAGCAGGGGTAACACCCTGTGGAGGACCGAACTAGTAACTGTTGAAAAAGTTTTGGATGAGCTGTGGATAGGGGTGAAAGGCCAATCAAACTTGGAGATATCTTGTTCTCTTCGAAATAACTTTCGGGTTAGCCTCGGACAAATCTTTATAGGGGTAGAGCACTGAATTCACGCGGGGGCCTACCGGCCTACCAAAGGAAATCAAACTCCGAATACTATAAAGCAGTCCGGGAGATAGACAGTGGGGGATAAGCTTCATTGTCAAAAGGGGAACAGCCCAGATCGTCGATTAAGGCCCCTAATTCTATACTAAGTGAGTAAGGAAGTGGAGTTTCTAAAACAGTTGGGATGTTGGCTTAGAGGCAGCCATCATTTAAAGAGTGCGTAACAGCTCACCAATCGAGAAACTCTGCACCGATAATATCCGGGACTAAAGTATAGAGCCGAAATCACGGGTTTGCAACTTGTTGCAAGCGGTAGGAGAGCGTAGTATGGGCGTCGAAGGTGTACCGGAAGGAGCACTGGAGCGCATACTAGTGATAATGCATGGCATGAGTAAACGATAAAGGCAGTGAAAATCTGCCTCGCCGAAAACCTAAGGTTTCCAGGGTAAAGCTCGTCTTCCCTGGGTTAGCCGGTCCCTAAGCTGAGGCAGAAATGCGTAGGCGATGGAAAGCAGGTTAAATATTCCTGCGCCAACTAAAGCAATGACAACGGGTTGACGAAGTACGTTAAGCACGCGGACGATCGGAAGTGTCCGTGATACCACGAGAAGGGCTAATAGGAAAATCCGTTAGCATAAATTCAGATGGTAGCCAAGGGAAAGCGAAAGCGGAACCGATGGTGTAGCGCAAGGCTTCCAAGAAATAGACTCTAGTCGCTGATGTTGACCGTACCAAAACCGACACAGGTGGGTGGGAAGAAGATTCTCAGGCGCGCGAGAGAACTCTCGTTAAGGAACTCGGCAAATTATCCTCGTAACTTCGGGAAAAGAGGAGCCTTTGGCTGTTGCTTTCTTCGCGAAAGAGGCAGCTGGAGGCCGCAGAGAAATGGCCCAGGCGACTGTTTAACAAAAACACAGCACTATGCGAAGTCGTCTAAGACGAAGTATATGGTGTGATGCCTGCCCAATGCCAAAAGGTCAAAAGGAGAAGTTAGCAGCAATGCGACGCTTTGAATTTAAGCCCTGGTGAATGGCGGCCGTAACTATAACGGTCCTAAGGTAGCGAAATTCCTTGTCGGGTAAGTTCCGACCTGCACGAATGGTATAACGATCTGGGCACTGTCTCAACGAGAGACTCGGTGAAATTGTAGTAGCGGTGAAGATGCCGTTTACCCGCAATAAGACGGAAAGACCCCGTGAACCTTTACTGTACTCTGATATTGGCTCTTGACCTGTCATGTGTAGGATAACCAGGAGACTTCGAAGTTCCCTCGTCAGGGGGAATGGAGTCACCGTTGAAATACTGGTCTTGTCAGGTCGGGAATCTAACGAAATTCTCTGAATCGAGAATTCGGACATTGTCAGACGGGCAGTTTTGCTGGGGCGGTATCCTCCTAAAGAGTAACGGAGGAGTCCAAAGCTTGCTTCATCGTGGTTGGTAATCACGAGTAGAGCGTAAAGGTATAAGGCAAGTTGACTGTGAGACCTACAAGTCGAACAGAGACGAAAGTCGGGCTTAGTGATCCGGCGGTGGAAAGTGGAATCGCCGTCGCTCAACGGATAAAAGGTACTCCGGGGATAACAGGCTTATCGCCACCAAGAGTTCATATCGACGTGGCGGTTTGGCACCTCGATGTCGACTCATCGCATCCTGGGGCTGAAGAAGGTCCCAAGGGTTTGGCTGTTCGCCAATTAAAGCGGTACGCGAGTTGGGTTCAAAACGTCGTGAGACAGTTTGGTCCCTATCTGTTGTGGGCGCAGGATACTTGAGAGGAGCTGCTTCTAGTACGAGAGGACCGAAGTGGACGAACCAATGGTGTTCCGGTTGTTCTGCCAAGGGCATAGCCGGGTAGCTACGTTCGGAAAGGATAAGCGTTGAAAGCATCTAAACGCCAAGCCTCCCTCAAGATAAAGTATCCCTATGAGACTCCATGTAGACTACATGGTTGATAGGTTGGGTGTGCAAGCACAGTAATGTGTTCAGCTAACCAATACTAATTAGTCCACAGGCTTGACCACCTTTTTTTAAGGCATAGCCTTATGGGAGATGAGAGTGGTCAATAAAATTATACATTTCGAAAGCTATGAAGATTCTTCAAGCGTCGTTTTTCATCAGAGAGTATCTCATTTGCCAAATTTTTCTACTTGGTGACATTGGAGAAGGGGAAATACCTGATCCCATTCCGAACTCAGAAGTCAAGCCCTTCATCGCCGATGGTACTACGCACAAGAGCGTGGGAGAGTAGGTCGTCGCCAAGTTTTTTCTTTCGCCTTAGCTGCATTGCAGCTAAGGCCTTTTTTTTGTAAGAAGGTAGCCAGACCGTCCCGGTCTGGCTACCTTCTTTTTTTTTGCCTGTTTTATGTTTGTCCCTTCCTAAGCCAGGCCGTCCTCGGCCTGAAAGTAACCAGGGCGTCCCGCCCTGCAAAAAGCCGGGTTATCCTGTTTGCTGTTCTGTTGTCCAGCAGATGAGACAATTAAAAAAGTCAAGCGAGGCATAGAAAAACACAGACGACGAATGTGCTATATGTAGTGCGGGACCAAGGTCCCGCAC
>JACDGV010000053.1 GCA_013821425.1 Nitrosospira sp. | reverse complement strand
CCGGAGGCAGTGGCCAAAGGCGAGCTGCGACCCTTGCGGGATCCAGCTGATGGCGACTCCTGAGTTATTGGCTACTTAAATTGACCGCTTAACCCGGTTTTCCGTTCCACTGCGCCTCGGAGGCCAACCTCTTCTTTTCCCTCGGGTTGGTCGTTTAAGGTCTCTTTACATATTGAGGACTGCTCTGAACCAGAATGCCCGCCCGGGTTCGTTGAGCCGACCAAGATTAACGAACCCGGGCGGCACGTCCCCTATTCTGCGGCTTAGGTGTTCATAATAGGTAAGATTGAAAATATTATCGATACCTAGGCTCAATTGGGCCTGCTTGACCGGTTTCCATGACATAGCCATGCTGGCGGTGGCAAACCCCGGGGTGGGATCTGGATTATCAATTCCGAGTGAATTTCCGAAACCGGGATCAATCCGGTCTTGCCTGGACACGGCTCGCCCCCCAAATGTCGCACTAATCGTTCCATGCTGATATGTCACGCCGAATCGGCTGTCCAGCGGCGGTGTTTGGGCGAGCGGCACCGAACCGTTTCCATGCCCGGTAAGATTTTCAGCCCTAACCCAGGCCAGGCTGCCGACCAATCTCCAGAACGGCGTGAGTTGCTTGGCGAAATCCAGTTCAGCACCAATACGATGCACATCCACGTTTTCTGAACGAGTTCCCTGACTTATCAGTATGAAATCGTCGATACGGCTACCAAACACCGTAACCGACCCTTGCCAGGTGGGCCGATTAAGGCTCAAACCCATATTTGCTTCCCTGTTTTTTTCCTTCCTTAGATCAAACCCGGCGAAGCTGGCACGTTCCAGATTGCTGGCAGGGCGTTCACCATTTGCCAGAGAGAGAAAAGCGACCGCGGCAGGCAGGAATTCTTTTTCGATACGGATGAAAGCAACGTTGGTTGTGTCATTGCGCTGACTGTTCGAGGTATCTAGCGGAGCACCTAGAAAGGTGCGCAACTCTCCTGCCTGAGTATGGAAATAATCCCTGCGCAGGCCAAGTTTGAGGGTAGTGGTAGGGTTAACAAGATGAGTGACTTCAGAAAAAATCGAGTTATTGACCGTATGCAAATCATAGAAAGGAGCAAGCACAGTGTTCGTGTTACAGGCGGTGATGATGCAGAGAGTTCCCACGGTTTGATTATTGCCGGCAAATTTCTCATCCTTGTGCTCATAGCCAATAATGGCCTCTGTTGCTTCATTCACATCAAACGTGGCGACGGCTCGAGCGGAGCGTCCACGGAACAGCTGCATCAACGTTCTGCGATTGGTATTGGTAATAAGTGGTCCAGGTGGATCTGGGCTGAGTATATCTACTGTTACCGGTCGAAGCGTAAAGTTGTCCATGTGATGATCGAGATTCCGATCGAAAAGCTGGAATTCCACTTTCCTGAATTTCTCTGAAATATTTGCCACGGTGAAACGGCTTCCCAGGATTTGCCGCTTAAACTCGACCCCGTCACCCATCAGCGAAAATGCGGGGAATGCAACCTGAGCGTCGCCTTGCTCGGCGCTGATTTCGGCAGTGATATCTGATGTGGGGGTAAATGTTGCGATCAGCTTGTTTGAGTTGCGTTTAAAGAAAGAAAAGAATTCCCTGCCCGAACCGTCCCGGTAGTTATCGCCCCGGGTAAAAGTTACCACGCCTCGTAATTGGACCAGCGGATTCCCTACGGTAGCGTCGGCTGTAAAGTCGCGGCGGCCAAAACTGCCCATCCCCCCAATGACTCGAGTATGCATGCCCGGTTTATCAAACTTCTTCGGTGTTTCGTTAAATATGACAAGACCACCCATGCTGGAGCCGTACAGGACGCTATTAGGTCCTTTCACTACTGTGATGTGGTCGTGAGCATCGGGTTGAATATAAGATGTGGCCGGATCAGTGCCGTGGTTGGCGCCGGCCTCCTCCAGGCTGTCGTTCATGACAATACCCAGACGAGGGCCACCCAGGCCTCGCAGGAATATGGTCCCGGCGGTGCCGCCTATTTTTGCCGAGGAAAACTCGGGTTTCTGCCGCAGAAAATCCGCTGCATCACTACTTGGACGGGTTGTCCATTTGAGCGACTCCTTCTCGACCAAGGGCTCCTTCACACGAGTGGAAGATACATTCACTTCAGGCAGCACCTCGTGCTCCCCCGCCGCCTCACCCATAAAGAGGGTAAGCAGCAGGCAGGCCAAAGCGGGTATCTGGCATCCGGCGGACGAGCGTGATGAGGGTTGTGCCAAAGGGAGGCGGCGCATTTCTGGACCAGGAGAATCAGAAACAAACAGGTGCATAAAGTACCTGCAGTTGTAATCACATGAGGAACAAAACAAAGGCCGCTCGGGTTGAGCGGCCTTGTTTAAATGGTTTAATCGGCCTAAGTGGCGCGATTATGCTGACGTCTCCTGATGATGCCACCCATCAACCCCAGGCCGGCAAGCAACATGGCATAAGTTTCCGGCTCGGGTATGGGGGCCGCCTGGAAACTGACGGATAACGCCACCCGATCCCGGAAGGGATCACCCATGCTTGCCATGGGTGTCTCATGCCACATGGCCGTGTTCAGGTTAACGTAGATATTATTTGCATCGAAAGTAACCTGGGATGACATGAACCCTTCTAGCAGATTGCCGTACGTCGATGGCGTGTACGTCGTGTTGGTGACGGAAGTGCCTATAATGTCGGCTAACTGGTTGCCGGTATCCGAGATCTTAAAGCCAATGAATGCCGGACTGCCGGAGTTCATGAAATCGTCTGCCTTGTTCCAGGTAAGCGACAGATTGTTGCCCATGGTATCGATCTTCCAGCCAGACATATTGGCAATCTCAACGCCTCCGGCGCTGCCGGTGACATCAGCTTGGGATAGTGAGAAGAAATCGGTAGCAGGACCAACAGCGGAAACACCGTATTCCACTTTAAAGGTGTTGCCGTCAAAAGTACTGGTTGCCGCATACGCCGCGGGTGCTAGCGCAAGCAGGGGGGTCACTATAGCCAGCCCAAAACGCTTCGTGAATTTATTCATGATAATTCCTCCTTAATGAATCATGGCAGCGGGTAGATAGAGCAAGAGAGCGCAAGCTACTGCAGTAACAACTATATGTCACCTCTGGAATTGTGTCTTGATTCGCGCCTGCGAACGATGGCACCCATCAGCCCCAGGCCGGCTAGCAGCATTGCATAAGTTTCCGGTTCCGGTACTACGCCTGCGACCAATGTGCCGGTAACACCGTACTTGGTGAGAATATTAGGATTCGAGATGTCCTGCGCCAGGTAGTCCGACCCCCCTACAAATACCGAGTAATCCCCCGCGGCGAGGTTCGAGAAGGTATGCGAGACCTTGCCATCGGCGACACCATCAAAGCCGGAGACCGACCTGGTACCAGTACCATCATAGGCGTGGCCTATATGCTTGAAAAAACTCAGGCTCGCCGGGACGCCATTGACAAGATCGGCGTCATTGCCGATTTTCCAGTCGTCCAACGCTCTGAATGCACCCTCTGTGTCAGTCGGACGGTGCTCCTTGGATATGGCAGAAGAATCATAATCTGCACCCATCGGGGCAAGATGAGCGAGTCCTTGATAAAGCGAGAAACCGGGGGCCAGCCCCAGTTGAGACGTGGAGACATTTCCACCGTGGTCCGTGACCTGGGATGTTGCCTGCTGAAACGTGAGGGTTACATCAGTGGGGTTTAGCAACGTGAACCTGTAAGACAGCGTTCTATGGGCGTCGCCATAGTCCGCGTCGGTACCGTCAA
Organism: Nitrosospira sp.; assembly: GCA_013821425.1. Taxonomy (GTDB): domain Bacteria; phylum Pseudomonadota; class Gammaproteobacteria; order Burkholderiales; family Nitrosomonadaceae; genus Nitrosospira. The sequence continues at coordinate 540 of JACDGV010000053.1, read as the reverse complement.
TCCAGCCGTAGTTACCTGTAACTCCTTGCCCGGAGAGGGTGGCCGTTGCAGAAGCATCACTGAAGGTGCCAAAGTTACGGCCGGTATAGCCGATATGAGCCATAGCTGGCACGGAAGTCATGCCCGCGAGAAGTAATGCATACTTTAAAGTTTTTTTCATGTTGTCCTTTCAAAGTCCCGTTGATAATCAGGCTATAAAACACACCACGTGGTGAGCGTCGGCTGAACCCGACGAGAGAGTATTCCGGAGTCATGACAATTAATCAATGCGGCATATTGCCGCATGTGACAAATTGTCGCAGTTGGGAGTGCCGCTGCTGCCCAATGGTCTGGTTGCTCAACTTCATGAGCGACAGCCACAACAACTCAAGGCTGAAAATTTCGCCGCATCGTGAATGACTGGAAGCCGAAGACTGAGGTTCCCCCGGTTTTTCGTCTTCTAAGAGGTGGGGTTTATGCTACCAGTTTTTCTTTCTGTTGAGCAATAAGCCAGTCATCCAGAAACCGTATGGGTGACTTATAGCCTAACGTTGAGTGCTG
>JACDGV010000041.1 GCA_013821425.1 Nitrosospira sp. | reverse complement strand
TATTTCACAAAGCGCGAGTTCGAAACGCCGTCGGCGCCGCCGCAGGCCCGATCAGCCCCCACACAAATCTCCCAGCCGCCGCCCATCGCTTTGTAGATGCTGACAACGGCAAGCCGCTGGTTGGTGCGGGTGACCGCAAGCGCACGTCGGTTCACAAAGTCGGACCGTTCGGCTTAGAGCAGCAACGCGGTATCCCGCTGATGATCACCGCGCTTTAATCGACTTCGGAGCCTGCGAAAGGCCGGGGATAGCACTTGCAAACATTTTTTTGATAAGCAATCCCGGCGTCGCAAGTGTTGAAAGATGGCTATGCAATCGCAGCGGGCCGAAGCTTGCAAGCTGGAACCGGGCGATGACGGGGAAGAATCGGGGTGAGGTGGAAACAGCGGAACTCTAGTATCTTCGCAGTCTCCACTTCGTTGTCCGGGTAGATGAAGAGGCTTGTCCAGCGTCTGCAACAGGCGCTGGACTGCCATAAAGATAGGAGTGAAAAGATGCAAATAATAAGACGGCTGCTGCCGCTGGTACTTTTGTTATCCGTCAACACGCAGGCTGAGGAGAACGCTACTTATGTTGGTGGCGGTCGCTATGCGTGCGATTCTGATACTGTGGATTGTGGGGTTCTCAAACAGAGGAACGAGGAACGGGAACGCAAGGCACAGGATCGGGACGAGGATGAACGACGCTACGAAAGGGCCGAAAGACGTGACGCCGACGATAAACTGGAATATGGGTCAGGCAGATACTGAGCTATAAAAGTAGCTGCTTTCGCCTGTCTTGAAGCAGTTCAGCTGATAGGCGCGAGCAAATGCTCCCCGTTGTTGTTCGGATCAGCACGGTTTACAGCCCTGACCACCTTCCACCAGACGAATTCTTCCGTAGGTAGCGATCTTGACTACGCAATGTGCGCGGCTTCTTCAACCGGCGTTTCCAGATCCATTCAGCGCATGGCATCCCCGGGTTCCAGCACAACCGGCCTGCGGCCATGAATGTCCACCATTCCACCTTCGCAGTCTTCGGTGACGATCACGAAGCCTGTTTCAACAGTTTGCGGTACCGTGCGCGGATCCCACGGTTTGTAATTGGATAGCCCCGCCATGAAGATTGGCTGATCTGTGTGTCGCGTGATGTACCAGGGCTGCTTCTTGCCGTTCTCGATGGTCCACTCGTACCAGCCGCCGGCAGGAACAATTACCCGCCCTTCGCGAAACATGTGGCGGAAGTACCGCCCTGTCAGTGCTTTCTCTACCCGTGCATTGATCCAGGGTTTGCGCTTTGCCGCTGCTTCACTCGGAGTGCGGTAGCCCCAGGTCATACCCACAAATTCAAGCCTGCTCTCCCGCAGGATGAACATCTAGGGGCACAGGCCCGGTGCGACGTTGCACGAGGGGATTATGGTCACCTCCCAACCACTCGCGCTCGTCGCTTGTGTCAATACCCAGAGCGGTGGCGTAATACCTGCGCGTTTCGGATTGTTCAAACCTGCCGCATATGTCTCTGCCTCTGCTTGCGAAATTCCCAGGGAGGAACTGGGGAAGAATCTGTCCACAAACCCCGTTTGGCTGTCTTGGCGTCATGCTGCATGACGTAGAGATTGTGATCCCTTGCGTAGCGGCGGTATACCCACGCCATGCCGCGCTTAACCTGTTCCGTGTTCGCGTCCTCGCCGGAACACTTGATGCGCGCTACCGTGCGCTTGTACCGGTCCTTGACTCGCGGCAGCACTTCCGCCTGCTTGCCAAAGCACAGGTCTGACAACGACTGCTTCGCGCGCGCCCGGTATGGCTGGTGTCTCTCCGGCGCATCGATCTCTGCCAGCCTGATCTTTACTTCCTGCTTCTCATTGGTCAGGACAGTAAGGGTATCGCCATCGGCTATGCCAATGACCGTCCCGATAAATGCTTCAGCCTGAGCCGCTGAAAAATAGAGGCTGCATAGTGCTGCGACCGCAAATCTCAATGTAAGGGTAAAGGGTGGCATTTGGGCAGAGGTAAAGACATGGCGGAGCTGTCGATGTCCGAACATTACTACAAATTGGCTGACAAGCTTATCGAGAAGGCAACGAAAGAGGAGGTGGCCGAGCGTGCGAGACTACTGGCAATCAACGTGTCCTTTAATCCAATAGTTTAAGTTATCGAAGTACGTACAATCCCACAATAGCCAGTTATATTCTCAAATATCTACAACACAAAGCATTTGCCTTGGAGTACTTAGAACGTCAACGATAACCTTCCAATATCACAAATCGATTCTCCCTTAAATAAGACGCCAGATAGGCGTTTACTTAGTAAAACCAAATGAGCATTCCTTTCTCCGTTACATTTTTTGCTACCACTGGTGACCCATAAGGCATACGTCACGTCGATAAATCAAATTGGTCAGGATATGGTGTTGTATTCGCAAAAGACGAGTACCCTCTGCTTAAACACGAACCCGGCTTTAATCAAGCTGGACTCTATATTCTCGTTGGAAATGCTGCGGAAGAGACTCTTTATATTGGTGAGGCCGATCCGGTCGGAGAGCGGCTGAAAAATCATGTCGCGAACAAAGAGGGTTGGGTGTGGGGAGTTTATTTCATTGACCGAAATCACAAAATCGGAAAAACAGAGGTACAATTTCTTGAATCCGAGCTAATTGCTGCGGCAAAACAATTTGACCGTGCCATCCTTCTAAATAGAAATATCCCCACCGCTCCCACTATGTCTGCAGTTGCAAGGGCAACTGCCCAAGCATTTCTTGCAGACATTCTTCTAATCCTTCCAATGCTCGGCATTAATGCGTTTACCAAACCCAAGTTTAACGATGCGCCAGGAGAGCAAGTTCAATCAGTCGCTGACACCTCAGGTTACACCGTACCCGTCGATACCATTGTGGTGCCTGCCAGAGAAGAGGGCTTCCAGGAAACATTTGTCGGGGAAAACTGCTGGTATGCAATCCGAATTGGGGCAAAGTACATTCCAAAACTAAAATATATTGGCGCCTATCGTGTGGCTCCTGTGGGGGCCATAACGCATTTGGCTGAGATAGCGGCTATAGAACCTTACGGGACTACCGGGAAGTATCTAGTGAGATTCAAAGGAGTGCCGGTAGCGATAAAGCCCATCCCGCGTGGGGAGAACTGCAAAATAACGATGCAGTCTGCTCGATATGCTCTTCGGGACAAATTGCTTATTGCCAGGACGATCGATGAGGTGTGGCCGTTGAGTAACTATGTTACTACCACCATAGCGCATGAATAGACAAAGCGTATCGTTTTTTGCCGGGTTACTTCTTAGCACCGCGATCCACACGGCCTTGGCAGGCCTCCCGATTCTCGTGGACCGGCAGACTGGCAAGTATCTCGGCAACTTGAGTAGCAACCCCTACGATCCGAACAGCACCAGCAACCCGTATGGACGCTATGGCAGTGAATATTCGCAGGACAGCATCAATAACCCCTATGGACAATACGGCTCTCCCTACAGCCAGGACAGCCCCAACAATCCCTATGCGACAAATCCTCCAGCGATCGTCTCGCCGGAGGCGCCTGGTCTCGGAATACAGCCGCTACAAGGATTCTGACCCTGAGTAAGGAATATTGGCTCGCGTTCAAATATCACCGTGGCTGCTGTGGCCCAACGATTAAACGTGGCCGAATCCACGTTATACCACCACATTCCCCATGCCAGAAGTGCAATTCTGGCAGAGGAAACGCATGCATGAGAATTTATGCCACCCCTATATGTTAATGAGAAATTAAAGCGAAAGCTAAGCCTGGTCTCGCAAATATGTATTCTGCCGAGCATATAAACAACTGGAGTCAACAACAAAGATTATGTGTTCAAAAAGTCTAATCGTAATCCTGCGTTCAATAGTCTGCCCTCATTAATTGAGTAGCTGTACTCCCGTCATTTGTTTCCAAGGGACGTGTATGATGTGCTTCAGCTGATCTACCACTCAGTTGAAGATTTTTGACGATATAAATAAATAAGGGAACCAAAATGAAGGTAATAAAAAAATCCACCTTAATCGCTATTACGATGCTGTTTGTTTCCGGACTTGCGGCATGTGACAAGCCGGGGCCAGCAGAAACTGCGGGTAAAAAAATAGACCAGGCGGCGGGAGAAGCCAGCAAGAAAATAAGTGAAGCGGCCGATAAAGTCGGTAAAAAACTGGAGGAGCAGGGGGAGTAAATCGCCCCAGATTCCCTGGAGGCCGGCTAGTTCGAGTTAGACTTTTACCGCATAGGGGCAAAATAGCCATAACACTCACCTGCTCTTGCTCACAGTGTGAGCAGGTGTTTCCCGTTGGCACCACTTAGGGGCGTTCATCGGCCCTCCTGCATGAGGAGGGCCGATCAAACCCCACTTTGAGGGATGTTGGCATCAGTCACAAACTCTCCAGCCGGTCCCAACAACTCGCCGCTGTGCCCGAGGAAGAATTCGAGTCTGAAGTAGGGGAAAGCGGCATGACAATTCGATTCTGATACCCGCCTTTCAGGCTGGCATACGTTTCGGAAAGGTATGTGCTGCTGGGTCGCATAGACGCCGCGCCCTAGCCAACCTTCGTCTTTGCGGTTCTTGTGGTAGAGGTCGAATGTCGAAAAGCCGTCCGCTGTGCCATGGTAGAAAACTCGGGGTCGCCCGGCATGATCGCGGGTCCACGATCTGGCAGCCCCATTATCAGCGCGGTTATTTCCTCTGTCGTTCGCGCCTTTTTTGCCATCCTTTCCTTTTTGTTGTACGCCATTGAACCACCTCCAGAAGTTCTTTATACCCTCGTCAGTCGGGGTTGTCAGTTGTCCCGTGACCTCGGACGTCGTGTACATTGTGCCGTCAACTTATGTCTCGGGAAAAATTACAACTGACAACCGACAGATTGGTCTGGCTGTCCGCTGCGTATACAATGGCTTTGTCAAGGGTCTCATCAAGCCTTAGCATATTCCGTATCACCTCGCATCAGCTTACCACCGGCAACTCGTTCCAATCCCCGGTGTAGTTCGGGCTCTTGAAGCTGCGGCGCATGGACCAGTTTCGGTCAATTCCCTCGGATGCGAGATGAACGGTGCTGCGCCGGTACTTGCTGTTGATCTTGTCCACGATATCCATCAGCCTGCCTGATCTACTGGACGAGTAGGCGAACAGATCGGTCTGCTGGCCTTCCTTCGGGACCAGGTCCGAGAGTATCACCCCGGCCTTCTGGTAATACACTTGCGGCTGGTACATCTTCTTCAGCAGCCACAGCGCAGCATTCGTTATTTGAAGACTGCATGCTGTGGGTGCAGGGAGCGTGACCGTCTCGGTTCTGCCATAGAACTCCGCCTGATCGAATGGGCTGTTCTGGATGAATACCGATACGGCGCTGGCAAACAGGTCCTGCTTGCGCAGCCGCTGGGCTGCATTGGCAGCATGATGGCTGATGGCTTCCCTTAGCTCCTGCAAGCTCTCGACTCTTTGCCCGAAGGAGCGCGAACTCATGACCTGCTTGGCAATCGGGGCCACATCATCAAGCTCCGGCCACGGCTCGCCATTGAGCTCCTGCACGGTGCGCTGCATGACGATACCAAACCTGTCCCTGATTCTTCTCAAGTTGGCTTTCTTTAATCTCAATACGTTTTCGAGGCCTAAGGCTTTCAGACTCACTTCCAGCCTTCTCCCTATTCCCCAGACCGATGAGACCGGGAGGGTTTTTAGAACGCCATCCAGCTCATTGTCGCTCATGCGCGTGAAGTCGCACACACCGTTGAGTTTTGGCTCCTTCTTTGCGTAGTAATTTGCAAGTTTGGCGAGCGTCTTGCTATGACCTATGCCCACGCACATCGGCAGTCCGGTCCAATGGGTGACTGTCTCCTTTATCTCCTGCCCATAGGCAACGAGATCTTTCCTGATACCGGTTAAGTCGAGGAAGCACTCATCGATGGAATAGACTTCCTGTCTAGGACTGAACTGGCTAAGTGTAGCCATGAAGCGATTGCTCATATTGGCGTACAGCTCATAGTTGGAGGAGAAGGCAACCGCCCCTATTTCCCTGGCCCTCTCTTCCACTTCAAACCAGGGTCCTGCCATCTTGATCCCTAATGCCTTGGCTTCCCGGCTTTGGGCAATGACACAGCCATCATTGTTGGAGAGAACGACTACTGGGGAATTTCTGAGGTCAGGCCGGAATATCTTTTCGCAGGATGCATAGAAAGAGTTGGCATCAGCCAGGGCAAAGACCGGCCTATTTGGCTTCGTTGATGACATAGGTCACCACGCCGAAGATGACCAGTTCCTGTCCTTCCTTCAGAACGATGGGCGCATTGAGGGGATTTTCGGATAACAACTTGATGACGCCGCTGCGCTTGTACAGGCGCTTGACCATCCATTCCCCGTCGACATCTGCAATCACGATACTGGAGGACTTGGACTTGACAGCACGGTCCACGATGAGCGTGGCCCCATCGAAGATCCCCGCCCCAATCATGGAATCACCCTTGACGGTAAAGAAGAAGGTGGCCGGTGGATTGGCAATGAATCGGTCGTTGAGATCCAGGGTCTTCTGCTCGTAGTCCTGTGCGGGGGACGGAAAGCGTGATTGGCCTGCCAGTATCTTGCCGCTATAGATGGGACGGGGCATAGGGCGAGGATGCGGCACAGCGCGGGGAAAAGCAGCGCCATCCCTATCGCTCTCCTGTCTCGAGCCTTTCCTGAACGGCTCCAAATAGACCAGGACATCGGACTTGAGGCTGGAAGGCACCCGGATGACAGAGGTTTTCTCTCCATACGGGCTCATCGATTTCTTCGGACCTGAACCTTCCCTTCGGCCACCGCGTGTTCCCATGACCAGTCTCTATTGAACTCTGTAACGGTGTTCAATTTATCATGAATTGGTCAGCTGGAGAGGCTTGTTTACTATTTCTCTTCACCTGATTCTCTTTACCAGAAGTTTTCTAATTCCCCCACAAGATCGTTAACCGGATCGGTTCGGTAAAAACGCACTCGCCTATTTCCAGGATTACATAAAATAGTGCATAGCTCATCATGGTACGGGGAAGACCAAGGTACGGCCGCAGTTTTTCACTTCATGGCCCTCTGCGAGCGGTATCGGCCCATCGCGCTTAAGCTAGCCCTAGTCCTCATGCAGCATTTCGAAACGCTGTGCAAGAAAATCAATTAACGTGCGCACAGATGGCAGAAGACCGCGTCGCGACGGAAACACCGCATGTATGATTTCCCGGCGCGGTGCCCAGTCGGGTACCAGCCTAACCAATAAACCAGCCGCGAACTGGGCTCGTGCCATGAACACTGGCAGTTGGACTACGCCAACACCGGCCACAGCAGCATCTCTTAGCGCGATCATGTCCGTCGTCACGAAGCGTGGCGTGTGATGAAGTGTCGCCTGTAAGCCGTCCAACCCATGCAGCACCCAGCTATGGATTTGTTGTGCGGTTCCCAGGCCCAGGCTAGGCCAATTGCTCAAAGTAGCTGGTGCAGCAGGAAAACCAAGCCTCTGGACAAGGGCAGGGCTAGCCACCAGACATTGGCTTCGATCAGCGAGGACGCGCATAACCAGATCACTATCCTCCAAAGGCGGTCGTCGCACCCGAAGGGCAACGTCCACGGATTCGCTGACCAGATCGACACGCCGGTTAGTCGCCTCCATGTGCACCGTGACGTGCGGATAGCGAGCCATGAAATCGGCCAGCATCACTCCCACATAAGTATGCACCAGCGGGATGGGGCATGTTATCCGGATTACGCCCCGGGGTTCGGCTTTTAGCGTGTCTATCGCTTCCTGGGCCGCCTCAGCTTCCACCAGCATCGCCTTGCAATGCATGTAATAAGTCTCGCCGGCCTCGGTAACCGTAAAGTGACGTGTCGAGCGCTGGATCAAGCGGACGGCGAGCCGCTCTTCCAACTTGGCAATACGGCGGCTGAGCTTCGATTTCGGCAAGCGCAGGACCCGGCCCGCTGGAGCAAAGCCACCATGATCCACGACGTGGACGTAGTAGTAGAGGTCATTCAGGTCTTGCATTGGGTCTACCCATCGTTCCAAAAGTAGAACTCTGATAACTGATTTAGCAGACTACACAGCTATTAGGCTCCAAGCCTATACTCTGTTCACTTGCGAATTACAAGCGAGTAGCCATCTTAAAAAAGTCAATTGGAGAAAAGACATGCCATTATGGAAAGTTTATCACCCAGCTGGAGCTTATACCGCTCAAGACAAAAAGGAACTCTCGCAAAGGGTTACCGCTTTGTATGCAAGCGTTCCTATCCCCAAGTTTTATGTGGTTTTCATTTTTGAGGAAATAGCCGAGGACTCCTGCTTTGTGGGTGGTGAGCCGAATAACAAGTTTATCCGATTCAGGGTTGATCACATTGCGAGGTCGCTGCCTGGCCCAATTATCCGGGAATGGTGGGTGAGAACGCTCGACGAGCTTATTGCTCCCTTTGTAAAGGACAGAGGCTACGATTGGGAAATTTCTATTGACGAGACACCTTTCGATCTTTGGTCTCTGCAAGGAGAAATTCCACCTCCTTTTGAATCTGTAGCTGAGAAGAGGTGGGTCAAGGAAAACAAGGCAGGTTCCTATACCTTAGCGGAAAAGCTTCCCGTTAACCTGATGCTTAATCCAGGAATAGCGGATCGTTAAACGAGGATTTGGTCGTCCGCGGCTGGACGGCCATTTTCCCTTAAGCCCGGATCGCTCGGGCTACCGAGCCTGGCTTAACGTTCACGCTGGCGCTCCCTCTCACGTTTAAGCCCTTGGAGGCAACATGCCTTATCAAACGATCAATCCTGCCACAGGAAAACTGATCAAGACTTATGAAAACATTGCTGACCAGGACTTGGAGGCCGCAGTTGCGAACGCGCATAAGGTTTTCCACAGCAACTGGCGGCACTGTCCGGTAACCGAGCGTGGCAAGATTATGTCCGCTGCAGCGGCTACCTTGCGCAAGAAAAATGAAGAGTACAGCCACTACCTGACGTTGGAGGTGGGCAAGCTTATCGCTGAGGCGCGCGCAGAAGTTGCCCTTTCTGCTGATATTCTGGACTACTACGCAAAGAAAGCTGATGGTTATCTGCAGCCACGCCTGCTTACCGAATCTCCTGGCGCTGAACTGCATATCGAGCCAATCGGGGTTCTGCTCGGCATCGAGCCCTGGAACTTTCCCTATTACCAGATCGCGAGGGTAGCGGGGCCGCAGTTAATGGTGGGCAACGTGCTACTTCTCAAGCATGCAGAGAGCGTTCCCCAGTCGGCATTGGCTTTTGCTCGCCTTTTTGAGGAGGCTCGCGCCCCGTCAGGCGTTTACACGAACATCTTTGCCAGTATTGAACAGACCGAAAGGCTGGTCGATGACCCACGCGTCAGGGGCGTTACCCTGACTGGCAGCGAACGCGCGGGCGCGGCGGTGGCCGCACGCGCGGGCCGCAGCCTCAAGAAATCTGTAATGGAACTGGGGGGAAGCGATCCCTTGATCGTACTTGAAGACGCGCCCATGGAATCCACGCTAGATGCCGCCTTGTTCGGCCGGATGTTCAATGCGGGGCAGTCCTGTGTTGGTTCAAAACGTATCATTGTCGTTGGCAAGGAACGGGGAGAAGTTTTCCTGGATGGCTTTGTTCAGCGCTTGGCTTCATTGAAAGCAGGAGACCCCAATGATCCTGCTACAACCCTGGGGCCGCTTGCTTCAGAGAAAGCATTGAATCTACTCCTGGATCAAATTGAGCTGGCCCGGAAGGAAGGGGGAAAGGTTGTGTTTGGTGGCGGAAGGATTGATCGCTCCGGCTTCTACCTGAAACCGACGGTACTGGCCGGGATCAGCGAGGAAAACTTAATTCATAACCAAGAGTTGTTTGGTCCGGTTGCCTCTTTCCGCGTCGTCGAGAATGAAAATGAAGCCGTCCGTCTGGCAAACGCGACCCCATTTGGTCTTGGCGCCTCGGTGTTTACAGCTGATGTCGAGCGTGGCCGCAAGGTTGCAGCAAAGATCGAAAGCGGTATGGTATTTATCAATCAGCCAGCGTGGACGGCGGCTCAGCTTCCATTCGGCGGTATCAAGAATTCGGGCTTTGGCCGTGAGTTGTCGGAGCTGGGCTTCGGCGAATTCGTTAATGAAAAGTTGATCAATGTTGCACCCCCAAGTTCATCGCCATGGGGGCCTGTCCCCCTCAAATAAGCGCTAACAAATGATTGCTCGTGTACGCTGCGTATTGCCGGATGGCACAGGACAAGAGGCTTGAAGTCGATGCAGCAGAGATACGAATACGCGCCGAGCGCCGCTTGGGCGAGCTGATAGCCAAGCAGTAAATAGCTGGTTAATGAACAAAGGAACGGTTTTTTCCTGGGGAACCGCAATCCATGTGACTGGGCGCCAGCTTGGGAAAAAGCCGAAGGAGCTTCGCTAATCGGTGGCTGCCTGGGTACAGTGCGGCAAAGCCAGCGTTGCTGAGATTGGGACTTGAAGAATGGCCTGCCCCAAAGTAAGGTGGAAGGCCATTAGAATGTTTATTGCTGCATAAGAAGGTTTACAGCGCTGCCAAAAACGCGACCAGATCGGCCTTTTCAAGCTCGGTAAGTCCCATTCCAAAACGAGTGTTATAGAAATCGACTACGGCATCAAGGTCGGGGGCAGAGCCATCATGAAAATAGGGTGGTCTTGATGCAACAGAACGAAGAACCGGTCCTTTAAACCGCCCGATATCTTTCCATTTACCGGTAATCAGGGCGCGGCCTGGATCCGTAGTTTTAACGGTTTCACCTGTCACGTTGTTTTGCAGCGTATATAAAGGCATATCGGGCGTACGTCGCGACTCATCGGCGATGCCGATATCCACGGCCAAGGGAACAGAGTGATTGCCAGAATTGGGCGCGTTATGGCAGGTTGTACACGTACCCGCGATCGTGCTCGTATCAAGATCATCATTCAAACCTTTAACATTCTTGATCTGGATGGGTTTGGTATTAAACAGAGCTTGCCCGCGCACAATGGCCGCACGAGCATTGTCACTGCCAATCTCCAACTCATCCTCCTCGCCCGAGCCAGCGGGATTAAAACCGCTCCAGGCATCATAGAGGGTCATCACTTTGGGATTAAAGCCGGCGCGAGTACGGTAATCCCCAGCAATGGTATCGTTGATACCGAAGTAATAGTCCTGCTTGCTTAGCTGCACCGGACCTCCGCGCGCCCCCTGTGTTAGCAGATTACCTGCCTCAGTGCTATATATCTGGGCGGTGAACAAGCCTGATTCTAACGTCATGATCTCTCTGCGCTGTTCAGGGGTAAGGGTCTGCAACGCTTCGGCATGGCCCATCGTGGCGTTGTTAGCCTGGGTTGACAGGTCAAAAGATACGGAAGCATAGCAAGTCGAGGTTCCAAAAATACAATAACTGGAACCCGGCATCAGTGTTGTCTCGCGTCCATCCCACATCACGCTGCTTAAAAATTTCAGGTTGGTTGAAGGCAATGGGCGGCGAAACAGGGACAACTCGGTTGCGCTCGCATGACCGTAAGGATCGTCGGCATCAATCAGCTTAAATTCCGCGTCGGCAGGTATGCCTATACCGACGCGCAAGTTCGCCTTGCTGAGCAACATCCTGTAGGCCTTACGACGCTCTTCAACTGTTGACACAGTCGCATTAGGCGAATTTGCGCCATCGTTCAGGCGAAAGAGCGGATGCAAGCCTTGAGTTTTTTCAAAGCGGGCCTGCACGCCCCTGGGCGTGATCGTCCACCCCTCTGCTGGCTCGTGACACGTACTACAGGTTCGGCCATTACTTCCCAAACTTTTAAAAAACGCGTTATCAAGATCAATAGCGCCAGCTGTATTAAAGCTTGCATCTATCCCATGATTATTGACGGATCTGAGCATATTTCGTAGGTTGCCCTGCTCACCCGCTGCCGTCACCGGCATTGCGAGCGTTGTAAGCAAAATTGACACGATGCCCAATCCAACAAAAGCTTTACCCTGCATATTACGATCCTTGAAAATTGTTCAAAAATGAATGCGTGCAGGAATCAGCAGTGCAGCTCCAGCAGCACGCGACTTCGGGGCGATCAGCACATTGCCGACCCTCCTTTTGGAAAAGTAAGGAGGGAAAGTGCTGTACATATCGAGTTCGTGGTAGAGCTAATCTACCGAAAACTAGCACTAAAGTACTAGATCTCTGGTGCGCCCGCACTATACCTTATTCGCAACCGTGGTATTAGTGTTTATTGCTTAAGGGAACAGTTGTTTTGGGATGCGTGGGGTCGGCCGTGGGGAAACTGCTTAGTTGCCTCTAGAACCCGACCGGCGATGGAATTGGAAACAATCAATGGTGGACGGACGTCGTGTTCGTAGTGTTGATTTCAGGCTTCAACAGTTTCGGCCTCTCTCCGAAGCGGTATTAATGAAAATACTGTTTGTATTTGATAGGGGAGATTACCTCAACCAGAGCAGAAAACTGCTCCTTGATCCGTGTAGAGCCTTTCCTGTCGATTTGCTATTATTCCTTCACTTCCGCATTGTTCCGGGTCCTAAAAAGCACTGTTATCGCCCACATACAACGTCAAAAGGGAAGGGGGAAGGGGGAAGGGAGTTTGGCCTGTCCAGTACGTCAACGTATTCCGTGACACTCGCCATCTTTCACGGCGCTGATATGCTGCTGGATCGCACCGACAAGCCACTCCTCGCAACGCCTTTCCGTAGAGATGCCGCTTCCTTCAACCGCATCAGCTCCTAAAACATCATTTAGAAAAGCTGTACCAAGGCGGCTTGAGGTCGATGCGGCAGAGATTCGGATACGCGCCGAGGCGGCGCCTGGGCGAGCTGATAGCCGCTCAGAAAGAAGCCGGTTTGATGAATAAGGGAGCAGAAGGAGCAGGCATCAATCAGTACTCGGAGGTGCGGTCGCCAGCAACGACCGCACCTAAATTGACTGATATGGGGATCAGTAAAGACCTGTCCAGCCAGTCCCAACAACTCGCTGCCGTGCCCGAGGAAGAGTTCGAGTCGGAAGTAGGGGAAGTGGCGCAACGAGCGTGAACGCGGAGGGGGAGCACTGGCCTGCCGTACCTCGCGCCTCAATTTGAGGTATTCAATTACATCGGCGTCATTCGCCAGCAAATCGCACGGTTCGTCAATTCTTCGGTCATTCTTTAGTTCCCCTTCCGTCGGTGCGCATGCAGCCCGTGCAGGTAGTCCTCCACGTCCTCATAAGTCTGGCCGGACTCGTGTATGGCCTTGATGAGCGGTGTACGGCGCTCGGTCTCGAAGTCATCGATCTGCGAGCGCACCATGCCCGAATAGCGTTCCTCGGCCTGTACGGCATCCTCGTCTTCCGGGACCAGCGCGGCCCGCTTCTGAATGTCCTTGAGCGGCTTGAACCTGTCCTGAAAATTGTAGATGAGGGAATCCACGATCTTGTCCATGCGATCGCGGAGCGGAGTCGCAACATTAGCAACATTAGCAACAATAGCAGGGGTCGCAACTGTCGCAGGGGCCGCCGCCGAGCGGGACAGATTTACATCGGCATCAGCTTCTGGTACATTGATCGGCAAGCTCTTGCGTACAGCTTCTTGAAGCTGATGGAGGATTGAACCACCCCGCCCGGCGCGATCTGACTTCGGGGCGACCGTAACTTCGGGAGTACGGCGTGGCAATTTGAGTCCTTGTGTCGTAATCCACGCAAGGGCTTTTTCATGGTCTGAAGCAATCAATTTCCCCCCAAGCATCCACCCCGCTATTGCCTTGTGTGGCTTCTCGTAGGGCTTCTCACCACGTTAAAAGGCCCAACCCGCTTTATTTCTCCGTTCGGGTTGATCGTCGCAATAATCGGTTTGCCCTTGTGCGTTTCGGTAGTCAGCACGACAAAGTTGCCCGGTTCTGCTTGGGAATCCAGCACCATGATGGGATTGGCAAGCAGCTCTGGCAGCGACTTGATCTGTTGCCGGGAGAGGCCGTGTTCTCTATACAGCTTGTAGATAACCCTCTTTGTCACCCACAGGGACCGCTTGGGCAAAGTTCCCTGCCGCAAGGCAAGCGGCGTATTCCCTATGCGGATAGCGGCATGGCTCTTGCGGTCCAGCACTTCATCCACCGCCTTCGCAAAATCCGCAACTTCCTTCCTTGAAAACGCCCCGGCCATTGCTCCCGGTGCCGCCGTCCGTCCCTCCTGCACGAATCGCCGCGCCGGTATCAGGTAGATCGCAATGATCTCCCCGTCTGACAATTTCATCTTCGCAAAGCCGGGAATGTTCTCGCGCAGCCAGTCGCGGATCGCGGCAATCGTGCGTTGCACGAAGCCGCTCTTCGGGTTCTTCTGAGCCATTTCCGCGAGCACTTCTTCCGCCGCGATGAGCCGGTCTTCCTGCTTGTTCATGTCAAGCCCGTACTGCTTGGCCTTGGCTTGTACGTCTGGCCGCCGCAGGGCTGAAATCTGGCGCAGTATCGTCTTCAGCTTCTCGCCATAGAGGCCCCGCAGGCCGAAGTGCCCAAGGGCCTCGTGCATCAGCACGCGCACCACGTCACCGTCATTGTTCAGGACTGGCGCAACAGGCTAGACCCTCCCGCCGTACACAAATCCTTCTGGTTCGCCCCACGGCGTAGCAGACGGCGAGACTCTGACAGTCCTGACCGCTTCTAAGAAGCAGCACAAAATCCGGCTGGCTGAGATTGGCGCACCAGAGAAAGCCGTTTGGAACCAAGTCCAAGCATTCACTTTCAGAATTGTGTTTTGACAAGGAGGCGGAAATCACGCCGCGTGTAAAGGATCGTTATCAGCGCATCGTCGCCCGTGTTAAATGTGCCGGCGTCGATGCCAACGCTGAGCAGGTGAGCCGTGGCATGGCCTGGGTGTATCGGCGCTACGCAATGGATCATGATTTGTATGTGCTGGAGCACGGCGCGAAAGTAGGAAAGCGCGGTCTGTGGGCCGATTCTTCTCCTACTCCACCATGGCAATGGCGGAAAAATAGCAATGCGCGGCAGATTTGAACAGTCGGGAAAGCGCAGGTATTACACTCACGCGCTGCGCGTCCATATAAACGAGCGGCTCACAAGGCTGGGGGATGTCACTGCCGGATATAAACTGACACAGAGGGGGTGCGGCGGAAAACTTGGACTCGTTTATGTTCATGCTGCGAGCCCAAGGCTCTCACGGTATTCGAGAGG
>JACDGV010000040.1 GCA_013821425.1 Nitrosospira sp. | reverse complement strand
ACCGCTGAGTGCGTACGTCTCGTCCTTCTTGCCATTCTCCACTCCATATCTAAGCCCCACAGGGGCCATAAAAATGTAGCAGATTTTTCCACTTATAGGCTTGTTCAGATTCCTGGGGCCACTTCTACGTTCCCTACGGCGTGAGAGCAATGGAACGTTTCCCTGATCAGGGAGAATAATCATGGAAAAAGAAAAATTTGCTGCTGCTTTATACGTTATGGTTGTACTGATGACGCTGAGCTCGTCGCCAGGAACTGCGGGAGATTTCAACGCCAATGGACCTGTCCAGATGAGTACGGCGACGCGAAGCAGTCATGAGGCCAGGGCAAATTACTACGAGGAAGCAGCCAGCGACATGCAAGCTAAAGTTGACGAACAAAACTCGTTACTTAAGCACTATGAGACTAAAAGCTATCTCTACGGTAGGCGTGCCCAGGACCTGAAATCCGCTACCCATGCGCTAGTACGCAAGTACGATCGAGCGGCAAAAGTTAATATGACAGAAGCGCTGTTCCATAGGCAAATGGCACGGCAACTGGTTGTCGATCAATCGTAGGAATCTGTTTCACAGGGAATTCAAATACGGAGATTTGGTTGCTACGTGGAGTTGAAAGCCATAACACTATTCGAGCAATTTGTGCTCGGTTACGTAGCGAACTAACTGAGCGTTGTTTTGCATGTTCATTTTTTCCAGAATACGAGCACGGTAAGTGCTTACGGTTTTGGCGCTCAGTACCAATTTTTGCGCGATTTCGGTTAACGATAATCCGACGGTAATAAGTTTGAGGACGTTAAGTTCCCGATCGGAAAGCGTGAGATGCAATGGCGTTTCCGATGTCGGGCCGAGGTCGAACAGGAGTTTCTCCGCAAGTTTTGGATCTATGTATTTTCTCCCATTGGCCAGGCGGCGGATTACGGATATCAGCAGATCAGTTGGACTGTTCTTGGTGAGATAGGCGGACGCGCCAGCGCGTATTGTCCTGATAGCGTATTCATCCTCATGATAGGTACTCAACATCAGCACCTGATGCTTTGCATCATCGGTCATTATCCGTTTTAGTACTTCCAGCCCGTTCATACCTGGCATATTCACATCCAGCAACGCCACATCCCATCCGCCATGGCGCATTTTTTCCAGGGCGTCAAGTCCGTCTGCTGCTTCGCCAACGACTACGATATCCGCTGTTTCACCAAGAATCCGTTTCAGCCCGTCGCGGAACAGCCTATGGTCGTCAGCTAGAAAGGCTTTGATTATCATGGCATACTCCACTCAGGTCGGTCGGCACGGGGAGCCGGTCGACTGGTCAATAACAAGTACAAATGTACCAAATAGCAGAGCTAAAGTGTACCGGTTGCTCTAGCGGGAATTATCAAATCTCCTTGTTTCGCTTTAGCGGCATCCGCACGCAGACCACGGTTCCTTGTTGCGGCCTACTGTTGATATCGATACTGCCGCCCAATGCGGCAGCCCGCTCGCGCATTCCAAGCAGGCCAAATGATTTTTTCGTTACGGCACTCGTGAAATCAAAACCCTTGCCATTGTCGCGTACCTCAACTATGAGATTACCGGCGCGCTGAAGCAAGTTGATATCGACACGGCTTGCTTCCGCGTGCCGTGCAATATTGGTTAGCGATTCCTGCACAATCCGAAATATCGTCACGGTCTGGTCTTCATCCAGATCAATGGGCGCCTCCTTCAACTGCAAGACGCAGGTCACACCGCTGTGTTTCCTGAATTCATCGGTCAATTTCTTGAGAGCCGATATGATCCCCAGTTCCAGCGAAGCCGGGCGCAAATGTTCCGCGACGTCGCGCATACTCTGATCTGCTTTATCCACCAGTTCCGAAAGATTGCGTCGGATGGCTTCTACTCTTCCCTTCCCGTTTCCCTCCCCACCTTTTAGCAACGAGATTTCTAGCTGCAATGCCGCGAGAAGCTGACCCAGTTCATCGTGAAGCTCGCGGGCGATGTATTTACGATCTTCTTCCCGCATGCGCTCCAAATGCGCCGCAAATTCCCGCATCGCTGCATCGCGTACCCGAAGCTCCTGCTCCACAAGAATACGTTCTTCCGCCTGCTTGTGTTCGAGCCACTTTCCCAGATCGTTCCCGATGACGTCGATCAAGTTCTGTTCCTCCGGCAGCAGGAACGGTTGGTCTTCCCGGTAGAATACGGCTATCCAGCCGTAGGCCCTGCCGTAGACTACAATTTGCTTTCGCAGTCCATGTGTATGATCCCTATCATCCTGATGGGACACGAACTGCTTGCCGTCGAGCTCGATTCTGATAATGGTGATATCGGGAAATTGCATCGCCGCAGTCAGTTGCACAAAGATTGTCCTGCAAACCTCCTCCAATGAGCCTGCCTCCATGCCGCGCCGGATCGCATAGAAACAGCGGATTTCCTTCAATCGCTCGCGTAGCGACCCCTCGACCTGTTTGAGCTTCGTGATCTCATGTTCGATGGCTTCGGCCATGGTGTTGAAGCCCGCGCCCAGCTCAGCGATTTCATTGTGCGAGGAGATGTCGCAGCGGGTGGAATAGCTGCCTTGCGCGATGCTGCTCGCCTGACGCCTGAGGTACTCAAGTGGACGCAGGATATTGCGGCGCACGTAGAAAGTAGCGACCGCCACGAGGAGCAGCGCAGTGCAAAGCAATGCCAGTATCAACAGCATTTGCTGCTGGAATTCGGACTGTAAATTGCTCAGCCTGGTTTGAGTGCGGTGATCCAGTTCGAGCATGAACCGGCTGATCGGTACCATGATTCTCGCTTTCTCATCAGTGTAATGCTCGTCGAACAACAGCTTGATAGCAAAATCGCGGTCGGGCGCGCGGGGTACTGTGAAATTTCCATGCCCATTGTCGTATAACCCCTTCATGGCAGCGAAGGCCTGTTTCTCCAGATTAACCAGATTGTCGGAAACCTCCTGCGCTTGTTGCAGCAGTTCAAGTTCCCGTTCACTAAAGCCTTCACGACGCATTAATTCCATCAAGGAGACAGGATCAACCAGCGCGCTTTGCACCGGTGGTCTCCTTACGTTCTTCCAGTAGTTGATAGAGTAGTTTGGGGGTCGCGGCCGTTTGCCGTTACGGATGTCGAGGATCTCGAAAAAGAAGCGCTCATAGATCGGGTCGCCAGTGGCAACATAGCTGCGAGCCGTCTTGGTGAGGTCTTCGGAACTTTGAAACAGCTCGTTCGCAAGCTGCAGAGACCGGTATTTTTGACGCTCGGCTTTGGTGATATGGTCCAGGGTACCTAGCGCCTGAGAAGAAAGGAATATCAGCAAGCCGAGTCCCAGCACGATGATGATAAGGAAAAAATTGGTGAAGAGGCTGATTCTCATGTTTTTCCAATCGCGAGCAGAAGACCGCCGCTCGGACCCCGTGTAATCCGTCGCAATCATGGGTACCTAGCCCAAACCCAGCCCCGAATTTTCATGTCTGTCGAGCGGACCGACTGTTTACTGTAGAGCGGAAAAAGCTGCCTTGATCGGGTTTTGCGCATCACCTCATCCCAGCAGGCCGCCACGAAATAGAGCAGTATGAACTGCAACCCATCATTTTTCTGCATTTGGCTCCTCGGTATTTAGGGCTTCCTGAGATACGAACGCAAGCGACGGTGTGCTTGGTAAAACACGACGGTCTGATGCGAGATCGCGCTCCCCGGCTCGTCCCTCTGGGTGAGCAATGCTGTCCCGTTTACTCCAGGCATAAATCGTGCCTGAATGCGGCTGTGATGCAAGTTTTGTCAAACCGGCTTTAGAAACAGCTTGATGTATTGGTTCTATCAATCCTCCTCTTGATTTTTCGTGCAAAACTGTAAATTTCATCGTCAGGTCTTTGGCTCTGGTGCAGAAGAATATAAAGGGCAATCATGAGCCAAATTTGCTATTGAGGCGACATCGATCGTAGCTGCCTGCTCCGCCGATGGAATAAACCTGACAGAACGCGCTGTCTGGACATCGAAACTTCACAAGCGGGCCAGTGCAACAAGCCCCAGGAAACCGCTCCCGTCCGCTTCCTTCGAAGCACCAAACCAGATTACAGCAGGTTCTGCACTGGAGTCTGTCAGGTACCGTCGAGACGTGATGTAAGAATAAACGAGCGTCGTGTCAGGAATCCCCTGCACTCATGCTATGTGCATAATGGCATGTCATCAAATACAGGAAACATAGTTGACCATCCACGGGATCCAGCCACCCGGCGACAAGGAGACAGACGATCGAGGCAGGGAAAAAAATGTGCCGTGGCGAATGGGCTCTGCATTGCAGGGATTGGGGTTCTATTCACCCATGGTCTTTTGCATGGCAGGCGTAGCACTACTATTACCTTCAGCACCTGCAGCTGCTCGTCATTCAACAAGTCGAAGGAAATCGGTGGCAGATTCAGAAATTGTCTCGGTCAGGTAATGTTGAAACAGGATGTAAGAACAAATGAGCATCTTGTAAGGAATCCCCTGCATATTTGCCATTGGATAGATGATAGCCTTTTTACACATGAGGAAAGAAGAGGGAAAAATATGCTAGCCATGCATGGGATTGAGCCACTGGCTGGCGAAGCGACAAACGGGCGATGACCAGAAAAATGTTCACGGCGGGTTATGAAAGATCTGGAAGTGTTGTTTATGATTTCTTTTGTCCATTAATTATCATGAAGAAAAAAACAGGAAAGGCGCGTGCGGGTTTTATCCCTACGTGGTCCAGAGATTCCTCGCCTCACCTGAGCCCTCCTCAAGCGCAACAAGCTGGTACAGGAGCGGCAACAAAGTCGCTACCTTTGTCACGTGAAACTCACTTGTCATTTGTGCGGGTAAAGGAAAACTGCGACAGATTCTGGAATTGGCTCTGTCAGGTAATGTTGAAACGTGATGTAAGAACAAATGAACATCTTGTCAGGTATCCCCTGCATATTTGCCATTGGATAGATGATAGCCTTTTTAAACATGAGAAAGAGAAAGAGCAATCGGCCAGGCAGAATGAGCGGGTGGTTGACAAAGCGGCAGATGGGCTTGATGTCCTGGAAAGAATGCGTCGGGCCGGTTATTGAAAATCCCGATCCACAGAATGATTATCGTGTGTTCATTATGATTATGAAAAAGAAAACAGCGAAAGTTTGCGCGGCTTTATCCGTACTTGGCTTATTGGCTTCCTGTGCACCAATGAGCCCTTTGGAAGCAAAGTATGCTGATACTCGCAGAGCTGCTGAGAATGCCAGCACCCCTGCCGATCACGATAGCCTGGCCAGGCAATATGAAAATACGGCTGAAAAATTGCTGGCAAAGGCAAAGGAGAAAAAGCAACTGCTCCAGCATTACGAGGAAAAAAGCTATCTCTACGGCAGACAGTCCCTGGACAAGCAATCACATACTTGGGCTTTACTGCGCAAATACGAGAAGGTCGCAGAGGAAACGATAAAACATGCGTCGTTTCACCAGAAAATGGCATCGAGACTTCCAGAGGGCGAGTAACGGGAACCCGAAGAAGCGCACGCCCGTGAAATATAAGGAATCCTCCTGGCTGGAGAAAAGATCGTGCGCTGACAATTCACAAGTGGATGGCAATTCCTGATTTCAATTTTGTAGCCAGCAAGAAACCAGAGTAATCAAAACCAATAGGGAGACTGACAATGATGAACGCGAACGGAAGAATAATACGTCGGGTAACCAGTGGTGAACCTGATCGCGCCGCAAGCGTGCTGCTAAAGGCGCATTCGGTGAAACAACGGCCAAGCTACCAAGCTGCGGCTATCATGCTGCTGATGGTGGCATTGAGTTTTATATTGATGTCGCCCGAAGCCCGCGCCATGGATGACAAACCCATAAGTAAACCTAAATGGGCGATCGACGATACCAAGTGGATGACGCTTGGAGTGGGTTTCCGCGGCTCGGGAGTGTGGACGGAGAACCGCGGCACGGGAAATTTCAGGAATGATTTCAGCATCGACAATGCGCGTGTCTACATGAACGGGCAGGTACATGAATACATCAAGTTCGAGATCAACACCGAATGCTTTTTCTGTAATAACACCCAGCCCGGTGACAATCCCAAGATGTCGTTCAACATTCTCGATGCGATCGGCAAATTCGAGTACAACCGGTATCTCAACCTGTGGGGCGGGCGCATGCTCGTACCGACGGAGCGGGGCGAATTGAGCGGCCCTTTTTTCCAAGCCACGCACGATGCTTTTAAAACACCTTTCTTCTCACAGGATTTCAGCACTAAATTTGGTAGCGGCGGCGCCGGCCGCTATGGCCGCGACGATGGCGGAACCTTCTGGGGGAGCGTGGAGCCAGGGATTGTCAAAGGCACGCTGGGCTATGCTGTCGGTGTCTACCGCGGGCTTCAGTCATCAAGCACTATCGGGCCCAATCAGGGGGATGATGTGCTTTGGGCCGGTCGCTTCACCTACAATTTCCTGAATCCCGAAAAAAATCCGGGCTATTACACCAGTAGTACCTACTTTGGCAAAGCGGGAGACATCCTGGCACTGGCCTTTGGCGCCTCGTACCAAAAGAATGGCGCTGGTTCATTTGCCAATCGCAGCGATTTCCTGGGGCTGGTTGGCGATGCGCTTTTCGAAAAGGTGCTGCCAAGGAATCTGGGCGTGCTTACCGCGAATGGCGAATACAAACAGTTTTATGCCAACTATTCACCTGCGGCGTTTGCCGATCCGGGCTGCTTCTGCATATTCGACGGAAAATCATGGACGGTGACAGGGCTCTATCTCATACCTGTCAAGGTCGGGATTGGAAAGTTCCAGCCTTATGGCAGATTCACCAGCATTCAGCCTAATAACAGCAGCAATCGGGAAGAGATTGAAGGCGGCGTGAATTACATTATTGATGGCTTCAATGCACGCATTTCCGCCTACTATCAGCATGGAGACCTCGTCACCAAGGGCCTGAACTATGCTCCTGGCGTAACGGGCCAGAAGGCGGATGTCTTTAAACCGTCATTCCAGTTGCAGCTGTAAAGATGGCCTCCGAAAAAATGCCGGTTTTAATCATGGAAAACAAGTGCAAGAAAATGGACTTTCATCCTTATGCGGACATCCCTATGACCGAGCCGAACCCTGCTTCGATCCACTGTCTGTATCCTGCGCAGGAATCATCAGATGGACCAGGCGGATGTCAGCATACGCCCCTGCGAGCAAGACTCGCTCTCGGGTTCGCCCAGGACCGCGGGACGACACGATTGGTGGGTCGCGATCATTTCGGTCCTCTGCTTGTGCAAAAACCCTTTTATCCCGAGGGGCCTGAAGCTTGCCACGTAGTAATCATCCATCCGCCTGGCGGCGTGGTCGGCGGAGATCAACTGGAGATCGCTGCAAGGGTCGGGGCCTCGGCGAATGCGCAAATTACCACTCCCGGCGCGGGCAAATGGTACAAGGCGAATGGACACGTCTCGCACCAGACTGTACGCCTGCATGTGGGCAGGGGAGGTTCGCTCGAGTGGGTACCGCAGGAGGTCATCTTTTTTGATAATGCTGACGTCGTGCTTGAGCATCAGGTCAGTCTGGAGAAAGACGCAGCCTACGTCGGTTGCGAAATTCTCTGTTTTGGCCGTACGGCATCAGGCGAATCATTCAGTGGCGGCCAGATCAGGCAGCGCACCAGCATTCGGCGCGACGGCAAGTTGATCTGGCTTGAGCAGATCAGGCTGCGAGGCGGCGGCCCAGCCATGAAGGGGCCTCTTGCGCTTTCAGGCAGGACGGTTTGCGCGACGCTGATTTTAACCGGAAAGACCATACCAGGAAGCCTCATGGATCTGGCGCGCGAAGGGGTGGACAGAATAGCCGATGGCGCGGGCCAGGCTGGGATTTCCCAGCTCAAGTCCGTGGTGGTGGCGCGCTACCTGGGAGATTCGAGCGAAACCGCACGGAATGTCATGCTGCATGTGTGGGGCATATTTCGTCCCGCCCTGCTTGGCCGCCCCGCGATGATGCCCCGCATGTGGAACACGTAACCGCTCCATTGAGCGGTTTTTTATTTGAAGAAGGCGTCAATGCGTACAGAGGTGCAGAAGTAGTAACAATTTGAAAATGTTTTTTCACACGAGGAGGAAAAGATGGACCTTACACCAAGAGAGAAGGACAA
This sequence comes from Nitrosospira sp., assembly GCA_013821425.1. GTDB lineage: Bacteria > Pseudomonadota > Gammaproteobacteria > Burkholderiales > Nitrosomonadaceae > Nitrosospira. Next base: position 7,497 of record JACDGV010000040.1, on the reverse strand, counting down.
GCTTCAGATATTTACCGCTGGGCTGGTGGCGGAGCGGCGTAAAGCGCGCGGTTTGCGGCTTAATTATCCGGAAGCGGTTGCGCTGATTACCTGTGCCGTGCTGGAAGGGGCCCGTGATGGCAATACGGTGGCGGAACTCATGGCGGGAGGCGCGCGAGTACTGACCCGGGCAGATGTGATGGACGGGGTTCCCGAAATGATCCCCGATATCCAGGTCGAGGCAACATTTCCGGACGGGACCAAGCTGGTAACTGTTCACAACCCCATTGTTTAAAAACCCAGGAGATCATGATGGCCAGCACACAACTAATTCCAGGGGAAGCATTTATCGAACCTGGCGAGATCGAGATTAATGCCGGCAGGAAAACAAAAATCCTGAAGGCATCCAATGGAGGAGACCGGCCGATACAGATTGGCTCGCACTTTCATTTTTACGAAGCCAATTCGGCAATGAATTTCGACCGCGAAGCCGCCTACGGCATGCGCCTGAATATCATGGCCGGTACGGCTGTTCGGTTTGAGCCGGGGCAGGAACGAACGGTTGAACTGGTTGAGCTTGCCGGAGACCGGGCAGTATACGGATTCAATCAGAAAGTGATGGGCAAACTGAAATAATCGCCGCCCGCCAATAACATTTAAAGAGGAGCAAAAAAATGAGTTTTAAAATTTCCCGGCAGGCTTATGCCGAAATGATGGGCCCTACTACCGGTGACCGCCTCCGCCTGGCCGACACGGAGCTTTTCATTGAGATTGAGAAGGACTTCACCACTTATGGTGAGGAAGTGAAGTTTGGCGGCGGCAAAGTGATTCGCGACGGCATGGGCCAATCACAGCGTAACCATGCGGATGTAATGGATACTGTGATAACGAATGCGGTGATCATCGATCACTGGGGTATTGTCAAGGCGGACATCGGGCTGAAAGACGGCAAGATCGCGGCTATCGGCAAATCCGGAAACCCCGACATCCAGCCCAACATCACTATGGCCATCGGCGCCGCGACCGAAATTATCGCCGGGGAAGGTTCAATTGTCACGGCGGGTGGTCTCGACGTCCACATCCATTTCATCTGCCCTCAGCAGGAGGAAGACGCGATGATGAATGGAATTACCACCATGCTGGGCGGCGGCACCGGTCCGGCGGTCGGCACGGCTGCAACCACCTGTACGCCGGGCCCCTGGCACATCCAGTCCATGCTGAAAGCATCTGACGGCATGGTGATGAATACGGGTTTTTTCGGCAAGGGCAATGTCAGTTTGCCGACCCCCAACGAGGAACAGGTCCTGGCTGGCGCATGCGGCCTGAAGCTGCATGAAGACTGGGGCACGACGTACGCCGCCATCGACAACTGCCTGAACGTGGCGGATAAATACGACGTGCAGGTGGCTATCCACACGGATACCATCAACGAAGGCGGCTACCTGGAAAACACGATCGCGGCGATGAAGGACCGGACCATCCATACATTCCACACCGAAGGGGCGGGAGGCGGTCACGCGCCGGATATCATGAAGGTGGTAGAACTCGAAAATGTCTTGCCATCTTCCACCAACCCGACCCGGCCCTATACGGTGAACACGCTGGACGAGCATCTGGATATGCTGATGGTTTGCCATCACCTGCATGCCAATATTCCAGAAGATCTCGCATTCGCGGAATCGCGCATCCGGAAGGAGACCATTGCCGCGGAGGATATCCTGCATGACATCGGGGCCATCTCGATGATGTCGTCAGATTCACAGGCAATGGGCCGTATCGGTGAAGTGGTCACGCGCACCTGGCAGACGGCGCACAAGATGAAAGTACAGCGCGGGTCTTTGAAGGAAGACACATCCAGGAACGATAACTTCCGCGTCAAGCGTTATGTTGCCAAGTACACGATTAATCCTGCCATAACGCACGGAATCTCGCACGCGGTCGGTTCGGTCGAGGTGGGCAAGTATGCAGATCTTGTCCTGTGGAGACCCGCTTTCTTCGGTGCCAAGCCGTCGATGATCCTGAAGGGCGGCATGATTGCGGCGGCCCTTATGGGCGACCCGAATGCCTCGATCCCGACCCCCCAGCCGGTGCATTACCGCTACATGTTCGGGGGATATGGCAGTGCGATTGCTTTGTCATGTTTTACGTTTACCTCCCAGGCGGCCTTGGCCGCGGGTCTGGTAGATACCCTGAAGCTGGACAAGAACCTGATTGCGGTCAAGAACACGCGCAATTTACGCAAGAAGGACATGATCCACAATGGCGCCACGCCCAAGATGGAAATCGACCCTGAAACGTACGAGGTGCGGGCCGACGGAGAACTACTGACGTGCGAGCCGGCGGATGTCCTGCCGATGGCACAACGGTATTTCCTGTTCTAGCGTGTATCCTCCGCCAGCCGCTATCCGTTGAGGGCTGGCGGGGGAATATCGAGGGGCCGGTCATTTTCGCCATGTTGCAGAAAACGAGTAATGGAAGCAAAACCATTTAATTGTGAGACCTTAAATGCTTACGTTGAACGCAAAAATAGAACGTTCGGATGCAATTTCCGCCGAGCTTGTCCTGCCTTACGAGTTACGTGAAAACAGCCGCCTTCGGACGGTGCTTGCATCGGGAGAAGAGGTTGCCATTTTTACGGCGCGCGGCACAGTCCTGCGCAATAACGACTTGCTGAAGGGCGATGATGGCCGGGTTGTGCAAATTGTTGCGGCACAGGAACCTACCTACAAAGTCACCTGCGGCAAGTCCCATGATTTACTGCGCTGCGCGTTTCATCTCGGTAATCGTCATACCCAGACGCAGGTGGGTGAAGGCTTTTTGCGCATCCACCAGGACAATGTGCTGAAGGAGATGCTGGAGGGGCTGGGCGCTACCGTGACGCCAGAAAGCGCACAGTTCGAGCCCGAGGCGGGCGCCTACAGCGGAGGAGGTCATCATCACCATGATGACGACCATCACCATCATCATGCGCATGGTCCGCTTGCCCCAATCCCGGTGCATCAGAAGATACACCGCCCATCCGACCCCCAATCATAGGCAATGGCCATGCAATCTACCGCGTTGCTTCCGTTGTTGCAGTTGGCAAGTCCGTCGCTGCCAATCGGGGCTTATACCTATTCGCAAGGGTTGGAGCCGTCCATCGAAAATGGAATGGTAAAAGACGAAAGCTCGGCACGGGAATGGATCATTGAGTCCCTGGGAATAGTCGCGGACTTTGAGGCGCCAATCCTCTGGCGCTTGCTGAAGGCATTTTCGGCACGGGACACAGAAGCTGTGACCTATTGGACGGAATTCTTCATTGCGGCACGGGATACCGCCGAGTTTCGCGCAGAAACAATCCAGATGGGATTTTCTTTGGGAAAGCTGGTGGTCGATCTCAAGATCGCGGACGACTCGTTGCTCGCGATATTGGCCAGCCAACCCGAAATTCCATTGCCCACCGCGTTTGCTTGCGCCGCGGAGGCGCTGGCTGTCCCGCATGAAGACGCACTGCGGGGAATGTTGTTTTCAATGGTCGAGAACCAGGTGCTGGTATGCGTCAAATCCGTTCCTCTCGGCCAGGTTTCCGGTCAGCGCCTTTTGCTTTCCCTGCATTCATCCATTGACGCGGCATCGCTGCGTGCGCAGCAGCTCAAGGACGACGAATTATCGAACTGGGCCCCGGCATTGTCCCTGTTGTCAATGCGGCATGAGACGCAGTACTGCAGGGTTTATCGATCCTAAAATTACTTTTACTGGACAGAAAATGAACAATCAATCAAATCCTCTTCGTGTCGGTATTGGCGGTCCCGTCGGCTCGGGAAAAACGGCGTTGTGTGAAGCACTGAGCAAACAAATGCGAGATCGGTACGAAATGGCGGTAATTACCAACGATATCTACACCAAGGAAGACATGGAGATCCTGATGCGCGCGGAAGCATTGCCGCCGGAGCGCCTGATGGGTGTTGAAACCGGGGGCTGCCCGCACACCGCAATCAGGGAGGATGCGTCGATCAACCTGGAAGCGATCGCGCGCATGACCGCGGATTTTCCTGATCTTGATCTTATTCTCGTCGAATCCGGTGGAGATAACCTTGCGTCGACCTTCAGCCCCGAGCTTTCCGATCTCACCATTTATGTCATTGATGTCGCTGCTGGTGAAAAAATTCCCCGCAAGGGCGGGCCTGGAATCACACGGTCGGCATTGCTGGTTATCAACAAGATTGACCTGGCGCCCTACGTCGGTGCGAGCCTGGAGGTTATGGCGCGGGATGCGAAGAGGATGCGAGGCGATCGGCCGTTTGTGTTTACCAACCTGCATACCGGGGAAGGCGTCGACCAGATCATCGAGTTCATAGTGAAGCAGGGGTTGCTGGACGAAGTAAAAGCGAAAAAGGCGGCGGAGTCCCATGGATAGTCATCTGAAGTTACTGGTGCTGCCACTTTAGAAAAGAAGTTATACAACAAACTTTGGAGCCAATCACCATGGACTGGTCGTTAAAAATCGATGGAGCACTTCCCCGCCCTCTGCGCACTGTCCTAAGGGGCGTGGGACAGGTATTTTTCTGTTGTAACGCAGTGACGGGATTCATTTTTCTGGTTGCGCTTTTTGTCGGCGGTGTGGTAGCGGGGGCGGCGGCCACTGTTGGGGCGATAAGCAGCACTGCCGCAGCCTATCTGATGGGGTTCTCGGATGACGATATTGATGCGGGCCTGTTCGGATTTAACGGGACGCTGGTGGGTCCTTGCCTATTCCTGTTTCTGGAGAATACGCCGCAGCTGTGGCTGTATGTGGTGCTCGCATCGGCATTGTCGACTGTCGTGCTGGCGGCCCTGATGAGGATCCTGCAACCCTATAACATTCCCGCATCGACTTCTCCTTTTGTTCTGACCTGCTGGATGTTCATGGTCGCCGTGTATGCGTTCGACAGTTTTTCGAGGGGGGGTGTTCTGCCAACTCCTCTTATTCCGTCGGAAGTGCAGGGTGTTGCGGCAATTCCACCCGAGATGTGGTTTACGGCGCTCACCAAAGGCGTGGCAGAAGTGATGTTCGCGGATAGCATAATTGTGGGCATTCTGTTCCTGATCGGCATTGCAATCGTCTCATTTCGCGGCGCCGCCATGGCCCTCGGTGGCGCTATAGTCGGCGTGGTTGTGCCAACCCTTCTGGGAGCGCACCAGGATCTGATCGAGATGGGCCTGTATGGGTTTAATCCGGTCTTGTCCATGATGGCCATAGGATGGGTCTTTCTTAAACCCTCAGCCAGGAGTGCCGGGCTGGCGGTTTTCGCGGGCATCCTTACCGTCATCTGCCAGGCGGGCCTTGCCAACTTCCTGGCGCCGATAGGTCTGCCAACGCTTACCTTCCCGTTTGTTCTCGTGATGTGGATGTTCCTGTTCGCCGCAGCAATGTCCAAGTACTGGTCAACACCCGATGCCAAATAAGCCGGAATCCGCATCTGTGGGGGTGAACGAATTAAGTTCTCAAGCAGTTATCTTCACTGCTGGTTTTCTGAAACACGTCTGTTTAATGTCGTAACTTCCGTTTATTGCTGGCAGTGCGTCAGGAACAGCAGCAAGTGCAGTACAACTTTTATAAAGAGGATCAACGAGGATCATTATGGCTATTCACAGTTTCTATTCAGCAGACCAAAAACTGCTTTTTCTGGATGGGGAGCCCACCACTCTCCAGGACTTCAAGGGCGGCAGTGTTAAGGGTGCCGTTGTAACCGAAAGCGCCGGGTCCAGAGAAGATCCCCCGACGAAGAACATCTCATCGTTAACATTTGAACCCATGGTCGTCACGACGGGCATATCGATGGGCAAGAGTTTGGCGGCCTGGATCGGGGCTACGATGGATAAGGCCGATATGCGCAAGGATGGTTCTGTCGTCTCCGTTAATTCGGACTACAGGGCAGCGGCGTTCCGCCATTTCCATAATGGATTGATCACTGAAATCACACTCCCGGCCCTGGATGTGGACAGCAGGGATGAGGCCTTCCTTACTATCAAGTTCGATGCAGAGAAAATCACCGACAAGGAAGGTGACGGGTCGAGCCTCGCGGATGCCCTCGACACTGTGCAGCAGAAATGGCTGCGCTCGAGCTTTCGCCTGCGCGTGGGGGACCTGCCCTGTTCCCACGTGAGCAAGATCGATTCCTTTACAATCAGGCAAGTTCTGGTCCCGGAAGTTAGAGGCGATTTCCGTTTCTCGACCCGCACACTGACAACACTCGAGATTCCGAATCTCAAAATCACGTTCGCAGCAGCGGACATCAGGCCATGGGTAGCATGGTTCAACGAGTTCGTGGTCAAGGGCCAGAATAGCCAGGAGGAGGAATTATCCGGGGCTATCGAATTCCTTGATCCGACCGGCAATACAGTGCTGGGTTCCGTCGACCTGTCCCAGGTTGGGATCTTCGCATTGTCCGGCGAGCAGGACACTGAAGTGACGGGTCACAAGGTCTCCCGCTATATCGCTGAGCTTTACGTTGAAAAAATGGACATCAATTTCTTGCAAGGCTGACGGAGATCCCCGTAGGACAACCTGGCCTAAAACCGTGACGAGTCTGGTTAAGCGATTATACGAAAACCTAAGTTCGGCAATGATTGTGTCGTTAGTATGTGAAGTGCTTACTTAATGCAACTCTCACACAATAAAGTTTTAGCGATGAATATTATTGCAAGAAAATTTCTCCTGGTGGCGGTTGGTATTGTAATTTTTCTTCTAATTCATTCACTTCTGGCCAGATTTGTCCTGGAACAATATCGGGAGCAAAGAGCGGTATCCGCAGCCGTAAAGAGAGCTCCGGTATCCTCCAACGCCGGAAGCGGCAGCACAGGGAGCGCGGAAAAAACAGTAAGCAGCATTGCACGCCTTAACTATTAGCATTATTAGCAAAAACCGTACAGTTTCGAATTTGAGGGTTTGGGGTTAATTTTCTGGAACAGATGCAATTCGATTAATTGCTAAAGATTATCACAGGGTTCAAACGGGAAAGCGAAATCCTAAAAAGTCCACATGCGATTGCATGTGTTGTATGATGTTTTTTACATTTTTCATACATAGGGGTAAAAGCTCGTGCCGGTGTGCGCATGCACATACAGGTAGTCATAGCCCGGTTTGCGCTGAAGCGTTCCTCCTTGCCATGCAATAGCTGGGCAAACCATGGCATTGCGGGCTACGGGGTGAAGCGCAGCCGTTATCAAAAAGGTGCTTGTCGTGTTGCTTATTGAACACAGCAGAAAAAGTATGAACAGAGTGGAACGTGCCCCGATGTTCCTGCTACTGGTATTACTTTTGTCAATGGCCAGCCTGACTCATTCCGCCGGAACGGGCAAAAATCTGAACGTTGTCACAACCGTCGCTCCCATCACCAATATTGTCCGCAACATTGGCGCGAGTTATGTGGATGAGGTTCCCCCGGTTTTTCGTCTTCTAAGAGGTGGGGTTTATGCTACCAGTTTTTCTTTCTGTTGAGCAATAAGCCAGTCATCCAGAAACCGTATGGGTGACTTATAGCCTAACGTTGAGTGCTG
>JACDGV010000039.1 GCA_013821425.1 Nitrosospira sp. | reverse complement strand
CGCTGAGTGCGTACGTCTCGTCCTTCTTGCCATTCTCCACTCCATATCTAAGCCCCACAGGGGCCATAAAAATGTAGCAGATTTTTCCACTTATAGGCTTGTTCAGATTCCTGGGGCCACTTCTCTCTTCATATGTTTTTATTACAAATGCACCCGGGGATTTATATCTTGATGAACCGGCACCTCGATCGACAGTAATCGGGGATGGCTTTCAGATCCCTGATTTTAAGGGGAACGTAAAGGTCCCAAGTCTCCGTCATCTGATAGATGCTCGAGAAAAGCATATCGAGATGCATGACTTAATCCAATCGATCGGCGACCACTCCGAAGTCCCAGCAACATTCGACGGAGAGATACCAGAATTCGCCTTCGGCGCAATAACACAGCGAATTATAATTGGCCAACGCTATATGGTTCGCGATACCGACGGAGTAGAACGTCCAGCGGAGGTAACAACAGCAGTCGTGGAAGAAACAAGGAAAAGAGCGAGTTGCGGGGTAACATTCGAAGATGGTCGCTCCGCGCTTTGCACCATTCCGCTATCAGATGAGGAATTAGCGGCATGGAGACGTCACCCAGACACTTTCTTTGGCATAGTGGGGCAGAGGTATACGCATGCCAATACTCCATTGGAGATGTATGATTTTTTCCATAACTCCTTCAAACAAAACAGCAAAGTCGATCTGCTAAAAGCCATGGCAGGTGCTCCCGACTTTGACCAACTCGTTAAGCTTGATCAACCTAAGCTTGCAAGTATCCGTGCCGAACGAACAACATATGGTGCCCTGGCAATATCAAAAAAATAACTGCTACACCGGTAATTCGAAGGAAATCTTATTCGAAGGAAATCTTGCAAGGAAGGAGCAATAAAAATCCCCGCCGGAACGGGGTTGCGGAAATCTATCCAACAATCCTAGTTATTTTCCAGTACTTTCGATTTACAAATTTTTGTATCCAAGGCTCATCGATAGCTGCGTAGATATATCGCGAAGCTATTGATGCAGTTCGTCGATTAATCTCCTTAATACAATCTGGTTTCGACGGAATGAATGTGTCATTTCCATGGGTGATCTATTGATCCATAAAGCTACGAAGCTTGATATAGGAAACGTTAACTCAGACCACTCATGATTAATTCCTATTTGCTTAAAGTAGAACAAAGGATTATCGCTAGTTAAAAATTGGTGTTTTTCATTATAAAAATAATTCCATTTCATTCCTAGCAATATGTCCACCAAAACTGATCGATCTGATTCTATATTTTGATGCCAATACTTTGCAGGGAGATCATTCTCATCTTTCTTAATTATTGTCGCTACAAATGCTTTCTTCTCTTCTACGATGCTCGGTGTCAGATGAGAGGATTTCAATGCGAGCTCGTCAATGGATGAATAAATCTCACTTCGTATCTCGGCTGCCACTTCCGGAAAAATTTCGTTTATATATTCTCTATGACGTGGCACACGCTTCCACATAATACAAATATAGTTTGCCAACGCCCGCTTCTCATCCACCGTAGGAATTATATGCTTGCGAATATTTCTGATGCCTGTTTGCGCTGGTATTTCAATTTCGTTATTCAACCAGCCTTCGAGATTGCCCGAATAAAGATTAGTTTCGTTAGCGATAGACTTTATCTGTGTACAAAAAGGCGGCTTCCCATTTTTTTCATATGTCCATATACCATTTTCAAATTCAAATCCCTTTAAATAGAATTGCGGAACGTAATGATGCCCCATAACTAAATCAATCCACTGCCAGCCGCACGGGCTTGCCGATACGGCTCAGCATCTCCACGAGCGTATCGATAGTGAATTTGGTTGTTTTCTTGTTTATCACATCCGAGACACGAGGGCGCGATACCATCAGGATTTTTGCGGCCTCCGCCTGCTTAAGCTGATGCTGCACGATCCATTCTGCTAGCTCTGTCATCAGCTGTTCCTTGAGCAGCTGAGTGTCGTTAATTTGCTTCCGCGAAGCTTTATGGAGGCGTTTCGCTTCTTCAGCGGGAAATCCGAGTTCCAGAAACAAATTCGCTTCCGGCTTGGTGACATGCCGAATCTCGGTATCGATCTTCATTTCCTATCTCTCCTCATATTGATTATGGCGCGATAACGTGCCTCCGCAATATCCTTATCCCGCTTGCTGGTTGCCTGAGTCTTTTTCTGGAAGCAGTGCAGGACATATAGAGCTTCCTCAAACTTGGCAACATACATCACCCGATAAATACCGCTGCTCTCCCGAATGCGGATTTCCCTTGTGCCTGCACCTACCTCATCAAATGCTCGCCAGTCCTCTGGCTCCAGCCCGGCCTGTACCTTACTGAGCTGGAAGCCGGCAGCGCGGCGTGGATCCTCCGGAAACGCTAGTAGGTCGTCATAGGAGGAACCTATCCATCTAATCTCTTTTTCGGATTTCATGTTATGTATAAAATTTTATACTAAATGGGACGAAAAGCAACCCGGCATTCTAGAGATCAGAACGGGGTCAAATTCCTAGAAGTAGGAAAATTTCTGAAGCATCGACGGCCTTTGCACAAAAAAGGCTAGCATTACGCGAAAAAATGGCCCAAATTTACTTCGCACAAAGTGGCTTATTATTATTTTGCCCGCAACAAGATCGTCAACAGAATCCAGACGGCAAGACAAGCAGCAGGAAAAGGAGCAAATCTAGCTTCCTTATCCGAAGACGTCTGAATTCAATTACCACTTCAAACACGGGCTGAACTAATAATCGATCCCCGGCGATATTATTGTTCGATTGTTGAAGGGAAGAAGGAGGAAATTGAAGAGTTCCCCCAAGAGATCAACGAAGATTTTTTCCAATTGCCCCTTCCATGCGTCAGGCACCCCTTCCTGGCACTCTCTCCCTGACAACCTGATCGGACAACCGGACCTCCTTTCCCTGTCCCATAAGCAATTCCTAAGGGCCAATAGTAAATAAGTACTGGTAAGGAATACTTATCTACAAATATGATGCTTCACGTGGAGTTGCTTCATTGGATGAGTACCGTTGCTACAGTGAGAAATGCAGATCAGCTCCCCGAGGAATGGTCGCCATAAATAGCTGCAAGAGGCGATTTCGTTTGTACTTAAACACAGACAGGAGAATTGAATGAGAACGGACAAATATTTAATCGGATTCTGGATTCTAGTTGCGCTCGGACCTTTTTTTATGTCTAGCAGCGTTTCTGCTAAAGAATACTTTACTATCAGTAACAAGGTGCTGGAACGCCCCACTGGATTTCGCGAGTGGATTTACGTGGGTACGCCTCTCACCCCGAATGACATGAATAACGGAAAGGCTAGCTTTCCAGAATTCCATACCGTTTATATCGACCCGGAGAGTTGGGAACACTGGAAAAAAACAGGTAAATTTCGGGACGGCGCTATCCTTATCAAGGAGATGACCAGTGTCGGCAGCAACGCCGCAGTAAGCGGAAAAGGGTATTTCATGGGTGACTTCATAGGCCTGGAAGCGACAATAAAAAGCAAGCGCGAATTTCCCGATGAGCCCGGCAACTGGGCTTACTTCAGCTTCACTAACGAAGACCACAGATCAGTGAAAAAGACTGCTAACGCTCAGCCGCAGGCGAATTGCAATGGTTGCCACGAGGCATCCGCGGCAGATGACTTTGTTTTTACGCAATATTATCCTGTTCTCCGTGCCGGAAAGGCGAATCCGGAAAATGCCGTGGGAGGCAAATAAAATGAAACGCCTGATAGGGAATGCAACCCAGTATACGTATCTGTTTCGAAATAAACCCGTCGCTGGTTTGTTGACCGCGGTTTTGTTTACGTTGGCGTTGCAGGTACATGCTGGAACAGCAGTGACCGACAAGGCAAATTTTTCGTTATATGTCGACAAGTCAGGCAACATCCGGCTGCCCGATGATTTTCGGCTGTCCATGACCCATTTGGGTTCCTGGTTTGTGCCGGAGGGTGAGGCAAGCGGTTTCCACGACGTCTACACGGAACCGGAAACCGCGAGAGCCTATCGTAAAACCGGGAAATTTCCAGACGGGGCAACACTAGTCAAAGAATTGCGATCATCGGCTGCGAGCGACTACACTACCGGGAAAAATGTCAGTCATGCGACGGGTGGCGTCAAGCAATGGTTTGTAATGATCAAGGATACCAAAGCCCGCTTTGCCAGCAATCCTGTCTGGGGCGATGGATGGGGTTGGGCGCTCATTAAAACCGACAGCTCAAATCGAAGCGTAACCACTAATTACCGTACTGAATGTCTCCCCTGTCACATGCCGGCAAAAAACACCGACTGGATTTACGTTGAAGGCTACCCTACGCTAAGCAAACCTGATCGGTAATATTCCTCTGCTTATGGAAAATGCGGCCAGTATTGTTCGATCCTGGATTTCCAAGTTTCGGATAAAAAAATAAGGAGCCAGGAGTAGACCTTTAGGCAAATCCACAAACTAAAACAGCGCACTCATGCAGCTCCATCAACTCAAGTATTTCGTCGCCGTTGTAAAAACCGGCAGCATAACCAAAGCCGCCGAGCAATGCTTTATTTCACAACCTTCAATCAGCCAGCAATTGGCAAAACTGGAAGAGAGCATTGGAAGGAAATTGTTCAGCCGAGTGAAAGGAAAACTGATTCTTACCGATCCCGGCCATATATTCTACGAGCAGGCATGCAACATTTTAAAGAACGTGGAGGATGCAAAACGCCGGGTCAAAGACTTCGACAGCAGCAGCGGCGGTTCCGTCAATATAGGAATTCTGCCAACCCTCGCGCCATTCATACTGCCAGGGACACTAATGGCGCTATCAAAAAACTTTCCTGAAGCCATGGTCACGGTACGCGAAGAAATCTCGGAAGCCTTAATCGCTGCCGCTATTTGCGGTGAAATCGATATCCTTGTCGAAGCCCTGCCATTTGACGAAACCTGCCTGAACGTGGAACCATTATTCTCGGATACATTCTATCTCGCCATTAACCGCAATAGCCCCCTTGCGGAAAGGAAATGGATTTCACTCGAGACCCTGGCGGATATGCCTTTTATCCTATTGGAAGATATTCATTGTTTAACACGTCAGATTGAACAGTATTGTTTCAATGAGCGGTTCATGCCAAAAGTGGTGTTTCAGGTTTCACAGTTAAGCACGATTAAGCTCCTGATTGAATTGGACTACGGGGTTTCCATTTTGCCTTCGATTTCGATCGATAAAAATCCCGATTCTTGCATACGTTATATCAACCTGGGCAGTAAAGGCGAGTCCCCCGCCAGGGAGATTGTGCTAGCCACCACGAAAGATCGATATCTAAGTCCCGCAGCAAAATTTTTCATGGCTGTCGTGAAAGAGCAATATCAGAAGACATGTTGAGCAGTCTTACCCGCCCACGCTATGTAGCTCAGGAACGTGCAGGCTTGTCAGGCAGATTTGTAAGGATGATGTTTACTTACGCATGACAAACCCGTCAAAAGGACACAATATGGTCGTCGACTTATCGATTGCGCAACTCGCTCACGGACCTGCCGATTCTACGGCGAAGTAGCATACGTAAGGTTACCCCGCTCTCATAGCCAACCTGGCTGGCAATCAGATCAATGCTGTCGCCGCTTGTACGCAGCAAATGTACCGCGCGCTCTACGCGCAGATCCTGGAAATAGGAAAGCGGTGTCTTGCCCAGTACAATTTTCAGGCGGCGTGCGAGTGTTCTCGCACTGGTGCCGGTTGCCCTGGCTGCTGCCTCAAGCGAGAACCCCTCGCTTAGGTGGAGGCGTGCCCACTGCTCAAATCGCTCGACCAGCGGATCTGTATGTATCAGGTGTTCAGGGATGATGAAAATTCCCTGTGAGGGGCGTGGGTCAATCAAAAGATAACGTGCCGTCAATCCCGCCAGTGTAGGACTGCTACGCTTCACTAGCCATAGTGCCAAGTCTATATGCGCCAGCGCCGCCCCCGCCGTGACAAAACGGGACGAGCCCACGACCATGCGCGATTCTTCCAGCAGGATCGATCGGTAGCGCTCCCGGAACAGCGGAGCAAGCCACCATGAGGTAGTGGCGCTCTGTCCGTCGAGTAGTGATGTATCAGCGAGAACGAAGGTTCCAGTACAGGCGGCACCAACCAAAGCGCCGTCGCCTGCCCACTGCCGCAACACCTCCCCAGCATCTACCACGTCCCGCCGTTCAAGCGCTGCTTGCAGCGTCGCGGGTAATTTTGCTCCAAGCGCGGGTATCAGTACGATATCCGGACACGGAAGTTGTGCCGCAGACACTACTGGAACCGACAGTCCCTGACTGGTGTGAACCCGTCTGCGCACGCCAGCGACGGTAATTTCAAAATGGACCGCAGGCGTTCCTGCAGACTCTGCGAGCATGTTGGCGATATTGAGGGTGTCAACAACAGTGGCAAGGCCTGTGTCAAAAACATCGTCAAGTGCAAGGACATGGATTCGCATGGCAAGAATCATATTTTAATTGGCAATCTTGCCACTTGGCAAGCACTGGGACCACCAGTAGACTCGAACGCTCGTAGTTCAATTTAAGAAAGGAGAATCACAATGGTAAAAGTCGCCCTGTTGGTACGCTTGCAGGCCAAACCCGGGAAAGAAAATGCGGTCGCCAGCTTCCTTGAAAACGCCTTGGACTTGGCCAATCAAGAAACCACCACTCCGGTCTGGTTTGCGCTGTGTCTGGGGCCGTCGACTTTCGGGATCTTCGACGCCTTCGCTGACGAAGCGGGGCGCGCGGCCCATTTGGCCGGCCCCATCGCGGCGGCGCTAATGGCCAATGCTTCGGACCTACTAGCAGAAGCGCCGCAAATCGAGCATGTAGATGTGCTCGCGGCCAAACTGTCACATTAAAGATTGTGGGGGTGAGCTGTCCAGCTGGTGGCGAGAATGGGCTTTCGAAAGCGCGAGGCCATTTACACGGCAGCGCGTATTTCCGAAGTAACAAGCTTTATTTTCGCCCCCTATTCAGAGATTTCGCGGTAATAGGTAAAACTACGTTTTTACACCGGGGTGCTTCCACCTTCCATATACCGGGTTCAGAATAATCTACTACTTCGCCCGTTCCCGAGACAAACCCGATTTCTATGCGCTGAAGGGATTGTTTCCGACTGCTCTTGTCGAACAGCCGAAGGTGCTTGAACAAGCGTTCCTGCGCGGAATTCTTGTCCCATAGCTTGATCTTGCATATCCGGCCGGTCATCCTGCCTTCGGACATCATCTGGCCGATCTCGATTGACGATATGGCGGCAGCGGTTGCGTCATCTAGCTCATGAATGGATTTTGGTGATCCATCCGGATTGAACAGCTTGCGAATATCGGAGAACGCGAGCGCCGATGTCTCGCGCAGGATATTCTCCGAGGTTACTTCCAACCGCTTGGCGGCTATTTTTTCTTTTTCCTGAACGGCGCGCTGCACCTTAGCATTGCTTAGCAGCCGGGAAGCACATGCTTCAGCCGCGTCGCCACGTGCGTTATAGCCGGCCCGCCTGTATGCGGCAGTGGCATTCAAGTCGATACAGTACTCATTGGCAAATCTCTGCTGTTTTAGGGTGAGTCCAGAGGCGCTTGGTTTTTTCATCTCCTTCATTTCCATGGCCGGTGTAGTGTCCTAAGCGATATTCTGTCTCCTGTATCTCTCGCACAATCATTATACGCGGTCTATCAGCAACGCCAGCCGCATGCTCATAGCGGTATTGGACAAAGTGACATCACTTTGGTCACGCGTCACTTCGAGACCTTATTCGTGGTCTTCTGTATCTGCTCCCCGCTGGCTGCACCTTCCGATCCTCGTTTGCCGATTTTATTAACACAAATCGCTCGAACTGGTTGTTTGGTGCACCCACGACATTGACCTCTTTTCGCCCGTTCTCTGGCCATTCTGGCAAATAGATGTCGCAGATAGACTGGTAATTCTAGAAAGGTGTACGCCCGGCGGGTCAATTGGTTTTGAAATAACGCCTTGACTGGTACGCCCGGCGGGTCAATCGAGAAAACTCTGGAAATAATTGGGACGCCCGCTGGGTCAACCATTGGACAATTAACCCGCCCAGCGGGTCACCACTTTTAATTTTGGCATGGATGGCAATGGCTCGTTTTTCTTCCATGTACCCCTTGGGCTACCGGTAGACCGAACATCCAACTTTCCCTTGCAATCGTCTATTGCGTAAAACGTTACGCCGTAAAGTGAGGCCCTGTGCCTGCCGCCCTGCCTGGTCACTTCCAGCCAGTCTCCCGATAGTAATTCTTTTAATGCCTTGTTGAGGGTATCTTTCGACTTCCACCCTTTATGCTGCATTAACGTCCATGCCGCACATAAATCGCCATTATTGTCTCCCTTATACTGGGCCAAAAAGATCAATTAACAATTTAACCGCATGGGGCGACAACAAGGTAAAGCTGTGGCTTCGTATCACTACAAAAGGGAGCGCTACAAAACCTCCACCCTCTCTTTTCGCTTGCGCATTCTTATACCGGTGCTTTCCCATTATTAAATCCCTCGACAGGCGAGAGAGGAGCCGATAAAAACACCCATACCTCCGGTTAATGTCATCCTCGCTAGGGCCATGCCGAGATGAGAAAAACGTACCGGGAGCATTTGCAAATGGTCCACCCGGCTAACATCGTTCACAGCGAACCCCCTTCGTCCCGGCCGTTCTTGCTTGTGATAAACCGCCGACCCATGCGAGAACCTGTCTGCTTTGCTCTCTCCAGCGCGTTCCTGATGCGCGGGTGCCGATCTATAATGGCAGGGGCTACTCGATGTATATCCTCATAAAGCTCCCCCAGCCCCGCTCCTTGAAACAAAGCCTGAGAGCCATGTTTTACGCTTTCACAAAGATAAAAACAGGTGGGGTCTTCTCCGTGGTTCAAACGCCGAACCCAGGCAGAATCAAGGGGGCATACGGGCGCATTGCAAGAATGGAACTTGGGCAATCCGACATGGAGTCCATCAGGCGACCCCCCTACTGTCACTCAGCGTTTCGATTAGGACGGGAATATCCTCTACGCGGCGAGCAGTGATACGGCAGCCAAGGGTGCGGACCGGTTGAGGATAGCGCCCAGCACGGCAGCGGGCCAGCACTTTCCCGTCTCTGTTATTCCGAAGGGACAGGCTTGGAGTTGTGTCATTGTGAGCCGGACAACACGCCATCCAGCCGTTCCCTACCCAGTACCCGCCAAGCGCCCTCACGAGGGTCTTAGCGGTCATGGCAAATGTTCCCATTTGGGCGCTCAAAACCATCCTGACCCGTGCATTCGTGCAAGACCTCGGCCTGGCAGACCCGGGGAGGGATAAGCCCTGCGAGCCACCGGGCGCCCTCCTCCGGATCTCGGCCATATGCGTACCCACTACGCCTACAGCTTGCAAAGTCAATAAACCGTGAACAAGGCAAGCCATGCAATGGAATGCATCAAGGTGGATACAAAGGGTTCGTTTTACCTGGCCGTTATAGGCCCAGATGGCATTCTTCCATTGGCGCCCTCCGATCAGTTCCAGGCTTCGGGCTATGTAATATCCGCCAAATACGGAAAGTAAATTACTCTGGAAAAAAAGCTTGTCGCATATAAAGTTTCATGTATGTCATGTCCGTCTCCTTATCTCGTAACCTTGGAAAAAGCTGCTTAGCACTCCTCACGCTGGCTTTCAGCTGCATCCATCCATTCGTCAACTTCGGGCTCCATCCAGACAGAGGAACGTCTGCCGAGCTTGATCGGCGCTGGAAATTGCTTTTTCGCTACCAACGCATACAAATGGCTTTTTGAAATGCCGACCTTATCCAGTACCCGTCGAATCTTGATGAACCTGCGCTCTGGCACTTTCATTTCTCCCAATAAAAAGGCCCGCCGAGCGTTCGCGGGCGGGCAAAAAAAAGCCTGGGTTTCTTTTTCAAGAACCAGGCAATCACCAGGAAGTTTTCTACGAAATCCCTTTTTGAATCTAAAACGCTTCTACTTCACTGCTGGTGTAATTATGCATAGGCAAATCCTTTTAATCCATGAAGCTCCGGTTGGGCAGGCCAGTTTTTCCTCCGATTAGACGGCGGAAAATCGGCGCGCAAAATTTGCGGCAAAATGCTGTGCTTGCGCTGCTTGCCTACCGTCAACGCATTTATTAACGAGAGGAAACAAGAAGAACAATCAGCATCTGACGCATTTCTCTGCAGGACATCTATTTGTCAGAGAAAGCATAAAAACCCACTGGGTTAGAGGGTGGGTTTGAATGGAAGAATCTGGTGGGTTAGGGTGAGAACCACCGAAAGTGGGTCCCCTAAAAATGAAAAACCCGCCGTTTCAGCGGGTTAATAAAAAGCCATGTATGAATCGCGCTATCCCTAATCGCAAAAACACACCATATGGATGCATAGTATCTAGCGTTACCAGCCTTGTCAAACGATATTAGACTTGTGGGGAGGCTACCGGACCTTAAAGACCCGAGAAAAGCGCCTTTCCTCGTTGTTCCAAATCGACCATCAGGCCACGTTACCATGCAGTGAAACCACGTTCGCCCCGGTTTCCACTGCCTCCAAATAGTCCGCCCAGCGCTGCATCATGCGTTTGCGCTCGGGCAGATACTCCGCCCTGTTGTATGCGCCCCTCACCTCGTTGCGTTCGCAATGCGCGAGCTGACGCTCGATCACATCCGAATTAAAACCGATTTCATTGAGGATAGTGGACGCCACGGCACGGAATCCATGTCCGGTCATCTTGCCCTTGTAGCCCATGCGGTAAAGGGCGAACAGCATCGTATTGTTACTGATGGGCTTGTCCCGGTTACGCCCGGGGAAGACGAATCGACTGCTCGCAGATATTTCCTTGAGTTCGGTAAGTATGAGAACCGCCTGCTTGGATAGCGGGACAACATGCTCCGCTTTCATTTTCATGCGCGCAGCGGGAATAACCCATATCGCATTGCTGAAATCAAACTCCGTCCATTCCGCGCCTATAAGCTCATTGGTGCGAACAAATGTTTGTGCTAACAGTTGCAGGGCGAGACGTGTTTGCTTATCACCGGTTTCGTCATATCTGCTAATCGCTCGTAAAAGCTCTGGCAATCCTCCTGCCGGACGGCTGCTTGATGCTGTTTCTTGTGCGGAGTCAGTGCCCCGCGCAGATCAGTGGATAAATTGCGGGTGCAGCGTCCGGTGGCGATTCCATAACGGAATACCTGCCCACATACCTGTGAGACCCGATGCGCCAAATCGTACGCACCACGGTCCTCTATCTTGCGGAGAGTCTGGAGCAGTTCCGTGGCTTCAATCTCGTCAATGGGGCGCTTGCCGATGCTCGGGAAAATATTGTTCTCAAGGCGACGTTTGATATCGCTTGCGTGGTGGGGCACCCAGGTATGCAGTTGCTTGCCATACCACTCGCGGGCCACCGCCTCAAAAGAGTTCTCGGCAGCCAGCTTTTTACGCAGGTTTGCGGCTTTACGTTCGGCGGAAGGGTCAAGATCGGCTTGCAGCTGCTTTCGCAATTCATCGCGCTTTTTACGAGCATCGCTTAAGCTGACGATGGGATAGACCCCCAGGGAGAGACATTTTTCCTTGCCTGCCTGCCAATAACGCATACGCCAGTATTTGCGGCCATCCAGGTAAATCCACAAGTACAGGCCATCGCCATCTGGAAGCTTGCGAACACTGTTACCGCTACTCTTGGCGTTCTTGCATTGTGCGGCAGATAAGAGATTGGTAGCCATCGTGGTAACTTTTAACCCTGGTAAATTTGTTACCACGTAAGTTACCACGGTTTAGGGCCGGACTCAACAGGACATTGACGCACTGCAGTGGACTACAACAAGCAGTACATGTACGTATTCATTGGGTTTTGGGGACACTACTGGATGAATGAGGACGCTAGATTGGCGGAGACGGAGTGCGAAACTTCGAACCGCGTTCTGGAAATTCTAGAGGAATGGAACGACTATCTCAAGACTAATGTTTCGTACTATCAGGAGCCGTCCCCATGAGCGGCTTCATCAATATTCCCTCGGCAATTCGGGCATTCTCGGCTGCTACTGCACCCTTGCCCAAGAAATCGAAACAGCGTTATACGCCTCCGTTTTCCCTGCGGCTTACCGTCGAGGAACGTAAACGGTTGGATGAACTGGCAGGAAATCAGCCGCTGGGATCATATATACGTAATCGCATACTCGGCGAACAGACCGAGAAGCGCCGTAAAGTCAAAAAACCTACCCCGGACACCGCGTTACTAGCTCTTGTATTGGGTGAATTCGGTCGGTCGCGGCTGGCTTCCAATATCAACCAGCTCGCCAAAGCGGCCAATATAGGAACACTGGATGTAACACCTGAAACGGAACGTGAGATTGTACAGGCATGCGCGGAAATCCAAGCCATACGCGTGCTATTAATCACAGCGCTGGGGGTAACGCCCGTGGAAGATGAATGATCCTTGTTGGCAACCAGCGCGGCGGAGCCAAGGATCTGGCCCTGCACCTGCTCAAACAAGAAAATGAGCATGTCGAAGTCCACGAGGTGCGCGGGTTTGCCTCAGACAATCTTATGGCTGCGCTCAATGAAGCCTATGCGATTAGCCGCGCCACACACTGCAAACAGTTTTTATTCTCCTTAAGCCTTAATCCTCCCAAGCATGAGAATGTTTCAACCGAAACATTCGAGCAGGCTATTGACCGAGCTGAGGAAAAGCTCGGCCTCAACGATCAGCCCCGCGCCATCGTTTTTCATGAGAAAAACGGGCGCAGGCATTGCCATGCGGTGTGGTCACGCATCAAGCTGGATGAAATGAAAGCGGTACAGCTTTCTTTCTCCAAGCGAAGATTAATCGACTTGTCCCGTGAACTGTTTCTGGAACATGGCTGGACGATGCCGGAAGGACTTAGGCATTCCCACGGGCGTGACCGCGCAATTTCACATTGGCGGAATGGCAACAGGCCAAGCGCATTGGCAAAGACCCGAAGCAAATTAAAGCCGTATTTCAGGAATGCTGGTCGCTCGGTAAAACACAGAACGCTTTTGCCCATGCACTGAAAGAGCAAGGGTATCTCCTCGCCCGTGGCGACCGGCGCGGCTTCGTTGCGGTGGATCACAAGGGCGAAGTGTTTGCTGTGTCCAAATGGGTGGGGATCAAAACAAAGGAAGTGCGCATTCGTCTCATCGATGAAAAAACACTTCCCTCGGTTGAAGAAGCCAGAATCCAGATTGCCAATGACATGACGGCACGGCTGGATACGCTATCTCAAGAACAAATGGCAGTGTTTGCAACCCGCCGGGCTGAGCTGGAAGAAAAGCGGCAAACGCTAGTACGCCAGTATCAGGCTGAACGGCAAAAACTAATCGAAACTCAGCAATTATATTGGCAGGACAAACAACAGGAATGGCGGAACAATTTCAATAAAGGCATGCGCGGCCTGTTTGACCGCCTTACGGGAAGGCGCAAGCAAATCGAAGAACGTAATGAACAAGAGGCATGGCAAATCGAAATGCACCAGCAGCAGGAACGCGACGCGCTGATTTTTGAGCAGCTAGACAGCGTCGTACCCTTCAATCGCGCATCGAGCGGCTGGAAGCGCTTAAATCTTACCGGCTGGACGAGCTGGAACACGACAGAGCGCAGTATCAAGCCATGCGGGATCAGCGCCTTGAACAGCTTGAGACACAACGCCAAGAACGGAACCGGGACCGCCCGCAGCCTCGCCAGCGCGGCCCGGAATGGACGCGTTAGATATGCACGGTTTTAATACCTGCATTCACTTAGCGCATAGCTCCCGAAGCCTTTATATTTAAATTGCCCTTAATACCAATAAATATTATAATTAGGTATCAGCGTTTCAATTCATGGGGGCCAACCATGCCGATACAGAAAAATACCAGTGTCACGTTGGGCGAGCATTTCGAGAAATTTCTCGCCTATCAAATCGAATCTGGGCGTTACGGCTCAGCCAGCGAAGCGATACGGGCCGGTCTTCGCCTGTTGGAAGAACGTGAGTCCAAGTTGGAAGCACTGCGCCGCGCCTTGAGCGAGGGCGAGCAAAGTGGTCCTGCTGATTATTCCTTGCAAAACATACTGGATGAACTGGAAAGTGAAGACTAGATGGGGACGTTCATCCTCACACAGAAAGCCAAGGACGACTTGCTTGCCATTGGCCGTTACACGCGCAAGCAATGGGGTACGGCCCAGCAGAGACGCTATCTGACCCAGCTTGACGGCTCCTTTCATGATCTGGCGGACAAGCCCGGTCTGGGCCGGGCATGCGATGATATCCGGGAAGATTATTTCAAGTACGGGGTCGGCAAGCATGTGATTTTTTACCGTCACACCGGAAAGGAACGGATCGAGATTGTCCGCATCCTGCATGGCCGGATGGATATCGAACAGCATTTATAGGGCTGTTTTCCGTTAACGGTCCTCATTCTATTGCCGCCGAAAGCTACAGGATTTCGGCGCAAATTTTTTCCCACAAAACAGAAAAGCAAAGCGCTGCTGGCTGAAACCAGCAGCGCCATCATTTGCTTGAGCTTTAGTGATTCCAGAAAATGTGAATCTCTTCGTAACCCGTTGCTATGGTGAATACATCACCGCTCATCTCCATATCCCGGCCCATGCGTTCATAGTCGATGTAGCAAGTCAGGTGTTCAGGAATCCGTGTCGTATCCTCCGTCAGTTCCTGCGCATAATCAGCAAGCGATTTATAACAGCCGCAATAATTTTCCTCGGCGGCGGTTTTGGCTTCCTCCAGATCACCACCAAAATAGTTCAGCAACTCACCACCAAAATCCGGATATTCGGCAATGAAGCAAGCAACCTCATGGGCAAATTCAATCCCTGCATACTCGCTTAGTGCATAGCCGCCAAACCCTTCATAATCATGAATCGCGTGCTCCTCAGAGTTTTCAACGGGACTGTCGGCCAGCATGGTTTTTATCTGCCCCCATATATCCCTGACATCCTCACAGGCATCAATCCACACCCCATGTAAATACCCGGCGTTATAGGCGGCTAAATCGGCTACGTAAATTCTGATTTCATTACTCATGGCTTTTTTCTCGCTTTATCAAAGGTTAAAAAACAACCCCCGCTGGGGTTGGAAAACCCCAGAGAAAAGCGAGTGAAACGAGCGGAAACACAGGTTCTGGTGGAGCCAAGTCAGGGGGGACCACCCGGTCTGCACAAACGCCGTGAAACGGCGTGCGGAAGATTGGGGGATGACTCGGTGGAAGCAGGTTCTGTGTTAAATTAATTTATTCCCAGCGGGGGAAATAAAAATAAGGGTGAACCGGAAACCGGTTCACGACATGAGGGGCGTTGCGGGGGTGTCCCCGTTGATGGGGGTGCCGGAAAACGCGGCGACGCTGCGGTTGCAGCAGGGGGAAGGCTTTCCCCTTTTAAATATATAAAAATCGCGATAACAGAACGGTTACCACTTAAAAATAACATCGAATTTCAAATATGGACTTCTTCGTGGGGTTTCCACGGATTGATTTTTTGGATTTTTATACCCAGCTCGGTTTTCGCCTTATCAAGCTCATAGGTTTTTTGCAGGTTCAACCACAGCTCCGGGCCGGTGCCGAAAAACCGTCCTAACCATAAAGCTGTATCTGCTGTCAAGTCGCGTTTGCCACGAATAAGCTGCGAGATACGGTTTGCAGGCACATCGATTTGCCGCGCAAGCTCTGTTCGCGTCATAGCAATTTCTTCCAATTCATCAGCAAGAAATTCGCCGGGGTGAATAGCTTCTCTCGTCATGTTCTGTTACCTTTCTCTCTATAAAACTTAGTGATAATCCACGATTTCCACATCATTCGCACCTTCGTCCCACGTAAAGAGAAGTGGTCCCGATTGTTTGAACAGCAATCTGAGTATTTTAAGTGGAATCTCTGCTGAATCTCACGCTGCCAGTTTAACCGTCGGCAGCATCACGGCATAAGCCTCATCAGGTGTTTTCTTGC
>JACDGV010000038.1 GCA_013821425.1 Nitrosospira sp. | reverse complement strand
GCAAGATTCTGCGCCGTTTGGCGTTTTTGTGCGCCCGTTTCGGGGTCAGTCTCAATCAGTTACTGGCAAGCAAAATACCAAGTCTTCATTTGAGTGACTGAGAAAACAGGTTTTTCAGGGACGACTATCTTAATTGTTCCAGATGAGCAATGGCATCCCTTATCATGTTGTCACGTCCGATGGGAACAGTAGAGTTTTGGGAAGCATCTAACGTTTCTTGCTCAACGGTATAGTTACTCTTCATTTGCTCAGAATAGATTGTGATGGATAACCCATCATAATTTTCATCGAATTGAATTTCATACTCTTGTCCCGTAATGCTGTCTTTGATCACTCCCATCATATTTCCTTTTTATTGGTTTTGGCCAACTCCCAGGAAAGAAAATTCTCCCCCACAGCTATTTATGAAACGGATACTTCCTGGAATTCGAGCATTGGATTCGTAAGCTCCCCTCTTTGAGAGACAAGCAAAAAGTAGAACTTTCTGGCAGGATTTTGGCTGGAGGTTCAAATGAAGAAATCGCGATTTACGGAAAGCCAGATTGTTGGGATATTAAAAGAAGCCGATAGTGGTGTTGCAGTCAACGAGATCTGGCGCAAGCATGGGATCAGCTCGGCGACCTACTATAAGTGGAAAGCCAAATACGGCGGGCTTGAAGTTTCCGAGTTGGTGCGTGTAAAAGAGCTTGAAGCGGAGAACAGTCAACTCAAGCGCATGTATGCGAACCTGGCCCTGGAGAACGAAGCGATCAAGGCGGTTTTAAAAAAACTGTAACGCCGTCCGAACGCCGGGATGTGGCACGCTGTCTGGTGCAGGAACAAGAGCTGTCGGTGAAGCAATCCTGCCAAGTGGTGAGCCTGTCTCGGGCGGCGTATTACCGGGAGACCAAGATTGCATCTGTACGTGATGCAGCGGTTATTGAGGCGTTCAATGTGGTGGTTGGCAAACACGGGCGCTGGGGCTTCTGGAAGTGTCACGACCGGCTCAGGCTGGATGGGCATGCATGGAATCACAAGCGTACCTGGCGGGTGTATTGTGTCATGAAGCTTAATCTGCCGCGTCGCACGAAGAAGCGATTGATCAGACCGATGCAATCGCTGAACACACCGTTGTGGCCCAATGAAATCTGGTCACTGGACTTCATGAGCGATAGCCTCTATCAGGGACGGCGATTTCGCACCTTGAATATTCTGGATGAAGGCGTGCGGGAAGCGTTGGCCATTGAGGTAGACACTAGCCTGCCTGCCCAACGCGTTGTGCGAGCTTTGCAACAGTTGGAAACCTGGCGCGGACTGCCGCAGGCGATCCGCCTGGACAACGTACTAAATGCAAGAGGTGGGAAGCCGATAGGGCAAAAGCATCCGTGCCGGGCCTTTTTGAGCCTGGAAATAATAAAGAACAAACAATTGACCAGCGGTATTCCGCATTACAGGGACAGCCCTAACTGACCATAATAGAAACAAGATCCGCGAAGTTGATAGCGCGGTCTTTACTGTACTTCAAACAATATGGGCGCCCAGCGGAAGTCCAAGCATTATCTACGGGGTCCCCGGCCAAGCCGGCGCCCTAACGGCCCTACTGAGAGGGATCGATCCACTGGGCAAACTTTGCTCGAAGAATTGCCGATACGGCTGATGCTTCTTGATTATTCCATAAGCTACTCGTGCCATTTTGGCGGCGACTGCCGTTAAAGCCTTGCGGCGCAGATCGGCATCACCGGGGTTCGCGCTGATATACCGTTCATATTTATCTTTGAAAGCGTTTCACGCAGTCGGATGGCAACTTGACCGGCCATCCAGAACGCGAGACGCAAGCGTGCATTGCCGCGCTTGGACAACTGGGCACGGCCTCGCCGCATCCCCGACTGGGTCTTCGCGAGATCAAAACCGCAATACTTGAGAAACTGGCGGTGATGTCCAAAGCGACGCAAGTCCCCACCCTCAGCGAGGATGGTGAGTGCTATGATCGGCCCGATTCCGGGAAGGCTTTTGAGGCATGCATAGTCCGGATTTCCGCATAGCACGGTTTCGGCCCGTTGCTCGATTTCGGCACGCAATGTCGTGAGCTGCTGAAAGTGGCGCAGTGTCATGCGAAACGTCTCCACAGCCAGACTCTCCGGCATATGTGGCAGCGCGGCAGAATGCTCGGCCATGGACCAGATTTCCTCAAGCTTGCTCTGCTTGTTGACCTTGCGGCCAACAATGCTCCAGGATGCGGCGACAAATGCCTCCTGCGATAACTGACGAACATGTGCCGGTGTGGGAAATTCGATCATGAATCGCACCCACCAGTCCGAGCGAGTGCTGGACCAGTACTTGTGCATCTCAGGGAAATACAGAGGAATATGGTGATTGACAATGGAGTGCTGAACCCTGGTTCGTGCGCGCGAAATCTGGTAATACGTCTTGGAGAGTTCCTGCATATCATGATGGCCCGCGAGCATGGGATCCACATACTGTTGTGTCCGGCCTTGCTTGAGCATCTCAAGAATGACCCCGGCATCCTTGGGATCGTTCTTGTCCCATGAGTTGAACATCGCTTCCCGGTAGCGTGATTGGGCTACGGAAGAAATGCTGACCACCTCGACCCCGGCTTGGGCCAACCGATAAGCCAGAGCGCGATGATAATCACCGGTCGGTTCAAGACCGGCACGTGCCCGGCCTCCCAAGTCTTGAATAAAAGTGATCAGGCGTTCAAAGTCTTGTGCCGTGTTGCTCATCTTGAAGCGGTGGCGCTGCCCGGAAGCGGTCTCGATCAATACAATGTTCCAATACCGTGCCACATCAATTGCTATCCAGTGATAAATAGTCCTAATATCGGCAATGTCAGCCATGATGGTGATCTCCTTCGGTCTTAGAGAAACCCAAGGATGCCATTACCTTCAATGGCTGACACCTATTCTGCATTTACTATGGCCCGGAACTGACTTCACAGTATTTTGCCGACTGGTGCAAAAACAAGGGAATCGAACTGCGCTTTATTCAGCCCGGCAAACCGAATCAAAACGCATTTATTGAGCGCTTTAACCGATCGTACCGCACCGAGATTCTGAATGCCTGGGTGTTCGAATCACTCGACGAAGTCCGCGAGATCACCCATGAATGGGTGAGAAGCTACAATGAAGAACGTCCCCATGATGCACTGGGAAACCTGCCCCCAGCCGTGTTCCGCGAGCGACTGCTCGCAGGGAAAAATTCTACTTCTGAACTGTCTACTTGACGGGGAAGCTTACGAAGGCACTAGGGGTGGCAAATGTATCGAGGCTCAGGCGCGCCAATCTCAGGAGGATTCGGGACAGGTTCGGCATCACCATGCAGCGCACGGTCCAGGAACTCAACGGCGAGTCGTGGCTCGAGCTGGAAGAAGCATCGCCCATTGCCCAGCAGGTCATGAGCTCGCGCTCCTTTGGGCAAAGAGTCGAGAGCCTGCACGAGCTCAAAGAAGCGGTCAGCTACCATGCTGCCAACGCAGCGCAGCGGCTGCGCAAGCAGGGCCTGTTTGCTGGCGCAGTTTTCGTATTCATCCAGACCAGCCCCTTCGATCAGGCTGAGTTCTACGGCAGAACGGAGACTGTTGTCCTGCCTGCTCCAACGGAATGTAGCTTGCAAATCACGAATGCGGCGCTGTGGCTATTGAAGAAGGGTATCGGCCGGAAGTGTATTACCAGAAAGCGGGAGTGATGCTGTCGGAACTGGTGCCGCAGGAAGGCCGGCAGACGGACCTTTTCGCTTATCAGATGTGATTCACTTATGGCGGAGGTGGCGCCATGAGATAAATAGATGCTTACAATCTAAAATTAGGCCAAGTGTTCAAACAGTCGCGCGACCGCCTCAGCACCTGGATCAGCGTGACCGACCAAATGCTTGGCATTGACATAGGAAGCGCGCCCCGCATTCGCCTTGCTCATGTGGGCAGTGCGATCGGCACCCGCGCGCGCGGCTTTCGCCGCCTCGGGCAGGCTCTCTTCCAGGGCATCAAGGGCCGGCGCAAGGGCATCGACCATGGTGCGGTCACCCGGACGTGCCCCGCCGATCTCCTGCATTCTCCGCAACCCGGCCTGCAACGCTTCGCGCATTGGCAAGCCGCTTGAGGCGGCATCGCCCGCTGCGGCGAAGAAGATCGCGAGGAGCACACCGCACGAGCCTCCCATGGTTTGGGAAAGCTCCAAGCCAATGGCTCGATAGAGCTGGGTGTGGTCGGCAAGCGGCAATCGGTCCACGGCGCTGATCAGGGCGCGTGCCGCGCCGGCTAGCGTACTGCCGGTGTCGCCATCGCCTGACTTCGCGTCGAGCGCGTTGAGGTCGTTCTCGGCGGCGATCAGAACCTCGCAGCAACTGGTCAGGAACTCCCTGGTCGGCTTGTGCATCGAAGGCATCGGAACGACAGCCGTCAGGCCTTCCGGAAGCGCCTGAATCGCGACCTGGCCTAGCCGGGAGACCCGTGGCCATGCCGCCAGCGGCGTGTGCTGCTTGAGCAGGGCGATCTCGGCATCGTCGGCAGGATAGGCCGAAATCGAGAAGCCATGCATGTCGAGCGATGTCATCATGGCCGCCGGCCCGATAACGTGGGTTATCCGCTCGCCAATCGCTGACCGCCGGATTTCGTTGAGGATGATCGACATCTCGATGACCGACGTGCCGCCGAGATTGTTGACCATAGCGACATGCGGCTTTTCTTCCATTGCAGCTGACAGGCGCTCGACCATGGCAGCGACAGCTTCGCTCGCGTCCTTGAACTCGACCTGCTCAACCCCGGCTTCACCGTGGATGCCAAGCCCAAGCTCGGCCATGCCGGGCGGGATGCGATCCTCCTTTGGCGAACCTGGGATGGTGCAGGTGTTTAGCGAGATGCCGATGCTTTTTGTCTTTGACACGACCTTGCGCGCGGCCGCGGCGACGTGCGCCAAGTCGGCACCATTCTCGGCCAACGCGCCGGCTATCTTGTGCACGAAAAGCGTGCCGGCGACGCCGCGGGCTTGGGGCAAGTCGGGCAACGCCACATCATCGTTGACGATGACTATCTCGACATTCAAGCCGAACTGGCGAGCGCGTTCGGCCGCCAGCCCGAAATTCAATCGGTCACCGGTATAATTCTTGACGATGAGCAGGCAGCCGGACGATCCCGTCACGGCAAGGATGCCTGCCAGTACCGCGTCGACTGTCGGCGAGGCGAAGATGTCGCCGCACACCGCAGCCGTCAGCATCCCTTCCCCGACGAAACCCAAATGTGCCGGTTCGTGGCCCGATCCGCCTCCCGAGATCAACGCGACCTTGGACTTGTCCCAGTCATTGCGTACGACCACCCGTATATGCGGATAGCCGTCGAGCCGCGCCAGCTTACCGCCAGATGCCGCGACCAGACCATCGACGGCTTCGGTGATGATGTTTTCTTTGGTGTTGATGAACTGGGCCATGTTTTCGGCTCTGTTGCAAAAAGTGATTTTTGATAAAAAGTGAATTTAAAAGTTATTAAAAATATTTAGTTAAATATTAAAATATAGATGTTTCTTATTTTTTGCAACAGAGCCCCTAGGCACAGGACTCATTAATTGAGATAGAAGATGACGGTAGCGGCGATACAGATGGCTGAGAAGAAGGTATGGGCGCAGCAGTCATAACGCATGGCGATCCTGCGCCAGTCCTTGAGCCGCCCGAACATGTTCTTGATCCTGTGCCTTTGCCTGTAGAAGGTCTTGTCGTATGCGGAATAAGACGGTATCGCGGGAAAGACCTATCGCCTTGCAGGCACGTGATACATTGCCAAACTCCACATTAAGCAACCTACCTTGTGCTCGAAACATTTTGACAAACACTACTCCTGGGGTTACTCCTGTGCGCTCTCAGCGCTCAATTTGATAAAGATTCGCACCCCCATCAAACCGCGTAACCCCACCTTTGGCAAGGCCCTGCTGTCAGATTGAATCGAAACCAATACAGCTTAACGTACTATTTTTTCCGAGTTCTGAGACTACCCCAGGTAATTCGAATCATTTTTCCTGCAATCCTCTACCTGTTTTACGCTGAAGCTCATCGATTTTCTTTGACGCATCCGATTTGGATAGATTTTCATCCATTTCTTCGCCAGCCTCTTCGCTTAACGTACTTAGATAAGACTTTTGCGCACCGGTCATCGGTTCATCACCGGTCGTCCAATAGTCTGGATCTTTAGCCATATTGCTGTTTTCAGCTTTATCCTGAATTTTCTTTTCCATCGAATTCTCCTAACCAAAAAAATCAGAACGAACCGCACAAAATTCGACATCAAGAACTGTATAAATATCCCACTAGTCAACACCTAGCGCCTCAGCGTAATACGGCCTTGTTCAAGACTGCTTAAATCTGCCGCACATTGCTATTTTTTCGCCACTGCCAAGGTGGTGTAGGTGAGGAATCCGCCCATAGTCCTCGCTTTTCTACTTTCGCCCCACTTCAAAACATATAGCTCATGGTCCTTGGCATAGCGCCGATACACCCAGGCCATGCCTCAATTAATCTGCTCTGCATTGGCATCAACGCCGCCACATTTAACACGGGCCACGATTCGCTGATATCGGTCTTTTACACATGGGGCGATTTCGGCCTCCTTGCCGAAACACAGGTCCGAGAGAAACTGCTTTGATTTCGTGCCGAATGGCTGGTGTTTCTCTGGAGCGTCGATCTCGGCCAGCCGGATTTTATGCTGCCGCTTTGTTGCGGTCAGAACCGTCAAGGTGTCACCATCTGCTGCGCCCACCACCGTTCCACTGAACGTTGCTGCCTGCGTTAAAATAAAGATGCGGAGGGGGAAGACATGGCTGAGCTTATACTGACAACGTTTGATTGGGTTCCAGAATTGCCGCGCGGGTATGTTCGCGACCTGCGCGTCCGGTGGGCGCTGGAAGAGGCCGCATTACCCTACCGGGTGGAGACCACCCCGTTTCGCGATAGAAGCGCGAAGCATTTTGCGAATCAGCCTTTTGGTCAGGCACCCTGGCTGACCGATGGAGAGATCACGATTTTCGAAAGCGGAGCGATCCTTCTTCATCTTGGAGAGAAAAGTAACGCACTGATGCCGTCAGACCCAAGGGGCCGCTGCACGGTCAACGAATGGCTGTTTGCCGCGCTCAATTCCGTTGAGATGGCCAGTCTGCCTTGGTCTCTTTTCAAGTTTACCAATGACAAGATTCAATCGCCAGGACGAGAGCTTTTGGAGAACTTCCTGCAGGGTCGCCTTCAGCACATGGAGACGATACTAGCCGGTCGTAACTGGCTAGCCGGGTCGTTCTCGGCAGCCGATATTCTCGTGGCGGACGTGCTGCGTCTTGTTGATCGGTTCGATGGTCTGGCCGAATATCCAGCCTGTCGCAGCTACGTCGAGCGCGCAACTGCACGCCCAGCCTTTGTCAAAGCACGTGCAGACCAGATGGCACATTTCGCGGCAGCTGACTAAACGGGGCGCGGCGAGGACAGGCGGTGGCAGCGGACTTCCGCTACAGCTTCACGAATAGCTTGGAAGAGTCGCAGGATACCGTCCACGAGGTGCCCGCTCCAGCCACCGTCGTAGGGCGGAAACCGGCCTATCCCCCGTCGGGTGAACGCTGCCATGGCGCTTAGGTGTCATTCCCCCCCCTACCGAAATCGACCCATTTTGCTCCAGACAACAGCTTAAAATGGAAGCGCGGGACAAGCTCCTTGCCCCGCTATATCGGGCCACCTAGCCCTCATGCAGCATGTCAAAGCGCTCTACGAGAAAATCAATTAACGCCCGCACAGATGGCAGAAGGCCGCGCCGGGAGGGAAACACGGCATGAATGATTTCCCGGAGTGGCACCCAGTCCGCCACCAGCCTAACCAATGAACCAGCCGCCAACTGGTCTCGTGCCATGACCATCGGCAGCTGCACCACTCCAACACCGGCCAAAGCGGCATTTCTTAGCGCGATCATGTCCGTCGTCACGAAGCGTGGCGTGTGATGAAGTGTTACTTGTGCGCTATTTGGACCATGTAGTACCCAGGTATGGTTTTGTTGTAGTGCCCCCAGGCCCAGGCTAGGCCAGTTACTCAAAGCAGCTGGTGCAGCAGGAAAGCCGTATTGCTGGATAAGAGAGGGACTGGCGACCAAACATTGGACTCGATCAGCCAAAACACGCATGGCCAGATCGCTGTTCTGCAAGGGTGCTGGGCGCACACGAAGGGCAACGTCCACCGACTCGCTGACCAGATCGACACGCCGGTTAGTCGCGTCCATCTGCACCGTGACGTGCAGATAGCGCATCATGAAATCGGCCAGCATCACTCCCACATTCGCATGCACCAGCGGTATGGGGCATGTCATCCGGACTACGCCCCGAGGTTCGGCTTTTAATGTGTCTACCGCGTCTTGGGCCGCCTCAGCTTCTACGAGCATCGCCTTGCAATGCATGTAATAGGTCTGCCCGGCTTCGGTAACTGCAAAATGACGTGTCGAACGCTGGATCAGGCGGACGCCGAGTCGCTCTTCCAGCATGGCAATACGCCGGCTGAGCTTGGATTTCGGTACGCCAAGCGCCCGGCCTGCCGGCGCAAAGCCGCCATGATCCACGGCTTGGACATAGTAGTAGAGGTCGTTCAGGTCTTGCACAAGGTCTACCTAATCGTTCCAAAAATAGAACTATGATAGCTAATTTAGCAGACTACCCGGCTATTAGTCTCGAGCCCTATACTGTACTCACTTGCTAATTGCAAAAGAGCAGCTATCTAACTAAACATCATTTGGAGAAAAACATGCCTTTATGGAAAGTTTATCACCCGGATGGAGCATATACGGCGCAAGACAAAAAGGATTTATCCGAACGAGTTACGAGTTTGTATGCGAGCGTTCCTATCCCCAAGTTCTATGTGGTCTTTATTTTTGAGGAAATATCCAGGGATTCCTGCTTTGTGGGCGGTGAAGCCAAATAACAAGTTTGTTCGGTTCAAGGTCGATCACATTGCAAGGACGCTGCCGGGCCAAATCATCCGAGAATGGTGGGTGAGATCGCTCGACGAGATAATCGCTCCCTTCGTAAAGGACAGAGGTTACGATTGGGAGATTTCTATTGATGAGACACCCTTCGATCTTTGGTCTCTCCAGGGAGAAATTGCACCTCCTTTTGAATCTGTTGCCGAGAAGAGATGGGTCAAGGAAAACAAGGCAAGTCCCTATACGCTGGCAGAAAAGCTTCCTGTTAACCTGGTGCTTACCCCAGGAATAGCAGATCGTTAGATCAGGCTTTGGCCGTCCCCGCTTAGACGGCCAATTCCATTTCTTTTGAGCTCGACGCACTCATCCGTAAAAAAATGACTTTAGCTCTCTTGTCTTTCTGAGAGGAAGAGGGCATTCACTCGCTTTAAGCCCATGGAGGCAATATGGCCTATCAAACGATCAACCCTGCAACAGGTCAATTGATAAAGACTTATGCAAATATATCCGACAGAGACCTGGAGGCTGTAGTTGCGATCGCATACAAGGCTTTCCGAGGAGACTGGCAGTATCGCCGGGTAACTGAGCGTGCCCGGATCCTTTCAACTGCAGCCGCCATCCTCCGAAG
This sequence comes from Nitrosospira sp., assembly GCA_013821425.1. Taxonomy (GTDB): domain Bacteria; phylum Pseudomonadota; class Gammaproteobacteria; order Burkholderiales; family Nitrosomonadaceae; genus Nitrosospira. The sequence continues at coordinate 7,117 of JACDGV010000038.1, read as the reverse complement.
TAAAAGTGAAGAGTTACAGCCACTATCTAACGTTGGAGGTGGGCAAGCTTATCGCAGAGGCGCGGGCCGAGGTCACCCTTTCTTCCGATATCCTTGATTATTACGCAAGGAAAGCTGAGAATTACCTGGAGCCACGTGTGCTTTCCGAATCTCCCGGTGCTGAACTGCATATCGAGCCGATCGGGGTTCTGCTCGGCATCGAGCCGTGTAACTTCCCCTACTACCAGATCGCGAGGGTGGCAGGGCCGCAGTTGATGGTAGGGAACGTGCTGCTTCTTAAGCATGCGGAGAGTGTTCCTCAGTCAGCACTGGCTTTTGCTCGCCTTTTCGATGAAGCTGGCGCACCGCCCGGTGTGTACACGAATATTTTTGCCAGCATTGAACAAATTGGGAGATTGATCGAGGATTCCCGTATCCGTGGCATTACCTTTACTGGCAGCGAATGCGCAGGTGCGGACGTAGCAGGCCGCGCTGGCCGTAGCCTCAAGAAATCGGTAATGGAACTGGGGGGAAGTGATCCGCTGATTGTGCTGGAAGACGCACCCATGGAGTCCACGCTCGATAATGCCTTGTTCGGCCGGATGTTCAACATGGGGCAGAGTTGCGTTGGTTCAAAACGTATTATTGTCATTGGCAAGGAGCGAGGAGAAGCTTTCCTGGATGGCTTCGTTCAGCGCCTGGCTTTATTGAAGGCAGGGGATCCCAATGATCCTGCTACAACGTTGGCGCCGCTTGCTTCAGAGAAGGCGTTAAATCTTCTCCTGGGCCAAATCAAGCTGGCTCGGAACGAAGGAGGAAAGGTTGCGTTCGGTGGTGCAAGAATTGATCTTCCTGGCTTCTATTTGCAACCGACGGTACTGGTCGGCATCAGCGAAGAAAACCCAATCTATGCCCAGGAGTTATTTGGTCCGGCTGTCTCTTTCTACGTCGTCAAAAATGAAAACGAAGCAGTCTGCCTGGCAAACGCGACTCCATTCGGTCTTGGCGCCTCGGTGTTTACGGCTGACATCGAACGTGGCCGCAAGGTTGCAACAAAGATTGACGCGGTATGGTCTTCATAAATCAGCCAGCATGGACAGCTCCCCAACTTCCATTCGGAGGTATCAAGAATTCAGGCTTTGGCCGTGAGCTGTCGGAGTTGGGTTTCGGTGAATTCGTCAATAAAAAGCTGATCAATGTTGCACCCCCTGGCTCGCCGCCATGGGGACCTATCTGCGACAAGATAATGTCCACCAATCGGCAAGCCACATGAGCAAGTCACTCGCTCTACCGAATGTATTGGTAAAGAGTTTCGCGACTTATCCCGAACTCTTTTGCCAGCTTTGTCCGGTTTGCCCCCGCTGCGGCCTGTTCTCGCAGCTGGGCAATCCTCTCTGCATTCAGCGCTGGTTTCCTGCCCTTGTAGACTGTTCCCTTGGCCTTCGCCAGCGCTATCCCTTCCCGCTGCCTTTCCCTAATGAGCGAACGTTCAAACTGTGCAAATGCGTTGAGCATGGTAAACATCAGGATAGATCGAGGGTCATCGCTGACGGCGGTGAAGCTCATATTCTCCTTTATGAATTCAACCGATACACCCCGGTCATTCATTTCCCTGACAAGCCTCAGCATGTCCTCAACGTTACGCGCTAGCCTGTCCATGGAATGGACTACGAGCGTATCCCCTGGACGGATGTGATTTAGTGCGGCCTGGAGCTGGGGCCTATTTGTATCCTTAGCTGATGCCTTGTCGGTGAATACCTTGTCCAGGTGAATCGCGTCGAGCTGGCGCTCCGCGTTTTGGTCCAGCGAACTCACCCTGATGTATCCAATTCTTTGACTGGTCATGATTCTCTTCCCCTGATAAATGTCAGGTTAGATTCTAAGACTTTCGTCAATGACTGTCAATTAATATAACTGTTAATCTTAAAATGACAAAAAATACGGTAAAAGTGTCAGGGAGATTTGTCAGGTTACGGTGTACCTCAAAATGACACGAATCTGTCACCCTAGTAGTCGCCTTAGCTTAGAAGAATAAACAGGTAATCATGTTAGCCATCGCAAGTCCGCAAGCTACAATTGTGCCGTAGCGGATACGCCGAGAGGTTTCACCGTCAAATATTAAAGTAAGGCCACTAATTGCGACACCCATGAGAAGAATCCAACCCGACCAGAAGGAGCTGACCTGGCACCAATTTTCATTCGGAGCTTCCCATGGCGTACTGGCAGTCGACGCAGCAAGCACCGGGCTAGCAACCAGAGCCAAGCAAATTGTCAGAACAATCATGCAAAGGCGCACAGAATCGTGGTTGAGTATCATTTGTCCCCCTATAAGTTATGCGTGATTGCCCTCATTATTATTCCTCTTTTTAGGCTTGGATTCTAAAAAACTACGCAAAGCCAATACAGTTCATTCAGTTTTGACCGCTACTATATAGCTGTCCCAATTTGTATCGGGGCTTTCCGCTTCTACTAGTATGGCTTCCAGCAGTTCGGGCGTCTTTATGAAGGGCGCACCAACACGCCCGCCTCCTGTGTTGTCCGTAGTGAACAAGCAGGTTAATAGGCTTTTTTGTTAACCTGCGTCGCGCAAGCTACCCCTTCAATTTTTGCCGGCAGGCCCTTAGTCCACCCTTTCTACCTTCTTCTTTACGGTAACGCGCGATACGCTTTGTTCATTGCCCATAGCTCCTAACGACTTATCGCCAGCACGATAATCTGCCTCGACAGCTTCCCATTCGAGAGCAAAAATGTCACAGAATGGACTTTAGGTTTAGGGCGCAATGGGACGAACTGATTGATGCGTCTTACCACCCTGCAGGAGATGCGGCGCAGTAGCGGGATGTAGGTTGAATAGTCTATCGGCACCCGGCGCGTAAGGTGTATACCTAATTGTTGCGCCATCTTGATTACCCGATCGAACAGCCTGGTTAGCAGCGACAATCGCCTTCAGTTCGTATGTCATAATATGTCGCAGAGACTACAACTCAGGCAATATAAAAAAGGGGGATTCATGGGTATTCTGTCGGGGCTTATATCCATTTTCACAGGCGAAAAACAGCAACAGCTTGAGGCTACAATGAACTTGGGGCCAGCGGCGGGCTTAATCGCTACCATAGATATCCCGGGCGAGCAGGAGAGAGAAGCTCTTGTTTCCAGCGAGGAAATAGAGGCCGTTGTTGCTAGCTACGCCTACGTCTTGGATTCTAAACCGGCTATGCCCAAAGCGGCAGGACTTTGGTTTGATGAAAGCGTCCAGAAGCGCCGGTTGAAGGATGGTTCAGACAAGGTGACTGACTGGCTTACCCCCTTCGTGCCGCACCACCTTGTTGCGAGCCCTGGCCTTAACGAACATCACCTTTACGGCCCCAACTCGTCATCAGGGGTTGCCAAGTTCTTCCGAGCACGGGTGCGTGAACTGAAAAAAGCCAAACAGGATTATGAATACGAATTATTGGCCCTTTACGGTGCAGCGGTAATGGGGTCTTTGTTCACGGCCCTGAAGTTCTGTGACGTGCAAGGAGCTTACGGACATCAGGTTGCAGCTTATGTAGCCATATCTGATTTAGCGGACATTAAGGTGGACTACCGCCAACTGGGCTACCACGCAATGACCGACCTGGGTAAAACAGATGTCAAATGGCTTATCGAGAGCTTCGGAGAGCCCGCAGAGCATCAATCTCTAGCGAACTCAAATGTCGTACGCAAAGCAGTAACCCGGTACTGCTGGTCTGAACTTGCCAATCAAAACGGTCCTAGAAAATTCTTGGGGATGCCGGAATTGACCCTCCCGGAATGGTTAAGAGAGCAGGTGAAGATGTACCTTGGTTATGCCAAAGAAGGTCAGGCGCGGATTGTGAAGGTGCAGGAGCAGCAAAAGGCGTTTGAGGCCAATTTCAAGGTAATGATGAAGGCCCTGAGTGGCGATTTTGTTATTGTGGACATCGAGACGACTGGCCTGAATGTGGATCAAACGAGATTATTGAAATCGGTGCGCTATTGGTCGGGCCTGGATTCGTAGCTGCAGCTGAATTCAGCACGCTGGTGAAAGCGACCCGCCCAGTACCCAGGAACATTACACAGCTGACAGGAATTGAGCAGACACTCCTCAACAGAGAAGGCGCGTCGCTACGTGACGCTATGGAACGGCTTCAAGCCTTCGTAGGCAACCTTCCTGTCTTTGCTCATAACGCACCATTTGACCAAGGGTTTCTGGCGTTCGCCGCCACGCAGTGTGGGACTAGCTTTAGCAATATCATGCATGACACCATTAGTCTGTCTCGGTGGGCCTTTCCTGAGCTTGATTCGTACAAGCTCATCAACGTGGTAAAACATGTAGGCGCCGAGGCCTTGCCAAACCACAGAGCAATAGGAGACGCGAAGGCTACGTTGGCCATTCTTCGAGCTGCCAGTAAGGAATTGGAAGTGTAAAAAAGCTATTTTTTATCCCTATTCCGCAAGGTTTTTCCAAAAGAGGAAGCAATAAAAACTAGGCAATAAAAAAGCCCTCGGCAGAGGGGCGCTCTGCGGCCATGCTATCGCTGCTGTATGAGAAGAAGGAGGAGGAAGCATGAGTAATGAAGGAACGAAGACTAGACTGAATCAGATGATCGCCGCGTATTGGGTAGCTGTAGGAGAAATCGCCCTCAAGGATCGGATCGACAGCGACGATAAGACTCGTTTGTCCAAAATTCTTCTTGAGTACAGCGCTGCTCCGGGCGCATCGGAAGATATAAAGGTCAAAATGGTGCAAGAGTTCAATAGAATCCACGAACTACAATCCAAGCAAAATAAAATTTGATTGAACGGGAGGGGGGTGAGGGAGGATAAAGCGTACGCCTATAACGATCACCATCACGAGCACAGGGATAAGCTTGCTCGTTGGCGACGAATTCATGTGACGCCGGAAATAGTCGAAGATGAAGCGGTTTTGGGATCGCTTTCAGCTCTTCCCGCGAAAAAGATGATAAGGGTATAGAGGAAAATGGTGATGAGGCTAGGAAGAGCCATTTATGATCCTCGTGATATCGCATGACATAAAATCATTTGATTGGCCATCAGTTTTGCAGATGCTTGTGTTATAGCGTCATTATTCCGCTAAGAAGCCGAGCGTATCTGTAGCTTCAAGACCGCCAAAACTGAAACGTAGCGCAGCTTTATCTGTCCTAACCTACACTTTATCAAGCTCCGTTAATGTGCGTGCCGCAAATTTCCGGAGGCTTCCTGATCGTAGGTCGTCAACCTTGCTCCAGTGGGAGCAATAATGGTTGCGATCAAGCGGGCCGGAATTGCCTTGCTGGGATTTTCCATGTACGAATGGATGCTTCCGGGCGGCTCATTCCAGCTTTCTCCAGCGCGATACTCGATCACTTCCCCATTGTTGAGCTGAGAGCGGACCGTGCCTTCGAGCACATGCACGAACACGACGCCTGCATGGCGATGGCTGGTGGTGCTGGCTTCCGGCGTCAGGTACACCATGAAAGCGGTCAGGGTCTGCTTTGGATCGTCCGGCAGGACCTGCGCAGTGACGGGCATGAGCGTGATTCCCACCGATTTTACATCTTTTGCACCGGAACGCGCGTCGTCTGCCTCCGCTATTCCCGAAACCGACAGTAAACCCGCCGTTATCGATGCTGCAAGCAGCATGGCATACGATATGGTTTTGGATTTGACCAACTTGAATTTCATCGACCCTCCCCCTCGATAGTTTTCATATCAACGAAGCCGCAAGCTAGGCTAAAGCGTCGCCTCAAGCGTGAATAACTCAGCGGTTAAAGCATTTCTCAGTTTATCATGATCGAAAGAACCTCCGAACAAGACTGTAACGCGTATATGCCGGAAAAATAATCGATAGAATGGGACAAAGGCCGCAGAAGAGAGCTTGGCCCGGCTGCTCGATCAGGCGCTCACTAGGTGAATATAAGGAACTCCCGGAGAAATTCCGTCCCGAAATGCTGGCCTTGTCTCTGCTGAATCTCTACGGCGGCAAATGCCCGAAGTGTGAGAACGTGGACCAGGATGCCTGCATGAAAGCCGTGCGGTTTGCCCATATCCACATTCCCCTGTCTGTTGATGATCTACCACCGGAAATCGACTGCAACGCGAATTTAGCCGTTATGCAGCGGTGTCTGAGGGAGTCAGAAAAGACGGAAGCGGTGTGGCGAGCAGGATATCGACAAGAGTAAGAAGCGAGAAACGGCGCGAAGATTGACCGGTCTCGGGCTCCTTCGCAGCCCGTGGATATCTCCTGACATAATACGAGCGGCAAATGCGACGCGGTTAAAATACGTGTGTGTAATTCCTGTGTAATTGAGCAGCGAAAATTACACAATTTACGAGAATTCAAGAGAATTAATGCGTTTACAATTAACAGAAAAATTGTTGAAAATCAACCTTATGAGAACAATATAGAAGCCAGCAGAGAATATGACTTGAATACTGAAAATCCGCGTGTCTTTGGATTAGTGTTGGGCTTAAAATTCGAAGAACAGAATTTTCAGGCCATGTCTGATTCTGAATCACAATGCGACCCTTACCCAGCCTTACGGCAAACATGACTTCAATATATGCAAAGCGAGCGGGCCTAATTGACGGTCTCAAGCGACCTGACTGTGTAGCGGGACCACTTTTTTGCCAGGTATGGCGAATAGGAGGGCCGCCAGGGACTCCAGTACACGGCGTTTCTCATCCCGATAATCATGCTTGTCGTAATGCCGCACCTGCACTCCGGATAATCCATGGGATTGTAATTGTACGCGAACCTCACGGGATATGCCCCTACCTGCAAGCAGCGTTTCGACTGTACGACGGATATCAGAAAGTATGAACAAGACGCGGCCTTCCCCCGCTTTTAACATTTCATTCGCTATCTCACTTCCTGTTGCCGAGAGAGTATCGGGTACGATCGGTACAACGCCGTTAGAAGTGAATATCCACTCGCAGCCCAGCGCTTGGGCTCGTTCGATCATCGGACGGAGGATGGTGGTAACTTCTGACGTCAATGGCAGTTCATGAAGAGAAATACACAAATGTTGTGTATGGCAGCTTAATCAGGCGGCAATTCGTTGATGATTTTCTGTTTTCGTTATGACCCCGTTTTTGAACTGGATGCCAGCAATAACTTTGGCGATTAATTCAGATC
>JACDGV010000015.1 GCA_013821425.1 Nitrosospira sp. | reverse complement strand
TTTGACCGCCTGTTCCTTGAACTCGGTCGTATATTCCTGCTTCGGGATCTTTTGCATCTTCTTCCTCCAAAAAGTAACGTTAATTGTACGTCACCCTTGGAAGACTATTTTTCAGGGGAAGCTCACTAATGACGCAACAGCAAGCGCCGAATTGCGCACAAAAACCTTGTCTTCAGCGGTTCCCAATCTCCTCGACGGAACATTTAATATCCTGCTGGCTTCATGTTTCTACCATGCCGAAGACAAGGCGGGCCAGGCGGGCCGTCTCATGGAACAATTGGCCGCAGCCTCACGGCCTGATTTGACGTTGCTTCTGGGCGACCAGGTCTACCTGGATCTGCCCACCCTGATGAATTTTCCACCCGGCGACACTGCCCTGGCACGCAGGTTTGAAGGTGATTACCGGGCGAACTGGCAGGGCGAAGCCGGATATTCCCAACTGCTCAGGCTGGCGCCGACCATATCCGTGCCAGACGATCATGAATACTGGAACAATTTCCCGCACCCCAGCCCATTTATACAAAACAGCTGGACACAGACTGGACGCGACAGCTGGACCGTAGCCGCAACCGCCTTGTATCAGGCCTTTCAATTCACCTACGAGCCTGACACCTACCTTCATGGAGGACCGGCTGAACTAGGAGATGCGTCCGTTATCAACGTTGAGCCGTTATCGCTCTTCCTGGCGGATGGAAGATCTAAGCGTGACCCCGATCGAGCCTCGGTATTCACGCCAAGAGCAAGGGCACAGCTCACCCACTGGGTCTCCGAGACGATAACCAGCCGCCGGATAGGATTGTTTGTTACGGGACAATCACTGCTTGATTCCCCAGCGAGGGAGTGGAAAGGAAAAATTGCGGATTACCTGATGCCCAACTACGGCGACTTTCAGCATATTACCAGCGAGTTAGGGCGTCTGGTGGAGGCGGGTCTGCCCATCATACTGATCACCGGGGATGTGCACTGGGGTCGAGTTGCGGCCATAAGGGACACCCGCACGGAACGCGAATCGATATTCGAGATAATATCCTCCCCCACATCGCTCGTAAGCTCGGTGGGAAAGGATCAATTGAGCGTCCTCAAGGGCGCAATCAAGAACGGAACAAATATCTGGCCGCGTCATTCGCAGCCCGCACCCGTGCCGGAATTCCTGTGGTTCAGCGCCTTTGGCGCGCGGTTTAATTGTTCACAGGCTCATAAGCAGACCGGCAACCACGTCGCGGTGCTCTCATTCACCCGCACGGGCCCGGGTGTGCGGTTGCGCATAACCTATTATCCGCTTCACGAAGATTTGATTCAACGTAGGGCAGAACCAGTGCGTGACCTATCGCTGATGCCCGCATAAGGAGAATAAATGTACACCCTTTCTTCCAAAGCCAAGTCAGTCAACAAGGGATTTAACGAGAGCAGGCGGGCACGCGGAAAAACAAATATAGATTGGTTGCGCTCGCATTGGCGAGACGACAGGGCAGGCATATTGCTTGTGGGCGGCACGGACCTCATCCACTTCCGTCTCCGGTTCGCCCAATCGCACCTCCGAGATGATCTCACGCCCAGCCATTGGTCGCACGTGGCGCTCCTGGGGCAGAGTGACGACGGGAACCTGGCCCTGGCACCATTATATGAGATCTCCCTGACACCTGCAGGCGGTTTTGGCTTTCCTGCCGCTAGCAACGGGGTACAAAACGGGACTCTTGAGGAATACGCGGACGCGAAGAGCTTTCCCAACGTAGCAATTCTCTATCTTCCAGCTTTTGTTGAACCAGGAAAGCTCATGGCTGCAGTCAAGCGTTTTCAGCAGCAGCGCATCGTGCTTGACGCAGTGCAGCTCCTCCTGGTATGGCTCGGATATGCGTGGGGCGCAGGCCGCGCTGGAAATCCATTGCTGGACGGAATTGGAATGCCCTCGGCCGCCATGCTTGAGACGGTGACCGGTGCTGAAGGCTTCGATCTCACACCCGGACTTGAAAGCCGTGCAAGCTGTCCCGAGGCGGTGTGGCAGTCAGCGCGCTGGTGGCATGAATACCATAAGGAACATAAAGAGGGCCCGATCACGGGGACTTTTTATACACCGCATCGCCTGCCAACACGATAACAGAATAAGAAATGGAATTAGAGTTCAAGGATCCCAGCGAAGAAGCTCTTTTTTGTTACCGTTAGGACTTTTACAATCCTTCAGCTTCTCCGCCTGCAATTGTTCCTTTCATGGTGCAGCAACGCAAGCAGCAATGACGAAAACGAATACGAGAGGTAAAATAATATAGAGTTGCACCTGGAAGCGGCGTGTTAATGATCAATAATGCTATCCATACCGGTTATCACAAAAGCTATTTACCCTTGCCCCGGGACGCTACGGCTCCACCGAAAACGGGTGGGAAAGGGGGGTGGTGTACTTTGGTCCAATGGGCAAGATTCTAAAAATATGTAATATAGAGGTGGTCTCGCGGGGATCGCCTTTGCACGAGGGGTAGCGGCAACATAGCGGAGGGTTGACTCGGATTCGTCAAGCGCAACGGTTGCGGGGCCGGTTTGCACCGCGCGAAATCTGCGCGCGCCAGGCAGCGATTGAATATCTAAAGAGGAGTTTATGAAAGCAAAACCGAAGCCCATACCTACACAAGCTTCAATTTCCAGGCCGCATGCAAATCAGCCGCTTCTGCCATTGAATTGCTGGAGAAGTGCCGCGATAGGTATCTCCGCCTATGTATTCGAAGAATCCGAAGCAGCGATACGCCGGTCCGGTCTTGTACCCGAATGGGTCAGCTATCCCACTAAACCAGGCAGCGGTATTGCGGTTCCCGCCCATCATGCGTTTCCCAATTATCTTAAGCTGTTGAGACTGAAAAACGGACGTTTACGCCTGGTCATTGATGCACGCACGGTACTGAGACGCGACACTCGTTTCCAGCGCTTTGTCGGCAGCTTGATGGCGGATTCAACCCTTTCGCTAGTAAGAGGAGAATCCGAGTAAATGGACGATCCCAGGGGATGGGTTAGAATCGGTCCCCTGCAGGAAGAAAAACGGATGGGGTTATTACGTTTCTTGTTGGAACTGGTTCTACAATTTGTTCCCGATCCCGATACATGCTGCGCCGGGAACTTGATCCTTTCATGGAAACATGATGGGGCGTGTTGGCTTGACTTTTCCCGTATAGCAGGGCACCGGAGTGTGAAGATACTCTCTGCCATCAACGTCAGTCCTTTGATCTCATCCTGATGCTTGCCTGCGCCTCTGCCTTGTTGATGGCCGAAATCTGGCGTCCGAACTCGTCTCTGGTTTTCCGATCGGCCTGAGCGCTCTTGATACTGCGTTCACATCGCCAGCGTTTGCCTGTCTTTGTAACGACCAGGCGCATTTCATCACGTGAGTGCCGAACGTGGCAATGGTAGCAATAAATATTGGTAGACATGATTAAGGGTGGTGAGGGGAAGAATAGGCAGCGCCTTTCATGCTACTAGTGCTAACCCGCTGGTAGCAGCAAAAAACAAGGGGGCAGATTTTTTGTCTAACCCCCGGATCATATGGCGCGCCCGGCAGGATTCGAACCCACGACCCCTTGGTTCGTAGCCAAGTACTCTATCCAACTGAGCTACGGGCGCTGAAGCTGATCAATTTTGGTCGATATTGATGATACTTGTCCTGTATGATTATATCAGACAGGCGGACCATCAAGTCAAAGCAATTCCGCATCAATTCCATATGTAACTGATGCGATTGCCGCCAGGGCGGCTGCCACTCATGCTCAAAAACCAGAATGATGCGGATCAGGCTGTATTTGACCCAAAGCAGTTCGTTGCTGCTTGACGGCAGTTTGATTCTGATCTCATCGCGGGCGCAGTCATAAAGACCATGGCAACGATATAAAAATCATGGGCCAGCGTAAGAAATGCGTCGCATTTGAGGTCTTACGCGCAAAACCTCCGGGGTTCGAGCCGGGTCTCGGCCAACTGCCGCGTAATAACGTTGGAAAGCATTAAAGATCGGGCATGAGTACCGCCGTGCCCGTCGGTTTTCTTTCACGCTACCAAACGGCGCAGGCGGAATCCTGACCAGCAGCTGATCCGAGCCCGGGTTTGCGGACGTGGCGCGTAGCGCAACTCAACCGCCTGCCCCGGTTGATCCGGTACCATGGCGCATATCGGATTATTCGGCTTATGCATATTGATGATCGACTGGCAATAACTGCAACATCACTTCGCTTCGTTTCCTTCAACCGGCGAAGGGACAAGCAGGCGGCCCGCGAATCCAGCGCTCTCGTAGTTGCGTAGCACCGTCCCTGCAATTTCGCGCAATGCCTGCGGTTCGCATAGCGCTACGCATGCGCCCCCAAATCCGGCGCCTGTCAGCTTGGCACCATAAACAAGAGGATGCGCCTGCAACAAGGCCACCAATTGGTCCAGTTCCGGCACGGAAACCTGATAGTCGTCGCGAAGACTGGCATGCGAAGCATTCATGAGTGCGCCGAAATCTTTTGCGTTCCCGCAATCTACCGCGAGCAGTACGCGTGCATTTTCAGTGACGATATGGCGCACCCTGCGCCGTAACGGGTCAGGCAGAGCATCAGCAGCGGAGACGTTGTCAACGTCTCTTAGAGCGGCTACGCCAAGACGCCGTGCGGCCTCTTCACATTCTGCCCGGCGCTGGTTGTAGCCGGAGGTAGCAAGAATTCGCGCTACCCCCGAATTGATTACCAGCACCACCGACACGGGCGGTAGCGGAACCAGCCTGCGCTCGAGCGTGCGGGTATCAAGGAATAGCGCGCTACGGGTATCCGCAAGGCTGGATGCCATCTGGTCCATGATTCCGCAGCGAACCCCGGCGTGCTCGATCTCGGCCCGCTGGGCAAGTTGCGCTATGTGGACATCATCGAGCGGCGCCCCGGTCAGGGCACGCAAGGCGCGCAAGGTGGCAACTTCAAGCGCGGCGCTGGAGGACAGGCCAACGCCCATCGGCACGTTTGATTGAACATGAATATCCACCATGGGCACTTCGATGCCGTGTTCACGTGCCTCCACGAGACACCCGTATACGTACGTGGCGAAGTGTTCCGCCGGGGGATTATCCAGCGTAAAGCAGACCGTGCTATCGAGCATCTCAGAATACAGAGCATGCTCATCTCCGCTATTGGGGCTCATGCTTACACACGTGCGCTGCTCGATTGCGATCGGTAATACATATCCGTCGTTATAATCGGTATGCTCGCCCAACAGATTGACACGGCCTGGAGCGTAAGCCGTGGCCGTGGGAGTACGGCCAAACACCTCCTCGAAGCTGCTCATGGGGACCAAGGGCGGGGCTCGGGCCGCCAGATGTATTCGCGCTGCGGGTCAAGCCTTTCGCCTTGGCCTCGTAAATTATTCATTCGACGTTCACCTCGACTTGCTGTAGCTCGCGAGCCTTTTCTTCCGGCAACGCATCCATGGCGAAAAAACCAGCACCGATTTCCGTACCCGCGAGGTATTTAAGCCGGTCGCGTGTGCGATAAGGCGGGTAAAACTGAGCATGAAGGTGTGCCTCCGGATGACTTTTGCCGTCGGTTGGCGCTTGATACCATGCCATCAAATAGGGCAAGGGCCTCTGCCACAATCCGTCGTATTTAAGCAGCACTGTCTTTAGCGCCCTTGCCAGATCTGCTCGCTGACCGGCATCGAGCTCGCCAAAGCTCTCGACCGGCTCGATCGGCGCTACCCATACCTCGTACGGGTAGCGCGCGCAAACCGGGACAAAAGCAACGGAATGAGGGCCTTCATAAAGCATACGGGCACCATCGCGCCGCTCGCTTGCGATATGGTCTTGCAACACCCCTCGCCCGTTCTCCGAATAATATTGCTGTGCCTCCTGCTGCATCCGCGCTGGCACGGGGGGCACCACAGGATAGGCATAGATCTGCCCATGCGGATGGTGAAGAGTTACACCCACCTCGGCGCCCCGGTTCTCGAACGGCAGCACATAGGCGATTCCACCCCGTCTTGCGAGCTTGGAAGCGCGGTCGCCCCACACTTGCAACAGCAGGTCGATGTGAGAGAGCGGCAGCGCGCCCAACGACGACCGCGCATCTTTTGTGAATACCACCACCTCGCAATAGCCCGCCGCGGGAGCGCTCGGCACGATAAGGGACGGAGGCGCCGCGCCTGGTACAGCGAGGGCCGGAAAACGATTGTCGAATACAGCCACGTCCCAATCTCCAGCCGGAACCTCGGTTGGGTTAGCGGGATCGGTGGTCATTCCCAGCGGATTGTACTCGGGGGGCGGCAGGAAGGTTCGCCCTTGCCGATAAGCCGCATAAGTTACCCATTCCCCACGCAGTGGGTGCCATCGGAGGTGGGGGCCGGCGTTAAGCGGTTCGGCAAACGGACTTGGGGCGGGATCCATCCTTTCGATGGGTTTGCGGGAATAAAGGGTCAGTTGCCGCCCATCAGGTTTAGTGAGCTCTAGCGCGTACACTACACTCCTCCGGGTATGTACGTGCGAGACACCAGGGTCACTTTAGCGATCTCTTCGACCGGAATCTTGGGTGTACGGTCGGCGCACAGCAGTCCATTCGCTTCCTGAAAAGTATCGGCGAACTGCGTATAGCAAAAGCCGCTAAAAAGCGCGGTGTGAATCACCGCCTGCAGCAATTCGGAATACATTCGCGTAAACTCGGCCTCGTCTTTCGCGAACGTGTAGCCCCACGTGTGCTTCACACCCGGCTCGGAACATTTGGGAAAAGCAATGCCTCCAAATTCCGTCAGCATGATCGGCTGGCCTCGATGCGGATAACCATCCAGCGTCAGAATTCGCCCGCCAGGCCGCCGGCGGTCGAACAGTTGCTCGGGCTTTATTTCCGCGCCGTAGCGCTGCCGCAGGTGATTGATGTTCGCGTCGTAGTCATGAATGCCGATGATATCCGTGGCGCTGCTTTCCCATCCGTCGTTACCAATCACCGGACGTGTCGCATCGAGCGTTTTCGTGAGGTGATATAGCGCTTCGACAGCATGCCGCTGCTTGCCGATGGAAGTCAGCTCAGGCACGCCCCACGACTCATTGAAGGGCACCCATACTATAACGCAGGGATGGCTGTAGTCGCGCTCGATTACCTCTGCCCATTCGCGTATCGTCCTTTTGATGGCGCTACGCGTGAAGCGATAAGCTGATGGCATTTCTTCCCATACCATGAGCCCCAACTTGTCCGCCCAGTAGAGGTAACGCGGGTCCTCGATCTTCTGATGCTTGCGCACCCCGTTGAAGCCCATCGCCTTTGCAAGCTCCACATCGCGGCGCAGGGCCTCGTCACCGGGGGCGGTGAGCAGAGTGTCCGGCCAGTAGCCCTGGTCCAGCACTAGCCTGAGCATGTAAGGACGCCCGTTAAGCATAAAGCGGTCACGCAAGATATGCACGGAACGCAAGGCAGTGTAGGAGACAAACTCGTCCACCACCTCTTCCCCACGCATGAGCCGCACCGTGGCATCGATCAGCGTTGGCTGCTCGGGGCTCCATAACAGTTCGTTGCGATAATCGTCGATTCCGGGGTCGGACAATACAATAACGCGATCGACCTCACTATCCACCACCTGGTAACGGTCATGCGCGAGCAGCCGCTTGCCGTGCCGCAGAGAGACTTGCACCGCGAGGTCGTCTGCTGCATCACCTATTATCCGGGCCTCGAAGCCGATAGCATAGTTCTCGACCTCCGGCGTCCAGCGGATTTTTTCAATATAGTTGTCCGGCACCCGCTCAAACCATACCGTCTGCCAGATCCCGGTCGTTCGCGGATACCAGATAGAGTGCGGCTCCAGCTGCCAGTCCTGCTTGCCCCGCGGCTTGGCGAGCTGGTGGGGGTCATCTTCCACCTGCACCGTAATCTTCTGTTTCCCCGAGGGATTGAGCGCGTGAGTGATATCAGCCAAAAACGGTGTATGGCCGCCCTCGTGAGTAACAGCGAGACAGTCATTGACCCAGACGCGCGCGACATAGTCCACCGCCCCAAAACGCAGAATTACCCGTCCTGAAGAGGGTAGGCAGTCAAAATCCCGCTCGTACCAGCACCACGGGTGAAAATTACGGTCACGGATACCGCTTGCGTCAGACTCGGGAGCAAAGGGTACGATGATTTCCAGTGGCCATGATGGGATTTGAGACGGTGTTGCGAACTCGCCGGCGTCGTCATAGCAAAAGCGCCACTTTCCATTAAGCGAAGTCCACTGCTCGCGCTGCATCTGAGGGCGGGGATAGGCGAACTCCAAATGAACTCCTCCTCTTATACCTCCGCTGCCACGTGCAACCCCCGAAAGCATTGCCCGATTTGGGCGGTTATATGATTTCGCGATTCGATGCAGCCGGCAACGTCTCGAGCCGTCCAATCAACAGCAATAGAAACAGTAATGGTCGGTAATGGTATTGGGTACTGATATGGATGGCGGAGAGAGAGGGATTCGAACCCTCGATAAGCTTTTTGAGCCTATACTCCCTTAGCAGGGGAGCGCCTTCGACCACTCGGCCATCTCTCCATAAAGCGGCATTAGAATAGCGGTTTAAAACTTCGCGGTCAAACAATGAGCGATTGCCGCTTCACATAGGGACGCGACGGATGTTATTTTTTGGCCCGCCAAGGTTTCAGGAAACCTGATCCAGTTCAAATACCTTGTGCAGGACGCGCACCGCAAGTTCCATGTATTTCTCATCCACGACGACGGAAATCTTTATTTCTGAGGTGGATATCATCTGTATGTTGATACCTTCTTCCGCCAGGGCGCGAAACATTCTGCTTGCTATGCCCACGTGCGAGCGCATCCCTACTCCAACCACCGATACCTTCGCTATCCTGTCGCCGCCGATCACACCCCGCGCGCCGATATGGGGTTGCACCTGGTTCTTCAGGATATCCATTGTTCTTGCAAATTCGGTACGGTTTATGGTAAAGGAAAAATCGGTCATCCCGTCGTGGCCCACGTTCTGGATAATCATGTCCACATCAATGTTTGCGTCCGCAACCGGGCCAAGAATTTGATAAGCAATACCAGGGCGGTCCGGCACCCCCAGCACGGTAATCTTGGCCTCGTCACGATTGAATGCGATACCTGAAATAATCGCGCGCTCCATGTTTTCTTCTTCCTCGAAAGTAATAAGAGTGCCTTCGCCTTCTTCCTGGAAACTGGACAATACCCGTAAATTAACCTTGTATTTGCCGGCGAATTCTACGGAGCGGATTTGTAGCACCTTCGAACCAAGGCTCGCCATTTCGAGCATTTCCTCAAAAGTAACAGTCCCGAGTTTGCGCGCTTCGGGAACGATACGCGGATCAGTCGTATAAACGCCGTCGACGTCGGTATAAATCTGGCATTCGTCGGCTTTGAGCGCCGCCGCTAGCGCAACCGCAGTGGTATCCGAACCGCCGCGGCCGAGTGTGGTGATGTTGCCCGTTTCATCCGCCCCTTGAAAACCCGCCACCGCCACAACATTTCCGGCGTCAAGATCCGCGCGTATTTTGTCCTCGTCGATTTTCAGGATACGCGCCTTGGTATAAGCGTTGTCGGTGAGTATCCGCACCTGTGCCCCGGTGTAGCTCTTTGCCTTGATGCCAAGATCCATTAGCGCCATCGATAATAGCGCGACGGACACCTGCTCCCCGGTGGAAACCATAACATCCAGTTCCCTTGGATCGGGGCGAGACTGAAATTCCTTCGCTAAAGCGATAAGACGATTAGTTTCTCCGCTCATGGCCGAAACCACTACTACGATTTGTTGACCACGAGATTGAAATTTGGCTATGCGGCGCGCGACATTTTTTATACGCTCCGTACTGCCAACCGACGTACCGCCGTATTTTTGAACTATAAGCGTCACTATGTCCAAAATTCCTGTCAGGAATAACAGCCCCGTCGCGAACAATATGCCACATCAATTCCCTTGCCGCGAGCAGGGCTTTTAACTGTAATTGAAACGAATACAAATATCTTGATCGGGAATTTTACCTGATTACCGGACGGAAAACCCGCGAACCTCTTAAAATTCGTCTGCTTAAGCGCTTTCCGGCTAAATGGATGGATGACCAGCCAGGTACAAAAAAGCCAAGTGCTGGTTATGCCGGCAAGTTGACCCCCGCACACGAGGTTTCCTGGCTCCCCATAAAAACAAAGGCTTAAGGAATTCCTGGCCGCCTGGCTCCGGCCAAGGGTAACGGAGAAAAACCCGCGCTTCTCATTTCTGGTATTCCGCCAACCCCGACCTCGAAGCCTTCCTGGCGATCAGGTAACCCGCCTGTTCGCAGGTCCTGAATATGCAATGTGATAAGCATCGATATTGAAAAAATCCGAATACAAGGTACGCCAGGGCGTACTTAATACTTGCATAGAATAAAAAAACAAATTAGATTTATGAATGTAAGATAACCCCTTAACATAACCTGTAGAGAGCTGGCTCATGAAACTATTCGAAGAAATATCCAATCCTCGTGAAATCCGCCGCAAGTTGGGTTTAAATCAGCATGACTTCTGGAGCAAGGTCGGCGTCACCCAAAGTGGTGGCTCCCGTTATGAAAGTGGACGGAATATGCCAAGGCCGGTAAGAGAGCTTGTAAGGCTTGTGCATGTCGAGCACATTGACCTGACTAAAATCAAAAAAGACGATCTGGCGGTAGCCGCGTTACTCAAAAGCCAGCATCCCGATTTATACAAGAGCCTGAAGAAGGCCGCCAAAGCCAAATAACGGAAGCAATACTAGCTTGGCACGCCTTGGCCGCCGCCGCCCGCTGCCCTGTTCGGTGATCTTGAAAAAAGCTGGAAAAAGCAAAATTCCTGAATCACGCCTGAGTTTTCCATCAGTCTGGATGGGTAAGCGAAGTGGAGACTGGAATAGCGGTTGCCCCTGGCTCGGCACTTCAGCATCCTTTTTCCAGCAAGCTCCAGTGAAATATACCCGGGGATTTACCGGAACGCGGAAATCATGACTCGAAGACCAGGCACTCAGGGATTAACCTTGACAGTGAGTCCCAGAGCACGAATCCTTGTCGAAAACTCATCCATCCGCGCCTGACTGAGGTTGGTGAGCCGGGGTGCTTCCGGCTGCAGGGAGGGGCGCGCAAGCCCGTAAAGCAGCACACCCTTGAGCAGCCCGCCTTGTCGCAAATATTCCCCGACGAAATTGATATAGGCTACCAATTCTGCCTCGGAGGGTTCCGCGTTATCAATCCCAAATACACAGGTTTGGAGCCAGGTGGGGCATAAGCGCGCGGCCATTTGCAAATTTTCACGCATCCGCTTCAAGCTCATCCGGGTGTTATTAATGAGCTGCCTGCCTTCGCGAGTGACACTGTCCAATTTGAACCATACCTCACCGTTCAGTTCCGCCATCCGGCGCAGACCTGCCTGAACGCCGCGGCGATCTATCAGGCTGCCATTGGTGATCAACACCAGTTTAAGGTTCCCCGGCAGATCGTAATCTCCTTGCACACGCCCGATCAGTTCGACCACCTGCTCGAATTCCCGGGCGCTGGTGGGTTCGCCATTGCCGGACAACGCGATATCGTTGACGCGCCTCGCTTCCGGGGGCACTTGCTTCTGCATGAAATCACCATGCAGAATCTCCTGCAGAAAAGTTCGCAACTCTGTTTCCAGCTTGGCGAGATCAATAACAGGGGCTGTGCCACGTTTGAGATCGGGAACCTGGCAGTAAATGCAGCGCCAGTTGCAAGCATTGTTTGGATTCAGATTGACGCCGATAGATACACCGCCTGCGCGGCGCGACACTACCGGATAGATGTAGGTCATTCCTGCGCGGTTACGGCTGTGGTCCGCGACATGCAATAGTTTGGAAGTGCGCTCCAATGTTACAATCCCCCGATGCTGATCACACGCAGGCTGGAATTCGATGCCGGCCACCGCATACCTTCCCACAATAGCAAATGCCGGCACTTGCATGGGCATCGCTACGCTATTGAAATTACCCTTTCCGGGGATATTATCACCGAGTCGGGCGCCGCCGAGCAAGGAATGGTAATGGATTACTCGGAAGTAAAACGAATCGCCAATGTTGCGCTCGTGGATCAATGGGATCACGCATTTCTGGTGTATTCGGAAGACGCGGGATTACTCCAGTTCCTTCAATCCCTGGAAGACCACAAAACAGTCGTGCTGGATAGCCCGCCTACGGCGGAAAACCTTGCGCTTACCGCGTTTCATATACTCGATGCAGCCTATCAGGACAGCTATGGCAACCGCCTCAGGCTGGAGCAGGTGCGCTTGTTCGAGACGCCCAATTGCTGGGCCGATGCGGTACGAGCACCGGATTAATTCCACTTTGTTTCGTCCGCCCCTCAGCCGGTTGTCCCCCTGGATGGGCGGGGCATAAGGGCGCATTTGGCAGACGGGGTGGGGACATCGCACTCAACCACAATTCCTTGGACAGACGTCCCTGTCTTAGCGACCGGAAAATATGGGAACAGAAGGGTGGGAATGCGGATATTTTGAAGGACGTCAGCGCCCCCATTCTGGAGCCCTAATTATTTCGTTGTTTTCCACGTTTTTTTGTTAACATGAATGAAGTTCGTCAAACCTTATTCCCCATGCTGAATCAACCCGTTCCCGATTTCGAGCTTGTATCGACTAGCAACAAAATATTCCGCTTATCTGAAGCCCCGGCAAGAAATCTGGTGATTTATTTTTATCCCAAGGACAACACGCCCGGATGCACCACGGAAGGACAGGGGTTCGGTGATGAACATGATGAGTTTTCTAAACTCGAGTGCGATATCGTAGGCATCTCCCGCGACAGCATCAGATCCCACGAAAGTTTCAAGATGAAAATGGGGTTTCCTTTCGAGTTGTTGAGCGACACGGATGAAACGGCCTGCAAGCTGTTCAACGTCATGAGGATGAAGAACATGTACGGCAAACAGGTCCGGGGCATCGAACGCAGCACTTTTGTACTTGACGCAAAACGGATATTACGAAGGGAATGGCGGGGCGTCAAAGTCGCGGGCCATGTTCAGGAAGTGCTGGAGTTCGTCAAAACATTGAACACAGAAAGTCATGAGCCCTAGAAAACCAGCTTCTTCCAAAGTATCCTCTGTTGCACCGGTCACTCGTTTACGTACTCATCCCAAGCTGTTCGTGCTCGACAGCAACGTGCTGATGCACGATCCCACTAGCCTGTTCCGTTTTCAGGAACACGATATCTATATCCCCATGGTTACGCTGGAGGAGCTCGACAATAACAAGAAAGGCATGTCGGAGGTCGCTCGTAACGCGCGCCAGACCAGCCGTTTTCTGGACGAGATCGTGTGCAGTTCAGTAGTCGATATCGACGACGGTTTTCCCCTGCAAGCGCATGGCAGCAAGAATGCAACCGGGAGACTGTTTCTCCAGACTCAGGCGATCAGCAGTGTTTTACCCATGCGGCTGGCGAGCGGCAGTGCGGATAACCAGATTATCGGCGTGGTAAAGTTTTTGCATGAAACCTATCAGAACCGCGCGGTCGCACTGGTTTCCAAAGATATAAACATGCGTATCAAGGCGCGAGCGCTGGGCTTGGCGGCGGAGGACTATTTCAATGACAAGGTCCTCGAAGATACCGATCTTCTCTTTTCCGGGATACAGCAATTACCGGTTGATTTTTGGGATAAACACGGCAAGGAAATGGAATCATGGCAGCAAGCCGGTTATACATTCTATCGGTTGAGCGGCCCGCTATGCGCGGACTTCATGATCAATCAGTTCGTTTACCTGGAAGATGGCAGTCCTTTCTATGCTCAAGTCAAGGAGCGCAACGGCAAGACCGCGGTTCTGCAAACTCTCAAGGATTACACTCATCATAAAAACAACGTTTGGGGAATTACCGCGCGTAACCGTGAGCAGAATTTTGCACTTAATTTACTGATGAATCCGGAAGTGGATTTTGTCACGCTGCTGGGACAGGCAGGCACAGGCAAGACGCTGCTTACCCTGGCGGCCGGATTGATGCAGACACTGGAGCATAAGGTTTATTCCGAAATCATCATGACGCGCGTAACCGTGCCGGTGGGTGAAGACATCGGCTTTTTACCGGGAACCGAAGAAGAAAAGATGACGCCCTGGATGGGCGCGCTGGAAGACAACCTGGACGTACTCAACAAAACGGACATTAGCGCCGGAGAATGGGGGCGTGCGGCAACACTCGACCTGATCCGCTCTCGCATCAAGATAAAATCGCTCAACTTCATGCGTGGGCGCACGTTCATTAACAAGTTTCTCATAATCGACGAAGCGCAGAACCTGACCCCCAAACAGATGAAGACACTCATCACTCGCGCCGGACCTGCCACCAAGGTGGTGTGCCTGGGCAACATTGCCCAGATAGATACGCCCTATTTATCAGAGGGAAGCTCGGGATTGACGTATGTAGTGGATCGATTCAAGGGGTGGAACCACAGCGGCCACGTGACATTGCAACGCGGTGAGCGTTCGAGGCTGGCGGACTACGCCGCGGAAGTGCTTTAAGGAAGCCCTGAAAAGCCGGCGTCCGCCTGGGCTAATAATGTCCGGTCTTGGCGTAGCTCTCGAATCGGGTGTATTCCCCAAGAAAGGTCAGATCGACTTTACCGATAGGACCGTTGCGCTGCTTGCCTATAATGATTTCCGCTATTCCTTTGTCCTGAGTCTCAGGATTGTAAACTTCATCCCGGTAGATGAAAAGAATCAGGTCTGCGTCCTGTTCAATGGCACCCGATTCCCGTAGATCGGACATTACGGGGCGCTTGTTCGGGCGCTGCTCCAGGCTACGATTCAACTGCGACAATGCGACCACCGGCACGTGCAGTTCTTTCGCCAACGCTTTCAGGGAGCGCGAAATTTCCGAAATCTCAGTAGCTCGGTTCTCTCCCTGGCTAGTGGAAGACATAAGTTGCAAATAATCCACCACAATCAATCCCAGTTCACCCTGCTGGCGGTGGAGCCGCCGCGCCCGCGCCCTCAGTTCCAAGGCGTTCAGTGCCGCGCTTTCGTCAATAAAGAGAGGGGCATCACTGAGCTTGCCCAAGGCATGGGTTAGCTTGGACCAATCCTCGTCCTGCAAACGGCCGGTACGCACCTTGTGCTGGTCCAGACGTCCCACGGAGCCCAGCATACGCATCGCCAGCTGAGCGCCCCCCATTTCCATGCTAAACACTGCAACAGGCTTTTCGAGTATCAGTGCCACATGCTCCCCTATATTGAGAGCAAAAGCTGTTTTACCCATGGACGGCCTCCCAGCGACAATGACCAGATCGCCGGGCTGCAATCCGGAGGTTTTCTGGTCAAGATCATGGAACCCCGTAGCGATTCCAGTCACATCAGAGGGATTATCCTGATTGTAGAGTGTCTCGATACGCTCTACGACCTGCTTCAGGAGGGGCTGGATATCGACGAAGCCCTGCTTTCCTCGCGCTCCCGCCTCGGCAATCTCAAATACCTTGGCTTCCGCCTCGTCCAGCAGGTTCGCCGCAGACCGCCCGGCCGGAGTATACGCGGACTCCGAGATCTCCGAGCCGACCTGAGCAAGTTTGCGCATCACTGCACGCTCCCGCACGATCTCGGCGTAGCGGCGAATATTAGCCGCTGACGGCGTATTCTGAACGATAACGCCAACGTAGGCCAAGCCGCCAACATTTAACAGCTCGGCTGATATTTCAAGCGACTCGGCGACGGTAACCACATCCGCGGGCTTGCTATGCTCAACCAGTTTACAGATATGGCGATAAATAAGACGATGGTCCTGCCGATAAAAATCATCCTCCGTGATGACATCAGCTACTTTGTCCCATGCATTATTATCGAGCATCAGCCCGCCCAGCACGGACTGCTCCGCTTCGACGGAATGCGGAGGCATTTTGTATGACTCGATCAACTGATCGTTGGTGGAGGAGGCTGGGAGCAATTGAGCCATGGAACTACCAGAGATTGCCGGCATAGGGGAGTTTACCACCGGGTCGGCCCAGGAAGAATAAAAGAGCTATCGGCAAGCCAATGGAACCACGAGGAGCCACGAAAATACGCCGCGCATGAGAGGGCAAACGGGGAAATTTCAAAAGAACGGAATCCAGCAGCACAAGATGGGGTGGCAAGCGCCCGATCAGCTTCGGGCTATACCGCGCCCTCGCCGTTTTGTGGCACGGCCGCCCGTTCCCCAATGACTTCCCTTCGGTAGCAGCGTCACGGCTTGCGCCGCCCCCCGGCAACACACGTAAAAAGCAGTAATTACAATACTCGTATTGCGCGCCTTGAAAGCATCCCCGAATTAACCTTGGTCCGTGCTACGAAAATTTCATGGATTCCCCGAACCGTATGGATAAGGCTGGTTCAGGAAGAGGTTTCCCCCAGTACGGACACAACGATATTGGCAGAGACGTCGCTATGCAATGCGGCGACCACCGGATGGTCCCCAACCTGCTTTAGCGCCCCTTGCGGCATGCGTATCATCGCCCGGCTGATTTCGAAGCCCTGCGCCTTTAATGCCTCTTCAATATCCGCGTTAGTAACGGAACCGAACAGCTTGCCGTCCACGCCCGCTTTCCGGGGAATCTCTACCCGCAGCCCTTCCAGCTTCGCGGCGAAATCCTGCGCAGCCGTCAATACTTCAGCCTGGGTCTTTTCCAGTTCCGCGCGCTTTGCCTCGAACTCGGCAATGCCTACCGGTGTTGCCCGCTTGGCTTTGCCCTGCGGGATCAGGAAATTTCGCGCATATCCGTTTTTTACTTTGACAACATCGCCCAACTGCCCGAGGTTAGTCACTTTTTCCATAAGTATGATCTGCATAATCCGCTCCTCAGTGCAAATCTGTATAAGGAAGCAAGGCGAGAAAGCGCGCACGCTCGATGGCAATACCTAACTGGCGCTGGTAACGCGATTTCGTGCCGGTTATACGAGCAGGAATGATCCTGCCATTTTCGTTAATAAAATCCTTCAACAACTCGACGTCCTTGTAGTCTACGGACTGAATTCCTTCCGCGGTGAAGCGGCAAAATTTGCGGCGCTTGAATAAGGGGCGACTAGCCTTCTTGTCCTTGTCCTTATCCTTGCCATCCTTACGTCTTGAAATAAAACGAGCCATGATTTTTCCTATCTCTCGATTGAGATTACATTAAAGAAAGTTGATCTTGTTCACATGCAATACCAGCTGCAAGCTCATGCGGCTTTTTTTGGCCAGGAAACCACTCAGCTTCACCATGGTACCCGGCGCAATGCCAATGATGAGCTCCGCCATCTGCGCTAACGCCACCACGGAAATCTCGCACTCAACCTCCCGCGCCTTGCCCGCTTCAACTTGGCGCGAGGCGTGGTTGAGCTTGAGTTCAGCTACCGCCACTCCTGCTGGCGTGTAACGCAACGCACCGGTTTCGATGACCTTGCCGCAAATGACAGTCTGGTTGCAATTCAATTAATTGACAGGCTATGTTGCGAGCGTGGTTTCTTTTAGCTCTTCCGTTGCTGTTGCGGCTGGCCGCGGCTTCTCTTCGCGCATCATGGGGGAAGGAGCGGTTACCGGCCCATCCATTTTAATGGTGAGATGGCGCAATATGGCGTCGTTGAACTTGAACGCATGGTCCAGTTCATCCAGTGTTTCCTGATCGCATTCGATGTTCATCAGCACGTAATGCGCCTTGTGAACTTTCTGGATCAGGTAGGTGAGCTGCCGGCGTCCCCAGTCTTCCAGGCGATGAACCCGGCCGGTCCTCGCGGTTACTATGCCGCGGTATCGCTCGATCATTGCGGGAACCTGCTCGCTCTGATCAGGATGGACGATGAAAACGATCTCGTAATGTCGCATGGGATGGATCTCCTTGTGGGTAGAGCCTCCCGTTATGCGAAAACGGTGAGGCAAGGGTTGAAGAGGCGGGTACTATACTTAACCCGTGAACAAATATCAATCGGCGAGTGCTGAGCCGGCGTCAAGGATTCTTGTAGGCTTCTTTGTACAAGCCCACAGGTGCGGGGGATTTATCACTCTGTGCCGCTTAAACAGCGCTGACGGCGTGTTTCAAACACGCATATTCCGGCGGTGACAGAGACGTTAAGGCTTTCTACGCTGCCGAGCATGGGAATGGAAACAAGCCTGTCACAAGTTTCACGCGTCAGCCGGCGCATGCCTTCACCTTCTGCACCGAGGACCCACGCAATAGGTCCGCGAAGCTCCATGGAAGTCAGGTTGCTGTCCGCATCGGCGGTTGCACCGACTATCAATACCCCGCGTTGTTTCAATCCCCGTAAGCTTCGGGCAAGATTGGTTACCGAAACATAAGGCACGGCATCTGCTGCGCCGCTCGCTACCTTATGGACGGTAGCTGTCAGTCCCACGGCACGGTCTTTCGGCGCGATTACAGCATGAACGCCCAATGCGTCCGCGACCCGCAGGCACGCTCCAAGGTTGTGCGGATCTTGTACCCCATCCAGTACCAGAAGCAGGGCTGGCTCAGTGAGCGTATCAAGCACGTCTTCAATATCGACATAACTGCGGGAGGCATCTATACGCGCTGCCACGCCCTGGTGGCGTGCATTGCCAGCTATACCCTCCATCCTCGCTTTATCGCATGAAATCAACCGTACGCCCTGCGACTCCGCAAGCTGCGCCAGTTCACGGGCGCGTTGGTCTCGCCTGCCCACGTCAATAAAAATCTCTTTGACGCTTGCGGGGTTTTGACGCAAACGGCTTGCGATCGCGTGGAAGCCGAATATCAGGCGAGCGTTAGACATCGGCCAGCAAGAGAATGATCGAATTACGGATCAAGTGGATATCAAAAACTACGCACTTCATCTATCATCTATCATCTATTTACCACTGACTGGATTGGCTGCCAACTTATGAAGCGTTACTTTCAGCCAGTAAAAAATCGATCTTGCTGGTTTCCAGATCAACCCGCGCCACCCGGACCCTAAGCCGGTCGCCAAGGCGGTAGCGCTTGCCGCTGCGCTCTCCCAGCAGCATGTGCTTGCCCGCGTCGAAATGAAAGTAATCGCTGGGCAGCTCGGAAATATGCACCAACCCCTCCACATAAATGCCATCAAGCGCCACGAAAAGGCCAAAACCCGTTACCCCGCTAATAACCCCGTCAAAACACTCGCCGATTTTATCCTGCATGTAATAACATTTGAGCCACAGCTGCACGTCCCGGCTGGCATCATCTGCACGCCGCTCTGTCAGGGAGCACTGCACACCCAGTTTATGCCAGTCGCCCGGGTTATACGCCGCGCCCTTCAGTACCGCCTTGATTGCACGGTGAACCAGCAGATCGGGGTAACGTCTTATAGGTGAAGTAAAATGAGTATAGGACTCATAAGCGAGACCGAAATGGCCAACATTATCCGGGCTGTAAACGGCTTGGCGCAAAGACCGTAGCATCACTGTCTGCAACAATTGTGCGTCCGGCCTGTCCTTGATTTTAGCTAGCGTCCTTGCATAATCCATGGCACGCGGTTCATCGCCGCCTCTGAGCTGCACGCCAAATTCCTTAAGGAAATCGCGCAGAGCAATCAGTTTTTCCGGAGTAGGGCCTTCGTGAACACGATAGAGCGTCGGCTGTTTGTGCTTCTGCAAGAAATCCGAGGCACAAACATTCGCGGCCAGCATACATTCCTCGATCAAGCGATGGGCATCGTTACGCTTGACAGGAACGATCCGCTCGATTTTACCCTGATCGTTAAAGATCATCTGCGTTTCGATGGTCTCGAAATCAATCGCGCCTCGCTTCCCTCGTACTTTAAGCAACACTTTGAATAATCTTGAGAGCAGTTGGAGATGCGGCAGGAGTTTTTCGAACTGCCTGGCCTCCTCGCCCTTGGGATTGTCCAGCATCGCCGCCACCTTGGTATAGGTAAGCCTGGCATGGGAAAACATCACCGCGGGATAGAAACGGTATTCACGAAAATCCCCCGTCACATCGAGTTTCATTTCGCATACCATGCACAAACGCTCCACTTGTGGATTGAGCGAGCACAAACCATTGGAAAGCTTTTCAGGCAGCATAGGGATAACACGCCGCGGAAAATAAACCGAGTTCCCCCGATTGAGAGCCTCCTGGTCGAGCGGGTCATGGGGACACACGTAGTGACTGACATCAGCAATGGCGACGTATAGCTTGTAGCCCTTCCCGTCGCGCTCGCAATACACGGCATCATCAAAGTCCCGCGCCGTTTCCCCGTCTATGGTCACCAGCGGCAAATGACGGATATCCTCGCGTCCTATCAACTCGGTTTCTGTTACTTCGTCAGGAAAACCGGCGGAAAGCTTCTTAACTTCCGGCGGGAACTGGTAAGGCAGATCATATTTACGAAGCGCAATTTCGATCTCCATCCCCGGTGCCGTGTACTCGCCAAGAATCTCGACAATGCGCCCGATGGGCTGGGCGTGTTTGCTTGGCTGCTGGATGATCTCGACCGTAACCACCTGGCCTGCCCTGGCGTTCATTGATTCTTCCCTCGGAATTAGAATATCCTGGCTGATACGCCTGTTTTCCGCCTCCACGAACAGAATTCCGTGATCATCGTGCAAACGTCCAACCAACTGAGTGATAGCACGCTCCAGCACCTCCACAATGGCTCCTTCCCTGCGTCCGCGACGGTCCACGCCGATTTCACGCACCATCACCCGGTCGCCATGCAGCGCCTTGTGCATCTCCTTGGCACTCAAAAATAAATCCGGAGTACCGTTATCTGGTATCAGAAAACCGAAGCCATCCGCGTGACCCTGCACCTTGCCCTTGATAAGATCGAGCTTCTCCACCACGCAGATATCGCCCTTGCGGTTACGCATGATCTGGCCCTCGCGTAACATGGCGGAAACGCGGCGACTGAAAATGTCGTTTTCTTCTTCCGTGATCCCGAGCAGGCTCTGCAATGCCTTCTCGTTCATGGGAACGCCTTGCTCCTCCAGGACCTGCAGCATGAATTCACGGCTCGGCAGTGCATGTCCATAGCGTTCCTTCTCGCGTTGAAGGTAAGGATCCAGATCGCGGAGTTTGGGTTTCTTCTTGATTGACAAAGCAGTGGTTTCCTATAAAATTGGCGGCTGTCCTCATGTCCGGACAAAAAAATAGACGCATTGCCCAGATGGCGGAATTGGTAGACGCACTAGGTTCAGGTCCTAGCGGTGGCAACACTGTGGAGGTTCGAGTCCTCTTCTGGGCACCATGGTCAACAGACTCCCGCCAAGTCTCGAACCGGTAGTTCAATATAATTGAGTCGATGCAATCCAGCATTGCGGACTCTGGCGCTCAGAGTAGTTTTGAACGTCAGCGCGTCTAAATTACACTTACCAATTCAATTATAGCAGGCGGTACGGGTGCGGACAGTTAGGTTCCAATGAACAACGCCACCCGTCCAGACTGCGCCATCTGAAAGCCCGCGAAGTCACATAGCCGTACCGAAAATCAATTGCGGTAAAAATGCGTCATGCCCGATTCAAAATGAATACGGCCCAAAAGACCCGCATGCTCACATTATTAAATCGCGAACGTATCTAATAATATTTAGCTGTAAAATTTTACAGCTATTCATGAAGCTGGATTCGCTGTCTTATAACGTAGTCCTTCACTTAAATCAACCATAGATGATAAAACGCCATGCGTGCAAGAACATCTCTGCCATATATGGCAAGTAATGCGAAATCTGGGACTAAGTATGCGGTTGATAATGACCAGCTTGAGTTCAAGAGCCACAGATCAATATACTCCCAAAATCTGGTCACCAGCCCTAGGTAAGACCTGCGATATCTGCCCTCCAACATACCGAATATAACCAGGAATAGAGGAATCCCATCCTGTACAAGGGTAACGCGATAAAGTGGAGCGGATTCTCGCCGTTAAAGGCTCAATCGCTACCGAAACAAACCCCGGTTTCCATACGATACCACGGCAAAGAAATTCCACATTCTATCTAAGCTATGACCCCAATCATCGACCTCGTTTCTCATACTCATGGTAATCCCAAATCCTTCTCTGGATCGGCTGTGTTTGGCACAAACCACTCCGCGACCGATCAATGCAACCTCCGCCACAAGCTCCACCATAGGAGCAGGCCATGATTTGCCAGCTAGAAGATTTATCTGTCTGGATCAGGTGGCCTGAGATTGGATGCGGATTAAAAACGAATCGATTTCAAAATTTGCGGATTTCTATTAAAGTTAGTTACTTGAGCTCATCAAATGAATGACATCGTGGCTGCCTTTCACGAATACTTTGAAGTTATTTATGCCGATACTCCGGAATTGCTGCATGAAGTATTTCGTTTGCGATACCAGGTGCTATGTATCGAGCAGCGTCTGCCAGGATTTGATGCCTCATGCTATCCTGAAGGGTATGAGCGCGACAGCTATGACGGCCATTCATCTCATATTCTTCTTCAGCATCGCCCCTCTGGCGATTTTGTAGGGACTGCACGCCTGATACTTCCACTTCCGACCAGACCGGAAAAGCCATTCCCAGTTGAGTTGCATACCCGGCTTGAGCCCAAACTTTTCGATTCCACTAAGCTTCCACGACGGCATACAGCCGAGGTGTCTCGGTTACTGGTAATAAGACGACTACGTCAGCGCCGAGAAGACAGCGGAAAGTTTGACAGTGAACTAATAATTAAAGAGGCGGGGGTCAAGAAACTGCGACGTTTCCCTCATCCTATTCTTGCGCTTGTCGTTGGCCTCGTGCGTATGTCTGTTGAGCGTGATATTACCCATTGGATATCTATTATGGACCCCGCATTAAATAGATTATTAGGCCTCTATGGACTCCAACACGACCCCGTTGGACCTATAATCGAACACCACGGGCAACGCCGACCCTATCACGCAAATCTTACCATCACGTTGGACAGAATGTACAAAAACCACAACCAGATTTGGGAGCTCCTCACAGATTTTGGCAGGATTCAACCGATTCCCACCGAACGCGCCAAGCTACCTGCATCTGCCGCTCTGATTGCTCAATGAGATGAAAAGCACCGCGCAGGAAACGAGTCCCGCGAGTCGTCCTTGACATCTCCAAATGCAGCGTGTTAACGGCGGTATCCGCTCGCCCTTGCTATGCCAATACCTTGGCAACGTTATAGATTGTGATAATTAAAAAAAATCTAGCTCGTTTCCTGCTCGCGTGCCTACTGATCGGTCCGTTACTTGCGCCACAAACTTCCAGGGCGACGGGGCCCTATGAAGTCATAGCCCATCCTAGTATTAGTGAAAAAACACTGGCAAAGACATCGCTGCGTGCCATCTTTGGCATGAGACTTCACTCATGGCCGGACGGTAGGGCGATAAAAGTATTTGTAATGCCGGATGACACACCTCTTCATGCAGCATTTTCCAAAGAGAAACTCAACGTTTTCCCTTACCAGCTTCGATCCGCGTGGGACCGATTGGTGTTTTCCGGCACGGGTCAAGCACCCGAGACGGTAAATTCACCAGAAGAGATGCTCGCCAGGGT
This sequence comes from Nitrosospira sp., assembly GCA_013821425.1. GTDB lineage: Bacteria > Pseudomonadota > Gammaproteobacteria > Burkholderiales > Nitrosomonadaceae > Nitrosospira. The sequence continues at coordinate 56,300 of JACDGV010000015.1, read as the reverse complement.
CGCAAGCACTCCCGGCGCAATTGGGTATTTAAATAAATCCTGGATAGATGGCAGCGTCAATGTACTCCAGATCAAATAATCTCGCTCCTGGCTGCTTGCCTCTGGCTGCCAAGCTGTTGGTCCTGCCAGTTTTCCTTTGGAGCTATGGCGCTCAAGCTAATAACCTGGCACCACCGCCTCAGCCGCCAATGCCGCTGCAACAGGCCCAACTGCTGCAAATGCCAAAGCTTCCACAACTGCCAAAAATACCGGAACTGCCAAAACTGCCAAATAACCTTCAAATACACGGTTTTGCAAGCCAGGGATGGCTGAAAAGTTCGGGCAACAACGTTTTTGGCGAAAGCACTTCCGGCAGCGGTAGCTTTGACTTCCGCGAGTTAGGACTAAATGCTTCCATGCGGCCGTTACCCAATTTGCAATTTTCTGCGCAGATGATGTCGCGTACCGCCGGTGAGGGAAGTCCCGGAAACATCCGCCTTGATTACGGATTCATTGATTATGCGTATTTCAATGGGGAGGCGAGCAAATTAGGAATACGCCTAGGCAGAATGAAAACTCCGCTCGGCTTGTACAATGACACCCGCGACGTTCCATTTACGCGACCAAGCATCCTGTTGCCGCAATCGATTTACTTCGATCGAACCCGCAAGCTAGCGCTCGCCGCCGATGGGGCGCATTTGTATGGCGAGTACCGCTCCGATATGGGAGATATTTCCTTTCAGGCTGGTGCGGTCCGGCCTTTGGTGAGAGGAGCTGAGACAGAAGTCGCCCTTCTGGGCTTTGAGAGGCCAGGGCGTTTTACGCCAGACGTATTGTATACAAGCCGGGTAATGTATGAACTCGACGGAGGCAGGATCCGCTTGGCATTTAGTGCATCTCAGCTAAATCTCAATTACGACCCCGGTTCTGGTGACGTGCTTCATGGAGGCGCAATCCGATTCACACCATTGATTTTTTCAGCACAATATAACGCGGAGCGCTGGAGTATTACCTCCGAATACGCTCGTCGCCACTTTGAAGTTAATAGTTTTGGTGCAAGGCTTCCGGACATGGATTTTACGGGGGAGAGCTACTATTTTCAGGGTGCTTATCGCCTTACTCCCGAATGGGAAGCCTTTGCACGCTACGATGTTCTTTATACTGACAGCGCCGACCGTAGCGGAAGAAAATGGGCATCGCACGTGCCAACGCGTCGCGCGTACAATCGTTTTGCCAAAGATATCACTGTCGGCCTCCGCTGGAATATCACCCCCCAATTCATGCTACGCGCGGAGTATCACCGAGTGAACGGCACGGCCTGGCTCTCGACCCTCGACAACCCAAACCACATGGACACGGTCCAGCACTGGAATCTTTTCTCAATTCTTGGTTCCTACCGGTTCTAGCGCCAACGTCCATGCAGAACAATCTCCACAAGGGCCTGGTTTCGCTTGACGGTACGACAAGCCCAGGCCACAGGTTTTTTGGCCTGAAGTGGAAAGTATTGCTGTTAAGCAGCTTGATATTGATTGCCATCGTGGTCTCATTCACCTGGATCACCTATGTAAGCTTGATGAACGATTCCGAGCACCAGAGAACAATGCAACACCAGCGTTATGCTAGTGAAGTCGAGGGTTTAATAGATCAGATTGCTAAGAACCTGCATCAGCTCGGCGAACTGGTTCCTGTAATGGAAGGAATGGGTCCAAACCTGCTTGCCGGTGATCAAAAAAGTCTTGCTGAAACGTTTGACCCTTACTGGGCGTCATTACAGCTTAACAAGGGTATCGAACTGGTGCGTTTCTATGACGCCTCCCATCAGCTACTGGCAAGTTGGGGCGTCGCCGCATCCGAAACCGACGAAGCCGTGATGCTCGACTGGGTGCGCAAGGTTAACGCACGAGAACAACCCATCAGCCCCTTGAGTTGCAAGGAGAGCTGTACGCAATTCGTCGCGGCCCCCATGCTGGTAGAGGGTAATAAGGTCGGCGTTGTTATCATCGGCGCACCCCTGGTTGACGCCGTTTTAGGATTCAAGAATATTTCGGGTGCAGATATCGGTCTGCTTATAAAGGAGCAATATGATGTATCCCGCAATACCCGTCCAAGAATTCCAAATTGGAACGTCAGGATTGCAGCCCTCACCGATAGCGAAAAGAATAATGTCATCCTCAACAAAGTTGCGGATCAGTATCCGGATTTTCGAAACCTGGAAAATGGAGTACAGGGTTTTTGGGAGGGTCGATACCAGCAAATAAAACTGCTTTCTCTGGGGAGGATCAGCACATCGGATAAGGCCCGGTTGATTGTTATCACCGATATCACGTCCACTATCCGCGCCATTCAAAGCTCGACACGGCAGAATATGATAATAGGGGTGGTGGGGCTCGTGCTCTCCGAAATCCTGTTATTTGTCATTCTTACGGGACCATTGTCACGGCTCAGGCACATCGTCTCTACGTTGCCGCTTTTGGCCCACAGCAGCTTTCAGAACTTTCGCGCCTCGCTCCGGTATACGGGGCGCCGGAAATGGCTGAAGGATGAGATCGATATCCTCGACGAAACAGCCGTGGCCCTGTCGCATCAACTTGAAAAGCTTGAAGAACAGGTCGCTGACCGGACTCGGATATTGGCGAGAAAAATGGACGAACTGAGCAAGGAAAGAGATTTCATTACAAATCTTCTGGATATCGCGCAAGTGATTGTGATAACCCAGAATTCGAGCGGGGAAATCCTGACGCTGAATGCGCATGGCGAAACACTTATTCAATACACAGAAAGCGATTTGCAGGGAAAACCGTTTATTGCTTTGCTGAGGCTTGAGGGAGATTCGCACGAGCTTCCCGCACGTCTTGATGAGGTGCGCTCCGCGCGGAGAGACCAACTGCGCCACGAAGCCATTGTCGTGTGCAAGGATGGGTCGTTGCGTCATATCCTCTGGCTGCACTCCCGCCTGGCGCGGCATGCTGAGGATGACCCCGCCATGCTGTCTGTCGGTCTCGACATGACGGAACATAAGCGCACGGAAGGCCGCCTGGCATGGCTGGCCGATCATGATCCGCTTACCGACCTGTTTAACCGGCGCCGCTTTCAGGAAGAGTTGGAGCAGATGCTGAATTTGGCCGCCCGCTATAAACATTCGGGCGCGCTGCTCTTTTTCGACCTGGATCAGTTCAAGTACATCAACGATACAAGTGGCCACCAGGCCGGCGACGCTCTACTGAAGATGATCGCACACATGTTGCTTGGCAGCATCCGTAGCGTCGATATACTTGGGCGTCTAGGAGGCGATGAGTTCGCGGTTATATTGCCTCAGACGACCGCCGAGGGGGCGATAGAAGTCGCAAAAACCGCTCTTGCGTGCCTGAACGAGGGAAAGATTACAATCGGCGGCCGAACGCATAAGGCTTCAGCCAGCGTTGGCATTGCGCTTTTCCCCGAGCATGGAAACAACGTTCACGATCTACTGGCGGCAGCCGATCTGGCCATGTATCAAGCGAAGGAAGCCGGGCGCGGGGGCTGGCATCTTTTTTCCGATGAGGAGAAGACCCGCGAGCGCATGCATACCCTGGTTTATTGGAAAGAAAAGATTGAGCACGCCCTTTTGCATGATCAGTTCCTGTTCTACTTTCAGCCCATCATGCGCATCCGGGACAAAACCATTGACCATTATGAAGTACTGCTGCGTATGCTCGACAATGATGGAACAATACTCGTTCCTCACCTCTTTATACCTGCAGCGGAGCAGACCGGGCTTATTCACGCCATTGATCATATGGTGTTAAAAAAATCCATTGCCCACTCGGCCGAGATCAAACGCCGGGGGCATGATGTCCGTTTTTCGATAAACCTGTCTGCTCATGCATTTCATGACCCGGAGCTGTTATCGATCTTGACGGGGGCCTTCGCTCAACACGGGGCGGATCCATCAGGTTTCATGTTTGAAATAACCGAGACAGCCGCTCTGGAAGATTTGCCGGCCGCAAGAACACTGATGGAAACGATTAAAAAACTCGGTTGTTCCTTTACGCTGGATGACTTCGGTGTCGGGTTTTCATCCTTCTACTACATACGCCAACTCCCCATAGACATTGTGAAGATCGACGGCTCGTTTATCCGCAACCTGGCTGATAGTCCGGATGACCAGATTCTGGTAAAAGCGCTATGTGAGGTCGCTCGAGGATTCGGAAAGAAAACAACGGCGGAGTTCGTAGAAACCGCAGCAACATTCGCCCTCCTTGAAAAAATGGAGGTAGATTATGCGCAAGGATATTTAATTGGCACTCCCCTTCCGGCCCACGACTCCCCATTCAGGCATATTCTGGAGGCTTGAACCGCTCCACTCCTCGGCGCGTTCATTACGCCGGGTAATGTTTCCGCTACTGCCTGCCACTCTCCCGGATCGGCGTCGTCGAAACACCGGAGTGTCTCGACTGGCAACGTTTCTCGAGATTCAAGCCTCGTCAGGCTCGGGATTTTCCGCGATCTCCGGTTTTGTATCAATATGGAATAGGGGATGGGCTTCCGGATTGGCTTTGCCGGCAATTCTCGGCGTTGCGCATGTCACATCCGCATTTTGCGCCCGGTGGCGCAACGCATGATCCATTAGTACCAGTGCCAGCATAGCCTCGGCGATTGGGGTGGCGCGAATACCCACGCAGGGATCGTGCCTGCCGTGAGTTTCAACGATGACGCCTCGCCCGGTCTTGTCTATCGAGCGTCTCGGGAGACGGGTGCTGGAGGTAGGCTTGACGGCAATATTCACGACAATATCCTGCCCCGTGGAAATTCCACCCAATATACCTCCCGCATTGTTGCTCAGAAATCCCTGCGGAGTAATCTCGTCAGAATGCTGGGTACCCTTCTGGGCAACAGCGGCGAACCCGGCGCCGATTTCCACCCCCTTCACGGCATTGATGGTCATCATGGCATATGCGATTTCCGCATCCAGGCGATCATATACAGGCTCACCCCAGCCTACCGGCACACCTTCCGCCACTACACGGATTTTCGCCCCGACGGAGTCACCCGATTTACGCAGCTTATCCATGAATTCTTCCAGATGGGGGACGGAATCAGGGTCAGCGGCAAAAAAAGGATTCTGGTTTACGGTAGCCCACTGTTTGAATGGAACCTGGACCGATCCCAGTTGCGACATAAAGCCTCGAATCAGCACGCCGTATTTTGCATGCAGCCATTTCCTGGCAATGGCCGCGGCCGCAACACGCACGGCGGTTTCACGTGCCGAGGAGCGCCCGCCGCCCCGGTAATCACGTATTCCGTATTTCTGCCAGTACACATAATCCGCATGTCCCGGACGGAAGGTATCCATGATTTTGCTGTAATCCTTGCTGCGCTGGTCTTCATTGCGTATCAGCAGGGCAATAGGCGTACCGGTTGTCTTGCCTTCGAACACTCCGGAGAGAATTTCAACCGTGTCGAGTTCGCGGCGCTGAGTCACATGGCGCGATGTACCCGGCCTGCGCCGATCCAGATCCAGCTGGATATCCTGCGTGGACAGTTCCAGCCCGGGCGGGCAACCATCCACAACGCAACCAATGGCAGGACCATGAGACTCCCCGAAAGAAGTAACGCAAAAAAGCTTACCGAGGGTATTGCCAGACATTTGTCGTTTTTCTCGCAAGTCAACGCTTGCAGTTTAACATATCCCCACAGTTCCCCGATTTCCACGGGATCCCGGCAACCAAAGATCCACGCAAAGACCCGGCGCGCGCGCGTGGGACTTGTTCAGGGCTTCCCTTACTGCCGGGAATAGGACTGTAACTCGCCTAGCATCTCGACGCCCCACGCTACTCCAAAACCCGTGACATCGCTGCCCACCGCGCCCAGCCCCCCCTTGTTATTGCTGCCGGAAAGATCCATATGCAGCCAGGGCGTATCGCCCACGAATCGGTCAAGGAAACGGGCGGCAAGAATATGATCCACCTCGCCCTCCAGCGTGCACTGCTTGATGTCGGCGAACCTGCTTTCCAGGTCCTTGTCGTAATCGGCATCCATCGGAAATGCCCAGGTTCTTTCTCCGCTTGATTTTCCGGCAGCTAACGCCTTCTGTGCCAGATCCTCCCTGTTGCTGAAAACACCGCTGTAACGCGATCCAAGGGCCACGTGCATGCTCCCGGTTAGCGTGGCGAAATCGATCATCACATCGGGCTTCTGTTTTGCCGCCAGGGTCATCGTGTCTGCCAACACAAGCCGCCCTTCGGCATCGGTATGGACGATCTCCACGGTGATGCCATTTAATGTGGTTATGACGTCGTTTTGCTTGTATGCGCGCGGGCTGACGTGGTTTTGCGCAATGGCCAGCCAGCAATCGATGTTCACAGGTAGTCCGCCGCGCGAGGCGGCCAATAGAAGACCGAGAGCCACAGCGGAACCGTTCATATCCTCATGCATCCCGTGCATATGGCGTGCCGGCTTCAGATTGTGCCCTCCAGTATCAAAACAGATGCCTTTGCCCACCAGCGCCACGGTTATTCCGGCGTTCTTTACATACCGCTGCAAATGGACGATAGCGGCATCTTCCGGATCGCTGCCCTGGGCCACGGCAACAAACGCGCCCGCGCCCATCTTGCGCAGCTTCTTGAGATCAAACTCGTCATATTTCCAGCTTTCGACAGCTGCAATCTCCTTCAAACGTTTGCGATAAAGCGTGGGTGTCAATTCATTGGGCGGCAGTACGGTGAGTTCACGTGCGAGCAGATTGCCTTCTGCCTTGGCATGGAGCAGCGTAAACTCATCCGCATTCTTGTATCCATGCAGAACAATTTTTGCGAGCGACTGTGTGCCTGCACTGGTTTTGCCGGTTTTTCGCGAAGGCAAAACGGCGCCATTGATCCAGGTGATGTATACCGCAAGTTGCGCCAAGGCCTGTCTCCCGGCGGCGTCGCCATAAACCGCCAGATGTATTTCTGCTGGATGCTCCTCAAGCAAGAGTTGTGCCGCTTTTCTGATTAACGTTTGTTGCTCGAACACCGGTTTGGCGAGATCCACGATTACCCACGCGACTAATGCGCCGCTTTCAAGAGCGGCGGCAACCGGTGTTCCCTCAATTTCGTCAAGCCGCATCTTACGGCGCGACAATAGAGCTCCGAGTATGTTTTTACCCAAAAAGTCTGGCTTATCCTGAAGTTTGTGCGATGCCTTATTCGGTAATATATCAGCATGGGACAGCGCGACGAGAATGTGCGCCGCCTTTGTGGACGAACTAATGGGTAAAGCCATTTGTGTCAGCGATGCGAGCATTGACGGCGATCCTCAAAAATAGGCTATTATAGTCTTTTGTCCCACCCCGGATTTGCGTCGTCGCGGCGTTTTTCGTCTCTCCTCGTTATGCGGCAGTATCTTGAACTCATGCAGCACGTGCTCGATCACGGGCACAAGAAACCCGATCGCACCGGCACCGGTACGCTTTCCATATTCGGCTACCAGATGCGGTGCGACCTGTCCGAAGGATTCCCGCTGGTGACCACCAAGAAATGCCACGTCAAATCCATCGTTCATGAGCTGCTGTGGTTTTTGCGAGGCGAAACCAACGTCAGATACCTCAGGGAAAACGGGGTTTCCATCTGGGATGAGTGGGCCGACGAAAACGGCGACCTCGGCCCGATATACGGCAGGCAGTGGCGATCCTGGCCGAGCCCGGACGGCGGACATATCGATCAGATCACACGCGTAATCGAGCAGATCCGGAATAATCCGGATTCGCGGCGGCTCGTTGTTTCATCCTGGAATGTGGGCGAACTGCAGGAGATGAAGTTATCTCCCTGTCATGCACTGTTTCAGTTCTATGTGTGCGATGGCAAGCTCTCATGCCAGCTTTATCAGCGCAGCGCGGATGTATTCCTTGGAGTTCCGTTCAACATCGCCTCCTATGCTCTACTGACGCTGATGGTGGCGCAATGTTGCAACTTGAAGCCGGGCGATTTGGTGCACACTTTCGGTGATGCGCACCTCTACCTCAACCATCTTGCGCAGGCACGGGAGCAGCTAAGCCGGATTCCGAGAAAGCTGCCGCTGATGCAATTGAATGCGGAAACCAGCAGTATTTTTGACTTCGAGTACGAGGATTTTTCGCTGACAGATTATGACCCCCATCCGGCTATACCGGCGCCAGTCGCAGTATGACGCTCCGGCTCTCTGCTCTGGTGGCGGTGGCAAAGAATGGCGTCATCGGCGGGAAAAACGCATTGCCATGGCGGCTGCCGCCAGATTTGAAGCGCTTCAAGATGCTCACCATGGGCCACTCGCTCATCATGGGGCGTAAAACGTATGAGTCCATTGGGCGCCCGCTACCCGGGCGCAACTGTATTGTCATCACACGCCAGTCTGGTCGCAAAATTCCGGGTGCCGTCACGGTGAATTCCATAGCTGAGGCTGTGAGAGCGTGCATTAACAGTCAAGGCAATGGACACACCGATGCAACCAGGGATACGGAATGTTTTGTTATCGGTGGCGCCGAAATATTTCGGCAAATGCTGCCGCAGTGTAACAGGATGTATCTTACCGAGATTCAGCGAGAGTTCGATGGAGACGTAGTGTTTCCCGAATTCGAGCCCGACGACTGGGCCGAAACCTTGCGCGAAAAACACCGCTGGGATGACGATGGATTAGAATATCATTTTGTCGTTCTCGATCGGAAAATCGGCGCAAGAGCTGTTTAGGCCGGAATTTTTCATAATTTTACTGATTACTTGAGATCAGGAAAAACAAAGCGGGCCCGTTTTGCCGGGTCCCGCTATCTGTCCGTAAGCTCGTTTCTGACCACTTTCGAAATTAAAGGACCACTACATCCGGCAACGGAAATCCGTTGAAGTTGCTCGCGTAGGCTGTCGTGTATGCACCGGTATTGGGAATGTAGATGAAATCCCCTTCCTGAATATCTTCCGGCATCATTTCGTCCCGCATGAGAATGTCCACTGAATCACAGGTCGGTCCCGCGATGGCCCAGGGAATATTCTGTCCCTTCCGATCCGAAAGAATTTCATAGCGCAGACCCTCGGTCACTTCGATCACGCCGCCAAAAATGCCCGCATCCCAATACATCCAGCGTTTGCCGTTGCGAGTCGCCGTGCCTACCACCCGGCAGACGAAGTAGGCCGCGTCGGACACCAGGTAACGGCCCGGTTCAGCGATCACCCGGATATATTTCGGCAAATCGGCGATAGCAGTATTCACCACCTCGCCTATTGTTTCTATCGATGGAATGGGCTTGACATGACGCACAGGATAACCTCCGCCGATATTGAGCAATCGGGGGGCCAAATCAGCGCGGCGCATATCGCTAAAAACCTTCTTGGCGCGCTCGATACCCACTCGCCAGTTCTGGGGATTGCGACACTGCGAACCCACGTGAAAAGTCACCCCCGCAAGGTCGGCCTTGAGTATTGCCGCTTCGTTAATGATGCCCTTTATTTCGGCCGCATGCGTGCCGAACTTTCCCGCCAGAGGCCAGTCGCTCCCGATATTGGGAGTGTCGATTCGTAGATACATTTTAGCATCCGGCTTCACGCTCACAATTTTGCGCAACTCCTCGACACTGTCGAGCACATACCATTCCACGCCTTTGGATGCCGCATACTCCAGGTAGGCACGTGATTTCATCGGGTTACTATAATAAATCTCTGCGGCGGGCACGCCCAGGCCAAGTAGCAGATCGAGTTCGGAAATAGATGCGATCTCGAATCCCGCGCCTTCTTCTATCAGGGTTCTCAGTACTCGCGGATCAGGGTTCGCCTTGACCGCGTAGTGCGGACGCACCTGTGGCATAGCGGCTTTGAACCGGCGAACCTTGTTGCGGATAATATTACTGTCGACCAGCAAAAAAGGCTTGCTGTAGCCCTTTTTAAGGGCTGTCTGGACATGTTCAAAATCCAGAGTGACTTCGGGATGGGTGTCGAATATTGCTTCGGCTTCTACTTCTTGGCGTAGAGCGGTGGTACGCATTTGCATGAGAGTGTCCTTAGCGAGGCTACGTTACAGGAACATGAATATTTACCAGATCAGCCGGGGCGAAATAGTTTGCTTTGCTTGTCATGATGACCTCCTGTTCTTTGACTTGGGTATCGATAAAAAAAGCGGATTATAGACCCCATTTCGCGGGAATCAAGCGTTTTTTTTCGGACGAAGAAAAAATCCGGCGCACGGAGAAATTTCTATCAAAAAACGGCGCTCTGATGGTAGCTTGTCGTTGCCGGCTCAAGAAAACACGGGATGGAAGAGACGGGAGACGAAAAGCGATATGGAGGCACAATTCGTGCTTTTTTGGAAATGCTGAACACGAGGAAAGAGATTTAAGCCACCCGGGACTCTAATGGCCGATGTAGCTAGTTCCGGGGAATAGGTCACCACGGTCCGCCAAAATAATAGTACGCCTTCTACCTCTTGGAAACCGGTCAATTCTATTTTGCCGACATCGCCTTCAGTTTGCCAACCCAGCGGCTGAGGCTGCTGATACGCTTACGCGGGAACACATCGTGCTCGCCCGTAAGCCGAATAATGCTCTTGTAGTCAAATCCATAAAACCGCTTTATCCGCTCCGCTCGTATCGGGTCCCAGATCAGTTCGAGCAAGAGGTCCAGTCCGAATAACTCGGTAAAGACAAAAGGCCTTTCCTCCAACGCCACCATTGCAAGCGCAAAATCAATGTCGCTATCCTTGCCCCGATCATATTTTTCTGCACCGGGGAAAATGGATTTCAGTTCTTCAAACGTCCCGATGCGGCGATAATTCTGTAATAGCTTGAAATATTCAAATCGCAAGCGAATCCTTGCTTCGGGCCGTCTCCCACTCATATTCCGCTCTTTCTCAAGTAACCTAAACCTGACCAGCTTTTCTGGAAGAACGTGGATTTCGTGGTTGAGGCAAAGCCGAATCCACATGTCGAAATCACCTAATTGCCCAAGACCCAGCCGGTATGATCCACATTCCGAATAAACTTTTTTTCTGACTAGCGCGCTGGGATGGCAGAGAGCGTTCCCCTGAAAGAAAAACCGGTTTAGCCAGGCGTGCCGGGGGCGATTAGGTTGATCGAACAGGCCCTCATAGGGATGTCTTGAATTTCGGAATGGCAGCCCTCGATGGTCGATAAGAGAGGCATTCGTAAACACAGCGCCTACCGCGACGTTGTGCGCGAAGAAAAACAGTTGCTTTTCCAGCTTTTCAGGCTCCCACACATCGTCGGAATGATGAATGGCGATGTACTCGCCGCGGGCGATTTCCGAGATCGTTTTATTGATGCCATAACCCCCGCGGCGCTGCTCGTCATTGCGGAATGCTTTGATACGCGGATCGGCGTAGCGTTGAATCAGCTGCCATGAACCATCCAGCGATGCATCATCCCAGATGATCAACTCAAAACCGGCAAATGTCTGGTTCAATACGCTATCGATTGCCTCCGCCAGGTATTTCTCATGATTGAACGAGGTGAGGCTGACAGTAATTTTTGGAGAAGGCACGATTCGTTACATTCCACTCCGTAAATCTGCGCAGCCGATCTGTGCACGCAATGCCTGACACGGCATAAGTGAGCGTTGCATCTCTTCCGCAAGGCGCAGAATGCGCCGTACCAAGGCCGTATTATTTGCCATGACAGTTCTGCCTGCGTCGTACCACAGGTTGTCTTCCAATCCCACCCTCACACAGTCAGCGCATACCAGCCCAAGTATGTTGGCAGCGAGCTGGAAGCGGCCAATGCCGGCGAGTGACACCATCCATCCTTGCGGCAACGCGGCGCGCACGGAAGCAACGTCCAGCGGCGTGGCCTGAGCGCTTGCGATATTTCCAAGCAGAATATTGACATCACCTGACACGCCAAGAACACCTTCGAGCACAAGCACCTGCGCAAAATGAGCCATACCTGCATCAAAAACTTCCAATTCCGGCTGGATACCGCGCTCGCGCATCCTTTCCGCCAGGCGGCGAATAGTGTCCGGCGCATTCAAGCTGGCCGATTGCATGAAATTGAGCGAGCCCAGCGTCAGCTCGCCATATCCGGCTTCATATCGCCATCCAGATCAAGGACTCGTGCGCGGGATTCGAAATCGGACCGCTCGCGTCCCTCGTAGTCACGCAAAGCAGCGCCTTTTTTCCACCTGGCAGCTTGCGAATATCCTCGATTAACCGGCCGTAAGGCTCAGGGTCCGCTGTATGCGCCCCGCTCCCATCGCGTGCGTGCAAATGGTAAATCTGTACGCCCAGTTCCAGACATGCGGCCACGTCGGCAACGATTTCGTTGTGATAAACCGGAACGTGGGGGCTCATCGCCCGTGTCGGGATAGCCCCTGTGCAGGCCAGGTTGATAACCAGGCTGCGTCCCATGTTATTTGACACGAGTCGCCTCCATGGAAGATTTTTCCAGCCGTCTCGCCGGCATGCCAACATACACGCCATCCGGCTCTGTATCCGCCATCACGACGGCCCCGGCACCAATCAGGCAGCGCGGAGCGATGCGAACGCCATCGCGGAGGATCGCGCCCAGACCGATGAAACATTGCTCGCCGATGTGAACATTTCCGCCGGTAATAACGCCTGTGGCGATAAAGCAGTGGTCTTCCACAACGCCATGATGTCCGATATTTGCACCAGAACGGATGCTCACATCCATTCCCAGTTGGGTAAAAGACTGCACTACTGCTTGCTCAAAAACCATGCAGTTCTCGCCAATCTTGGTGTCCGGCCAGACGCTCGCGCGACTGGAAACGTAAGTCGCCAGCCGATACCCCTTCTGCCGGGCCTGCTCGCAACGGCTGCGGCGCACTCCGTTGATGTCAGCCCAGCCGACGGGGATCAACATCTCATGGGTGCCGGGCGGATACAGAGCCGTCACCTGCTCAAAGGGCACCACCGGCAATCCCTCGTGGCTGTTCCTGCTGATCCACGCGGCATCCACGGTAAACGCCGCCACCTTGCGGCGGGCATCGTGCGTAACGCAGTGCCAAACCAGGCTGGACATGGCGCGTCCGCCAAACACCACTAATGCTGGTGGTTTTTTCATGTGTAAGCTTTCTCTGTTGCGTTAAGCAGGCTGGAATGCAAGCAAACCGGCATCCGCGTTCGAATGGAAACATTTCGCATTAGTGCGGCTTTCATGAATAAGCGGGTTAGCCCGTTTTAGCTTCATAAGGCTTCCCTTCCTTTCGCTGTTTTTTCAGTTCCCCGGCGATGCCGGCTAGCGTCTCCTCTAATGTGTAGACAGAACCCCAATCGAACAGCCGGGTTGCCCTGCTGTTATCCATGCCAAAACTCGGGGCAATAAAACTTTCGTCAATTTCCACTTGTTCCGATGCACCAGTACCAGTGGCTGCCAAAGCCATGACCCGCTGTGCAAGCTCAAGAACAGAAACCGGTTTTCCTGTGCTTACATTGAGAGCGGCAGGCCACTTTGAGTATGGAGCCACTACCAGCTTGGCAACCAGTCGGGACGCATCCCTCACGTCGATCAAATCCAGTTTCTGCTTGCCGCCCCATACTTTCAATTTTTCACCACGGATGGATGCGGCAACGTATTTGTGCGCGACCTCATCTATTCTCCACCCCGGGCCCGGACCTATTAGCCTGGGAAGCCTCAATGATGTAGCACGTGAAGTGCGGCTAAGGGCAGTAAGGGATGCCGCCATCACCTCGGATGCCCATGTAGTTTGCGCATATGCGGTTTCCGGTGCTGGCGGCATTTCTTCGGACAACGGGGCGCGGCCGGTACCATATACCGACTGGCTGGACGCATTGATAAAGCCCGGTATCTGGTTTTTAATGGCCGCATTAATGATTTTCTGGGTGAACGTCAGTGATTCCGCGAGTTGCGAGCTCGGGTGAGCGGGTCGAGCTGAAGCGAGATGACAAATTACGTCAATATTACCCAGCTGAAAATTTCCCGTCTCTAATGCGGAAATATCCAAAACCTCAACTCCGGGAGGCAGAGCAGGCCGTTAACGCCATCGAAACGAGCGGAGTTTCGCACCAATGCTATGACTTTTTGAATACCTGGCGTAGCTAACAATGTGGCCAGAACCGTCCTGCCAAGATAGCTGTTTGCACCTGTCACCATGACCGTTCGGCCCCGCGTCACCCAGGGATACACACCGGTTGCGTGCACGGCATTCGCGAGATCGGTATTTTCCTCAACGTCTACTACACGGCTTTTCACCTGGCGCAGTCCGATCTTTCGCAAATCCTGTTGCAACTTGAATCCAGGATCAAGAAAATCCACGACATCGGCAACTATTGCCTCCACCTCGTTGAAGCCGGTCATCGCGCGCAGCCCTGTTATCCCCGTGAATCGCGCGTTCATTTCAAAAAAGCGCGGGCCTTTGTGCGTTATTCGGCCCTGTATATTCAATGGCCCGTACAGCCCGTATTCATGAAAAATGGGTAACAGTCTATCTACCGAAGCCCATGCATCAGGAACATCTGCAGGAATAATCTCGATCGGAATCCCTTGGCGCAGTCTGTTATAGCTGGCGTATCGACCAAGCTCCCGGCCATTTTTGCCGATCACAATTTGCAGAGAGATTTCACCCACCTGAGAAACGATGTTTTTCTCAAGCCCATCCATGAATTCCCTGTAGCAAGGGTCCGTGCTGCGAGGTACCGCAATCTCCTGAATTACGTGGCGGCAGGTAATCAGGCCGAGGTCATCCGGTCCTTTGATGATTAGTAAACCTTTGGAGGAAAAACCTGAAATTGGCTTTGCAATCAGCTGGTACTGGATCTCGCTTCGTCTCGCAGCCTGAATTAACGCGTCCTTGCTGTAACTTTTTACAAAATACTCTGCCTCCCGGTTGAGGGCACGTGACATCAGTTCTTTGTCACGACATAATTCGAGCATTTTTCTGCCGGAGATAGGGATGCGCACCCCGGCATTGTTGAATTTATCTATATTTTCGGCCAGAAGCATAAGTTCGTCATCAAGGCCGGGTATGAGTATCCGGATACTATCGGTTGCGCAGGCGTGAAGGAGTTTTTCTATGTAATCCCCGGAATAAATGGAAGGCACGTATTTCTGTTCATCGCAATCAAACGAGCCGAACGCAAAAGGGTTCAAACCATGCCCGATCACTTTCATCGGGATGTTCGAAAGCCTGCACGAGTCGACCACGGATTGCCCGATCCCGCTACCAATGCTAGTGATGCCAATGTTGATTTTTTCTTTTTCGAAAGCGACTGCCCCTGGTTCTTTGCACATGATTTACGTCTGGCTCACGATGATGTCGCATACCGCATGCACTTGCTGCCTTGTTAAACCCGCATAAAGCGGCAGACTCAACTGGCTACACTCTCGGAAATCGGGCAAGCCCGTCTCAATTCCACCTTGAGAAAAGGCAAGGTATTCAGGGAAGGATGAAAATACCGCCTCGGGCCGATACCATGGTCGGCCAGCGCCTGCCGCGTTCGCATCATTACTTCGTGGCCGGGGAATATCACAGGGTAGTAGGCATAATTGTATTCGAGGCCGCGCACTGCGACAGGGCGTTGCAAGGCGGATCCGTCCAGGTATTCGTCATACCAGGCCGAGCACTGGCGGCGGGTGGCCATGATCGCTTCTACCAGGGGGAGCATTGCGAGACCCATGGCAGCGTGAAGCTCGGACAGCTTGGCGTTGATACCGATGTCCAGGTAGTTATCCTCGCCAACATGGCCAAACTTTGCCATCAGGAAGACTTTTTCGGCCGTTTCGGCAGCTTTGCAAACCACTGCGCCACCCTCTGCGGTATGGAAGAGCTTGGTGGCATGAAAGCTCAGCGTACTGCAGTCGCCATGTTCGAGCAACGAGCGCCCATCAAGCTTGACGCCAAAGGCATGGGCGGCGTCATAGATGACCTTGAGCCCGTGGCGCTCTGCAATGGCTTGAATACGCCCGACCTCGCACGGATAGCCATAAACATGCGCAGCAAGTATGGCGCTGGTTTTTTCTGTTATCGCTGCCTCGATCCGGTTGGGGTTAATGCAGAAAGATTTCGCCTCAATGTCCACGAATACCGGCTCGCAGCCTTCCCACAGAATAGCATTGGTGGAAGCCACGTAGCTGTAGGGCGTGGTGATAATCTCGCCTGTGAGACCCAACGCCTTGATGGCAAGCTGGAGCGCGAGTGTACCGTTACCCACGAGTTCGAGGTACGGCAGGCCGAAATAAACCGCGAGTCGCTCGGCCAGGGAAGAGCACAGAGGACCGTTATTGGTGAGCTGGCCGCTTTGCCAGACGCTCTCCATGTAGGCGACGTACTCATCCAGGGGCGGGAAGGTGGTTCTGGTAACTGTTATCAAGTCAGATCCGCAGCGAGGGATAAACCCGTTTTTTCACGCTCGGCAGGGGCCGAGAAAGCAGCTTGCCGGACCGGTCTCCAGACAGCATCAAATTTTCGGCAAAGTCACGCCGTGCTGTCCCTGGTATTTTCCGCAACGATCCTTGTAGGAAGTTTCGCAAGCCTGGTCGGATTCAAAGAAGATCACCTGTGCCACGCCCTCATTGGCATATATCTTTGCCGGAAGCGGCGTGGTATTCGAAAATTCCAGCGTGACATAACCCTCCCACTCGGGTTCGAACGGGGTCACGTTGACAATGATGCCGCAACGGGCATAGGTAGATTTCCCCAGGCAAATGGTGAGTACATTTCGCGGAATTCTGAAATACTCAACGGTGCGCGCCAGCGCGAAGGAATTGGGCGGGATAAGGCAAACGTCGCCTTTCACGTCCACGAACGAATTGGAATCGAAATTCTTGGGATCGACGATGGCGGAGTTTATATTGGTAAACAACTTGAATTCATCCGAACAACGAATATCGTAGCCGTAACTCGAAGTCCCGTAGGAAACAATCTTGTGGCCATCCGCATGGTTGATCTGGTTTGGCTCGAAGGGTTCGATCATTCCATGTTCTGTCGCCATTCGGCGAATCCACCTGTCTGCCTTTATGGTCATTTTTGAAAGCGGGAGAATGCCGATGGGTGGATGGATGTCGTTGCGTTAACGGTAAAATCGAACTGCGATATCGTTTGCCCTCCCCGGCGAACCAGGAACCCCTGGATAATTCCCTGGCGGCGCCTGCCTAAATACAGGAGACAGGAGAATAACACTGGCGTACGATAAAGGCCGTAGCTTAGTCCACTATGCCAGGCAGCGCAACGTGGTGACACCCCGAGTTCATCGGGCTGCGGGGCTACGGGCGGTGGCGCAGGGACGGCCAGGGTTCACGCTGTTCTCTTCAACTATCCTCAATCACGATTTTTGCTAACAGGGCGGAATGGTCCAGCGCCATTTCGTCGATCTTCACAGCAAGGCGGCGGGCAATGGCACGATAAATCTCCGCGATGCGTCCACCGGGATCCGCTACCACTGTCGGCGTGCCGGAATCCGCATGTTCACGAATTGTTATGTCGAGCGGCAACCCGCCAAGGAACTCGACGTCGTAGTCACTGCATATTTTCTCACCGCCACCCGCGCCGAAAATGTGTTCTTCGTGACCGCACTGCGAACAGATGTGGGTGCTCATGTTTTCCACCACACCCATGATCGGGATACCGACCTTCTGGAACATCCTTAGCCCCTTGCGTGCGTCAAGCAGCGCGATATCCTGGGGGGTGGTGATAATTACAGCACCGGTCACAGGGAATTTCTGCGCAAGTGTCAATTGAATATCGCCGGTACCGGGCGGCATGTCCACAATAAGATAATCCACATCATCCCAACGTGTATCGTTCAATAACTGCTGCAGGGCCTGAGTAACCATCGGCCCGCGCCAAACCATGGGCGTCTCCACGTCGATTAAAAAACCAATCGACATGGCTTGTATGCCGTGCGCTTTCATCGGCTCCATGCTCTTTCCATCGGGAGATTCAGGACGCCCGGTTATGCCCAGCATCTGAGGCTGCGATGGGCCATAAATATCGGCATCGAGTACGCCAACGCGAGCGCCTTCCGCTGCCAGCGCCAACGCCAGGTTTACTGCCGTGGCGGATTTGCCTACACCCCCCTTGCCGGAAGCCACTGCGATGATGTTCTTAACCCCCGGAATGAGCTTTACCCCCCGCTGCACGCCGTGAGACGCGATTTTGCTCGTAATATCCGCCTGGACGTCGCCAATGCCCGGTATGCTTTTGAGCTTATCAACGACTTGTTTGTGAATACGCGGTATCACGCTTTTTGCAGGATACCCCAGCACAATGTCGAGCGACACGTTGGCGCCATCTATCCTGATATTGCGCGCCTCATTGCTCGTCACATAATCTTTTCCCGTGCTGAGATCTGTAATCTCCTTGAGGGCGGACCGTATCTGCTGTTCGGTGATAGCCACTTTGCACACTCCTTTACTTATCGCACAGATGAGACACCGAATATTAACAAATATCACGGGTGATAGTCTTGCCGTAAGACCGCATGGCAAATGCACGCTCTATACTCGTCATGAGCACTCCGGATTCATGCATTGTCTCAAAGGAAGGAGCAAGGACCGGGAAGGAGCAAGAACCCGCCGCAGGCAGGAACCCCCCCAAAAGGGGTATTACAGGGAAGGTTCCGTTCAGTTCGACTGACCGTCGCACTACAGTTTGTTACAATCATGTTTGGATACCTTACATAGACAATTGATGAACAAGCGAAAAATTCTTGCCACTTCCGCCCTTCCCTATGCCAACGGCAGTATCCACCTCGGCCATCTGGTGGAATACATCCAGACGGACATCTGGATCCGATTCCAGAAGATGCGGGGACACGAGGTGCATTACGTATGTGCCGATGACACCCACGGCACGCCTGTTATGCTTCGCGCCGAACAGGAAGGGGTTACCCCCAAGCAATTGATAAACCGCGTATGGCATGAGCATAAGGCCGATTTTGACGGCTTCCACATCGGGTTTGACAATTACTACACCACAGACTCGCCCGAAAATCAGGAATTTTGCGAAGATATCTACCGGCAACTGGACGCGAGAAGCCTGATCGCAAAACGCTCCGTCGAACAATTTTACGATCCCGTCAAGCAGATGTTTTTGCCAGACCGGTATATCAAGGGCCAATGCCCGAGATGCCATGCCGAAGACCAGTACGGTGACTCCTGCGAAGCTTGCGGCGCCACCTACTCCCCCACTGATCTGATCAATCCCTGCTCCGCCGTATCCGGGGCCAAGCCGGAACGTCGGGCATCGAAGCACTACTTCTTCAAACTTTCCGATCCGCGCTGCGAAGCTTTTCTCAAGCATTGGGTATTTGAATCAATTTCGAGTCCGTGCGGGACTACCCCGGAAATAAGATCCAGACTTCAACCCGAGGCTGCCAACAAAATGAAGGAGTGGCTATCCTCGGGCCTGGCGGATTGGGATATTTCACGCGATGCCCCCTATTTCGGGTTTCCGATTCCCGGGACGGCCCGCAAGAAGTTTTTTTATGTGTGGCTGGACGCACCGGTGGGTTACTTTGGCAGCTTCAAGAATTACTTTAAACGCCAGCAGCACTCCCAGGCCGAGATCGACGAATTCTTGAGACCCGGGGGCAAAACCGAAATGGTGCATTTCATCGGCAAGGATATTCTTTACTTTCATGCCCTGTTTTGGCCCGCAATGCTGGAATTCGCCGGCTATCGCACCCCTACCCAGATCTATGCCCATGGGTTTCTTACGATCAACGGGCAAAAGATGTCCAAGTCCCGCGGCACTTTCATTACTGCGGAAAGCTATCTGGAACAAGGCTTAAACCCCGAGTGGCTCCGCTATTACTACGCCGCCAAGCTCAACGACAGCATGGAAGATATCGATCTCAATTTCGATGATTTCGTCGCGCGCGTTAATAGCGATCTCGTGGGCAAATATATCAATATAGCCAGCAGGTGCTCCGGCTTCATTCTCCAAAAATTCGGCGGCAAGCTTACCGGCCTGATTTCCGAGGAAAACAGGAAATGGTTCAATCAATTTCTTTTTTGCCAACTTGGCGAAGGGGACACTTTCCTTGGCCGTCATACCTCCATTGCAAATTTTTATGATCGTCGGGAGTACGGCAAAGCGGTAAAGGAAATCATGCTGGCGGCGGACGTCGCCAATCAATACGTGGACCGGGCTAAACCATGGGTTCTGGCAAAAAATAGCGACCATGACAGAGAATTGCATGAAGTATGCAGCGTAGCGCTGAACATGTTCCGGATCCTCACTGTTTACCTGAAGCCGGTCCTGCCCAAGCTTGCCCGGGAAGCAGAGCAGTTTCTGGGAGTAGAGCCTCTCATCTGGAAGGATGCCAATTCACAGAACAGGCTATTGCCTGACGACCATCAGATCAATGATTACACGCACCTGATGACCCGTATCGATACCAGGCAGATTGAGGCACTTATCAACGCCAATAAGGAAAGCCTGCAGCGTCCTGTCCGGCCCCCACAAACAGAACATTGCGTTACAACGATGGAAAAAAGTGCCCCCGTTACTGCTGCCGCTACCTCTGCAAAGGATGCCGGGAATGAGAATGCCGCGGCCGCGCCAACTATCACCATTGATGATTTTGGCAAAATCGATCTCAGAGTGGCCAGAATCGTCAATGCTGAGCACATACCCGGAGCAGACAAATTGCTCAAGCTTACGCTTGATATTGGCTCCCACCCGCGTATCGTCTTCGCCGGTATAAGATCCGCCTACGATCCGGAACAACTCATAGGGCGGCTTACCATCATGGTAGCCAACCTTGCGCCTCGCAAGATGAAGTTCGGTATATCCGAGGGCATGGTGCTGGCTGCGGGGGATGGGAGCGGGCCTTATCTGCTTTCTGCTGATGCAGGAGCACAACCGGGAATGAAGGTAAAATGACGGTGCAACCCGCCCGAGTACTTCTCAGCGGCCAGCGGCTAATCTTCTGCCAGCTTGAGCGGCCCGCTGCCGGAAAAACGGTCCAGATAAAGATAGATCACCGGGGTAATGAAAAGCGTGATCACCTGCGAGAATAACAATCCCCCTACCACCGCAAGCCCCAGCGGCTGGCGCAACTCCGCTCCCGCACCCAATCCCAGAGCGATGGGAAGCGCGCCCATCATCGCTGCCAGGGTTGTCATCATGATCGGCCGGAAACGCAGGAGACAAGCCGTCCGTATCGCTTCGTACGGTGCCATACCCTCATTGCGCTGAGCGGCAAGTGCAAAATCGATCATCATGATGGCATTCTTCTTGACAATGCCGATCAGCATCAGAATACCGATCATGGCTATGATCGATAACTCCATGTTGAACAGCCATAACATCCCCAACGCGCCTACCGCCGCCGAAGGTAGCCCGGAAAGAATCGTGAGAGGATGAATATAGCTCTCATAAAGCACGCCAAGCAGCACGTAGATTACGAGCAATGCAGCAACGATCAATATCACCTGGCTCGCCTGGGAAGACTGGAATGCGGCGGCATCGCCAGCATAACCGGTTAAAATGCTTCCCGGCATATTCAGTTCTTGCTTGAACTGCTCGATTCTGGCTGAAGCGTCGCCCAAGGCCGCTCCGGGAGCAAGATTGAACGAGACGGTCAGCGCCTCAAGCTGGCCGGCATGGTTGATCGCTATCGGTCCCACTTCACGCTCGACTGACGCAACGCTCGATAGCGGAACCAATGCGCCGTTTTTGGAGCGAAGGTGTATTTTACCGAAAGCGCTTTCGTCAACACGATACTCGTCTCCCGCTTGCAAGATAACCTGATAACTATTGGCTGATGTATAGATGGTCGACACCTGGCGCGCGCCAAAAGCGCTGAAAAGTGCGGAACGGATGTCTGCGATCTGTATGCCAAGCAGGTTTGCTTTGTCACGGTTGATATTGAGACGCGCCTGCAGGCCCTTTAATTGCGCGTCACTGGTAACATCACGAAAAATGGCTTCTTCGGCCTGCATGCGCCCTATCAGACCGTCAGCTGCGGCGCGCAGGTCTTCAGCGCGTACGCTCCGCATGACGTACTGGTAGCGGCTCTTGCTCATACGACCGCCCAGCCTGAGGTTCTGAGTGGGATTGATAAAGACATTAATGCCCGGGATGGCCCGGACATCGCGGCGCAAGTCTTCGATCACATGGTCGATAGGCGGACGCTGATCGCGTGGTTTGAGAGTCATGAACAGGCGGGCACTATGACTTTCGCTTGCGTATATGTTGAGGTTTTCGACTGCAGGGTGGTTTTGAATCACCTCGCCCGTACGCTGTAATAGTTGAGTCATGGCAGGGAAGGAAATATCCTCGACAGCTTCCACCGTAATCAGGGCCTGCCCGATATCCTCGTTGGGAAAAAAACCTTTGGGCAAAACCACGAACAAGACGCCTGTGGCCACGAAGGTGCCGATGGCGATCCCTAGTACCACCCGGCGCCGGCGTAGCGCCCAGTCGAGCACACGTTCATAGAACATCAAAAGGCTGGAGAATCCGCGCTCGAACCAGGCAGTCCATTTCAGGCGCTTCTCGGTCTCGTGCTGGACCAGATACCGGCTCGCCATCACAGGCACCAGTGTGAGCGATACCACGGCCGACATCAGAACGGCAATTCCCACTACCGCCGCAAACTCATGAAACAGCAACCCGATTACGCCCGGCATGAAGAAAACCGGAATAAAAACGGCAACCAGAGAGAGGGAAATTGAAATGATGGTGAAACTTACTTCTTTAGATCCCCGCAGGGCGGCCTGGAGCGGCGGCATGCCTCTTTCCACGTGACGCGCAATATTCTCGAGTACTACTATGGCATCATCCACCACCAGTCCGACGGCGAGAGTAATAGCCAGCAGCGAAATGTTGTCCAGACTGAAGCCAAGGACCTGCATCATTGCGACCGCCCCGAGCAGCGAGATTGGCAATGATAGTGCCGGAATCAAGGTGGCAGAAGCCTTGCGCAGGAACAGGAAAATTACCAGCACGACGAGTACAACGGTTATCGCCAGCGTAACCTGCACGTCATGGATCGACTCGCGGATTGAAATTGAACGGTCGGTCGTCAGCCTGAGCTGAACGGATGATGGCATCTGTGCAACCAGGCCTGGTATCTCCGCCTTGACGCTGTCAACCGTTGCAACCGTATTAGCACCTGGCTGACGCTGCACTGAGAGGGTTATCGCAGGCTCGCCGTTAATCCAGGCGGCAGTTTTGACCGATTCCACACTGTCCTCCACCTGCGCCACGTCCGACAGCCGAACCGGGCTGCCGCTGGGGGCAGTGGCCACGATCAGATTGGCGAATGCCCTGGCGTTATCGAGCTGGCGATTGGCCTGGATGGTCAGCGTCTGACGGGGACCTTCAAGCGTGCCAACCGGCGAATTGACATTGGCGGCATGCAGCGCGTTGGCGATCTCATCAAGCGTAAGATTGCGGACCGCGAGCGCTTCCGGATTCACGTGCACGCGAACAGCATATTTTTTCTGGCCGTTGATTCGTACCTGGGCCACACCGGGAAGCGTGGATAACGTTGGGGCAATGAGATCCTCGGCGAAGCTGTTCAATTCCGGCAGAGACATTGAAGGCGATGTCAGGGCAAGAAACAGAATTGGAGAATCGGCGGGATTGATCTTCTGGTATGACGGGGGCGTAATCATTTCGACTGGTAGCGAACGCTGGGCACGTAGTAATGCCGCCTGCACATCAATGGAAGCACTATCGATATCCCGGTTCTGATCGAATTCCAGCGTAATCACGGTACTGCCCTGGGTGCTTGTCGAACTGATGACAGAAAGACCGGAGATGATGGAAAACTGCCTCTCAAGAGGCGTGGCGACTGAGGAAGCCATGATCTCGGGGCTTGCGCCGGGGAGCACCGCGGTTACAGTAATGGTGGGCGAGTCGTAACTGGGCAGCGCCGCGATCGGTAAACCGGTGTAAGCAATGATGCCGGCAACGACAACGGATGCCGATAACAGAATCGTCATCACCGGGCGCCGGATGCACAATTCCGAAAGATTCATCCTGAATTCGTCAGTAGGACCGGTACGATATGGGATTTCTGCCGGGCAAAACAGGATGCAACGACAGGATATGGTGCGGCCGCGTCGCGGAAAGCAGGGCCTCCCAAAGGAAGGTAGCTTGCCGGACAGACGGACGACCTCCATAAAGCGCGGGCACGCCAACCCCGGTGTTGCGCTCCGCCCCGCTTCTCCACGATGCTCATGCGCGGCTCTAGGTGATCGCTCTGCAGCATTTTGTATCGCGGCTATTTGGCGCTGCCAAGACGGTACAGCCCGTCCAATAGGGAACTCGCGCAACAGATGAAGGAAAAGTTGGGTGGAAGCCTTTGCGAGTCATGGAACAGTCAGCTGAGAAATAGCAGCCAACCGGCAGAAATCCAGAACCATTGCTTATTCCGGCTCGACTCGGGCACGATGACTCGCTCATCTAGCTTGGCGCTCCCGTCTCGGCATCCCTGTGTCCGGCCTCCGTAACCTTGCTGCCCGGTCTAAGATTCTGTGCGCCTTCCACAACAATTCTCATGCCTGGAATAACGCCGCCATCCTCTATTACCGCGATCCCATCCTGTATCAAACGCACCGTGACGGGAAGTGAAACCACTTCACTGTTGTCACCGACCACATACAGGAACTTTACTTCCGGACCAGTCTGCACCGCCTGTACCGGGACCGTCAGAGCGCCCGGCAGCGTATGCGGCGCGACTGCCACGGCAACAAACATGCCCGGCCAGAGAAGATGGTCAGCATTGGAAAACTCTGCCTTGAGACCAATTGTGCCGCTGGCTGTTTCTACTGCATTATCGATAAATATCAGATGTCCCGTCCTTGTCTGGGCTCCAGCCGCATCCAGTTCCACAATAACAGGCACTTCACTCCGGGCAAGCGCTCGTTGCAACGGCACAAACTCACGCTCCGGCAAGGTAAAACTGACATTGATCGGATCGATTTGCGTGATACTCACTAAAGCATCATTCGGCTGCACCAGGCTGCCTTGATACACCGGAATGATGCCGGTACGCCCCGCGATAGGCGCCGTAATTTCACTGAATCCGCGAGCAATACGATTCGCCTGCACAGCAGCCTGGTCGACCGCAAACTGGGCACGCAGTGCATCGACCTGATTCTGTGCCACATCCAGCGCAGCTTGTGAAATAAAGCGCTGGCCGAACAACTCGCGCTGCCGTTTGAGGTTACGCTCAGCGTTCCTCAGCTCCGCGCGCGATTTGGCCAATTGTCCCTCTGTCATGCTGAGATTGGCGTCCTCCGTGCGTGCATCGAGCGTAAACAACCTCTCGCCTTTTTGCACGAATTGCCCCTCCCTGATATGCACGGCGCTAATCATGGCGCTCAGCTGTGGCCGTACCACCACGGTCTGCTGAGCCGATACCGTACCGTTGGCCGTTAGCCTGACCGGCACATCGCGTTGCGCAACCACAGCAGTCACCACTCTGATTGCCTCAGCAGGCCTGCTCCCCGCATCGGTCGCGCCATCCTGATTGCGCCAGACCCACGCGGCGGTGATGGATACGGCAAGCACAATGGCGACCAGCGCAAACCGCTGAAGGGGCCTGGCAGGTGCCGGAAGGTTTGTTCGGGATCTCGCTTCCATCAAGAGGTTTTACCCAATGCTGCTTCATTCATTCACGATCTTTCCCCCCGCCAGCCGCAGCCGCCATGCACAGCGGCCGGAAATGGCCTCGTCATGCGTCACCAGGACCAGGGTGGTGCCGCGTTCGCGGTTCAGCTCGAACATGAGCTCTATGATTTGCGCACCGGTCGCGGAATCAAGATTGCCGGTCGGTTCATCAGCGAGCAGTAATTGCGGTTGCGTGACAAAAGCGCGCGCAATGGCCACGCGTTGTTGCTCTCCACCCGAGAGTTGCCTGGGATAGTGCTTAAGACGCATTCCCAGCCCGACCCGTTCCAGCAATTCCAGCGCCCCATTGTGTGCATTGCTTGCGCCAATAAGCTCCAGAGGCAGCATCACGTTCTCAATGGCAGTCAATGCGGGCAACAGCTGAAACGACTGGAATACGAACCCCAGCATGCGGCCTCGCAAAGCAGCGCGTGCGTCTTCATCCACCAGGAAAATATCTTCCCCGTTAAGATGAACCTTACCGGCAGAAGGAGTATCTAATCCTGCTAACAGTCCCAGCAGAGTCGACTTACCCGAGCCCGATGCGCCCACCACGGCAACGGAGTCACCCGCTTTTATTTCCAGATTGATATTATCAAGAATAGTAAGCTGTTCGTTACCCGTACTTACCTGCTTGCTCAACCCGATCGCCTGTACCATGGGCCGTACGTCAATGTTATCTGCCATGAAAAATTTCCTGATAATTCTGCTATCTGTCCTGTCAACTCTCGGGGCCGCAAACTCGAGCGCAACTGCCGCGCCAGGGTCAGTCACCACTACTATTATGGTATTCGGCGATAGCCTTTCCGCCGGCTATGGCCTGTCGCGGGAGGCCGGATGGGTCAGTTTGCTGAATAGGCGCTTGCAAACGCAATCGCAGGCGTACCTGATAAACAACAGCGTGAGTGGCGAAACCGCGCATGGCGGACGCAAACGCATCGAGCAAGCGCTTAAAACCCATCGTCCCGACATCGTCATTGTCGAACTTGGCGGTAACGACGGACTGCGGGGAGCTTCCATCGAATCCATCCGCGACAATCTCGAAGCCATCATTGAAGCATGCCGGCGCCACAACGCTACCGTACTGTTGACCGGGATGCAGTTGCCGCCCAATTATGGCATAGCATACACGCAAAAGTTTCAGGATATTTACCCGGAACTGGCGAAACGCCACGGACTGAAACTGGTGCCCTTCCTGTTGGATGGTTTCGGCGACAAGCGGGAGTTTTTTCTGGCGGACGGAATCCATCCGAACGCGCAAGCGCAAGGAAAGATCGTGGAAAACGTCTGGAAAGTCCTGAGAACGATGCTGACGATTGAGCAGACGGTCGCTAGTGGACGACCTTTGAAATTGTCAAACCCCTAAAATAATTTCCTTGCACATCTGAAATTTAGATTGCCCCGGCGCGCTGTTGAGCTATACTCACAATGCAAGTGGGGGGTAATCCGGCTCTAAATTTAAAATCCCTAAAGGGCAATCGTTCCGCGGTTGGTTGTTGACGTCATTCCAGGGCGTCCGTCGCAGGCGAAGCCAGAATTTTAGCTGAAGAGATCAAATGCTGGTCCCCAGAAGCAATGGGCAAAAATCTTAAATTCAGGCTCCTCATTTTAATATCACAATGATATCCTTTTTCGGAGAACTGATAGGTACCTGCCTGCTGGTAGTGCTCGGGAACGGCGTGGTAGCCAATGTCGTATTGAGTGAAACAAAAGGCAATAATAGCGGCTGGATTGCCATCACTTTGGGATGGGGGGTCGCAGTATTCGTCGGTGTGTTTGCAGCATCTTCCATAAGTGGCGGCGCCCATATAAACCCTGCTGTAACCATTGCTCTTGCTGCTGCCGGGAAATTCGGGTGGGGCGACGTACCCATTTATGTTTTCGCACAAATGCTGGGAGCGATGTTAGGCGCGTTAATCGTATGGGTTACCTATCGCCAACATTTTGAACAGACAGCGGATGCCGGGGCCCAGCTTTCCGCGTTTTGTACAGGGCCTGCCATAAGAAGCCCTTTCAATAACCTTGTGTCAGAAGCCGTTGGGACATTTATACTGGTTTTTGGCATTCTGCATATGGTTGCCCCGCAAAGCAGCCTGGGATCACTGGACGCCCTGCCAGCGGCCTTGCTGGTATTCGGTATCGGCTTATCACTTGGCGGAACAACCGGTTTTGCGATAAATCCTGCTCGTGACCTCGGGCCGCGAATTATGCATGCCGTTCTTCCCATATCCAATAAGAAGGACAGCGATTGGGGCTACGCGTATATACCAGTGACAGGCCCCATCATTGGGGGCCTTTTAGCTGTTTCTATTTTTAAATTGTTCTGATTAAGTTCGTAAAAATCTGCACCGGAGCAGAACCGTTCCACAGGGATGAATCAAGTCATTTCTCTGGTACGCCGAAATTTCCAGTTCCAACTCTCCAAACCCTTCGAGCTACTGCAAGAAATTGAGTGCTTGGCATCCTTTATTTCCATGATGGCACTACCTCTATCGATGTTAAAAAAATCAGCCATCCGCCGGGCTACACTATCTAGTGGCGCGCAGACCCGTACCCCGTTGTGCCACCCGGAGACCCATGGCTTAGAGTACGTGGAGAATTGAATTTGTATCAGCATATTTTGCTGGCCGTTGATTTTTCCGAGCATGGCGATTATGTCGTCCGGAAAGCAAGACGTTTGGCAGGGATATTTCGGGCGAAATTAAGTATTATTCACGTCCTAGACAACATCCCGTTGCCCGACACACCCTACGGGGCGGTGATTCCACTGGACGAAGGCTCGGGGGATGATCTGCTTGAAGCAGAAAAATCAAAACTGAAACAGATTGGCGATGAGTTGGGCGTGAGCCCGACCCACACGTGGATGGTCTGGGGAGTGCCGGGAACCGAAATTGTGCGAATCGCCCGGCAGGAGAACATCGATCTGATAATCCTCGGCTCGCATGGGCGACGCGGCCTCGCTTTATTGCTGGGGTCAACGGCAAGCAGCGTTCTGCATCACGCCGGATGCGATGTAATGGCGGTCCGATTGCAGGACTAGGTTGGGCTAACCCTCCCCCATGGGGGAAATAACGGAAGGTCAGTCAATCTGCCATGGCGAGGATCGATCGTTATCATCACGAAATTGCCCCTTTCCTCTGGCGCTACCAGAATTTCCACCAGGGATCGCCATCCGCGCCAGTCGAGTCGGCAAGAAACCGGCTATTGGGAAAATTCTTTCTCATGACACGCTGGGCGTCATCGCGAAGATCGGTCATTCCGAGCGCATTGTAGGCTTTAATCATAATGAATAATGCTTCTTCGATAGCCGGGGTCTGCGGGTATTCCTTGAGGGCATACTGGGCGCGGTTTGCGGCTGCGACGTATCCGCCCCGGCGGATGTAATAGCGCGCGACCTGGACTTCGTTCAATGCCACCACGTTTACGAGATGATTCATTCGCTGCACTGCATCCGGTGTGTACTTGCTTTTCGGAAAACGAGTAACCAGCTCCTTGAAATTTTCAAACGACTCGCGCGATGCCTTCGGGTCGCGCTCGCTCATATCCTGGTTCAGAATTTTCTCGGTAACAATGCCCATCAGCCCCAGGTCGTCGTTGAAATTCGACAGGCCCTTGAGGTAATAGGCATAATCCACATTGATATGATTTGGGTGAAGCTTGATAAAGCGATCAGCGGCAACAATGGCCATCGCCTGCTCCCCATCCTTATAATGAGCATAGGCAATCTCAAGTTGCGCCTGCTGCGCATAGCGTCCGTAGGGATACCGCGCTTCCAGCGCCTCGAACAACTTGATGGCGCCCGCATAGTTGCCGTCGTTCAGTTCCGACTTCGCCTCCGAATAATACTTGCTTGCGGACCAGTTCTTCGAGTCCTGCACATTCTTCGGCAATAAGCCGCACGCGGGCAGCAGCAATATGAGAAATAAAGCTAAACTACGCGACATAGTGAACTCTTCGGGCGATAAAAAAAATAATAATACCGATTATAGCGCAAAGCCGGTGTCGGCCAAATCTGCGGAAACCGTCATAGCACTGGTAATTCCCCCCGACTGCGCTGGCATTCGGCTGGACCAGGCTCTGGCACGGCTGCTGCCGGATTTGTCCCGGAACCGGCTGCAGGCATGGATACGGGGAAAACGGATAAGTGTCGATGAAGCGGAAGCCATTCCCCGACAAAAGATGTGGGGCGGCGAGAAGATCCAGATCAAACCGCCGCGAGATGTCATCGATACGGATTATGCGCCCGAGAATATTCCGCTGGACATAATTTATGAAGATGAGTCCCTCATTGTCATTAACAAGCCCGCAGGCCTGGTGGTTCATCCCGGCAGCGGGAATTGGCAAGGAACCATGCTGAACGCCTTGTTGCACCACGCCGTGCAGTTGAACGCAATACCTCGGGCAGGCATCGTTCACCGACTGGACAAGGATACAAGCGGCCTGGTGGCAGTAGCGAAAACGCTTGAGGCCCAGACCAGCTTGGTACGGCAATTGCAAAAGCACGCGGTAAAGCGCGATTACCTGGCGCTGGCGCAGGGCTGCGTTGCGATTGACGGATGGGTTGACGCGCCGGTGGGACGGCATCCGGTACACCGCACAAAAATGGCGGTAGCCGTGGGCGGCAAAAATGCGCGAACCCATTACCGCATACTTGAAACGTTCGATGAATGCACATTGCTGCAATGCAGCCTCGAAACCGGGCGTACGCATCAGATTCGTGTACACATGCATTCAATCGGGCACCCGCTGTTAGGAGATCCCGTCTACAGGGGCAGGCCGGCAAAAATCATTCAGCATACGATGCAGCAGCTTGGTTTCTCAAGGCAGGCCCTGCATGCGCAAAGGCTGGAATTGACCCATCCGCAGCGGAGGAAGACGATTGCATGGGAAGCCCCATTGCCGCAGGATATGACCAATCTTCTATCAATGCTACGGGCACAACGTGATAAAAATGCACGCGGCCGGGACCAGCAGTAGCGCATGAGCGGCTGGATCGTCCCCGATTGGCCCGCAGCGGGTAATGTCAAGGCATTGTTCACTACCCGTAATGGCGGAGTCGGCAGCGCGCCCTATGACAGCCTCAACCTGGGTGATCATGTGGGCGACGACCCGTTAATTGTAAGGCAAAACCGCGCCTTACTACGAAGGTTGGTGCCGAATGAGCCATGCTGGCTGAAACAAGTGCACGGCACGCATTCCCTGAGCATTGATGATGGCAATTGCGCGGTACGCCAGGGCGACGCCGCGTTCAGCCGGCGTCCGGGCAATATCTGTGCGGTACTCGTGGCCGACTGCCTGCCGGTACTGTTGTGCGACCGAGCAGGCACTGTGGTCGGCGTGATCCATGCGGGCTGGCGAGGAATGGCTGAGGGAGTGATCGAATGCGCGGTATCGGCAATAGGCGCGGCAGGCAATCCTGTCATCGCATGGCTCGGTCCCGCAATCGGGCCCAATCATTTTGAGGTGGGTGACGAGGTGCGCGAGGCCTTTATCAGTCACCATAAGCAGGCCGGTGCCGCCTTCCTCCCGTGCAACTCCCGCGATGACGGCAAATGGCTTGCCGACCTCTTTCTGCTGGCGCGGCAGCGACTGGCGCAAGCTGGAGTCCATGAAGTTTTTGGCGGGGGAAAATGTACATACAGCGACCCGGCAAGGTTTTTTTCATATCGCCGAGACGGCAATACCGGACGAATGGCAGGGTTGATATGGCTGGCGCAGGCGTAGGCAGATGTGGCAGCGAGATCGGAAAGGGGTAGAGGGCTACGACTCCACCATCATAAACTGAAGGCCGCAAGATTTCGCGCGCCACAAGAGCGTATAATCGCGCAATTTCAAATATTGCGCTAAATGTCAGTTCTCGCCTGGATCATCGTTACCAGCCTTTGTGGCGGCTTGTTAAGCGTATTGTTTGCCGCAGCGCTGACACTCAATACCCGCGTCGCATGGGTACAGATGTTGATCTCATATGCCATCGGCGCGCTGCTGGGAGCCGCGTTTCTCAACGCGCTGCCGGAGGCGCTTGAGCTTTCGAAAAGTCCGGCCCAGATGACCGGCACAGTGCTGTTTGGCATCCTGTTGTTCTTCATCCTGGAAAAACTGGTATTGTGGCGCCACTGCCACGCAGAGGAGTGTGAAGCCCACGATACCCTGCCTGGCGCGACCAGGGCCGTTGTTGCCGTCCCGGGCCAGGATCAACATGATCATGGCCGAAGCGGCATGATGATCATGCTGGGCGACACGTTTCACAATTTTGTCGATGGAATATTGATTGCCGCAGCGTTCATGGTGGACGTGCAACTGGGAATCGTGACGGCAATCGCTATTATTGCCCATGAAATTCCCCAGGAAGCCGGCGATTTTCTAATCCTGCTTAATTCGGGCTATAGCCGCCGGCAGGCGCTTCTCTTTAATGTTTTGTCGAGCGGAGCTACTCTACTCGGCGGCATGTCGGCCTACTTCATGCTACAGGATATGAATCACCTCATCCCATCATTGCTGGGACTGGCGGCAGCCAGCATGATTTATGTTGCGATGTCCGATTTGATTCCCGGCCTGCACAAACGCCCCGAGATCGGCGCCACCGTTCAGCAAGTCGCGCTCATCACACTGGGCATCAGTTCCATCTGGCTGGCCGGCAGTCTTTTTGCCCATCCCGAATGAACCCGACAAACAGCCGGTATCATGTTACGGGGCTCCCGTTTTGGCATAAGCCATCACATTCGCTATTTTTCTTCCCATCATGGTAACTATTTCCCCCAACGCATCTCTTAAGCGGCCGCCCCCCAAGATCGGCTTTGTTTCCCTCGGCTGCCCCAAGGCATTGGTGGACTCCGAACAAATCCTTACCCAGTTGCGCGCGGAGGGTTATGAAACATCGTCCACTTATGAGGACGCCGATCTTGTAGTGGTTAACACCTGCGGCTTCATCGACAGCGCCGTTGAGGAATCGCTGGATGCCATCGGAGAAGCGCTGGCTGAAAACGGCAAGGTCATTGTCACGGGCTGTCTAGGCGCAAGGGACGGCGGTGACATGATCAAGCAGGCTCATCCGCAGGTATTGGCAGTCACCGGTCCGCAGGCGTTACCGGAAGTGATGGCCGCGGTACACCTGCATATGCCGCAGCCCCACGATCCCTACATCAGCCTGATACCTCCGCAGGGGATACGGTTGACACCCAGACATTACGCCTACGTTAAGATCTCGGAAGGCTGCAATCATCGCTGCACCTTCTGCATTATTCCTTCCATGCGGGGTGATCTGGTCAGCCGCCCGATAAACCAGGTCATGCAGGAAGCGGAGAATCTGGTAAATGCCGGCGTCAAGGAGCTGCTGATAATTTCACAAGACACGAGCGCTTACGGCGTGGATGTAAAATACCGTACCGGCTTCTGGCAAGGAAAGCCATTGAAAACCCGCATGACCGAATTGGCGCGCGCGTTGGGGGATCTGGGCGTATGGGTACGGTTGCATTACGTTTATCCCTACCCGCATGTCGATGACGTCATCCCGCTGATGGCCGAAGGAAAAATTCTTCCGTATCTCGACGTGCCGTTTCAGCACGCCAGCCCGCGCATCCTGAAAGCCATGAAGCGTCCCGCGAATTCTGAAAACAACTTGACACGAGTCAGACGCTGGCGAGAAATATGCCCGGATATCACGCTGCGCAGTACCTTTATAGTAGGCTTTCCCGGCGAGACTGAAGCAGAGTTTGAACAACTTCTGGAATTTCTTGAAGAAGCACAGCTGGACCGTGTCGGCTGCTTCGCCTACTCGCCTGTGGAGGGTGCCCGGGCCAACGCATTACCCGGCCACGTGACGGAAGAGGTGAAAGAACAGCGCCGCGCACGCTTGATGGCAGCGCAGAAAAAAATCAGCACCGCACGCCTTGCGCGCAAAATCGGCCAGCGAATGATTGTACTGGTGGAAGATGTGCAAGAAAACCGGGCTATAGCCCGGAGCAGCGGAGATGCACCCGAAATTGATGGCGTGGTTTACATAGCCAGGCCGAAAAAACTGAAACGGGGAGAATTTGCTGAAGTTGAGATTACGGGTTCCGACCCACATGATCTGCGTGCCAGGGAAACACGGCTGTAGAGGGGTTTTCACATTGCTTTCCCGGTCGCACGTTATGGCATTTGGTGCAGGCTGGCTGAAGAAGTCCGCTTGCAGATAATCATTTAAACCCTTAAGGAAGTTCTGAACAAGTCCTCCGCGGAGCGCGTTGCGGTAGAATCGGAATGATCACAAGGCGCACGACACAGGTCGTAGCTGGGTCTACGATGCCAAGGAGTGCAACCCAGTGCGCCCCAAAGCGTCGCCCGAGGGGCCCCGCCAAGCGGGGATCGGGCAGCGGCGGGGATGCCTGACCGCGTTTGCGTCTCCTTGGGCGCCTGCATCCCGCTGCGGGGTCGCAACCATTCGCGTTGTTGCCTTTCGCGCATCCCATCCCGCAAAGGCCCGTCGCGCCCACATGGGACTTGTTCAGGGCTTCCTAACCACATCCAGGACCACATCCAGGAGCTGAAAGTTGAAAAACATCCTTGCCATTGCGCTCGTCTTTACCGCTGTAACCGGGGCAGCGAATGAAATTGACAAACGTCAGGTCATTTCCCTTAACGAGCATCAGCGCGATCATGTGCTAACGGAAATGCGGGCTCTACTATCGGGAACGCAACGTATTCTCGCTGCGCTCTCCCGGGAAGACATGACAGCGGTCGCGCGCGAAGCACGCTCGCTTGGCATGGGCATGGCGCATAGCAGCGAAAACCATCTGCAGGCCGTGTTGCCGAAGGAGTTCATGCAGCTCGGCATGTCGGTGCACAAGGATTTCGACCAGATTGCACTTGACGCGGAATCATTGAAAGATCCCGGGTACGCGTTGCGGCAACTGAGCGAATCGATGAAAAAGTGCGGCGCTTGTCATGCGGCTTATCAGATTCGTGTCGGCGAGCATCCCGCAGCGCCGGGAACGCAACCCCCACATCATCAGCATTAGCGAAACCTGGATGCCCGTCAACTTTTATAAAAGAGTTGCCGAGAGTTGTTGCGGACAAGGGATAAAAAATTACAGCGGGCCGAAATGCGATGGAGCAATTCGACAAAAGAGGGCGGTAGCCATGACGTGTGCGGCAACAGGCTCGCTTGCGGATCGCGATGCATCAAACTACAATATTCCGCCCGAAATGATGTACAGGTAAAAAAATAATCAGGGCCGAGGTAATATTTCCTTGGAAACATACCCCCGCCCCGATTATGCGATTGTTATTATTGTTGTGTTATTATTATTATAATTCTACTCCACCCTGCATGAACAGTATGGACCGGAAAAAACTGGGTCCTGACGAAACAGGCATGAGTTTCCCATGCCTGCCGCAGATAATCTCCATCGATCTCGGGGTCGATGGTCGGACCCCTTATAAGCGGCAGCGTTCTGCTCCTTGGGCATCAATTTCTGTCAACGCGAGATCAAAGCGGCATTCACCCTCTCCCCTTGTATTAAGCAATTGTTGTGCCACCTTCTAAAATACAAGGGCTTATGCCAATATCCCGGTGGGCGGTGCGATAAGTGTAAGAAATTCCGGCATGGCCCCGCAACTCAATCCCGGAAATAAACTGTGCAGCGTTCTTTCCAGGTCCCCTTAGGGAAGCCCTGCCCGAGCGCGGTACGAAGCCAGCCATTTGACGCGTTTAGCCGCCTCAAGCGATGTTCGTTCTAAACTTCCTCCGCCGCCTGCTAAACTCGGCGCTTGACCTTAAAAGGTTGAATGAGTTCTACTAGGGAAAAACTGCCGGCCGGTACTCTCTGTCTACCACGGATTCGATACGAATTTATTCTAAGATCAGGAAAAAGGTTGGCCGGGTTCGCCGGAGTAGTATTAGCCGTAGGCACGGCGAAAAGCCAGAGCTACTCGATCATCAGGGGTTGAGCAAGGATAAGTAATTATGGCGGAGTATCGAGGCAACGGTTCGTCGCTGGTTTTGCGCCGCGTAACTGCCGAGGGAGGCGCACCGCGCCTGGTACTCTCCGGGAGTTGCACATTGTCTGCCCTTGGGCAGCGCCTGCAACCGCTGTCCGCCAAGCTCGCCGAGTATGCAACAGATCCGGCCTTACAATGGGATTTGACCGAGATAGCGCAGATGGATAATGCGGGGGCAGTTCTGCTGTGGCGGGCATGGGGCGAGCGTCGTCCTCAGCATTTGTTGCTGCGGCCCGAGCAGGAAAAAGCGCTTAACCTTCTGGAGATGATGTCTCCTCCTCCCCCGCCCGCTTCACGCGATTGGCTGTGGCCGGTTACGGCTTTGGGGAAAGCGGTTTTTCTGCTGTGGGAACATCTTACCAGCATGGTTATCCTTTCCGGGCAATTGTTGCTGGACGCACTGTATCTGGCTGTTCATCCCGGCCGCATTCCGTGGCGCGAAATTTCCGCCAATTTATACCGCACCGGCGCGCAGGCGCTGGGAATCACCGCGCTGGTGGGATTTCTCATTGGCGTCGTGCTAAGTTTTCTTTCTTCGCGGCAATTGCAGATGTTTGGTGCCGATATATTCATCATTAATATTCTTGGCATAAGTATCATTCGTGAACTTGGTCCGTTACTGGCTGCCATATTGGTTGCAGGGCGTTCCGGTTCCTCCATGACCGCGCAACTGGGCGTGATGAGAGTAACGGAAGAACTTGATGCATTGACCGTAATGGGAATTCCCCATAGCCTTCGCCTGGTCCTGCCCAAGGTCATGGCCCTTGGGATCGCGATGCCACTAGTGGTGTTATGGACCAGTGCGATCGCCTTGGCAGGGGGAATGGTTGTCGCCGAAATTCAGCTGGGGCTCGGTTATCAGTTTTTTTTGAGCAAGCTGCCGGACTCGGTTCCCATTGCAAATTTATGGCTGGGGTTGGGTAAAGGGATGGTCTGCGGCATGGTGATAGCACTGATTTCCTGCCATTTCGGTTTACGGATCAAATCCAATACCGAAAGCCTGGGTGAGGGCACCACAAATTCAGTTGTAACCGCCATTACTGTCGTTATTATCATAGATGCGATCTTCGCCATCATCTTTTCCGATGTTGGAATAAAGTAAGGCGGCGATCTGATGGAGAATGGCGGCTGCGTTATCGAAGTTGAGGGACTCCATACACGCTTCGGCAACCACGTCGTGCACGAAGACATCGATCTCTGTGTGTACCATGGGGAAGTACTTGGGCTGGTGGGTGGATCGGGTAGCGGCAAGACGGCATTGATGCGGCAGATGTTGGGTCTGGAAAGGCCGACGCACGGCTCCATCCGCGTATTTGGGCAATCCTTGTATGGCCACAACCGCAAGCAACTGAGAGCCATGCGCAACCGTTGCGGGGTATTGTTTCAAAAAGGGGCGTTATTCAGCGCGTTATCGGTTTATGACAATATCGCGCTCCCCATGCGCGAGCTGCGTACGTTGGACGAGGACATGATACGCCGTCTCGTCATGCTCAAGCTTAAGATGGTGGACATCGACGCACGGCATGCAGACAAGATGCCTGCCGAACTCTCCGGGGGCATGATTAAACGAATCGCGTTGGCGCGGGCAATGGCGCTCGATCCGGAGCTCCTGCTTCTGGATGAACCGACCGCGGGACTGGACCCGGAACTGAGCGATGGCTTCGTCAAACTGATACAGACGATGCGTACCGAGTTAACGCTCACCATCGTCATGGCGACGCACGATCTGGATACACTGGTTGCCCTGTCCGATCGTATAGCTGTTCTGGCTGATCAGCGTATGGTGGCATTGGGCCCACTAAAGGAAGTGATTAATAGAAACCACCCCTTTATCGCAAATTTTTTTCTCGGCGAGCGCGGGAAAAGGACGTTGGCGAACCATGTCGATATTTAACAAGGGATAATTATGGAAAACCGTGCCCATGCTCTCGTAGCGGGTTTATTCGTAATTTTTCTGAGTGCTGCAGTGGCGGCTGTTGCCATGTGGTTCGCCGGAGGAACCTCCGCTCGCAGCATATATATGCTCGTATCGGAATCTTCGGTTACCGGGCTCAATCCCCAGGCGATGGTACGGTACCGTGGCGTGAGCGTAGGCAAGGTGGAGAATATCCGTCTGGATCCCAAGGATTCGCATACCATTCTCATCCGCATCGCGGTAGACCGGAACCTGGAGCTGACTACGAATGCCTATGCGCAGCTTGGCTACCAGGGCTTGACCGGCCTTGCCTTCGTGCAACTGAATGATGAAGGCGGCAAAGCCGAGAAGCTGCAAACCGATCCGGATAATCCTGCACAGATCCCTCTGCGTCCATCTGCATTGGATAGCATAGCCAACTCGGGGCAGCAACTCCTCAGTAATGCGAACGGATTAATTGAGCGATTGAATGTCCTTCTTAATGATCAGAATCAGACCCGGTTTGCGCACATACTGGAGAATACGGAGGGAGTGACGGGGCGTTTACGCGGCGTCGTAAGTCAACTGGAACCCGGACTTAAAACCTTGCCCGGACTGGCCGCCGACGCAAGCTCCGTCCTGAAGCACACGGATCAGCTTATAATCGATCTTAACGAGATCGCGGCGGAAATAAGTCGGGGGGGAGCAATAAATAGCCTTTCTCAGACCGCCGGCGAACTTGCCGAGACAATGCAAAAATTACGCGAGATCACGGAAGGCATTGCGCGCAACTCCCGCAGCGTAGACCGCGTTCTTCTGCAATTGGAAGAACAGCCCCGGAGTTTGCTGTTTGGCAAATCCGCGCAGCCGCCGGGGCCAGGAGAAGATGGATTTGTATCCCCCGGCGAAAAATCACGATGAAAAAACTTCTTATTCTTGCGATGGTAACCCTGGCGGGATGTATCGGACCCCGGAGTTTGACACCGGCGTCGGTTTATGACTTCGGTTTTCAGCGGCTATCAACCGCATCCGGTACCTCCGGCGGGTCCGGGAGCATGCGCATGCAAGCAAGTTTATCGGTGGCGGAAGCCGTGGCGCCAGCCTGGCTCGATAGCACGGCGATTCATTACCGCTTGGCATATCATGACCTAGCGCAGTCCCATTCCTACGCCAACAGCCGCTGGGCTGCTTCACCCGCAACACTCCTCACCCAGCGGGTCAGGAACCGGATTGCCACTATCAATCGAAACGGCGTGGTAGGCACCGCGGATGGAGCCAAAACGGATTATGTCCTGCGTCTCCAGCTTGAAGAATTTACGCAACTGTTTGATACTCCCGGCAAAAGCCGGGCGACGGTGGAATTTCGCGCCAGCCTTATAGAGCGGGCTTCGCGCTCATTGATTGCTCAGCGTATTTTTAGCATTGATCAGGCAGCGCCTTCACCTGATGCCAGCGGGGCAGTACGGGCCCTGACTGACTCGAGCGATAAACTGATCGGGCAACTGATCGACTGGCTTGTAGAGGAATTGGCAGCGGATGACGAAAAACGGCAGGCGCAAGGCAATAAAGCCTCCGCCTCGCCCAAAACGGCATGGGATGGCAAATACGGCGCGACTTCGGGGAACTACCAGCTTTATCAGGCTTTCGTCAGCCATACATGACCGAGCAAAATCGGGCGTTCTATTCCCTTTTACCTTTTGGCACCGTCCCGTAAACGACCTGCCGCCCCTAATTGGCTGCTCTCAACTCGCGCCCCGGCACTCTGAGTAAGCGCTTGCTTCAGTTCCGCGGCAACCTCTTCTTCTGAAAGGGCATCGAGTCCGCCGGCAAAGGCGGGAATGAAACCAAGGAAGCCAAACAATAAAAACAGTAATGGTATGCATTGAGGCTCCTCCCACGGCGCCGGCTTGACCGGCGCTGAAGAAGCTGCCTGATTTCTGCTTTATCGTTTAGCTCGTAACTACTTGATGCCCGCCTCATGCGCCTGCTGGTCGGCATGGTAGCTGGAACGCACCATTGGACCACAAGCAGCATTACTGAAACCCATCTCGATCGCGGCGCGTTCCAGGTCCTTGAACCCCGCGGGTGAAACATAGCGCATCACGGGCAGATGTCCGGTACTGGGTTGAAGATATTGCCCGATTGTAAGCATCTCGACATCATGCTCGCGCAGATTGTGCATTACTTCAAGAATTTCCTCATCCTTTTCCCCCAAGCCCAGCATTAAACCTGATTTGGTAGGAATATCGGGAAAACGCGCCTTGAAATCTTTCAATAACCTGAGCGAATGGGCGTAATCTGCTCCCGGACGGCATTGCCTGTAGAGCCGCGGCACAGTTTCCAGATTATGATTCAGCACATCCGGCGGGCAGGCGAACAGCTTTTCCAGCGCAACATCCAGCCTTCCACGGAAATCCGGCACAAGAATTTCTATTTTTGTCTGTGGGGAACGAGCGCGAATCTCGCGTATGCAATCCACGAAATGCTGTGCGCCGCCGTCACGCAGATCGTCGCGGTCAACGCTGGTGATTACGACATACTTCAATTTCATGGCGGCGATGGACTGCGCCAGATGCAGGGGCTCCTGCGCGTCCGGAGGCAACGGTCTGCCGTGCGCCACATCACAGAATGGACAACGACGGGTACAAAGGTCACCGAGAATCATGAAGGTTGCGGTACCTTTGCCGAAGCACTCTCCTATATTGGGACAGGATGCCTCTTCGCACACGGTATGCAGTTTCTGCTCCCGCAGAATCCGCTTGACTTCGTAGAACTCCTGGCTATTGGATGAGCGCACCCGAATCCACGACGGTTTACGCAATAACTCGCCAGGAGGCTGGGGCATGATTTTGATCGGATTGCGTGCGGTCTTAGCCGCACCTTTCTGGCGGGTGTCAATCGTCATGGGAAGGAGCTATATCTCGAGATCAGGAATACGAAAATTCATGCTGTGCGAAATGAAATCGGGGGCCTTCATATATATCACGTTGATATGTCATGTTGCGCCAGATTCAAGCAGGTCCGAACTGCATGAAAAGCTGCGGCGCGCATTTTTAATTCCCGACAACCGGCACGTGGATTTTGTATGGAATGTTGAATCTGGAGGTGCTTTCGGCTCTCCTAATAACCTGCGATTCTCGCCTGTAATTTTTTAGCGAGCCGGTTACTCAGCGTTTCCACTCCATCTGTGACACCAAGATCACAGGTCTGGGTTACCCGCAATCCTGTATAGCCGCAAGGGTTAATTGCGGCAAAGGGGATCAGGTCCATGTTTACGTTAAGAGCCAGTCCATGATAGCAACAGCCGTTTTTTATTTTCAGTCCCAACGCCGCAATTTTTGCATTGCCTACATACACTCCAGGTGCCCCAGCCGAGCCTGCTGCAGTGATGCCGTAATCCCAAAGCAAGTCTACCACGGCGGCTTCCATTTTTCTCACCAGTTCGCGTACGCCGAGCTTGAGGCGCCGCATATCCAGCAGCAAGTACGCAATGATCTGACCCGGACCGTGATACGTAATCTGGCCGCCCCGATCTGTCCGGATGACGAGAATTCCGTCGTTATAGAGCAGATGTTCCGGTTTACCCGCGACACCCTGTGTGTAGACCGGGGGATGCTGCAATAGCCAGATCTCGTCGAGCGTATGTTTTGTCCGAGAGTCGGTAAAATCTTTCATTGCCCGCCAGATAGACAGATAATCCAGCAGGCCTGCATATCTGATTCTAATGTTCGAGCTGCCAGTTCCTGTTTCAAGATGAAACGAATTCATCACTGAAAAGACTGTGGAAGAATTTGTCGAACGCGTCAAAGCACCATCACCACCGACGGATGGTCGCACAGGTCTTGGTAGAGCGCGTCCAGCTGGGCGCGGGAAACGGCACGAATGGTACAGGTAAGGCTAAGATACGTGTTTTTCCTGCTGATCCTGACTTCCACGCTTGTCTCGTCGAAATCAGGCGCATGACGTTTGACGATTATCAGCACCGCCTGGGTGAATTCCTGGCGGCGCTGCTCTAATAGCACGGCACTTGCGCCCTCCGGCGCAGGCATGGCGATAAAAAATTCGTCCGTCGGGTCGAGCGGCCCATCTGGAAAACTCGCCGGTGCACTAAGCGATGAGGGAGTCGATGAGGGAGCCGTCGAAGGGCCGACTCGTCCCATGACCTTGATGGGAAAATCGCAGGGATATTCGATCAGGGAAACTTCGCCGGAGGAATTCATGGGTATGCTGAAGTGCCGGCTCGCATGACCGTAGCCTTGTATTCCTGGTAGAGCCGGTACAGCAACGCGAACATTGCTCCCGGTTTTCCCCTACCTACCTCTTTGTCATCAACACGGGTTACAGCCATGATTTCCCGGGTCGAAGATGTCAGCAAAATTTCATCGGCAGTTCGCACTTCATGTTCGGCGATTGGCCTCACTTCAACAGGGATATTATCGCCAGCCGCCAATTCAAGCACAACATCATAGGTAATGCCCGGCAACATCAGATGATTTTTTGGTGGAGCCAGCAGAACGCCATCTTTTACCACAAAGATATTGCTAGCCGCGCCCTCGGTCATAAAGCCATCACGCAGCAGCACGGTTTCCATTGCACCTGCATCAATCGCCATCTGGCGCAGCAGAACATTCGGCAACAGCGAGATTGCCTTGATATCGCAGCGCAGCCACCGGTTATCAGAGGCTGTGATAGCTGCAACACCTGTGGCAAGCAGCCCATTGGGGGGTGCAAGCAACGGGTTGCTCATGATGAATACCGTCGGTACGACCCCTTGCGGGAAGGCATGGTCCCGTCGGGCTATGCCTCGGGTAACATGCAGGTACAGGTATTGATCGTCGCTTTCATTGCGCACGACGATTTGCTCCAGCAGGGTGCGCCATTCCTCGCTGGAGTGCGGATTCTGCAGACGAATGCCATCAAGACTGTGCTGTAGCCGAAGCAAATGATCAACCAGACGAAACGGCTTCCTGGAATACACCGGGATTACTTCATATACGCCATCTCCGAAAATAAACCCTCTATCCAGCACCGAAATGCGAGCATGCTCGATAGGCATGAAATCACCGTTGAGATAAATCATGATGAGGGCCGAAAAAAACGCTGGCAGCGGAACACGTGCATACGGAATCCATTCTTAATTGAATAACAGACGCATACTATCCCAGGCGCGGCCAACGAAGTTCCCGGCGCTCACGGTTTCCAGGGCTACCAGCGGATGTTCCGCCACGGGCTTGCCGTCGAACGTGAACTTTACGACGCCCACCTTTTGCCCTGCATTAATGGGGGCCATCAGGGGTTGCTTGTATTCCATCCTGGCTTTCAGCTTGTCGGCCTCATTTCTGGGAAGTGAAAAATAAATATCATAGCCAAATCCGGTCTTGAGCTTGTCCTGGGCGCCCTTCCATAGCTGGATCGCGACAACTTCATGTTCCTTCGGATACAAGCGAACGGTGTCGTAGAACTGAAAACCGTAATTCAACAAACGCTGGCTTTCCAGGGTACGCGCAGTATCAGAAGCGGTTCCAATGACGACGGAAATCAACCGTCGGTCGCTGCGGCGGCCTGAGGTAATGAGGCAATAGCCAGCGGCTTCAGTATGTCCTGTCTTGAGGCCATCGACGTTGGGATCGAGCCAGAGCAAACGGTTGCGATTCGCCTGGGTGATCTTGTTATGTGTATACTCGCGCAGCGAGTAAAGCGGGTAATATTCCGGAAAATCCCTGATTATGGCTGCGGCGAGCAAGGCAAGATCGTAAGCGGTACTATAATGCTCC
Organism: Nitrosospira sp.; assembly: GCA_013821425.1. Lineage (GTDB taxonomy): Bacteria > Pseudomonadota > Gammaproteobacteria > Burkholderiales > Nitrosomonadaceae > Nitrosospira. Next base: position 13,137 of record JACDGV010000015.1, on the reverse strand, counting down.
GGATGCGGCAAACCGGTTGAATTGGCGAAACGCGTGTTCCTCATACCCAAACGGCTGGCTTCCTTGTTCATTATTTGAACGAAAGCGCTCTCCGATCCGGCAATCGCTTCCGCCAGAGCGATGGAAGCATCGTTACCAGACTGTACGATCAACCCGCGCATCAGTTCATCAATGGTTACCGCTTTGTTGGGTTCGATAAACATGCGCGACCCCTCCGCGCGCCAGGCACGCTCGGACACCGGCACATTCTGCGTCAGGGTGACGCGTTTCTGATAAAGCGCGGAGAAAACCACATACGCGCCCATCAGCTTTGTGAGAGATGCCGGTTCTATACGTTCATGGACGTTCTCACCGATCAGGGTCTGGCCGCTTTGAAAGTCAGTGAGTATGTATGACTTGGCGGCCACCGATAGAGATTGGGGCGCCCTGGAAAACGGGTCTTCCTGGGCGATAGCAGGCAAAACGAACAGGCACAGCAATAATGGGAGTAAACGTGTCATGGACAGCAGTAAAAAACCTTATTATATCCCAGCCACGTGAAACACATCAGGCCACCCGGAATATACCTCTGATTTTGCCGGCGACGTATCCCAGGGAGGACTGCCCACAAGTTCGAGGGTCGTGCTATTTTTCGCTACGGTTTCCTGCCACACAGGCTAAACCCGTCGTTCCAGCCCAGCCGGTATTGCGCGTCGACAGGAAACCGGCGTTCGTCCTTGAGCCCGTAGGTACTTTTTTTTGCCGTTTCGCAACCATCAACATAACCATCCTTGAATGCTGGCGAATAGCCGCTAAGGTTATAGGCCGGCCGCGCGCTGGCAGGCAGTGGCCCGGCCGCGGGACGCTGGCTCTGCTCCGTGGCCGCACACCCGGCCACCGTTGCAACGAGACACAGTACCGTGATTAAACGCATCATCGTCCTCCTCGACGTTACACAAAATGCTCAGGTATTACTATCCCGGACTACTATTTGAGGCCCTCCGCAGAAGACGTCTGTCGCGCCGTCATTTAAGGAAGCCCTGAACAAGTCCTGCGCGCCGGGCATTCCCTCCGGCCCAAAACTTGTTCAGGATTGCCCTCGTAGCCAGGGAGTAATGATTAGCGCCTGTATCCGCCACCGAAGATTAACGTTAACTGCGAAGCGCAACAGAACAGCCTGGCAATTTACTCTTTTCCTCACCCTGCCCAACCCGCAAGCTCCAGCAGCAACAACAGAAGAAGCCACGAAACGAGTGTGCGCCAGACCAGGCCAACGGTACTTTGCAAAAAATCCACGTCAGCCTCTTCGCCCACCCCCAATTCAGGACGATAGTGCTTGCTCCCCGCTGCTTTCGGCGAGTCCCCCAGACAGACGCCGAGAGCGCCGGCGCCACTAGCGAGAATGATGCCCTGATTATGGCTCATCCATGACGCCGCCTGCGCGCGCCAGCAATAAACCGCATCTTCGAAATTGCCTGCGATAGCGAAACTGATGGCGGTCAACCTTGCAGGAAGCCAGTCTATAACCTCGAATGCTTTTACCGCAAATTCGCCGAATGCATCTGGCCGGCTACCCCAACGTTCGTTCAATAATTCCGCGAGTCGATAGAGCACGGCGCCTAGCGGTCCCGGCAGGAGGGCGAAGCAGATGATGATACCGAACACATACCGGTGCGAGTAAATCAGCCCCATTTCGATGGTTACCCGGGCAATTTCCTCGCTACCGAGCGTTTCGGCCCGAACCCCATGCGACTCCCTCAACAGCTTGCGGGCTAGAAGCAAATCTCCATCCGTGAGAGCAGCTTTGATTTCAGCGAACGAGTTGGTGAACTGGCGAAAACCCATGGTGAGATACAATATCAGTACGTTCCATGCCCACGCCAGCAGGGGACTGAGGCTGTGCAACAGATAGTAGATCCAGGCGGTGAGTATCAGCACGGGCGCCAGCGCCGCGATCCAGGCAGCTACCCCATGACGACGCAGGCCAGTATTGAAGTATCTCTCCAGCGAATCAGCGTATGAAATGAACAGTAGAATTGCGCTATTGCGATCGTTACCGGCGCGCCAGCGTTCCAGCAAGGCAGCGAAAATCAACGAAAAAAATGTCATCGCAAAAAAACCATGGACGTCTGCCAAGCCTGCTTATAGAGTCTTCGAGAAGATTACCGCAACACTGATTTAAGTACCTTGCCCATCTCGGCCGGGTTGCGTGCCACCTTGATTCCGCACTCCTCCAGCACCGCAAGCTTCTCCTGCGCCGTACCCTTGCCGCCCGAGATGACAGCGCCGGCATGTCCCATGCGCCTGCCGGGGGGTGCCGTCAGGCCCGCAATATATCCCACTATGGGTTTATGCATATTGTCCCTGACCCACAGCGCGCAATCTTCCTCGTCCGTACCGCCAATTTCGCCCACCATCAAAACCGCATCGGTTTCGTCATCGTCGTTGAACAATTTCAACACATCGAGATGCTTCAGGCCATTGACCGGATCACCCCCGATGCCCACACAGGTGGATTGCCCCAATCCCTGCTCCATTAGTTGCGCCACCGCTTCGTATGTCAGCGTGCCCGACCTTGATACGACACCGACGCCCCCCTTCTTGTGGATGTAACCCGGCATAATGCCAATCTTGATTTCATCGGGGGTGATAATGCCCGGGCAGTTGGGACCTATAAGCCGCGTCTTCCGCCCCTCCATGCTGTAGCAGGTCCGTAGCATGTCCCGAACCGGAATGCCCTCGGTTATACAGATCACCAGTTCCAGTTCCGCCTCAACCGCCTCTTCAATCGCCGCTGCAGCGAACCGGGGTGGTACGTATATTACTGAAACCGTGGCTCCGGTGGCCTGTTTCGCTTCTCTGACGGTAGCGAAAACAGGAATGCCGTCGAAATCCCCCCCCCCTTTCTTCGGATTCACGCCCGAGACAAAACAATCTCTTCCAAAGGCATAGTCGCGGCACATGCGAGTATGAAATTGACCGGTGTTGCCTGTAATGCCCTGAGTCATGACTCGGGTGTTACCATCAATAAGGATGGCCATGCGCCGCGCCTCCCTCTACCGAGGCGGCCGCTACGGCCTTCTGCGCGGCATCCGCCATGTTCTCTGCCGAAATAATCGGCAACCCGGACCCGGCGAGTATTTTTCTCCCCACATCCACATTCGTCCCTTCCAGTCGCACTACCAGCGGCACACTTAACTGCACCTCTCTCGCCGCCTTCACCACGCCTTCGGCAATTACGTCACACTTCATGATTCCGCCGAATATATTAACCAGTATGGCTTGGAGGCCGGCATTTCGCAGCATCAGCTTGAACGCCTCTGCCACCTTTTCAGCAGTAGCGCCACCGCCCACATCAAGGAAATTCGCAGGATTGCCCCCGTAGAGCTTGATAATATCCATTGTTGCCATTGCCAGTCCCGCACCATTAACTAGACAACCAATGTTGCCGTCGAGTGAAATGTAGGACAAATCATATCTGGACGCCTCCATCTCAGCGGGATCTTCCTCATCCGGGTCGCGCATTGCGGAAATATCCTCATGGCGGAAGAGCGCGTTGTCATCAAAATTCATTTTCGCGTCGAGCGCGAGGACACGATCCTCCGCCGTGAGTATAAGTGGATTGATTTCCAGCAACGAGGCATCGGTACTCTCGTAGGCGCGGTATAAACCCTGTAACAGGATACTCGCTTCTGCAACAGCGGCTTCCGGGACACCGATTCTGCGGGAAAGGTCCGCAGCGTGGTGGTTGGCTAATCCTGCCACCGGATCAATGAGCAGTTTGTGAATTTTTTCCGGCGTCCTGGCGGCAACCTCCTCGATATTCACCCCTCCTTCCGCACTTGCCATCATGCAGACCCGCCGGTAGCTACGGTCAATCACTATGCCGACATAGAATTCTTTCCTGATATCCACGCCCTGTTCAACCAGAAGCCTCCGGACAACCTGACCGCGGGCGCCGGTCTGGTGCGTGACCAGCGTCATGCCCAGGATATTCCCTGCATGCTCTCTCACTTCGTCGAGTGACTTCGCCACTTTCACTCCACCCCCCTTGCCGCGCCCACCGGCATGAATCTGCGCCTTAACCACCCACGTGGCTCCACCGAGTTTTCCAGCAGCCTCCACGGCTTCCTCCACGCCGAAACACACGATTCCTTGCGGGATGGTAACGCCAAACTCACGCAAAATCGCTTTTGCCTGGTATTCATGAATTTTCATGACTGCTCCCGATGCTGAAAATCGAGTATATCGTAATAGCCTTGGCTGATATGACACGAACAGCAGCTATTTGTTTTCGGTCCTGCCCCGGAGTTTCAAACGGTATAAAATTGCCCGGCTTCCTTAGTTGCTCCCGCCGGGAATAACCTGACCACGGGCAGTACCGGTCACGCTTCCAGTCATCAGATGGTCAACCGCGTGGAACGGCGGTTCCGTTATCCACACACGTACGATGCTTTCTTGGTGAAGTCCTCGACTGATTCAGCAATCGAAATGTGCCTGCTATCAGTGAGACCATTCATGCGTGAAGTCCATTGGTCAGTATGATTTACTAGCCAGAAAGCAGCAAGGGCAGCATCCTGGCATTCTTGGAAAGTGCCTATCTTTGCCTCCAAAAGAAAAGGCTGACGATTCTAATTGTAATTGTAATTGTTTGGTTTGGCGGGTTTAGGTTGGACCGAACCAGCAGCGAGGAAAATGAGCCGAAGAGCCTATTGCACTAGACATATCAACCTGTAACCTTTACTGGTGGTATTCGTGGCGTAGCACACACTCTTACCGGCTGAAGACCTGCCCCAGGTAGCTAGTGGAACAGAGAAAAGGGGCTTTTTTGCGTTGACACTACCAGATAGTAAATATATTCAGAAAACATTTTGGCTGTTATATTCAGTCTGTCTTTTGCTTTGGATCTTCGTATCCTTCGGTCACACACAGGCGGTTATTTCTTTTCTAGAACAAAACGCCAGTTCTGATGGCAGTTTGGGTCAACCCGCCACACTGTACATTTTCGCTATAACGCTTTGTTTCTTACCTTTGGCTCTTTTAATCTCCCAGTTTCCCAATTATTACCGTGATTTCCTACGCAGCGACTGGATTTTGGAACGAACCGAAGTGTTTTTTATAATTTTTCTGTTGGGCTTTCATTTTATTTCTATTTTTGTTTCCGACTTACGAGAATTCTATGCTGAAGATGCATTATTGGAGAATATGACCGCCGTTTTCGCGTTCCTCTCCGGTCTTCTCCTTTTTTATTCGTTGCGGACGCTACAGAAGAGGCAGCTCCGTATTTTTATCTCATTTACTGCCGTATTATTTTTACTCTTTGCCATGGAAGAGATTTCCTGGGGGCAGCGTATTTTCTCGATTGAAACTCCAGAAACGATTAAGGAACTTAATTATCAGGATGAATTTAATTTACACAATCTTTTTAATCCCTTGTTTTTTGCCTTTTATATAATTTTTAATTTAGTTGTTGCAAGCTATTTTTTGTTTATGGACAAGATTGAAAAATATTTACCCAGCGAGATTCGCGTATTTCTTAAACCTAGAAACTCAAGGTTTTTCGCTTTTGTCTTTTTAGTTTTAACCGCTCATTGCATCATATGGAAAAGCGAATTAACTGAAGAGATCGTGAGCGTCCTGATGCTCTTTGCTTCCATACGGTTTTTATACAGCCGGCACAAAACAGCTCCACAGCAGTCTTATTTGAGGAGCTGATGCAGGTTCCGTGGGCAGCCTCAACACTTCAGAATTGCTTGAAATCTTGAATCTGGCAGCCCGCTTAATTGATTGACGAGAAGTCGGGCATGTAAATGCCCCGCCTCGCGGTATTTTCCTGAGACTTACTTAAAAGAAGAAACGGCGCCGTGAACTCCCGATTGAAACATAGGAGACGCAGCCGTGATCCCCTACCGTTCTCATCCAAAACGCCGCGCCACCAGTACATAGACCACGCATCCCCTTTCGTCCGGGCAGCGCCAAGCCATCCCATGGTAACGTCGCGCAAAATAGACTAGTGTTGTAGCGGCAAGGCGAGAAATACAACGTGTTACACAGACGTGCGCCTCATCCCAACAATCATTGCTCAGATAAGTCTAGCAGCCCGCCGCCGGTATGCTGATACGATATCAGCCATCAATGTCTTCATCCGGTCCGATATCCCCGTCCCCATTCGCTGCAACAAGAAGCGCAACCCCGACCGTGCTAGCGGCGGCGGCTCGCTTGCATTGTTGAGTTGCCCAGGCAGCCACTATATGCCGCGTTTTCGATGAAGCTAAGCGCCGCGCTGGTCCATTCCTTCGGAGCGAGCAGAGCGAGATACGGCACCACCAGGAGAACGAATCAATCCCAGGGAATCGTTTCATCGGAGACCGCCGGAATAGCTTCAAAGGAGCGAGGAGGAAAGTCTTCAGAGGTGGCAGGAAGCACAGGACAAGAATCGACGCAGTTAATACGAATGGTATAGGTGGATCCATTTTCTTCAGGACTAATCTTTTTGAATCGTTTTATTTCCCCCGATTCTATTTCAAACGACCTATCCTCATCGTTCATTTCATCACCTTCGAGTACTGCACAGCGCGTTGATGATGCCCATACATATGCTACCGCATTTTGCGTGCGCAATTTCTTGTCCGGGCCATCAGTCAAGTAAAACACCCTTCTACCTGCGTACCCCTCTTTTAAATGATATTTATCCTCATCGGTAAAGTCATAAACCACCATCTCCCATTTTTTATCTTTCGTTCTTAAGTAATGCAAATGAACAAAAAACGGCTCCTCGCATTTATGCGCGACCTCAAAGGTATATTCGGCTCTAGCTTGGACGGCCTGTGGAGGAACTTTCATATCCTGGAAAGGAATTTCCACGCGTTGTGAGAAAGCTTGCACGTTCTGTTCAGGTATCGGCGCACGTTGTGGGGGAATATGCACGCTTTCCGAATGGGCGTTTGCACTTTTCGAGGGAGCTTGCACGCTTTCTGAAGGAACCTTAGCACTTTGGAAAGGGACGTCCTCGCCAGACGGGGAAGTTTGAACCTTCTCAGGGAGAGATGGGGACGACGACGTAAGGCTGGAGTCAAGGTTAAGCGGGACTGGACCCTCAAATGTCGCAGAATAATCAATTCCCCAGTTGCCTACACATTGACCTCCTGCGCGCATCTGGGGTTTATATATGGTTTTGCCGTAGATCAAGAAATCCGTATCGACCAGTTCGCTAGCTGATTTTATCCGGATAAGGGACGTGCTGTTGTTCCTTAGCACGACGCATTCTGCGCGCTTTTCTATTGTAATAGACTCGCATCCATTTCCGCTACACGCTGAATGTGCAAGGAAAGGCGCAGTTAAGGCGAAGAAAAAGAGTGCAACGCAAAGGTTTTTTAGCATCTTAATATTAAAATCCTATTATGTGTACGGGGAACTTATTCCCTTTCCGGCATTCTTGCGAAGCAAAAAGATTTTTCTTGCACATCTTCTTCCGAAATTACTTATATCCTGGCAACTCTTTCGAACAACTCTACACGCATCCGCTGTTCCCCTATATTGAGTTGGTATGGTAATACATCGCATTATTATGCGGCAAATAAATACGGCCGATAAGCGCTGTAAGCTCCCCCTCAAATAGACATTTCAGAGGTAGAGATTTTCCCTGCAATCAGTCCAGGTTTCACGAAACACTAGCCGGTTGCAGGTTTACCAGCGCGCCATGCCTCATGAGCGTTCTTCATTGTAGCTTCTTAGCCATTCACATGTGATCCCGCGCACTTCGTCGAGAATTCGAAGACCCAGCATTCAGGATCCCGTTGCAGCAAGGTCATTTGAAGCGCTCGATGAACGCATTTTGATTCGGCGTGCCGGGTTGGATAAAGCGCAGTTCGATACTCATGTCTTTACACAGTCGGCAAGATACTGTGAAGGGATTCGGGGCCCTTGTCCAGGCGGGATGGCCGACACCAAGCGGCATTTGCTCTACGTTGCCTGCACGCGAGCAAGGGACGCCGCGGTTGAAGCGCCGACTTTCGAGGCCAGGTCCATCGCAACCTGCTGGAGCGTTTCGGTTTCGTCCAGGCCCTCGAGGAAGCGCCGGGGTATTCCCGATAGCCCGATTTGGGCTCCGACGAGCGCGCCGGTCAACATGGCGCGGGCCTGGTTTTCGCCGCCGCCATTCACCGCGTGGAGCACAGCCGATTCAAAATCGTCCGGAAAGCGGGCAGTGAGATGGTAGGCCGCGGGAAGCTGGTGATAAATTGCGCAGGTCATGCCATAAACGATGGAGACTTTCCATGCGGGCTCTATCCGGATATCCGGGTCCACCGCGGCTGCGGCCACATACGAGGGAGTGAGCAGGGCGTCTGGAGAGACGAAATGTCCGCTTTCCCGCGGGCGGTCCTCCTGTGGCGGCTGCAGGTCGGTATGCGCCATTGTATGGAAAGGCAATTTTCCCACCCTTGCCAAGCGCATGAGTTTGCCGGAAAGACTTCTGTTGAGCTTGTGCCCCTGCACCAGGAGCCCCAACACCGCCCCGTACGCGACAGTTAGGGTAACCACGGTATCGTCGGTCTGGGTGAGGCGGGTATTGCTGGAAATGGCGGCTGCCAGTTCCGGCGGCTGGAAGGCGTAGCGAACTGCCAGGGCGAGCGTGCGCCCTATCGCCTCGGTGGTATCGGCCTGGCCTCCCGTTTGTCCCCAGGGCAGGTTCTGCTGGACACGCTTGCGCCAGGCATCGCGAATCGACTGCTGGGTGTATCCTCCCGGTCCATTCACGGGCAGGCCGTTGAGCAACGGGAAGATTTCCTCATCCATGCGCCGACAGAAATCCGCTTCATCATAGCCTCCGCGCTCGACGAGCGAGCTCAGCATGAGCCTAAGAATGACGCCCCCCTGGGAGAGCTGACCCGCCTTGAGATCGCTATGGTATCGGCCGGGCTTGGGGTCGGCATAGGTCGTGATCCAGTCGCCGTAGTCGCGGCGGAGCGCCGCCAGGTCGTAGTACCAGTGGGGGCCGAGGCCTAAGGCATCGCCGATAAAGGCGCCCATGATGGCGCCGGCGGCACGATCCTGTATGACGGGGTCGAGCATGTTCTGATCCTCCTCTTGGTTGACCTAATTATCTCCCGACAGGCAGCGTGGTATAAGGGGTTAAATCCATAAGCTTTGCCGGAAGACAACGTGGCTTGCCCCCAAACGCTTCCACTTAGCATCGGTCAACGCAATCCCCTGGAACGAAGGGCTAATCAGGGTCGAAATCATGCCTTTGGCGGTGAAATCACGCCTAATTGCACCATCAGCCCAAGCGTGTCCATGATGATACGCGTTTCCTTGATTTTTCCACCTTCAAGACGGTCAATAACCATGCCCCAGACGGTCACATGCCGGTCCGTGGCAGACACGCCCAGAAACGTGCCGCGATGGGTACCGCTCCACTCAAAGCGTGTCAGGACCTTGTCATCCTCGGCAATCTGCTCTTGTATCGTCCAATGCATGTCGGGAAACGCGGCCCTCAGATCACGCAGCACATCCTTCAACCCCGCAAGGCCTGGTCCCTGGCCGGGAAATGGAACTTGCTCCACCATGTCCTCCCAGAAGAACTCCCCGGCAGCATCGATTTTTCCTTGATTCAGGACTTCCTCTATGAATCCACGGACAATGTTGCTGTTGTTGTTGCTTTGCATGCTCTTTGTCCCAGGGTGGATTGTTTAATAGCGCGCTTAGCTGCTTAAGATTTGAGAGGAGAGCACAACGGGGCGCCGAGTTCAATATCGCCCAGCCCTGTCTGGATGCTTCGGCCTGGCAGATAAACCACTGCGGACCAGCCCGCTGTCGTCCTTAATCATCCCGAACTCGCTGTTAGTGCAAAAAATTCTAACATAATAAAAAGAGTCGAAAGGGTTTGGGTGTTTCCAAAAAATGCATAACCAGTTGAATTTGAAACAGCCTGGATCTTACAAAGAAAATTTCCGTCATTCTCCTGTCAACGATTAGGGATATAGAATCCCAAGATAAAAAGAATAATTACTAATCAAATTCCGTAGGATAGTTTAATGCATCTATAAAAAGGGACGCTTATGGGACGAAAATGGAGAAAAGCGTTGCTGCTTCGCTGAGGTTGGCGTCGGACGAGGGAGAAAATTGAAGCGATTTCTATCTGGATATAGAACAAACCCGCTTTACCGACTGAAAGCCTTCACTCATAAGCTGTATGAGTGGTAGATGTAGGCGTGCCAGCAGCTATCCAATAGATAAGTATTAAACGACTCCACCACCGGAAGATTCCGCCGCCGACATCTTCATAAGGATACGTAAAATTTCTTTTGAAGGCGCGCGGCTAACGGTGGCCTTGCAAGTACAAGAAGCGACCTTGAGGGAATTTCTCGCAAAATCCGGAGCGCTGGCTCGCGGGACGGGTTTTCTTGCGCGGTTTCTTATGGCGTGGCCCGAATCAACGCAGGGGTATCGACCATTTACAGAAGCCCCAAAGAGTTGGCCGCATCTCGGCGCTGCCCTGAATGCCGCGATCGGGGAGCTTGTCGAACTTGACCGGATCGAGCTAAAGCAGCATGAAAAGCCGCTGATCATTAAGGTAAACCCCGCCCTCGTGATCCCCTAGCAATGCCTTCGTCCCGTTAAGTGATCCAAAATTTAATTGCAGGGGCGCGACATTGCTATTCTTGCTACAGCGGGGCCTGCAAAAATAGCAAAAGTAGCAGCTGTAGCAATAGCAAGCCGGTATCCCCGGATCAATCCGAAGGGCATTGGCAGAAAAGTAATTCATACTTAAGCTTTCTTTGGGCAAGGGCAGGGGTGGTTCAAAACTCACCGAGTATTGAAGGGAACCCGATTGCTTAGTCAAAAAATGATGCGCGCGAAATTGGGAGGGGGGGGTTAGAATAGGTCTAAGATCATGGCCCTACGCCGCGCGGCAAATTTGTAACTTAATCATTCCCTGATGATCTTAACCATGGCGGCGTGCTGAAAAAACCGCTGAAGTGATTGAGCGGGCTCACTAGGAGCACCAGGCCGTTGCAGAAATCATTCCCGGTTAAGCTGATCCTTAAATCACCCTGACAGCCACTTTATGGAACCAATCGGAAACAGCGTTGACAATGCCGCCTAGCAAAAGAATTCCACAGGTCAAAGGCGATTTTCTGCTAGGCAATTTAGGCCAGATGAGCGCCAATCCGTTTCATGCCCTCTGTGACTGGCAGCGAGATCATGGCGGCCTGGTCAGCTTCAGGTTAGCTAGCCGCCAGTTTTATCTATTCGGTCATCCAAGGCTATTTGAGCAAACCCTGATCAAGCAAAGCGATGTTTTTGTAAAAATCCACAATTCCGGAAAACCAACTGGCTTGGCATTGGTTTTGGGTCAGGGATTAGTAACAAGCCAAGGTGATTTATGGCAAAGGCAGCGGCGGTTGATGCAGCCGGTTTTTCAGAGAAGCAATATAACTATGTTGCTGCCGCAAATCGCCAACGCTGGCAGCAGCATGCTGAATAGATGGCGGAAGTTAGGTGAAGGTGCGGAGGTTAATTTGTCTGAGGAAATGATGCAATTGACGCTGGAGGGAATCACCCAGACCATGTTCAGCACCAGCGTCCTCGACAAAATAGAACAAATTTCTCCCTCTCTAGATACCTTGCTCAGATATGCCGCTAAAACCGTCGTCAATCCTTTGACTCTGCCGTTGTATGTACCCACTCTGGCCAATCTAAAATTCAAAAAGGCGCTGGGAACGATTGATGATGTTATTTACGGAATCATCAATCAACGCCGCACTGCGTCATCTGCGCATAACGACTTATTGGATATGCTGCTAAAAGTGAGCGATGACAACAGTGGTGAAAAGATGACTGACAGGCAGATTCGTGATGAAGTCATTACCATCTTTGGTGCAGGCCATGAAACCACCGCGAATTTATTGAGCTGGACTTTATATTTACTAGCGCGACACCCAGATGTGCTCGACAAACTGCGTCAAGAACTTGATGGCTTGCTGCAAGGAAAAATACCGGACGCGGAAGATTTGCAGCAGCTTGTTTATACGAGAGCCGTACTAAATGAATCGATGCGCTTTCGTCCACCTGCCGGCATCCTGCTACGTAAAGTTAGTAAGGATACCGAGATTGATGGCTATTTTCTAAAGGGGGTAGAATTGCGATATTCAGCATTTTTAATCTTCATCATCATCCTGACTTTTGGCCTCAGCCGGAGCAGTTCGACCCTGAACGGTTTTTAATACCCAAAAATCGGAGGTTTTCTTTATGCCTTTTGGAATAGGGGAGCGCATCTGCATTGGTAGTCACTTTGCATTGCTGGAAAGTCAACTTTTGCTAAGCATGATAGTTCAGCACTATGATTTACAGCTGCTTAACGCTGATGAAGTCGAGATTGAAATGGCGGTGACCCTGCGACCCAAAGGTGGAATTCCAGTCCGGATAAAGCAACGATGAAACCAATCTTCAGTTGCAGCCCTGTTATCTACAGGAACTGTTGAGAACCTTGCCCTTGTTAATAACGTGTGATGAAAACAACCTCGGCTGCCCAACCGCGAAACGCCGGAACTGGATTAGCTCACTGCAGCTTATGGTGATCGAGGTCATTACTCTCCTGCAATCATCCACGCAACGTTAGCTTTTGCTTGTGCAAGCGCGAGTTCCTCCGTTTCGTAAACCTGATGTGAGTAACGGTGGAGCGGAAACCACCCCTTTAGGTCCTCATGATCCCTTCGGTATGCCTCAAAACTGTAGGTGCCATCCTCGCGCCTAAATATATCAACGCACCGGTCCGCCGCTCGATTCTGGATAGATGCTATTGCCTTGTTAGACACAGTATCCGCGTATACCTAACGTAAAACCACGCAGCAAAACTTTCCGACGATCAGACCCAGGAGGGTTTTCAAAATGATCTGCTTAAGTAGTTGCTAATCAAAAATTTGAGGTTCAATTTATTCAATAACTGAGAATTATGGCATTTACACTCCAAGATGTCGTGCCGTGGGGCCGTTCCTACGAGGAATATGTCAAGATGGTCGGTCTTACAACAGAAGTGGTCCCGATTGTTTGAACAGCAATCTGAGTATTTTAAGTGGAATCTCTGCTGAATCTCACGCTGCCAGTTTAACCGTCGGCAGCATCACGGCATAAGCCTCATCAGGTGTTTTCTTGCCC
>JACDGV010000037.1 GCA_013821425.1 Nitrosospira sp. | reverse complement strand
CGAGCGGCCGCATTCTTCGCTCGGCAATCGAACACCGGCTCAAGCAGGCCGGGAACGGTGGCAAAATCAGAATGCTTGAACCGAAGACTCACTTTCGAATTGGTTACAAAAAACGATAGCAGGTCAGCTCAAGATATTCTTTCATCCGCGCTTCCACGCCATAACGCAGTTCAAGGGCGGCATACAGCAAACTAGCTTCGGTTCCAGCTTTTAGGAGCTTATCAACTCGCTTAAGACATGCTGAAACAGCAAAGGAATAGGCCATAAGTTAATCAACATACAGTGTTCGGTCAGAGTTTGCTTAATTCCAGCCTCTTCAGCTACTTTTTCATTTAGTCAGATTTATTCATGAGATTGGTTTGAGATTTAACAAATATACTGTTTTCCATTGCTAACTCGACTTCTTTCGTTACGCATTCGTTAAACCTTCAACTTAACTGCGATCCGTGGATTAGCTTTAATACCTACAAGACTAATTGACTAACCCTTCAACCTCGCAAAAGCCGCTGCCATTGCATTATTAGCTATAGGCTCTTGCTTTTGTTGTTGCTGCTTGGGCCGCAATGAATCGTCCTTTCGGCTTCCACGCTGCTCAGGCTTGTTCTCCCGTTGCCCTTGCCCTCGCCCCTGCTGCGAAGCCGCTTCCGCCAGCCGCATGGTGAGCGCGATGCGTTTGCGCTTCTCATCTATCTCGACCACCTTGACTTTGACGACCTGCCCCACCTTGACGACGGTATGCGGGTCTTTCACGAAAGTGTCCGCAAGCGCGGAAATATGCACCAGCCCATCCTGATGCACGCCAATATCGACGAATGCCCCGAATGCGGCGACGTTGGTCACCACGCCTTCCAGAAGCATGTCCGGGCGCAAGTCCTTAAGTTCATTCACGCCCTCCTTGAACACTGCGGTGGTGAATTCAGGGCGCGGGTCGCGTCCCGGCTTCTCCAGTTCACTTAAAATGTCGCTCACGGTCGGGATGCCAAAATTGCCGTTCGCATACTTCGCCGGATCAAGCGACTTTAGCAGCTTGCCGTTGCCGATGACTGCGTTGATGTCCTGCTTGAGGTCGGACAGTATTTTTTGAACCACGGGATACGATTCGGGATGCACGGCGGAAGCATCCAAAGGGTTATCGCCATCCATGATGCGCAGAAAACCCGCCGCCTGCTCGAAGGTTTTTTCACCCAGGCGCGGCACTTTGCGTAAAGCCGCGCGCGACGCAAACCTGCCCTTCTCATCGCGGTACGCGACTATGCTTTGCGCCACGGTACTGTTTAGTCCCGAAACCCGTTCCAGCAAAAGAGGCGAGGCCATGTTCACATCCACGCCAACCGCGTTGACGCAATCCTCGACCACGGCATCCAGCGATTGCGCCAGTTGATTCTGAGCGACGTCGTGCTGGTATTGCCCCACGCCGATGGACTTGGGATCGACCTTCACCAGTTCCGACAAAGGATCTTGCAAGCGCCGCGCGATGGATACCGCGCCGCGCAGCGATACGTCCATGTCGGGCAGTTCGCGGGAAGCGAATTCGGAAGCGGAGTAGACCGATGCGCCCGCTTCCGACACAACGACGACGCTCAACTTGAGATCCGGGCGCCGCTTCATCAGGTCTCTTGCCAGCTTGTCGGTTTCTCGCGATGCAGTGCCGTTGCCGATGGAAATCAGCGATACATTATATTTATCAGCCAGTTTTTCCAGTGCGTGGATCGAGCCGCTCCAGTCGTTCTTTGGCTGGTGAGGATAAACCGTCGTGGTCTCGAGGACCTTGCCGGTCGCATCCACCACCGCGACCTTCACTCCGGTGCGCAGGCCGGGGTCGAGCCCCATTGTCACCCGTGCCCCGGCAGGCGCGGCCAGCAGCAGCGCTTTCAGGTTGCGCGCAAAAACGTTGATCGCCTCGGTTTCGGCACGCCTGCGCAGTGCGCCCATCAGCTCGGTTTCCAGATGCGAAAAACTTTTCACGCGCCAGGTCCAGCGCACCGTATCGCTCAGCCAGGCATCTGCGGGACGGTTCCTGTTCGTGATGCCAAAGTGCGCGGCAATGCGGCGCTCGCAGGGGTTGTGCGCCGCATCCCACTTGGGCCTTTCGGTTTCGGAATCGAGCCGCAGGGAAACATTCAGGGTTCCTTCCCGGCGGCCGCGAAGCATGGCAAGGGCGCGATGGGAAGGAATCGCGGTGATCGGCTCGGCATAATCGAAATAATCGGCATACTTGGCGCCCATCTCTTCCTTGCCCTCCACGATCTTCGATTCCACCACGCCATGCGCCAGCAGATATTGCCGCAGCCACTCAAGCAACGCCGCATCTTCGGCAAAACGCTCCATAAGGATTTGGCGCGCGCCTTCAAGCGCGGCTTTAGTGTCCGCCACGCCGGGATTCTCGCCCTGATCGGTAGTGAAAGCGGGTCTTACGTATTTTTTCGCCTCTTCCTCGGGCTGCAGCATCATGTCGGCCAGCAATGCATCCGCCAGCGGCTGCAGCCCGGCCTCCAAGGCGATTTGCGCCTTTGTGCGGCGCTTTTTCCTGAAAGGCAGATACAGGTCTTCCAGCCGCGTCTTATCCTCAGCGTCGGTGATCGAAGCGAGCAGTGCCGGAGTCATTTTGCCCTGCTCTTCGATGGAGGCAATGATCACAGCGCGCCTGTCTTCCAGTTCGCGCAGATAGGACAGCCGCTCTTCCAGCAGCCGCAGCTGAATATCGCTCAGCCCGCCGGTTGCCTCCTTGCGATAGCGCGCGATAAACGGCACGGTCGCGCCTTCATCCAGCAAGTCAATGGCAGCGGCAACCTGTGCAGACTTGGCGGCGAGTTCAAGGGAAAGGCGTTGTTCGATGGAGGGCAGCATAATGAGATAGAGACCAGGCGTGGATTGGACAATGCGTTTTGTAAACGCCGGATTTGAGAACGATAGCCATGTGCTTCTAGTGAGACTTGCTGGAGGATTTCCTAATTCTTTTCGCCGCTCTTCTGGAACGTGCCGCAACAGCCAGCCCTGTGTTCGACAAAAATGAGTTCGTCGGTATCGAAGCCAAGCTTCTCGGCCTTTCTGATAAAACTCTCCAATACCTCCGGCTTGATGCGCGGAGTTCGCGAAAGAAGCCACAAATAACTTCTATCCGCTCCGGTTACGAAAGAGTGCTGATAGGCGTCATCTACATCGAATACAACGTATGAACCATAGAATGGGCCGAAGAACGACACCTTGAAATAGCCAATGTCAGGGCTTTCCACAAGGTAGGCTTTACCCTCTGCTACTCGCCATTCTCCTTTCCGGGGATCATACCCCCGGTTCAGGACCTTGACGCCGCCATCCTCACGAAGGCTATAACTGGCTGTGATGTGGGTTAAGCCTTTTTCAAAGGAATGCTCCAGGCGTGCAATTTCATACCACTCACCTAGATAACGCTGGACGTCAAAATCCCTGACCGGCGTGATTCCCTTGGGAATCCCCGCGCACCCAGCCAATATCGCCAAGGTCGCTAATAATGAAAACAGCATTTTTGGCATTCGACACTCCTTGATATTCAAGTTAACCGCAGCCAACGAAACTTAGCCCGAAGAAAAAAACTGGCATGATGACGAGCGATCCGGGCACCGTTGCCAAAACATATACTGGTATAGGCAGCGCATCGCTCTCAAAATTGAAGCAGTGAATTGTTGCTTTTGCGCCAGAGTTTGAATGTTGTATTTATCGTGCGGAATTTGCACGCTAGATCATCTTCGGTTGCCAATTGTTCTCATAGATTGCAGGGCACCGAGGCCGCAATGCGCTTTGCGTGGCACTCAGCCCCTTGCGTTACAACCGCCCATCCAGCCAGAGTGGCATCTTTCTCATCAGAGTCGATTGACGCTTATGCAGCGTTGCTGACGCTTTAAATATTCCGCACCGTGGGCATCGTATAGTGCTCGCACTTCCCTCAATTGGTTCCTAAGCTTATCGATTATCACATTTCCAATCGTTTTGCCGTCCAGTAGGCAGACTTCCAATAGCTGTTATTCAAATCCGAAATGATGACACCCTGCTTCGTCGACGCATGCAGGAACTTGCTCTCTTCGATATAGACCCCTACGTGCCGCAGCGCTTTCCCGGTCTTGAAGAATACCAGGTCGCCGGGGCGTAACTCGTCTTTGTCGACGCTTATTCCCAGTCCCACCTGGAGATCGGTCGATCTCGGCAGGATCAGGCCCAGCTTTGATTTAAAGGTAATATATATGAAACCGGAGCAATCAACGCTATTCTTGCTCATGCCGCCGAGCTGGTAAGGAGTGCCCTTCCACTCGTCGTACTGCGCATAGAGGCTGCTCCTAACCGACTCCAGATCGCTGAGATCGATCACGCCCCCCGCGCTCTTATCCACCTGGGCACTTGAGCTTGCAACCCGTTCAGGGACGTGAGCACATCCCGTGAGGACCATGGCAATTCCCAGTCCGGCAATCCAGAGCGTATTTTTCACGAGCTTTGTCCTCCATCTGGATGAACGATTCTTGGCGACAGGCAAACCAGAGAACTACCGGGGCTATGGGAGGGCGGAGGTTTCCGACGCCTATGCTGGCCGCAGCATACTGGTACGGACTTCTCTCCGTCTGTTCGTTGTTCAACAGAAACAGACAAATTCTAGTCCATTCCGCGCTAGCTCATCAATAGTAATGCCTTCCCGCGGCGGTAATGAACTGACGCAGCATAAAGTGAATGGTAGATCGGGCTCGCCTATCCGGAGGCTGAAGAAACATCACCCCTCGGAAAAATACTACCCTCTGTTTTCCAGCGGTCCCAACCACCGCGAACCGACTACAGCTTCTGAAATTCATAGATTGGCCCCAGTGACAGCATATTCGTAAGTTCATCCAGCGCGGCGCGGCTCTCGCGCAACAACGAAGGATCTGACAGATCCCCCGGCGAGATGCGATCGCGGTAATGTCTCTCGATCCACGCTTTCAGGTCATCATAAAGACTCTGATCGAGAATAACGCGACTGTTCCGTGAAACCGACGTCAGCTCCGGTTCCGTCAGCACTACCCGCAGCCGCAGGCAGGCCGGTCCTCCGCCGTTTCTCATGCTCTGGCGCAAATTCACGTATTCCACCCGGGTAATGGGATTGGCCGTATCCTCGATCACACGCTCCAGCAGAGTTTTGGCCGATCCTGATTCCTGGCACTCGGATGGGGCCAGGATCATCATGCCCCCGCCAGGAAGACTGATTATCTGGCTATTAAACAGATAAGTGCGCACGGCCTCGGCCATGGAGATATCGAACTCGCTCGCCCTTATGAAATTAACAGGGTAGTCACACCATCTCGTTATATTTTCCTCCATCTCGTGCCCATTGAGAAAGGCCCCTTCGTGGTAAAACAGGACATTGCAATTCGACACGGCAAGCACGTCATTGTGAAACGCCCCCGCGTCGACGGCATCCGGATTCTGCTGCACGAACATTGCCCTCCCATACTGAAGCTTGTGCAGCCTTGAAATCGCCTCAGATGCTTCCAGCGTCTGGCGCGCGGGAAACTTTACCGGCTTCACCAGCTTCAGGTTCGCAGACCGGCCAAAAACAAAAATTTCCAATCCCGCCTCGCCGTGGTCGCGACAAAGGCGCATGTGATTGGCCGCGCCCTCGTCCGCACAATATAGATTCGGGGGAAGAGGGTCATGATGTGCGAAATATCTCTCATCGCTGAAAATCCGCCGCAGGATTGCGGCTGTGACGGGGGGTTCGATGCTTCGATGAAACTGCGATGGCAGGTTGGCCGGGGTTATGTGTACCCTGTTATCGTGCGTATCCGTGCTGGGTGAGATGGTTGCTGCATTTGCGGCCCACATGCTGGATGCCGAACAACATGCGCGCAGCAGCCCAGGCGCAACCGCGGCGGCCTGGCTGATGATGGAAGCGTCATCGCCTGTAAACCCCAGTTTCCGCAGCATGCTGAGCGCGGGCCGGTCTTGTGGTGGCAATACGCCTTGCCTGATACCCAGATCTCCAATGCGCTTCATTTTCGCCAAGCCCTGAAGCGCTGCTTCGCGGGGATGAGACTCGGCCAGCGCATTCTCTGCTGCGGCGACGTTTCCTACCGCTAATCCCCCATAATTATGCGTCGGGCCTACCAGCCCGTCGAAATTGACTTCACAAGAACTCATGTTGCATGTGGATGAACCGTTTGCGTCTTCCCATATCCGGGACTATTAGACCTGCGGGAGGCACTGTTCATCCCCGTCAGTTTTGCTTGCAAGCGGGTCCGCGCTGGCAGCCGCGTTTTCAAGCCGCCGGGCCTTTTTTTCCAGCCCGCCAACCACCAGCTTCTGGATGCGCTTGTGGGGTAGCGCCCCGCCCGCGGCCCACCGGGAAACCGTCGACGGCGCAAATTCGAATTCATCAGCGATTGCGCGTTGAGAAACACCTGCTATGCCCCCATTCCCGACGAGCCAGGAGAATTCGGCGGAATCGCCACTCCATTCCGTGCAAATCTGCCGATACTGAGCTAGCGTAACCATGGCTGCCTTCACCCCCTCTATTTTGGATTATATTGTCTTTTAACTTAAATATTGCATTGTGCAAATACATATATACTATTTTATATTATATGTCAATGAGTTACGTATATAAATGCAATAATATAGGATAATCAACAAAAACCGGTGCGAGGGATTGATTTTCATCTCGCCGCCCCTATATAGAGCTATTCCCTTTGTAAGCTGAAAGCCGGTAAATCGGAGGCGCCTGGGCCCTCCTATCCCCCTATAGGAGTGCGAGCAATGACGGTAACAAACGCTATTGTCCGGATGGTGGGCCTCCCGGACTTGGAACATATATTGGCCGAATACGGCGAGGCAATCAAAGCGCTGCCGGCGGAAGAGTCGGCGAATCTCCTGTCACGGCCGTACGATGAATTCAAGGCGGCCGTGGAGAACGGGCTATTTTTTGTCATAGAAAACACCGCCGGCAATTTCATGGCGAGCGCGGGCGTATTCGATCTCGCGACACCCGGCGAGAAAGAGTTGGGGATGTGCTTTGTAAAGAAAGGGTGGCGAGGATACGGGCTGCAAACCCTCCTCTTGCATATCAGGATTTGCGCCGCCACGCTTGGCCAGGTTCCGGACACAAACGCGGATAACGCCGCCACCAAAAGTTACGCCGCGTTAATCACAGGGGTGAAACCGGCGAATGCGCGCTCGGCCGCGAATACCGGCGAGATCGGGTTCGAGCCTCTCGCAACGCCATCGGCGGCGCTATTCATCGCATGCGCGGCCTGCCGCACGCCTCTGGCTTCAGACCCTGGACGCCGATGCTGTTGCGACTTCTTCTCTCTTTCGGATGCAAGGCGGGCGGAAGTAATAGAGAAAAGCCTGGAAATGGAAAATTGGAGCAGGACAAGAAATAGCGACCGGCTCATCGTTACGCTGAAAATACGACATCTGCAGGACCCGCAGTTCCGAAAAGCGCTGCAGGGTATCGCGCACGAATTGCGCAGCGGGAACCCGAACAATCATCGTCCGAACAACTGTCGGACTTAGATTTTGTAATCAGTCGTCAGCATCTCCAGAAGATGCCCAGCGGGATCCCGAAAATAAACGCCACGACCGTTATTATTATGATTGATACTCATGTTTTCCGCGTCGGAAGGACCGCTGCCGTATTTGATGTTTTCCGCTTCCAAGCGCGCGAATATTTCCTCGAACTCCTGCTCGGTTACTTTAAACGCGTAGTGATGAGGCTCGAATTTTTCCTTGTTGTCGAAATCCAGGGATAACATATCGTTGACTCTGACCACAATGAAATGCGAAAACTCGCCTATGTATTCGAAGCCGAATATGCGCGAATAAAACCGGGCGGACTCAACCTTGTCATGCGAAGGCACGATGGTGTGATTGAGCGTTATTGGCATGAAATTCCCTCCGTAATCTGGAAAAACTTTACCTTACCCGCAAACAGTCGCGACATCAACGCAGATGGAGAACCGGTGCGTACAAGTAATCCTGTCGCTACCGACAGGCAGCGGCTTACCACTGGCCCTGATACCCTCCCGCTGCTGGTAAGCCGTTAAAAACGGGTTCTACGGCTTTCTCTCTCCCGATCCGCCCTGTTGCTGCGTGAGATTGAAACCAGCAGCCACACGCCACCCATCGCGGCAAACACGACACCGAGCAGCCCCAGGAAAGGCAGTCCCCATAAGGTAGGCCCGCCGGGAAGGGTCATGACAATGGAAGAGCTTACAATGATGGCTGCCACGACAATGCCCACTATCAACCGGTTAGCTGCGCCATCCAACTGGTCACCCACCTGCTTGAGATGTGCAATGTCAATATGAATATCCACCTTGCCGCGCCGCAACGAGCGCAGTAAACGGGAAAGATCGCGAGGCAGGTCAGTGATCAGGCTGGTTATGGCAGATGCCGCCCGCCAGCTGCGCTTCGCTACGGCAGCTGGAGCATAGCGGGCCATCAATGCATCCCGCAGCATAGGCAATGCTTCGCCTGCCATGTCCAGATCCGGGTCGAGTTCGCGCCCCATGCCTTCGAGAGAAATAAATGCCTTTATAAACAGCGCCAGATCTGGCGGCAAGTGGAGACGATGCCCGCGCAGGATGGCGACAAGATCGCCAAGCATCGTGCCGAGCCTGAGCTGTTTCAAGGGTACGCCCAGATACTGGTCGACAAATGCCTGAATTTCCGTCGCCAGTATTTCCTCCTTAACGTCGCTATCTCCTGTCCAGTCAAGAAGCACATCGACCACGTGCCTGGGTTCGTATTCCACCAATCCGAGCAACAGGTTGATCAACTGCTCACGCCGTTCCTCGGTAAGCCTGCCGATCATGCCGAAATCGATTAAAGCGATGCGATTGCCAGGGAGATAAAATACGTTGCCAGGGTGGGGATCGGCGTGGAATAAACCGTCGATCGCGATCATTTTCAGTACAGCCTGTACGCCACGGCGCGCGAGAACCTGGCGGTCAAGTCCCGCCTGGTCAACAGCCGCTAGATTACGTCCGGGAATGCCGTCGATATATTCCTGGACGCATACCCGCTCGCCGGTCCATTGCCAGTATACCCGGGGAATGACAATGAATGCCGGAGCGGAATGGGGTTGAGCCGCGGCTTTACCCCCTGCATCATCGGCTTCCAAGCGCGGAACATATGGACCGGTATATCCGGAGAAATTCGCCGCAATACGTTCCGCATGACGGCATTCAGCCGCGAAATCGAGTTCTCGCCGGAGCGATTGGGTAAATTGCCGGACTACTTCCTGCCAATGGAAGTGGCGCAAATCGGAGTTCCCGGTTTCAATGGCTTCCGCAAGCCTTGATATCCAGCGCAGGTCAACCTCAATGACTGTGCGGATTCCGGGGCGGCGTACCTTGACCACGACTTCGCTGCCATCCTCAAGGCGGGCGCGATGTACCTGGGCAATGGAACCGGCTGCCAGCGGCTTCGGATCGAATGCGGCAAATATTTCCTCGGGCGGAGCGCCAAGGTCTTCAACAAGCTGCTGATGGATTTCCGGGTACGATGCAGCGGGGGTGCTGTCCTGCAACTTGCTGAATTCCGCAATCCACTCGGGATCGAAAAGATCGACACGCACCGCCAGAATCTGGCCGAGCTTGATGAAAGTGGGTCCCATCTCCTCCAGTGCGCGACGAACGCGAGCATGAGGTTCGAGTTGGGCCAGTTCGGTCGCCTCGTCCCAGTGCAATGCGCGGCCAGTCCGCTCCAACGCGTTGGCGAGCCCCATTCGCCGCACCATATCGCCGAAGCCGTAGCGAATTAAAATTGATGCGATATCGTGCAAGCGCCCAAGATCGCGCGCCGCCATCAGTGCCTGCCAGAGCATCCAACGTCCTTTATATCCGTTTGATTCGCAATTACCACGGTTGGGAGAAACTACACTTAGGTACCAGCACGTTACGGGATAAGCAAAAACGCCATTACCTAACTCCTGATCAATCTGGAGACATTATCATACAACCAGGCTGCCAATGCCTGAGCGTTGGCGCCATAGTGTATCTCCTGATGGCAATTGGGACACAGCGCAACCGCATTCGATACCGTGTCAGGCCCGCCCTCCCCCAGTTGCCGAATATAGTGCAATTCAAGATACGGCCGGCCGTCAACATTTTTAAAGGGAGCAGGTTTCTCGCAACATTCGCAAATCCCCGCGGCCTGTTGTAAAACCCAGGCTTTGACTGTGGCATCCCGCTGAAACTGCGTAACCGCTATGGGCCTGGATGCAGGACTCGGATTTCCATCCGGCTTGGGAAGGTCCTTTTGCCGGGTTTCTTCCAGCACGGCGACTTCGAAAGCGGCAACAGGCGCCATTTTTTGTCCCTCAAGTTGCTCGAGGATTTTTTCTATCCGCGCCGCAATGCGGGCATCAATACTTCTTACAGGCTTGAGACCTGTCAGCCAACCGCGCCCCAATAGCGAGAGCACATACGAAATGTTCTGCATTCGTTGTTCGAATGTCTTTTCGCTTCGGCCAAACCTCTCCGCCAGCTTTCTGAAGTAGTGCTTCTTTATGATGAGCTGGCCTGCGCGCTCGTTGCGCTGCATCTCTACGTATGTTTCGACCGAAGCCTTGAGTTCCTCATCGTTCCAATCACCACTCATGGGAAATGACATTTATATAATGACGTTATTGGAAGGGATAGGGTCCGAACAGCGGTTCGGGACTGGCCGCGGTTCTGAAACCGCTACTCGCCCGTTTCAGCCGATATCCTTGATATCCCTGATGATGCTCTTTAGATCCCTTTCGAGATCCTTTTTTCGGGACTAATGTCCTGACGTCGCTACCAGCGGGTCAATGCCCAGGGAATAACAGGGGGTATCTTACACAACTCCGACTTGCCGTGTAAGAGCCAACCGTGCGTGATCATGGAAGTGTCATTAACAGTCGGCATGGGACGTCATACCGCCCTGCTTGAGAGATCGATCATCTTGGGTATCTGTCAAACATGCACGAAAACCATGGCAATGTGCCAAGTCAAGGTCGCTCGCATTAGAAGGTAGCAAAAATCCTATGATCTGCGTGGATGACCCTTCGGATGACTGCAATCCAACGAAAGACGGGATTGACTGCCTTGGGTTTTGCGCCGTGCCTGGATTAACATCCCCCCACTTGTGGGGCCCCGCTCAGTGCGTTAACCCGCACGCGCTAACGCTTGCTACGGATACTGAGCTACAGAAGGGAGACGGTTACAGGCTGCTGTCGATTGCCGATTGCTCCCTTCTGAGCAGCATCCCGCTCTGATCAGGCGCAGGTGAAAAACACTTCGGTGTTTCTGGTGCGCGCCTTACCCCGGTGAAATTTTCGCCCGATCCAAAACGTGGAAACGCGGGAGTTTGCGCGCTCAGACCCGTGTTATATTGGACATAGCGATAACGATGTGCCTTGGGAGCGGAGGTTCCTTTGCGCAACGCGCGGCCTTGCGAAATTTTCAAGACTCGGCTCAACTCGGTGAACCTCTCCCGAAACACCAAAAAGAAACCGATGCCCCCGGACAAGCACGAGTCCAGGCGCATCGGTGACTGAGCAATCAGTTCTGAGACTGTGTGTTATCGTCAGAAGATATTCCTTGTCAATAGCTCTACAAGATCCGTTTATCCCTTCCGTCCACCGTTTGTCATGAAATACCAAAGAGCGACGGCGCCTACACCTACTACGAGAATTGCCATTTCCATGATTACCTCCTCTAAGGATTGAGGTGTTCAAGAATATGACCAACTTAAATTACCACATACCAGTTGCACTTCTTTCAGTCTGGTCAGCAAACACCTTTAAAATAAAAAGCCTATCAAGCGAAAGATTAAATAACACAATTCGCGAGCGAAATTCGAGCGCCCGCAGAAATTCGACTGCGGCATAGAGGGAAAGTTCCTGCACTTCCCTCAATTTTTGCAATGAGATCTAATATTGTTCGCGCCTGTTACGGATTCGCCGGGAAATCGGCCGAATTCCAAGTTTATTCGGGTGTGCATGAGCGATACCGAAAACTGTAAGTATCCAAAACAAAAGTCAAATACCACCGGCAAAGCCGATGGCTTGAGATGGTGAGCGCCTCAAAGGCGCCCATAAACCCTTGAGCCGCCCTTGGCGGCTTACCCTATGACGAGCTTCATTTGGTCATACCGCTCTTCCCCTTCTTGGTTGCAGATGTACGCTCGAACAATATTCTCGTCCAATCCAACCGTCGAGACGAAATATCCACGAGCCCAGAAATGCTCTCCTGTGAAGTTCTTCTGTCGTCCCCCAAACTTCCGCGCAATCTGGATCGCACTCTTCCCTTTTAAATACCCCACCACATTTGAAACCGCGTACTTCGGCGGTATGCTCAAACACATATGGACATGATCTCCCATCATGTGCCCTTCCACAATCTTTGACTCCTTGTGCAGCGCTAACTCGTGAAAAATCTCCCCGAGATGCCGTCTCAGTACCCCAAACACTTCTGCTTGCGTCGCTTCAGTATGAATACAATGTGATACTTGCAATCCCACCTCGTATGGCTCAGGCTCTGATATTCTTTCATCGTGAATCTCCTTTCTCTTGGTAGAGATCAGAAATTCACAACGACCGTCGTAAAGGTCAAACCACGGTGAGTCCCCCGGTATAGCCGGGGGCTTACCTCTATGAGTTAAAATTTTCTCCTTGCAATAGTCTTGACTCCGAAACATTAAATCATTGGGCTTACCTGCTATCATTTTTCGTGGCGATTTCGAAAGCAATGCTTGGGTACTCAATCTTACTTATTACTTATTCTGCCGCTAGCGGTTCAGTATGACGGGATTCTGGACGAACGTGACGGCAATTCCGGTTCATCGTGGGGCTGGACGCGCGCTCCATCAGGAACTGCGCCACGAGGGAGTAACGCTTATGCTGCTGTTGAAAGAGTACCGGGCAGACTCCCGGACGGGCAGACCTACAGTTACTTGTGTTACTTGTTAATCGCAATTCTGCGATAACTACTGGCGCTATTGGCGCCTGGCCAAATAACTCAAGCGGCGAATGCGCCAAATCCAGCGCGTCGGCGAAAAGCTGTTTCGGGAGAAACTGCTTATGATTATGCCGCCCACCCTCGCCTTGAGCGCCCATGCAGGCGTGCCCACATTGTTGTCGCAGCAATGGCTGCATCCACCTATGCTTTCGCTCTTGCCACGTTACGTGAAACGATAGTCGACTGGCTGGGGTCGACGGCGTGCACAAGCTTTTATGATGGGATGACCCAGATCATCGTGCCCGATAATCCTTGGATTGCCGGTCTGAGATATGAACGCCACCCCTCACACAGCAACGACCCGGAGAGGAGCCCGCCATGCTACGGGAATAAAAAGAAGCTTGATTGCGGTTGTCCGCCTACTTCCAGGCTGCCAAACCCGCTAAATTAGCAGTGGTGACAACAGAATAATCGGGGGAAACAGGCAGGTCATCGGACCCCGAGTCTGCCTAATTCGCTGGAATACCCGCACTTGGTCATGCAACCTATTCAACGCAAAATGCGAAGATGGTGCTTCCGTTGCTTCCCCAACATGGTTCTTGTAAACGGGTTTACAACGATTGGCATCATCAGGGCACTGAGCCCACTGTTTCCCCGGCGGTCCTGCTACTTCTTCACGCTCTCCGTAAGCTCCCTTTAGTCCACGACATTCAAGGAACCAGGTAGATGGATATTCTGGGGATGGAGCTGGCACCAAATGGTGAAGGCGCCAGGCTTGTCAGCTTTAAAACTGACGGTTTTGGTTTCTCCCGCCTTAATTACTTCCTGGATTTTATATGCGTCAATAGAAAATCCCTCACTTATGGGAGATTTGTTCTCTATGGTGATCTTTACTGAAGTCCCTTTCTTGACAACCAACGCTTCGGGTTCATTGAGAACATTAAAAGCGCGAATGTTCTTAACTGTCACACCTTCGACGTTGAGCTCGGGAATAGTAGTGTCATAAGCATTAATAACTACCGTAAATTTTTGTTCCGCTGCCTGCGCCGTCCCTGTTAACAGCAACCCAAAAGCCAAACTCACAAACACTGTTCTGGTTATTTTCATCGTTATTTCCTTTATTTAAATTTACGTTTTAATGAAATAGCATTCACTCTTGCTTGGCGATACTTGCAATTCCTTATATTTTTTAAGGACTCACCTTCTTGATTCTGGCTGATACTCTAGATGGGATAATCCCGGATGTCAATGCTAAACCTTCCTTCAAATATACAAATGAAATATGGTTTTCTGCCCGATTCGCTCAAACCACGGCATTCTAGCGCATCCGATATCTCCACATCCTCTTTCTGATGGCATGGAGCGTCTTCAGCAGTTTTCGCCGAATTTTAATCAACACTGCATCTCACCCCGAGAAAACTCAATCGAATTGAGGGATGCCGATATCCGGCTTTATGCGGTTGCTGCTTACGTGAGCAGACGGATGCACCGGCCCTGCTATTTCGCAGGATTGAGGAATTGGAGCAAGAACGAAACGGTGGCTAAGCGGCTTGATTGTCTGAATGAGACACGCCAGGCGAAGGCGATGGCCATCAAGGAATCGGATGCGCACCTGGGTGCGCATCCCGCGCTTGATGCGCTGCAGATGATACGGCTGCATCTGGCCACGAACGTCTCAAGAATTTTCTGGCAGCAGGATCCCGAGCTCAGCCCTGGAAAATCCCATCACTCGTACCGGAAAAATACTTTACCGGATACAAAGTGGGGTTAAGGTGGCGTCCCCAAGGGGATTCCTCGCTGCTTTAGAAGAAAGCAAGATAATCAATAAGTTAACTTGATTCACTGGTACCGCAGTAGTACAGCTAAGTGTAACACTTATTGCTCACGTCCATACTACTCACGTCCATACTATGTTCATGTTTCGATAGTTTCTTTCCATTAAGCACAGGATGAAGCCTACCAATTTATGCTGGCTCGAAATGTGATATGCCAAGGCTGCTAACTCAGCGCTATATAATGGATAGCCAATACCTAAACCTAAGGAAAGGAATACCAGATGCCCGACAATTCATGGGAACAACATACCGCAGCTCTTACTAATATCATGCAGAGTTTGCAACGAGAGCTTCGCGCAGTTACGGATGAACGCGATAGGCTTTTGAAAGAGCGTGATAGGCTTCTTGAGGGGCGTGAAAAGCTGTTAGAGCAGAGTACTAATGCAGAACCTCAGGAGCGCTTATGGATACCCGGCGAAGAACCTTCTAAATAGTTTTACCCATATTTATCGCATGGGTAACCCTACACCATGCCCGCTAGAGTTTCCCCCCTTGGCCCTATTGAAGTGCATGAGCAGAACAAGAGCACCCTCTCCCACTCATGTTATTACGCACATAACACGCAATTGAAGAATAGTTAAACTGGAGGATAGAAATGGAGTTGATCGGTGGCGTTGTCGTGGTTATGATGGCTCTTTACTTCATCATCTCAGGCAACAAGAAAGGGAAGTCCAGCGGGCACGGGAAACCATCCCACCTATCTAAGGCTGAGGCATCCCTAGCAACCTTCAATGAACATAAGGCATGGCTGTCTTCTCGCTGGTCTGAAGCCAACAGACACAATGATGCAGGGGACAGGAAGACCTTCCCTTCATGGTTTTTCCACGAGGCGACAGAGAGGCAACTCAACCTCCTAACGGAAAAAGGCATTAGCCTGTCTGGTGGTCAGCTCTCGAAGGGTCAGGCATCAGATGTTATCGGTTTGCTCTTCCCTGTTGAAGAAGGTGATAAACAGGTCTTGCGGTTCTTCGAGATACCCACCAAGGGACTCAACCAGACAACAGCAAGGGCGGAGGTAGCCAAACTACAGGCTGACCCTGAGAAGGCTTTAGCGTGGGGCCAGCGGCCAGCAGAACCCATACAGAGGGAGTTCTATAAGTTCTTCGGAGTCAAGGTTCCTAGTGGTCTTACCTATTTAACTGCTGACGAATACATTAGCAAGCACCAGCAGAGCCTGGAATCCCAACAGCTCGATGATTGGAACTCATATAAGTCCATTCTTGATGAACTAATGGACAAAGACACCCGTGATTCTTATGACATTAAGAAACCTTCGATAGCCACGATCAGGGCCGCTATTGAGGTACTAAGGCAGGCAGGGATGTCATTGAGTGACTTGGAGGAAGACCTTGAAATTGTCACCCAGAAGCTGATTGAACTGAAGCCGGAATTGGAAAAGAAATATTAAGCTGCCCACGAGTGTGACTGATTGCCATCTAGTTTTATGAAGTTAGCCATAGGGACCAAATACTTTCACCACAAATTCCCAAGAGGGTACCCTACGTCTCGGCTCCAAGCCCTTCCCCCCTCCTGGGTGCCCCACCGAGTCTATAAGCCACCCCCAGAGGGCTCAAGGATAATTCAATCAGGCTACCATAGATGTGAGCTTGCACGTAAGATGACCTAAGTCGGTTTAAAGCTGTACAGCGTCACCTCTCGCCCTCGGCGAGCAACTCTCTTACTAATATGAGAACTGGATAATGCCCATAGATAACGAGTCATCGCTGACACCGCCTGACGCGCCCGCTTTACTAGAGAAGGCATTGGAGAAAAGTCTGGATATAAAAGAAAAAATAGAAGATTGTGTTACCGAGTTGTCTACCGTTAACGAAGCGGTAAAAGAGGAGATGGCTGCCGGTATTACAATGCGGCAGGCGAAGAAAGTATTGGCGGAAAACGAAAGTGTTGAGGAGAAAATTCAGGAGTGCGCGGACGAGCTTCATGCAGTTAATCAGGATTTGGCAGAGGGAATCGGAGACCGGGATGCCCTTAAGTGTCAATGCCGATTTAAAACTGATACACTGGGGGTGCGGCGGAAAACTTGGACTCGTTTATGTTCATGCTGCGAGCCCAAGGCTCTCACGGTATTCGAGAGGACTGAGTGAGCCGAGCGAGATTTTGATCCGCTTTTCGTTATAC
>JACDGV010000052.1 GCA_013821425.1 Nitrosospira sp. | reverse complement strand
CGTACTTGGCTAGCCATAAAACACCTAGCCAACAAATGGAAAAGCCAATGTTAATTGGCTACATCCTATTTGGCTACTTAAATTGGCCGCTTAACCCGGTTTTCCGTTCCACTACGCCTCGGAGGCCATCTTCTGACCGAGCTTCATCGTCTCTACTAGGTTCTTACCGTGCTCCTTGTGGAGCATTCTGGCATACTCCTTCACCTGCTCGCCGAGCTTCTTCTTCGCCGCCTCCATGGCCGAAAGGATCTGATTATCATCCACCGCTATGACAAATGCGATAATCTCGGAATCACTCCCGTTTTTGCCGGCGTTATTTTTGGCCGCACGCTTTGGCGAGCCGGGGATGACCGGCTTGTCGGGATCGAGGTAAGACGCTTTCCCCGGCTCAAACTGCAGCGAGGTGGTGTAGGGCGGATATTTTCCCAGTACATCGTCCACCACGTTTTGGCCGAAGGCCCTGCGCGCCTGCTCCACGTCCTTTTTTCCGGTGATGATGTCGTGGGCAAGGTTGAGTGTGAGGATGTTGTGTCCTTCCAGATCGCAGCGCGCAGACATCTCGCCCGCCGTGCGATCGATTGTGACGCTGCCGTCATAGGCGATTAGCGAATTAGCTTTTTCTGATGGCACGCGATAATCAATTGTGTGCTGCAGGTAATCCATGTGCGGCTTGGGAAAATCATGCGGGATTTCGAGCTTCGTCACCATGATGCGCTTGTAGCGTCCTTGATTATGCCAGACGAGCCTTTCAGAGGAGACTTCCTGTGGCGCGCCATACTTTGCTAGCATCTGCTGCGCTGCGAGTTGGGGACGCGGCGGCCACTCCCTGATGAGCTTATCGAGCGCGGCGCGATCATCTGAGCTGATCACGGCAGGTGGCGGACTTGTGTTTTGATTCCCGTCCGCCGCAACCGCGCCAATCGAAAAAAAAGACACGGCGAGCAGACATGCCGAAATTGCGCTGGTCGTGTTCGTATTCATGTTATCTCCTTGGTTGAAGATGTGAGTTTGAATCAGATGGCCTGGTCTACAGATGCAACGATTCCATCATTACCGTGTTCCGATTTCCAGTCCGCGAAGGAATGCTGATAGATCAAGCCGTTCCCCGGGCTCCCGCAAGTAAAAAGGATGGGGAGCCATAGCGCCGCGCTTAGGGTCTAACAAAGAATCCAGGCTTTCCACCGAGTTGTCGTGCAGGAAGGCAGGCTTGCGAGCGAGATCCAGAAGGAGCGGCAGGGCAACGCCTCGCTTCTCGCCGCGCTGGCTGGCGTCGATAATGACCATCTTATCGTCGAAAGTTCCGGATGAGTCCTCAATAGGGCTCAGCGGGAGTTTCCGCTTTCCGATAACAGTCGGAGCATAACCCGGCCATACTTCCTTCAAGCCCACGATCTTCGATGGCACGGCCCGGCCCGGGTCCGCGTTATGGCACTGCGTACAGTTAGCGTTAAACAATTCCTGGCCACGGGTCAACGCAGTGATATCAACCTTCACCCCTTCCGGTGCCGGCAAGCTTATCAAGTAGGCTTTCATGTCTAATAATTTTTGTTTGTCCACCTCACGCCCAACAGGGGTATCGCGGTGGCCAGCCTTGTGGCCGGTGGATGCCTTGACAAAGGGGTATCCCTTCACTCCAGTTTCCTTGAGAATTGCGATATAGTTATGGTGCAATTCTTCCCCGGCTTTGCCTGCCAAGGTCTTGAGCAATTTACGTCCCTCTGGAGTCGCCGCCGTGGTCGGGTCAAGGTTAGTGGTGTACGAGGCGTTGCTGATTCCCTCGAGCTTCTCGTGCAAGCCATTGCTGCCATAAGGGCCGGCTAGGTCTTGCCGGAACAAGGGTGTGTTCTGGACCGGGTTGCCGATGCCGTCTTGGGTTTCGTCAAAGGTCCCCCGAGGATAAAACGCCGGGTTCTTCAGGTACGCGTCGACCTCCTGCTCGGAAGAGTCCTTACGAAGTCCTGTAGGAGCCCGGCCCATTGTTTTGCCGCCCAGCTCCAGCTGCAAATTGGGGTAGTAAGCGCGAGAATTTGCGGCTAAGGCCAACAGGGCACCCATATCGAGAGAATGAGTTGCGCGACCGTCGAGCCTGCGCCCGATCGAGCCTTTGCCCGGTATCTCGAAAACGGAACTGTCGGTAATCGTATGGCAGATGGCGCAAGATATCCCGACCTTGTCGCCTTTGGCGATATCCATGCGGCCGTCCCGGTTGCTGTCTTTGGGGATAACGCCGATTACTGCGTTCGCCTCGATCAGCTTGACTGTCGTCTTTGGATCGTTCAGCATAGGAGCGTTCTTCGGAGACAAGTCGGTCTTCAATTCCGCTGCCAATGCTTTCTTCATCTCGGCATCTAGCGCATCGACGTCCACGTGCAATCCCGCTTCCAACGCCTGAATGGGGGTGAACTTCTCGTCTTCCATCCCCTTTGGCAGACGCATGGCATCAGTCCAGAATCCCTCGTTGCCGAATGTTTCAAAGCGGAACACCTCCCGTCCGGCTTGAATATTTCTTGCGTCGGGGGTTGTATTGCTCTTATCCTCAGGCCGCTTTACCGTTTCCTGAGCTACGAGCGAACCGGCCACGGTGGCGAGCACCATCACGCTCAGGCCGCAAATCGTCCGATAAGCATTTTCTGATTTAAGCATGCTGAATTCCCTTTCTGGTAAGGACCATTCGGATACCCAAAACTACTCTAGCAGAAAGAAGCCAAATTAAACGTTAGTAAGCTAACGTCGAGAGCCCGTTCCTTCTGCTAAGATTGGCTGTGTAGGTGTTTTGGACGGTTGTTCCGTGAGGCAACCCGTCCCATTTGCTTCTTCTCAAGGTTCCTCATCAGACCATATGCCGGAAAATGAGCCGCAGCAGTTTTCCACCCATCTCGCTTGTCGGACGCTGATGGGGATCACACTCGAGCGCCTGCCACGCGATGGCTCACTTGGCCGCTTACGAAGCTTTGCTAAAGGTGCCGACATTTGGCGCCCGGCTGACCGTGCCGACCGCATTTACTTCCTAGAGCGCGGGCAAGTCGCGGTAATGATGGGAGATGCGCGGGGCCACGAAGTGATCATGAAAGTGATTACAGTGGGAGAACCATTTGGTGAGCTTTGTTTTTGCGCGCAGGAGCACGGATTATTTCATACTACTGGGCGGGCTGTTGTGGCCACTGTAGCACTACAGATCAGGCAGCAGGACTTCGTCAACTACTTACAAAAGGACCGGGAGGCGCTGACTGCTTTCGTTTTTACCTTTTGCGAGCGGCTCAGCGATGCTGAACGTCGCCTCGAGGTGCTCACGCATCGTGATGCGGAAGGACGTTTGGGAAGTTTACTGCTACACCTCGCGTCCACTCCCCGCGAAAAAGGGGGTGAGGTCGAGCTGCATGTGGGGCATGAAGAGTTAGCGCAAATGGCTGCAATGAGCCGCTCGCATGTCACCGTTACCATGGGTAAGTTTCGACGGCGAGGCCTCGTGCGCTATGAACGTAATTGCCCACTCGTGGTAGACACGGTAGCACTCAAAGCCTACTTGGTAGAGACTTGAACAGAATCACAGCTAACAGGTGTCTTCACTTGTGCCTGGAAGCAAGTTTCCAACAATTCTAATACACGACTTTAAACGTCGGGCTATCCTCTGGCCGAGTTTTTCGGTGATCGTAGATCCTTGTCGTGGCAATATTTGCATGCCCCAGCCATTCCTGCACCTTGGCAATGTCTGCCTGATGATCCAGAGCATTGGTTGCCGCAGTTGCCCGGAGGGCATGAGCGCCGATCTTGAATCCAAGCGCAGCTGAATAAAATCGCACCAACTTATAAACCATATCGGGCGTGATGGCCTTGTTCAATGCGCCTGTTCGGTTGTTGCGAAGGGGCCGGAAGAGGGGGCCACCCACATCTGCCCCATGCCCCAGCTCTTCCAGATACTCCAGGACGAGGCCGCCTGCGGCGGGATGTAGCGGAATATAGCGCGTCTTGCCACCCTTGCCGGAAACTTTCAGATGGGCGACCCCGCGGCGCTCGTGCTTGAAATCCTTGACCAGCAGCTTGCAGAGCTCCTCACGCCGCAAAGCGTGGTAAAGCAGAGTCGCTAAAATGGCGCGGTCGCGCTTGCCCTTGAGCGACACGTTTTTTGGGGATTCGAGCAGGCTGCGCGCCTGGTGATTGCCGATGGCCGGCGTCTTGCCTTCATAGCCTTCCACTGAAGGCCGTTTGATGCCTTTGACAGGATTGTGCGTCACGGCATTCTGGTCGCACAGATATTCGAACAACGAGGAGAGTGCCTCGAGACGATGCCGAATGGTCGTGCCGCTCAGTTCCCGGTACTTCAGATCGTCCCGCCAGGCAATGATATGCGCACGGGTGATTTCCCGAAACTCATCCGGGCGCTCGATGCCGGTGAATTTTATAAAATCCTCAAGAGCATTTTTATAAGCACGCCGCGTTTGTGGATTGTCGATGTTGGCAAACCATTCGAGTACCAGCGGAACATCAGCCAGGCGATAGAAGTCGGCGGTGCTCAGAAGCCGGCTTGAAGGAGGCAGGGAAACGGGGAAATCGGATGAGCTCATGCGCCCTATTCTATTATTGATAACGTATTTTATCAATAATTGTCAACGCCGATTTAAAATTGATACACTGGGGGTGCGGCGGAAAACTTGGACTCGTTTATGTTCATGCTGCGAGCCCAAGGCTCTCACGGTATTCGAGAGGACTGAGTGAGCCGAGCGAGATTTTGATCCGCTTTTCGTTATACCAGCGGATG
>JACDGV010000014.1 GCA_013821425.1 Nitrosospira sp. | reverse complement strand
GGTTTGACCAGGGTAATCTGCTGTATCGACTGCTTTCTCGGCGGCGTTTCGTCGGTCAGGAAATCATTCAGCCACAATCCCATCATTACTGCGGCAGCCATACACACTCCAATGCCCGCCCAGCGCAACCAAGCCGACCTTTGCTCCTCCATCGCGTTATTTCACCAGACGCTGGGTAACCAGCCCCAGCTGCGTTATATCCAGTTGCCCAAGTAATTCAAGCACCTCCATCACGCTGCCGTACTGCACTACCGTATCCCCCTTGACTACGACCGGGAGTTCGGGGTTCGCCGCCTTCAGTTGACCGAGGCGGGTTCGCAACTCGTCCAGCGTTACCGGATAAGCATCAAGAAAGATTTGCCCGCTTTCGTTGATCGTGATTGCTTTGGTCTGCGGTTTTGCCAGACTGGGGGAACTGCTGGCCTTGGGCAAGTTGACTTTTATGCCCTGCACGGATGCGGTTGTCATAATAATGAAAATCACCAGCAAAACGTAGGCGAGATCCAGCATAGGCACCACGTTGATCTCATCGTAAAGCTCGTTTTCTTCCTGAACTTTCATTCAAATTCCTGCTCAGCGACTGTAATTTTCGGCGAGCTTGGTTATGAACTCATCGACGAAAATATGCATTTGAGATACGATGGACTTAATCCGGGAAGCCAGATAGTTGTAGCCAAACAGCGAGGGGATGGCTACCGACATCCCCGCTACTGTCGCCATCAGCGCGGCCGCGATGCCAGGCGCAATTGCGTTGACATTCACATCACCCGCAGCGGCAATCGCTGCAAACGTGATCATCACGCCCATCACGGTGCCTAACAGCCCTATGAAAGGGCCGCCAGAAATGGCTATGGTCAGCAGTACCATGAACTTGTTCATGCGTTGGATTTCCCGCACCAACCCGGCATCAAGACTGGCGCGAATCGCATCGAGCGATTGCGGCGAAAGCGACTGATCGAGGTTCGACGCGTCCGTGTCCTTGAAGCGATGCGCCAATTCGAGCGCACCGATGTGATAAATGCGGTACAGAGATGAATGTTCGAACTCGCGCGCCAACCCCTTGGCCTTGTCTATCATCGCCAAATCGGTTGATAGTTCCCGAAATTTGTCCATGAAGCGGCTATTGGATTTATCCACGCGGGCGATGTAGACCGCTTTGCTGTACATTACCCATATCGCGATGAATAGCATCAGGGCCAGGACGGCAATCGCAATCCATCCATCCAGCGTCAGCGATTTCAGGATGACGCCCATGTGCGAGGCTTCCCCGGCGGATTCGTTTATCTCTTCTTCGCCCAGCGCAACCAGCTTGCCGTCCTGCCCCTGTGCTGCCTGCACTGCAATCCAGTCTGCGTTACGCAGTACACCCGATACCTGTACCTCATCCAATTCGCCGTGAAATCCGGCTCCCAGCGTGATCCTGCCGCCGGGCAATGCCGCCCCCGGCGCTTCGCCTGCCGGTTTGCCATCCACATACACACGCAGCGCATCAGCCGCTGTTATAGTTATCCCCAGGTGATGCCATTTGCCCACGCTCAGGCCGGTACTGGACACCAAACTTGAGGTGCCCGCTTGCGCCTTGACCAAGTCGGCTTCCAACAGCACGCGCAGACCATCGGATTGAATAATGGCTCCTTCCAGAGAGGAAGGCTTGATCCACACGGAGAAGCTGAAGCCGCCGCTCCCGTTCACGCCAGGGAGCGTGATGCTTTGTGAACCGTTGAATCCGGCACCGCCATTGGAGAAGGAAGCAGCTATCCGCTGCGCGGAAGACCCGACCGCATGCAGGTCATTCAGGCCGCTGTCCTGGGGGAGGCCTTCGGGCTCCGCAAAGTGATACACGGCACTGGCGGCGTCATAAGTTGCTTTCGGATTCGCCGCGGAGACTGCATTCTCGTTGCCGAAATAAAGAAATATTTCGGTCTGGGGGAGAAGTTGGGGCACGCTTACCCATATCAGAGCCAACTCGTTCAGGACATCCCATTTCTCAAAATGAAATTTCAGTTCAGTCTTGTCGTCTCCCGCGACCAGACGCAGATCGCTGCCGTTATCATTTGCCGAGAAAAAATCGAAATTCCCGGTATGCAAACGGATCAGCACCGGCACATCCGCCACCTCCTCGGCCGGGCTGGTGAGCGTGATTTTCTTGCGGCCTGTCCATTCCTCATTCCACCAGGCGTGGCTGGACAGGGAAACCGCACATAAGGCGAACGCAAGCAGAGGCGTAAGGACGCGCATGAGTCTGTCAACCTGTATATAAACCAGCAGGAATTATGCGCGCCCCAGATTACAGGCATGGGTACTGACCATGATCCGAACGGATCACTACCAGAGTCGCCGCAAAATCAGATTCTTGAGGAAGCAATCGATGGCGAAGTACTATCCACCCTGGTGGGGAGCGGGGTTGGCTTTATTGCACAACGTTTGTAACCGGGGTACTGCGAGTGACCATGAAAGTCATTCAACTGTCGCAAAGCCGCCGCAAGTTTCCCGGATCCTGATCGCAGGGCTCGCTGGCCTGAAGGGTGCCCGGAGAGATAGCGCTTTACGAGCGTTAACTTCTTGAAGCCTCCACTTCTCCCCCTGATGACGCCAACAACTTTGTGGAACTAAGCCCGCCTTCGCAGCTGGCTGCTAAAACGGAGGGCATCAATATCATTGCCCCACCTATATTTGCACTGCTTGAAATCGATGGATAGTGACAACATCCTAGCTTCGAAGCACGCAAAGCACGCAAAGCAAGCAAAGCTGTCGGCCTCGACATTTATTACCTGAACTTTGGAGCGTTCCAGTCTCCTGGCTGACGGTAACAACAGCTTTTGCTCTCAGACTTTCGATTCTGTCAAGCGCGAAGGAGACATGATGAAAGTACTGGACGTTCTCGCAAAGGATCC
Organism: Nitrosospira sp.; assembly: GCA_013821425.1. Lineage (GTDB taxonomy): Bacteria > Pseudomonadota > Gammaproteobacteria > Burkholderiales > Nitrosomonadaceae > Nitrosospira. The sequence goes on along the minus strand of JACDGV010000014.1, from coordinate 81,079 downwards.
GCGGCGTCTCCAGCGACTGGCCCGCCACGGGTGACCCGGGTGATACTATGCTAAAAGCATGAATCTGAACTAAATCCATCCTGGCGGGGTGGGACACGCCGCGTCCTTGCATCCCGCTCCGCATCTGCCGGCCACGGCCACAATCATCTGCAATCCCTTTGTGCGACAGCACATCTCAACGGCCAGGCACCGACCTGATCCCGGTATCCGGTCAGCCTCTAACTGAAATGAAGGCCGTTCCGGTTTATTCATCTCTATCCGCGCAACGACGCACTTCTGCGGCTTCCGCAAATTCTTGAATAAAGCAACCGAGCCTTGATGCCACAGTTCGGCAATGAGCGGCCAAGCTGTGAACTGTGGCCTGTGCGCAAACAGGCGGGCACTGGTCCGTTCAGATCAAGGCTGGCCTTTGCCGCGATACAAATTTTGTAGCACGGGATCGCGAAAATAGGTCTGCGCGCAAAGCCTCATGCATAACGACGTGCATCGATTTTGACGGACCTAACTCAAGCACGAAAACAAACGGAGAGACATGATGAGCAGCACCCTGCACCCCGACGGAAAGACAGCCCCCAGTTATGCCTGCAGTAACGCTTCCGGTAACCCCTCCCTAGATAATCTGATCGATGCGCGCAAGCTATCCCGGCGAGCCTTCCTCCGAGGCTCCCTGGGCATCACCGCAGTTGCCACGCTCGGCGGTTCTCTGTTCGAAAGTCTGGTTAACTATTCCCATGCGGGATCTGCTCCGCTAGGTGGCATCGGATTCAGTTCGGTGCCTCCCAATTTTTATCATCTCGCAGCAGATGATAGCGTCACCGTACCCCATGGTTACACCGCGCGGGTGCTGGTCGCGTGGGGCGATTCGCTCACCAGGGGGCCTCATTGGGACCCCGCCGGAGCGATGACCGAAGCCATGCAGTTACGAACTTTTGGCGCCCACATCGACGGTATGCACCTGTTCCCCTTCCCCGCCACCGGAGCGGCCGGTATTGCCAATACTCGGGGGCTGCTGGTTACCAACCATGAGTATGTGGATCCTCCCCTGGTCAATAACATTGCCCCCGCATCCGGCTACACGACCACGCCGCTAACATTAGGTATGGTACGTGCCCAGCAAGCCGCGCATGGCATATCTGTAGTCGAGGTATGGAAAAAAAACGACTCCTGGGAAGTCAAGCGCCCCTCCGCCTTTAACCGGCGCATTACCGGCAACTCACCTTGTAAACTGAGCGGACCCGCAGCCGGTCATGATTTAATGAAGACCGCTGCCGACCCCAGCGGCACGACCGTTCTTGGCACGCTCAACAACTGTGCCCACGGTTACACTCCTTGGGGTACCTACCTCACCTGTGAGGAAAACTGGAACGGCTATTTCTCCAACGAAACTGGCGATGTGGTCGGCGTACCTGACATGGACCAGAAGCTGAACATTATTTCCGGCCAGACCCGCTATGGCGTCGTCAAGGGTGGCTTTGGGTATCGTTGGCATGAAATCGACCAGCGTTTCCGCGCCGACCTCAACCCGAACGAGCCACACCGTTTTGGCTGGGTGGTGGAAATCGATCCCTGGAAACCTTACAGCACCCCGATAAAGCGCACCGCCCTGGGGCGCGTTAAACACGAAGGCGCCTGGTGCGTAGTGGGAAGCGACAACACCGTAGTCGTGTATATGGGCGACGATGAGCGCAATGAATACGTCTACAAGTTTGTCTGCGCCCATAAGTACAACCCCGGGAACCGCGCGGCTAACCGCGACCTCCTGGATTCGGGCACGCTTTTTGTTGCAAGGTTCGACGCCAGTGGGGGCGGCGTCTGGCTGCCCTTGGCATGGGGTCAGAATGGCCTGTTGCCAGAAAACGGCTTCGCCGACCAGGCCGAAGTGCTGGTCAAGACCCGACAGGCCGCCGACCGAGTGGGCGCCACCATGATGGATCGTCCTGAGTGGATCGCTGCGCATCCCGCCACCGGCGAGGTCTATATGACCCTCACCAACAATAACCGCCGGGGCAGCACGCCGCCCTCCAGCAACAATGCGGACGGCAGCACCAACGCCGGCAGTGCACGGCCACTTGCGGATGCGGCAAATCCAAGACCGGACAACCGATACGGACATATCATCCGCTGGCGCGAGAACATGGGCAAGGTCGACGCTACGGATTTCGACTGGGACATCTTCGTCGAATGTGGCGACAAACTTGATCCGCAGCCTCATCATCGGGGCAACATAAACGGGGATGACTACGGCGCGCCGGACGGCCTCTGGTTCGACCAGGACGGCCGCCTGTGGATCCAGACCGACCAGATGGGCAATGCCACCGGCGACTGGGCCAACATCGGCGGGAACGTCATGTTATGCGCCAACCCATCCACCGGCGAAACGCGCCGCTTTCTCACGGCGCCAAAGAACTGTGAAGTCACCGGCGTCATCAATACGCCGGACGGCAAGACGATGTTCGTCGGCATCCAGCACCCCGGCGAGGACTGGGAAACCCATTACACCCAGAATTCGACCTGGCCCGATTCCGGAATCAATGGTCCGACCACGACCAGTGGAACCGGGTCCTCGCTTAAGCCTCGCTCCGCCGTAGTAGTCATTACGAAAGACGATGGCGGCGTGATCGGTTCCTGATTAGGCATTTGTTTACCCCCAGTCCGCGATGACTAAAAAGCCATCGCATCGCAAAACGAAAAGGAGACATTATGAAGCTGAAAGCCCTGGTGGCCGCATGCAGCATGAGTTTTACTCTGCCGGCTGATGCTACGCTTACGGAAAACGTTAACGACATTCCCAACCGGAAAATCATCGATTTCGAAATCTATGATCGCTTTAGTATCGTCGGTCCCGAGAAAATAGCATCGGGGGTAAGCTTCACCGGCACGCCCGGTTCGGTTCTGGGCGCTTTCATGGCGGATCTGGGAAGCAATGGCCTATGGGGCGCCGGTAACTTTTTTGCTGCCACGGATATTATTGGCACGCTTCATTTTACTTTTATTAACAGCGCTACCGGCGCCGTGGGGGCCTTACTTAACAGTTACAACGGGAATGGGATGTTAATCAGCGCGTTCGGCGAAGATCATCAGATTATCGAGTCACATCTAATTGACGTCGACACGGCGGAGGACAGCCTGAACGCAGGGACTTTCTTTGGTATTACCCGCCCGACCGCCGATATTCGCTCCATTTCATTTACCGGGACGGGACTGGTAGCCGATAACATAACGTTTGCATCCCCTATCCCGGAACCGGAGACGTACGCTATGATGCTGGCGGGACTCGGCCTGATGGGGCTTTTCGCTCGCCGCCGGTGAAGAAATGATCCGTGGGAAACCCGGTTCCACAACGCAACTGCCCTGACCCGGAGCCCATCCCGCTCTGCTGTACGCCCTATTCCCCCCCCTATTCGCCGTGCCCGATCACCTCGGCAGAAATAAAGGTCGGTTTGAGCTTTTTCATCTCATCGGATGTCCGGGCGGTATCCGAAAGATTCTGCGATAAAGCGGCCGTGGCCTTGGCTACGTCATCCCCTTGGGATGTGGCGCCCGAGGTGGTGGCGCTGACAGCGCTCGCATCTGCTACCGGGGTCCCGGTGGAAGTTCCTGCCACGGAAATATTGTCCGCACCCAGCACGACCTGCGCCGCTATGTTGAGATTGCCCGCGCGAATACCGGCGTCGCCTGCGTTCACCGTGCCGGTAGGCGCGATCAGATCGATGTCGCCGGCTGCTACGCCGCCGCTGGAAAGGGCGCCGATACCACTTCCTGAAGCGGCCCCTTGCAATTCCTGCGTAACGTTCCCCTGAGCGTCCACCTTTATGACCGGGGGGGGCACAGAGGTTGCACTCTTTTTGCCTTTACCGGCGTCAATATCGCCCTCGCTTGACCACAGCAGAACATCGCCTCCACCCACGGTGAGGATTCGCGACTGATTGACGAGAATATTGTCGCGGGCGAATCCCCGGACGTTGCCGTCAGCCACCGTGAGCATCCCCAAGACATCATTGCCCGTATTTACCAGCACTTCAGGTGTATTGCCAAGACCGACAACCAAGCCTCCACCCGGCACCATGAACTCGATATTCCCTCCACGCTCGGTCTTGATGCGGCTGGCAAACAGGTTGATTTCTCCCTGATAATTTTTGAAGCTGCCATCCGCGTTTTTCTCGCGCAATCCCGGGAAAGCCAACTCCAGCGCGGCATACCCGCGTTCATAATCTGCCGCAAAAGGGCTGTCGCTATTGTTCGAGTCCCGGCCAGTGGTCAGCAAAGCGGAATAAATCATCTCCCGCACCATGCCCCGTTGAGCGTCCATATCCAGCGCCTGCACAGCCCTGACCGCCTGCAGGGCATTGGAGCCAGCCAAGGCATCGTTCCCCACCAGCCAGCGTGCCTGCCACAGCAGAGTATCAGTAGGGTTGCCATCCGCTTTTTCCAGTGCCTCGACCAGCCGATCCACGGTGCCGGTGTAATCGATTCCCCGAGTACCGGCCCCGGCCCCGGCCGCAAGATGAATGTCCATTCCCCCGACAGGCAACGCGGCATTGTCCAGATCGCCCCGGCTTACGATACCCGCCGATGTACCCAAGTCGATATCCCCCCCTGCAGCCACTTCCAGTCGTCCTAAGCCGCCCATCCAGATCTTAGCCCCGTCTGTCCGGTCGACTCCCGATGTAAACACTATGTTTCGGCCTGCATCCAGTCGGCTGAGATCCCCGGTATTAACATGTTGCCCCACAATTCCGAGATCCCGTATGTCCCGGCCTGCGCGAACCCTTGCCGCCTTGGGTAGCGTGAGGTTAAGCGTATTGAAACTTCCTGTGACGTCGCCTGCCCGAGCGTATACGAACACTGGCCTGGCGTCTCCCGCATGAACAGGAAAAGGGGCATGTGTAGTAGCAAGGGTGGTCGATGCAAAAAATTGTGCCCTTGAACTGCCGGGCCTGACGGCGTCTGGAATCACGGCTGGATCCATGTCACTCATGGTTACGCGTGCCGGAATATTGACCGACTTTGCCGCCAGCAATGTCAGGTCCCCGCGTGATGCAGGGTTAAGGGTGAGCTCTGTGCCATCCAGGAGAATGTCCTCCTGGAACGATATAGCCGATAGATTGGGGGGCAGAAGGGAAAGCAGCCCTGCATTGTATTTGGTGCTGCTGATATTGAAGTTAAGCGGAATCCCGTATGCATCCTGTATTCGTGCGCTCCCGTTCCCCCCGTTGAACAGGGTTACCTTGCCGGCCAGACTTTCCAGATTTACACCACTGCCCTTATCATATGTCGAGAACAGGGTCCAGTTAGGGCTGTTGGCATTGGCAATATTGAATGCGGTGTCGCTGCCCGAAGACTGGACGACCAAATGCGGATTCAGGACGGCATGGATATTGACATCGCCCTGTGCTTGAACGCGTGCCTGCGCGTCGCCCAGCGCCAGAACGGTATACAGAGGCCGCACACCTACATTTCTTCCGCTGTCTATCTTGCCGCCCGCCTTTAGCACTAGCTCGCCCTGGTCAGAATAATACTGCCCGCCCAGCAAGTCGTTCCCGCTTTCCACCCGCACGTCGCCGCCGCCGGTTTTCACCAGTTTGGCGGTATTCGGCGCGGTCGCCGTCATATATGCCTGAGTCGGTGCACTGGCGGAAACGTTTTCCACTTTACCGCCAGCCCGTAGCATGACGTCTCCACCGCCTAGCGCGCCAATGCCTTGCTGGAACTGATCAAACCGTACCCACCAGGCGGGTTGGCGAGTGTACTCTCCAGTAGACGCGTTTAACGCGCCCTGGCGGAACAACCAGTTGGAGTAGAGTTGTGCCGAAGGGGATGCAACGATATCGCCCAGCGCCGTCAGGCTGACATTGCCCCCGTCCTGGCTGAATTGGGCATTCGCGGGCAGGGCGAAACCCTCCGCCGGGTCTGCCAGGCGCCCCGCGGTATAAATCGCCGATTTTACGTCCCCGAGCCTGATATTCCCCCCGGAGGCGATGCGGATGTCGCCGGTGCCCGTGCGTACGAGTTTGCCGGCTGCCAAACTTATGTCACCACGGCCGGCCTCTACTGCCAGAGGATCGGCTGCATCGGCATCTGCCCCCGCAATCAGGCGATAACCCCAGGAGTCGCCGGCCAGTAGCGTGGAGGGTGTAGTACCATTACTGAACGCCGTCGCAACACTAAATCCGTCGGACAGATTATTGTTTAGCAGAAGATTGCCCACGGCACGCAGGGTCAGCATGCCTGGCTCGCCCACACCCGGCTCCACCTCTGCTCTGCTGGCCCCCAGGTTCCAATCACTGTTGAGGATAAGATCACCCGTATTGAACGCAGGATCCGAGCGCACCTCCACGCCGGGGCGCACATGAAAGCTGACATCGCCACTTTTTCCCAGACGCGATGCAATCTCGCCTGTGTGGGACGCAAAGCTGGCATTGTCGGCGTTGACGGTGTCAAGACTGAGCGTTGTACCGCTACTTGCACCCGTGTCAGTGAGCGTAGCAATATGGTCGTATACCTTGACCGCTTCGACTACTACCGATTTCGCGCCGTTGATACTGCTTTCGATGCCGCCCACGGCCACGTCTGTGCCTGCTTCACTCCCCGTGCGAGGTGCACGCAGCAACACTTTACCCCCCTCGCCATCCTGACCACCACTCCCCCCATGGACGTCGATGGTGCTTCCTTCGATCAGGGTCAAGGTGCCCCCGTTAGTGCCGATTTCCACCTCTCCGCCGTTTTCACCGTTGGCTGTGGAGTAGGCATCCAGTTTCGCGCCCGTTAGGACAGCAACATCGCCCTGCGCATAAAGGTTGATGCTGCCTCCGTCTTTACCTGTAGCATCGATATGACCAGCCACATCCAACTTACCTTCATCCACCGCAATACGAACTTCTTTTGCCTTAACAGTGTCGGATTCGCTCAGGCTGACATCGCCCGTGCGGATCCGCAATGCTCTTGCGCCATTGAATGCGCCCTCGTTGAGGGTCGTATTGAGTGGGGAGAAATTAGTCAGCTTTGCCACGTCCAGCTCAAAATGCGCGCCACCGCCTCTGGCGCCATTAGCATTCGCCGTGGCCGACCCCTGCAGACTGCCGGCGGCGATAGTCGCCACGCCTTTGCGTGCATGAACCATTACCTTGCCCGCATCACCGCCGGGTGCCGCGGATACATTAACCTGCGCGCCGTTTTGCACCACTACATTTCCATTGTCGCTCGCCAGTTCGACAGTACCGCCAGGCGACGCCCGCTGTTCGTCGAAGAAAGCCACTACCTGTCCCGCCATATTCGCTATCGCGTTTGGACCCAGCTCGAGGTTACTCGTGGTCGCCGCGAGTTTGAGCTGCCCAGAAGGCAGATTTGCCTCGGTATCGAACATCATCTCGGCACCTGAAAGCGCCCACTTCGCCCCCAATGTATCCACCGATGGGAGCGCACTGTCCGTAGTTATTGTGGTTGCATGAAGTTTGCCGGTCGCAGCAAGGGTTTGATTGGCCCCTTGCTCGCCCCTTATTCGTCCGACATGCAGGTTCGTCTCCGCGACAACATCGGTGCTTCCCGTACCTCGCCCGATAAGCTCATTTGCTCTGGCGTCGACTTGGGAAAATCCTAGGATCGATTTGGCACCGTCGCCGAGCACCAGTTCTTCCGCCTGTATCGCCAGCAACCCATCGCCTGTCGTTCCGCCTGCCGTAAATGCCGCCGCTGCCGGATTGGAAATCAGTATGTTGGTTGCACGTAAATTGGCGGTTTTACCGCTGTTGTTCAGACCAGCCAGCCCAGCTCCAAACAGACTCAAGCCCTGAAGTGTCGGCTTGCCTTCGGAATTCACGCCCCCAACACTCACATCACCATACAGATCGAAACTGGAATAACTCGTCAGCGTCAATGAATTCAACGCGTTCAGCCCATCGAGTTCGCTTTGACTGAAAACCAGGCCCTCGGACCCTGGTGCCACGTCACCAAAATTCACCCGTGTCGCGCCAATCGTCAAATTTCCGGCAACCGAATTACCCGCGGCATCAGAAAAAATGGTTGCACCCGCAAAGGCATTCTGCCGCGTGGCGTCAAGTGTTATCGAGTTTCCCGAGCGGATTGTGCTACCGGCCTCGCCGTTCAGCGTGCCGTGAGTGCGGTCGGGACTGCCGATCCGAGAAAAGGTGCCATTTTCAGATGCAGCCCGCACCAGCGCTCCATGGCCGGCGGTACTGTAATTTCCCCCGCCGACAACATCCGCATTGCCTTGTGCCTCAATGGCACTGCCAGATTCCAGCGTAAGCCTATCTTTCGCTGCCAGAATGATTTCGCCACCCCTCAAGGCATGAGCGGCATCATTAGCCAATGTCACCTCATCCGCGCCCACAATAAGTGTGGTGCTATTGCTGCCGGTGCTGCCGGGACTGCGCGTGCCGCCCAGAAACAGGCTTGCGGCGCCTATTGCATTGAGTGTAGTGGCCGCAATACGTGTAGCGAGCGGGTCGAGTCCGTATGAGCCGGACGGCGTGCTTGTAATGGCCAATTTGGGAGCACTGATATCCACCGCCGCCCCGCGGCCACCCGTAGCCGCTGCTAATTCGAAATTTGCATTCAACTTCAGGTTGCCGGTGGTATCGATGGAAAACAGACCCGCGTCCTGCGGGCGATTGCCGCCATTGGAAAAAAATTCAGAGGCGCGAGTGAGCGTGATTTCCGAACGGCCCAAAACCTGCTCGCGGGTCAGCACCTCGATTCCGCTCCAGAGCGCGTCGCGCGGCGCGCCCGCAATAGCCCGGGCCCGGCTGTCAGTGACATAGCCCGGCACAACCTGTGTACCATCCTGCTCAGTGTAGGCGTGCCCAGGCAAAAGATTATGCACGCCCGTGTTGAGTCTGACAGCATAAGCGCCTGGCAGCAACGCATAGTGCGCGGGCAGCAACGTATACACCCCTGCGGGCAGCCCCGGCGTGCCGGAAAGATATACGGCATCACCCCCTGCAAGGTCGCCGGACCCGGCCTCCTCCTGCCTGTCACCGGGCGCGAATCCGCTGGAATAGCCCGGCAGGATGGCATAGATATTCGCGTCGTTTAGAATATCGCGCGAACCCCCTGGCCCCACGCTGAACTCGTAGGCCTGCAAATCCCCTCCCCCGGAGAGATTGACTGTTGCTCCGGGCTGCATGTCGATATCTGCCGCCTGGGTACGAATGGATCTTTCAGGCAACGCAAGCTGCGGAATCTCGAAAGCGTCAGGCTTATATACCCAGCTGCGGCCGTTTATAATCGTGCCAAAGGGAATCCGGCTCCCGGGCGCAGCGGCGACCGAGCTCAGGCTGCCGTCCTTGAACGCAAGGGTGTCGGCGGCTTTGAAATACAATTGACCGAAAGGTGCCCAAACATTACCGTCCTGCACAATGTTGGCGGCTTCTACCGTAAGGCTTCCTAACGCGGAGAGCGGCTGCGACGGCTGCAAGTTATCGCGGCTGAACGCGACGGTACGCCCCGGCGCCTGAATGTTGAACTCGGTATAGGTCGAAGGTGCGACAACCCCGCCGTGCAATATAATATCCGCTGCGGTTTTCATCGCGCCGGTAGGTCTTGGAATGTTGTTGGTGCTGATGCCCGATAGACGTGTTTCGACCGCGCCGTTAAGCTCGGCACGCGCCATGCCGGTCAAGCTAAAATTTCCCCCCAATTCGAGCAACTGCCCATCGGCCCTGAGTGTGCCGCTACCGGCAAGTGGTATCGCCCCCGAATCCTGGCGTTCCCGCTCATAATTACCCAGGCGCAAGGTTTCCGCATTCAGCGCAACGTCTCCACCCATGGTTTCAATGCGCGGGCTATCAAGCGTTAGTTCCTGCAGGGGCAGTGAGCGGTTCGCCCCCAGATTCAAAGCATTTTCCAACCGGATCGCATCGCGGCTCTTAAACGTAATGCGATCGAACCCGGCGGGTTCCAGAACAGTGGCGCCTACCGTCGCACGTCCGTTGAGCGCAGCAGGTATAGCATCCTCCGGCGTAAGGGCGCCTACTTGTGGGATCGCGGTTTGTGTCAGACTCAGTATGCGCTCGCCGGTGGGAAATCCCGACTCCGGAGGCGGTGCGGTATTCTCGCCCAGCACGAGATGGAACGCACCCCCTCGATTGAGCCCGCTACCCGCTTGTGCCGCGAGAGTGCCATCGAGCAGTATGCCTTCACGCGCAGAGATGTCGAGAGACCCGGCGTCGCTGCCCACAAACTGGCCCAATCCCCCCGCCTCGTTGAGTATGCCCAGCCGTACCGGCGCGACACCGGCAATATCGATGACCGAACCCTGCTCCGTTACCACATAGCCTGTGAGCGCGTTCAGCATCACTTTGCCACCCTTCAGGATTTCACCCTGGGTCTGTCGATTGCTGTCAAGATAGGTCAGCGCCACGCCACTTGCATCGAGTGCTGCCTCCTTCCCCAGCCAGAGGCTGTTGCGCGGGTTAAAGGCCAGCGTCGTGTCGCGATCGAGCGTGGCCAAAATCCTGCCCCCGGGCGCGGTCACCCGTCCTTGTACCTCGATCCGGTTCACGGCGTTAAGCGTAACGTTCGCCTTCGGATCAGCACTTATATGCGCGCCCCGCTCTATTACTACATCACCAATATCGACGCCATTTGCGCTAAGTAAGAGATTTGCCGGTTGGCGCACCCTGTCATCATATTTGATCTGCCGCGCGAAGGTTTCCAACCTACTGCCGGTTGGCCGGACCTTGTAGTCGGGTTGCAATTCCAGGTTGATGGTTACCGGCTTGATTTCGACACCTTCGGCCAGCGTCACGCGTTCAAATGCGGAAATGTTGAAATTGGAGAATCCTCCACGTTCAAAAAATCCCGCATCCAGATTGAGTGTGCCCGGGCTGTTGTCCGGCGCGCCACCAATCCGGGTTTTGTTGCTGAACACCGTGATAGTACCGCCCTTACCCAGGCCATATGCGCGCACGTTTTCACCGACACCCGATACAGCTTGACCAGCCAAGCTGATTTCGCCGCCATTACCGGCCACAAATTTACCGTCTGTTCTGGCCCAGCCGCCACCGGTAGCATCGAGCAATGTGTTCTGGCCTAAATGAAGATTGTTATCAGCCCAGAGCGTGACTGGACCGCCGTGCACCCGGCCTACCTCGCCCGACCCAACTGCCATTGCGGGCAATTCGTTGACCCAGGCACCTCGTGCCGACAGCGTCACGCCATCGGCGATGGTGACATCCAGAGGCACAAGGGAGACATTAACCTGATTCTGGCGTGCACTGAGAGCAACTGACCCGCTCGGGGCCTCGATATCCGCGCCCACTCTCACTGACTGGGCAGTGATGTGCGCACTGCCCCCCTGAGGGGTGCGTAAGGCCTCACGTACCTCTGCCGCCTGGTTGCTGAAAATTTCCAGGACGGCGATCTTGTCCTTGTTCACCAGTGAAGGATCGAGCCTCAGAGTAGTGAGGAGATCGGATGATAGCGCATCTCCAAACCTGAAGTCGGCCGGCAGGCTGGCGCCGATACCGCCAAGCTGGACCAGCTGGTTAAGCTTGAAATCTCCCGCGACATTCTGACTGCCCAGAGTAAGCCGCGCGCCGGCGGGCAGGATGCCGGCATCGCGCTGTAATGCCCCCACCGTTGTGCGGCCTTGAATATCAGCCTGCATAAATGCAGCGCGCATCCCCGTCACTTCCAGTGCACCTGCGTTCTTGCCTTCGATATAGCCTGGGTCAAAGTTGAAGCTCTGCCCCAGACTGATCTCTTCTTTCACGTTCCAGCGTCCATGATCGATTACATAGCGGGTGGCGATGCCGTCATAACGTATATCCGCACGCGCATTGGGAATATCTGTCAATACCCCGCGCGACATAAGCAGTGTGGTGGGCACGATGGCCGGGGTATAGCTCACGCTCCCACCCGACAGATCGACAAAAGCTCCGGATTCTATAATGGCGTCCCCTTGCGAGCGCAAGCGTACTGCGCCACCCCCGGTTGAGCGTTCAGCAACCGTACGCTCAAGTCGGCCCTGATGCGATTCCAGACTATCCTTGGCGATGAGTGTGGGCATACCGGCATTTGCATTGGCCAGGGCACGACTAATGTCGACATAAACTTTCTGGCTGCGCAACGGGCCGTCGCGATTGACCGGTGAATCTTTCAACTCATCCCCCCGCAACTCGACTTCCATCCCGTTACGCGCGGCGGATATTTCGACGTTTTCCAGCCCGGCTACATTGATGCGGGCTTCGCTTGCGATGTGAATGCGCGCGGTATCGGAAACAAAATTCGCGCCCGGCAGTTTGAGCGGATCATTGCCTGTATCAAGCAGACCGGGGTTATCCATTGCGACGAAGGTCACCTCACCCGCTGGCGCGGCTATCGATGATCCACTCTCCATGCGCACATCGTGGCCAACCACTTTCACTTGAGATTTGAGGGCGAGGCCCGGCCCCGTCAATCCATCCAGCAGACCGGTTCTGTCCGATACGTCCGGCAGCACCTCGGTCCGACTGCCGCTGGCGAGAACTACACGGCCCCCCCGTGTGGATTCGGTTTGGCTGATCGCGTTATCCTTCGCCAGCAGGTACACGGAGCCATTCGCGACCACCGAGGTGGTGGCCCGCGCGATGCCTTGCTGGTTCACCGCGTAACCCACCATGGTGACATTCCCGCGTGAAGCGCTCAGATCGCCGAGGTTTGTGACATGGCCCAGCTTATCCAGTGCGGCATCTTTCAGCGCTACCCGCTTGCCATCGAGTAGCCCGTCTTTTACCCCGGTATTGCTCGTGTCAAAATTATCAAGGCCGGCCGGACTGTCCACTTCTATTAGCAAACCGCGCACGTTGGCATCGACATTTGAGGCGGAACTTAAGAATACCCTGGTGCCCGCCGCCGCAATGATCTGCCCATCCGCCGCTTCCACCTTGCCCTGGTTGATAACCGTGGGTGCAATCAGCATTACCCGGCCCTGGCTTCCCGCCGTAATCCGGGCGCCCTCGAATACTTTGATGAAACCGCCTTCACCTTCAAACTGTGGTGCCGTGGTCCGGGTGGTCAGCAAGGAATTGAGGATGAAGCCATCGTTGATATCCAGGCTGCTGGCGGTAAAGCTGTTGAGGTTTACCTGGGAGGATCCCATGAAGGCAATGCCGTTGGTGTTCACCAGAATGATATTCGCCTTTTGCCCCGCCGCCTGGCTGAGGATACCGGCGATCACACTGGGATCGCTGTCCCATACGCGATTGAGGGTAGTGAAATTGGCGCCCTGGACAAGATTCTGCGCAGCGAGACTTTCCACTTGGTGGAATTGCACCGAGTGACCAGGACTGACATTAAAACTTTCCCAATTGAGAATGGCTTTGTCACCCACCTGGTTGACCACGGCGTGAGGACCCTGCGCGTGATAATCCGCCTGACCGGAGGTGACAAAACCGGGAATGGCCGCACCGCAACTACCCCCCCCGCATGGCACCGGCAACTCGGCCTGCACCGGCGCACCCAGCAGCAACCCAGCTAGTAGCAGGGCCGTGCCGTTCGCGGCCTTGCCGCGGCGGCGTGCCGTTTCCGCAGCGGGGACCCACATCCCCAGGGGGGTGTTGAAGATAAGGCGGTATATATTTCGATTCATCCTGTTCTCCGGTTCCTTCAGAAACGGCCCTGGCTAGCCGGTCGAGCATGACAAACTCCGCTCCAGCCCCGGCTTACCCACCGATTATCGATTAGTCAGCCACGCCTTGGGCCCGGCACCACGTCCTGCATCTACCACGCCTGGCGAAACAGAAAATGCACGCGTTTGTCTCCCGCTTTCGTTCTGCCAGCTTCTTCCAGCGCCACGGCCCAGCTCAGGTCCGCAGATATGCCATTCCAACCCTTGAGATGCAGGCCCATCCCCGTACCCGCCAGATTGAACCGATCCTTCTGCCCAGGCAGCGGCTGTTGCACACGCACGGTGCCGCCATCGATAAAAGCCAGCAAACGAAACTCATCGATCGCTTCGAGCAGATAGGTGGCGTAATTCGGCGTAAAGACTTCCAACTGCCCTGCCGCGCTGTCGTCGCCCAACGCCGCCACTTCCAGGTAGCCGCGCACTGTATTTACCCCGCCGACGATGGATTGCTCGTTGTTTATAAGCGGTTGTGCCGCAATCTGCCAGCTCGCCCGGCCAGTCAACCCCCAGCCCTGGCGCATGGTTTCGGTGTGCGAAAGGTTGCCCCGCATGAACAGGTAGTTGGAGTGACCCTTGAAGCGCTTGCTGGCGAATTCCTCTTCGTCTCCAACCAGTCCGCGCACGTGGAAATTCGCGGATAATCCAAGCTTCGTGGTACGTCTTTCTCCCAGCCACGTACCATCCCATCCAATCGTGAAGGGCAAATAGCTGATCGGCGTATTGAAGTTGCCGCCGTCAACGAGATTTACCGCTTGTGTGAAATCCTTGTAATCCACCCCAAGCGTTGCGGTATGGAAAAATCTTTCACCTCCCGGCAGCGGCAGGATGTACCGTCCTCCAACTATCAGGCCATTGCCGAGCACATTGAGCGCGCCCAGTGACGCAACCTGGGACGCTGAATATATGCCGTATAGGGCGAGAAAACCGCCAGATGGCAGCGGCATGGTGTAGTTCGCGGAAAATACCTTGCTCTCGTCCAGGTTCTCGGGTGCAATGAGACCCGTCAGGCCTAAACTATGCTGCCTGTGCCACAGGTTATCCCAACTCACGTTCGCGCTCAGCCGGGTTAATGTGGTATTTGGAATCTGCCGGCTATTGAGTTCCACGCTGCCGTGTAATGGCAGTTGATCCTTTACTTTGAGATCCACTTCAATCGTGCCCGGCGTCTTGCCGGCCCTTAAAACCGGTGTAATCCTGCGATCGGCCGAGCGGTTCAGGCTTGCCAGCTGTTTCTGCATTGCGGGGAAGTTCGGCACATTACCCTCCGCCAGCTCCGGTACGGCGCTCTTGATGTCGGTCGGGCTGAAATAGCGTGAATCGACCACACGCAAACGCTTGACCGGCGCTTCGGTTACCGTCAGCCTAACCACGGCACTATCGACCTTTTGCTGCGGGATGGTTACCAGCACCGTGAGATAGCCAGCCTCATGATAGGCTCGCTCCAGCGCATCACGAGCCTGTTCCACGTCCGCCAATGTTTTTTCCTGGCCCAGGTGCGCGTATACCGCCTGCTCTATCACGGCGACCGGTAATAGGGTCGTGCCTTCGACCCGATATTCGAATACGTCGAATCGTGCTTTTTCCTCTTCTTCCACTTCTTGCGCTTCTTCCGCTTCTTGCGCTTCTTGGAAATCCTGCGCATGGGATGTGAGCATCCATCCGAACAGGCAGGCGAGAGATGCCATCCGTAACGTTCTATTCATTATTCGCACGTTTAACCAACCATCATGCCGGTAAGTCACTCTTGCATAAGCGCGAAGGGGACAGTCCCTTGGGAACTGTCCCGCACATACATGAAGGGTGACATTGCATCACCCGCTGATCCAATGCTTTTATTGGATCGGAGCTTGGCAAGAGTTGCCAGCCCGGAAGCCCTTGCCCACATTGGGGGCTTCGACGCCCGCCAACGGGGTGATGAACAGGCCCGTCAAGTCCGTTATGCCGGGGTTGCCTAACGAGGTATTTACAGCGGCAATCAGATCCTGACCTTCAGTGAAAGCAGTATGGGCGGTGAAGGCGACCAGTTCGTACCAGGCAGTATAGATGCCGTCCATGGCGGTAACGCGCTGCTTGGCGTCAGCGTTGGGAGACGCGCTGTCCAGCTTGACGAAGGCCCACTTGTCGACACCGGCCACGGGGATGTTCTCCATGGACACGAAGCCCAGACCAAATTCCCCGGCATTGGTGGCCGCGGTCAGTCCGCTTTTCACACCGCCGGTGCTGGAGTTCTCGGTCACTGCTACCCTCGCCGTGGAGTCAGCCGCGCGCGCGGGGTTCAGCGCGCCCTGAGGCAGGCCCGTATTGCATGGCTTTTCCAGGAAGCGCAAGTTGGACGCAGACTGGGTACCAGAGGTGATGGCGCGACGGTGTAACTGGACCTTGCCGGAAGTTCCCGGAGGAGTGGCGGCAGCGCCAAACAGGCTGCCGTCCACGCCGCCGATGGTATCGACGTTGGCGATGGTGGTATAACGCTGGGCCGCCAAGTCAGGCTGGCAGGCGAGGGTGAGGTTGGGGGATACGGCGGTGAATGGCGCGTCGTCGCAGGTAGCGGCCAGCCTACCATCAGCAATGTCATTCTTCTGCAATTGATAATACAGCGGATAGCTCACAACTACGCCGAATACCTGGGCAATATTGGTCGGCACTTCGGAACCGATTTCGCCGAGCTCGGTCGTGACGTCCAGGTTAAGCTTGTTGATCAGGTACTCGGTGTCGGAGAAGCCCCCTTCTGGCCGGTCCGGCGCCTGGAATACATTGGCTCTTAGAGACTGGTTGGCAGTGAAATTCTGAACAGTTGTTGCACAACCGCGGTATACGCCGACCGAATTATTGAGACCCGAGAGCTCCACGGCAACATTCTCCGCGGTTCCATTAGCGCACTGACCGGTAGCCCCCAGATTCTCGATATTGCTGGTGCGTCTGAGACTACCCGGCAGATTGGGGTTCACTTCGCCGGCGATGGAAATATGAGGGGTCACATAGTTGAACGAACCGCCTTCAACCGTGTGAAATACGGCAACTTTCTTGCCCTCCAGTGAACCGGCGCGGCCATCGTCAGTTCCTACCGTGCAGGTATAAGCCATGCGATCCCCCGCCGCACCGGGCAGCCGGCCCGCGCTACTGCTTTCCAGGTAGAGGTGAGCGTCGCGAGTGCCGGGGTTGGTGTGGGTTACGCCCAGCGCGTCTTTGTACGTCATGCCCCTGCATAGGGTCAGGACGCCCTTGTATACAGAAGCAGTGGGGGCAGATGCGCCCGATAACCACAGACGCGCCGTAGCACCATCCATCTGGGCGGGCGTTAAAGCGAAGGTGGCAGGTGCGGCGCAAAGACCAGCCACACCCAGCGCGATTTTACTCAGTTTCATTCTCATTCTGGTATCCCTTTTAAGTTATTGATATCAAGTTATTTCCTGGTCCGCCCGCCTGGGTCTTGGAATAGAGGCGGCGGCAGGCGTAGGACAACAGCAATCTCAGACCAATAGCAATCTCAGACGTTGACGCGGCGGCGGACCATCATGCCGATCATCCCCAGCCCGGCCAGCATCATGGCCCAGGTCTGAGCCTCGGGAATCGGCGCTGCAAAACTTATCGTGCCTGCGTCGGCATTCACGGACCATTTACTGAACTCGTTCGCATCCATGATGCCGTCGCCATTCAGATCAACACCAAAGGGAGTCTTGATCGCCTGATGATGAGAAGTAAGCGAACTGGTGGCCAAATACCAGAAGCTCTGCTCGGTATCCAGCGTCTTGGTGGTGTCAGCGGTTGTTTTGGTCAGCCAGTTATCGCCTTGCCCAAAACCATTGATCGCCGCAAAGTAGCTGTTGGGATCATCCGTCGGCGTGGCGATGCTGGCGCCATTGGCTTCAGTAGCGTGGGTGCCGCGGGAGTTGTTGGCGTTAACGTACAGGTTCATGTTGTCAAAACCATTCAGATTGGCGTTGGGCAACGAGGGAAAATTGGTTACGTTCGCGGTTGTCAGATAACGCGATCCGCCGCCTTGAATCGTCTTGTCGGTGTTATCCAGCGCCATGACGCTGTACTCGATTTTCGGCTGGTCTGCCGCGGCGACGCCGTTGAACAGATCGTTCCAGGTACCGCCATAGCTCCCGATCGCTTGGCTACCGGAAATGCCGGTGCCGCTCATCAGGCCTGTGCTCAAATCCCAGGTGCGATTAAAGCCGGCAGTCCCATTCCAGCCGATTACGTCGTTCATATTGACGCCGAGATCGAACACGGCAGAGATATCATTATTTCCCGAGGTGGGAGAACCGACGTAGGAACGAAAGTTAACCAACAGGCTGCCATTGCCTGAATCAGCGCCGTCCATGGCAGCAGAGAGCGGCATCGAGGTTGCCATGATCGTGGCAGCTGCCAGCGCCTTGAGTCTAAAATTCATTTTCATTGCTAATACTCCCAGTATATAGATGAGTTGCCCGAGATTTGAATCAGACCGGCTAACCAGGAGGCAGCACTTGCCACCCGGTCACCATCCTGGAGCAGCCCGACTGCCTCCACTTGCAGGGAGACCCGCAGCTTTCCGTCCCCGTTTCGCAACGGGTATGGCTTTGTCCTTGACTTGCCTGCACTTCCTGCCGGCCCGCTCACAGTGTATGAAGCTACCGTTAAGCCCTTGTGAAGAGCCACCTTGCTTTTCGTAGTACTTCCTGCCTATATTCGAACCACCTCCACGCTTGGGCCAGCATCAATCCTGTTCCAGTCGGTTCTACATGCTAACGATCTTATGTGACGGCAAGTGGATAGCCCGGCGGGCGTTTCATGAGACGTTCGGACTATGCCCAGGAAGAATCGAAAGGAACTCGAAGAATCGTAATTCCGGGACGCCGTGTCCGCGCGCACACGCCTATCCGAATCTCCCGGTCAGACTGCCCCAGCGACACGCCGTATGTAGGCTCCGGGTGGCCGGCGTCCATGGGGGCTTGGTTTACCCGGAAATCCTTAAAGGGTGATCTTTAACGCCATCGCTTTGGCCGCGGCGTGAGCACGATTATTGACGTTCAGCTTGCGCAAAATCTTTTGAATGTGATTTTTTACCGTAAACGGGCTGATATCGAGCAACAGCCCGATTTCATGGTTGCTTTTGCCCGACTGAACATAGCGCAGGATTTCGATTTCACGGACTGTGATCAGTTTTCTGCTTTTCTCCCCTATGGGTCCATTCTTGTGATGCCGCTCATGGAACAGCATGCGCAACAACGCCATGTGCAGATGAGGCAATAACAATTCAAGGAAATAGGAATGGCGCTCGGTCAAGGCGACGGCGAATTGCGTAAAGATGAAGAAACTCGTTGTGCGACCGTTGGCATCGAACATTCCATGTGCTGCAACGCGATCCAGATTGTCACACTTGAGGTCCTTCGCGAAATGCTTGTGCGCGACGCAACCCGGATCAGCCGGGTATAGGAGGAGTGGCTGGTTTTTGTACGCGCTCCACGCGGACATGATGCGGAATATGATTCCACCGTCGGGCCGGCAAAGCCCGGAAAATGCTATTTCACTTACATTGGTTCGGCTAAACTTCTCAATGCTGATAGGTTGTCCGGATCCATCGTCCAATAAGCATACCAGCATGCCATGAGGCAAAAGACTTTGCACCTCGCCCTGTGCCCAGAGGAAAAATTGATGCCTCTGGGTTATGGAGGTGGATGAATCGATAATCCGGAATAGGTACTCCATTTCTCGTTCTGTCAGAGCAATGAACCTCTCCGTATTTCTCATGCCCGAATCTGCTTTCTTTTGCCTGCCCGGCGACGGCCATCGGAACCGCGTGTTTTTTCTTAACTTCAACCAACCGCCTATTTTTGCCCCTCAGCATGACGTTCTCATTAAGATTACGTGTCAATCTCATGAACATTGCGTGGGTAAAAAGGCCTATGTCACCCCTGATTAGCCTCGTGGCTAAAACGGGGGGGCAATCCGTCAGGATTTTCCGCCGGATACGCCATCTCGACCCAGATGGAACTTCACCGGTTTCCGGAATTTTACTCAGCGAATTTAATAATCGAGCGGCTGGGAAAAGGAATCGGTTTGAGTCGAGGGGCTGGGCGAACTCGGTGTTGGAGAGGATTCCGGTTCTGCTGGCGGCAGTTGCCACCGTTCCGGTTGCGGCTGCAAGTCGGGCTGGGCCTCCGACCGAGGCTGGGGCTCGGCTTGAGGGTTTTGTCCCAACCCGGACTGCGGTTGTGATTGTGACTGGGGTGGAAGGTTGGTGCTACCCGTATCTCCCGGCAGATAGATAAATTTCCAGTCGCGATAACTCTCCGCCTCGGCAAAAGAAGCATGGCGCTCAGGAAAATTTGCCCGTTTAAAGGGCCGTTGTGCTGAAAGACTATGGACGCCGACAATTCCTATGCCGGGCCGTCTGATCAACGCCCATTCGGCGGCACCAGTCATGGGATCGATAAAAACCTTGCGCAGGTGACGCTTTACGGTTGGGAAACGATCGTCGGACAGGAGTTTTTCCAGTGACTCGGGATAACGTTTGGCCCCGGGCGAACTCTCGTAGTAGGATTCAATTGCCCGCCTGAACTGCTCGCCAACAAACAAAAGCTCTTTTTCCTTTTCCCGCCGCAATTCGGTTTGCCATATCTGGCCCGCACCGGCCAGCCCGACGCCGGTGAGCGCAACGGTGAACATTACCCATAGATAGGTAAAGCCTTTTTCACTGCGCATGCAGCGCTATATCTCCCCTGTCCAGTCGCTACCATGCGCCATAAAAGGTTCCATTCTTTGCCTGTCCCGACGAACCGCTATGCACGTCGTAGAATCCGCCCGAACCATCCGGCGGAGGGACCCCGACCCAAGTTTCCGCGCTTTCGGTCAGCGGATCGACCGGAACGGCCCGTAAATAACGCTTTTCCACCAATTCGGTCAGATCGCCCGGATATTTTCCGGTGTCGCCATGAAATTTATCAATCGCGTCGCGCATTACATTCAAGTTCTGCCGCAGCACCGTCTCCCGGGATCTTTCGAGAGAACTGAAATATCTGGGAGCCACAATGCTGAGAAGAGTGCCTATGATTGCCATCACGACCAACAGTTCAACCAGGGTGAAACCCCCATGACCCCGATCGTTCAACGGTGCGCCGCCTTCCTGATTGCTCATCATGAAAAATCCGGAGTCAAGCATTGCGTGTCTACCATTTATCGTAAGCAATGCCATTCAGACCGATCTGTTGCGACCGTGAGTACACATCAAAAACGTCGTCGCCTTCCTGCGGGTTGTCGGGCGGACTTTCGTAAGCGCGTTTCCCCCATGTTTCGGCATCTGCCAATGAAGAATCCTCGGACATTGGATCGCGCGGCAGCCGCCGCAAAAAATAGATCTTGCGTTTTTCCGGATCTTTTGCGTCCGGCACGCCTGCAACCAGATCCTCCAGTTTACGGGGATAATCGGACTCATCCGCTTTTTTGGTTATCTTTCCATCATTGACGGCGGTCCTGTATGCATCGAGCGCGTCGCGGATCTGCCGCAACCCAACGCGCAGTTCCTGTTCTTTCTCGCGCCTTGCCGTCAGTTCATACAAGGGAACCGCCGCTGAAGCCAGCACCGCCATGATGGCCACGACAACGGTCAGTTCGACCAGGGTAAAGCCGCGGCGGAGTTTCGCACCTGCTGCGAAGACTTTTTTACTCATGCGGCTCAACGAATATCAATGTTGGCGGCGGGCGGCAACGGAACCTGAGCGGAAAGACTGTCACTCTCACCCGGGAATGTGAGATTGCTGACCCCGATCTGGGTTGTGACCGGTTTTTGCGCAATAGCTCTGAATCGCACGTCCGCAGACCCTCCCCCCTTACCGAGCTTTAACACGCGGGTGCCGGAATTCTCGCCTTCATCAAGTGCTTCGAGCGCGCTGGTGTCGTAACTGAGCTCCAGCTCGGCAGCAGGCGCAGCTTCCCCACCCGCAAGGCTCACATTAACGGCAAATTCGCCGCCTGCCAGCACTTGTTCCGGGGCCGTCAGCATCACCACCGGCGAGCCATCGCTAACCTCTGGAGTCGCCGCAGGTGCCCGGGGCTCATCCGGTGAAACACCGAATTCGCCGACACCCCCAGCAACTGCGCCACCGGCCGAAGAGGAAGATGACATTGCGAGCGAGCGTGCCGCGACCTTGCCAATTGCAAGCGGGGACACGCCCACCGCGTTCTCGGTGCCGAAATGCAATTCGCTGAGCGCATTTGTCGGCCGCGCGATATTTCGCACGATGCGGGGTGTTATCAGCAGGGCTATTTCCGTTTTATTACGGGTAAAATTCTGATTAGTGAAAAGTTTTCCAACCCATGGCAATTCCCCCAGACCGGGGATTTTCGAGAGGGTAATGCGTTCATCGTCACTGATTAGCCCCGCCAGTACCTGCGTTTCGCCATCTCTCAGCGCTAGCGTGGTGGCTGCGCTCCGGGTGCCCACCTGATAGGCAAGTCCCCCGTTTGCTATTGCCACTTCCCTGACGATATTGCTGACTTCGAGGCTGACCTTCATCGACACCTCATCCTGAAGCGAGATCGTCGACTCGACATCCAGCTTGAGTCCGACGTCCAGATAACTTACCGAGGATGCAATACCCACGTTGGCGGTTGCGGTGGTGGTTACCACCGGGACCTTGTCGCCAATGAGAACTTTGGCCTTTTCGCGATTTTTGACGCGGATGCGCGGGTTGGCCAGTACGTTGATAATCCCGTCCTGTTGCCTGAGATTGATTATCATAGCAGGATTGGTAATGAAGCCTGTCAATCTGTCCAGGTTGGACCCGCTGCCGTTGATACCGGAGCTGCTAATCTCGAAAGCCGCCGGAATACCGGCGGTGGCTGCTGCTGCGTTCAGCATGTTCACCCGGATTTGATCAGGATACTGTATGCCAAGAGTGAGGAGGCGATCACGCCGGATTTCGAGTACCTCCA
Organism: Nitrosospira sp.; assembly: GCA_013821425.1. GTDB lineage: Bacteria > Pseudomonadota > Gammaproteobacteria > Burkholderiales > Nitrosomonadaceae > Nitrosospira. The sequence continues at coordinate 58,530 of JACDGV010000014.1, read as the reverse complement.
CTTCCAGCATGACCTCAGGGTCGGCCAGATCGTTCAGCGCAACCAGCCGTTCAACCAGGCGGATCGCAGCCGGAGTATCTTTCATCACGAAAAGGTTCAGCCTCTCATCGACGTGCATATCCCTGGTTTTGACCAGCCCCCTGACCATAGCCACCATCTGTTTTACATCCGTGTTGGCGACATAAAAACTGCGCACCATCAGTTCCTGATATTCCTTCTGCTTGACTGGAGTATTCGGGTAGATCAGCACTGAATTTTCGTTCAATACCTTGTGCGCGAGTTGATTTGTCATGAGCAAGAGCTTGAACACGTCCTCGATATTGGTATCGCGCACGAAAATGGTGACTTTCGTGTCTTGCCTGACGTCCTTGTCGAAGACGAAGTTTATCCCGGCGGTGCGCGCCATGATTTCGAAGACCGATTTCAGACCAGCGTCGCGAAACTCAAGAGTAACGGGTTGCGTAAATGCGGTTTTCAGCACCGGCCCCATCTTTCCCTGCTGCGATTCCATTTCTGCGATCCGCTGCATCAGTCGGCGGGCATCCCGATTCAGCGGATTTTCCTGCAGGACCGACCGGACTTCCGATTCCGCGGCGGCATACTCTTCGCGGCCGAATAGTTCTTCCGCATGCTTCACCGATGCCATGTGGTGGCGGTCCATCTCAAGCACGGCCAGGCCCGCCTGGGCACGTTCGTGGCGGGAGTTCATCTCGAGTACGCGGCGATACGCCTGTTCAGCGGCGGCCAAGTCACCGGACGACCGGGCGTTCTCGGCTTCCAACAACAAGCGTCCGGCTGCTGCCTCGCGCTGACGCGCAAGCATCGCGCGAATTTCGATGTTGTCCGGCTCCTTGCGTGCCGCGTTTTCCAGACTGGCAAGACCGGTTTCCATTTTGCCCTCGGCGATAAGCCGCTTGCCTTCGACAAAAGCCGTGTTTTTTGTCGCGCATCCGGCGGACACGGCCAGGATCAAGGCAATCAGAATGAATTTTGCCATTCTCATGGAATATCCCCTGCTTGTGCCGTTGCCAGCGTTTGCGTCGCGTTCAGCGGGAGGTAAGTAAATGTAATAGAGTGGTCATTCACCTCATCCATACGGTACTGGCTGTTGACCGTGTCTCCGGGCTTGACGATGTAATTGCGTTCAGCCAGGGCAAGGAACACCTGAGTTTCGTCGCCCGCAGTCACCTTGCCAAGATATTTGAACTGCAGCGGGGGCGGCGGGGGCGGCGGCGGGGGTTTCAGGGAAGATGGGGAAGGTGGAGGCGGCGCCCACGATTGCTGACGGAAAATGTCGCCTGCCTGCGCGCTGAATTTTCTCCGCTCCAAACGCTCCAGCTCCAGCTCTAACTCCAATTGCTCTGCAGCATTCGTCATTTCAGTTTCCGGTGCGCGCGTTTCCGGTGCGCGCGTTTCTTTTCGCGGACCAGTTTCTTCATCCGGTTGCACCGTATCCGCGCGACCGTCTTCTCCGCTCACCCATTGGGCAGCAAGGAGAGTCGCCAGCAATGCAGCCCCCAGCCATAATGTCCGGCTTCGCCCTTGCGCAGCCACCCCTTTCATCTCTTTCCTTCGCTCAGATAGAGATTGAATTTGAGGCTCGCATCCAGCAATTCGGATTCGACGCCCTCCCGTTTGATCGCGACATCGACCAGTGCCATCGCCGGCACCGCGCGCAAGGCATCAGCAATAAACCCTCGCAGTTGCGGATATTTCCCCCGGACCGGCACCAGCATTTCGTAGCGCGCCAGATTCACATCCTTCTCTCGCACCATGCGATAATCAGTGCCGGCGATCTCCACGCCGTGCTGGGTCGCGACCTGCACCACTTCCTGGATCCAGAACGGCGTGGAGTCCATGTTGGGAAAAAAAGCGTAAAAAGCCTGCAAGGCGGGATAGCCTTGCAGCTTTCGGGGAGCCCCGCCGCTTTCCGATGCGGGTTCCGCTCGCAATTGCGCCTGCATTGCTTCCGCCTGGACCATGAGCGCAGTCGACTCCGCCTGGCGCGGCAGCACGGCTGCAATAAAAAATACGAAGGAAAAGATGCACAGTCCGAAGCCGATTTTTCCGGCAGTACCCAACCGTTCGGCTTGCCACCGCATACGCAGCAAGATGTTTTTCAAAAAGGTCAGGTCCATGATGCGACAAGAGAAAAAATGACGGGCCGATAGGGATCGTCCCGCTTGATTTCATATTTGAGCAGATGAGCGTCCCTGAGTACAGGCTCACGTTCCAGGGCGCCGACGAAATCAAGCATCGCCGGAATGTTCTTTGCCTCTCCGCCAATTCGCATCGTACGGCCGGACGGATCCGGCTGAAGCGATAACAGAGCCACGTCGTGACTGGATGCGTATTCGACGGAATCGAAAAGCGCACCCCAGGGCAAATCGATCTCGTTCATTACCCCGTTAGCTTTTTTTATCTCCTGTCTCACCTCCTGCCTCACCTCCTGCCTCACCTCCTGCCTCACCTCCTGCCTTACTACGGGGCTGACATGCCTTGAAGGGCTCTGCGGCGTAATCGTGCGCTGCATCCGTCGATCCATGCTGGCAATGCGCATATCCCAGTAGGCCACCTCGTTCATCGCCGCATTAAACTCATACAGCACCCCGGCGAGGGCAGCTACGCCCAGCAATATCAAAGCAGCGCCGGCTTGCCGCGCTTCTCCGCCACTGTCGGGAAATCTCAGCCTGAGCCTGTGCATCAGCTCAATCTTTCCAAGGTTATGGCCGCGGATGGATAATGCGCGGGCGCAGGCAGACTTTCTGTGGACAACAATGCAACGCGCCAGCCGCAATCCTCTGGCAACACCAGTTCCGGATGCTCGGGCGCAAACAAGTAGACAGTTTCAACGTTTTCCTTGCGCCCCGCAAAAAGCATCACCTCCTGGTCAAGCGCGGCAAGGAGCTCGTCTTCCACGTTCTGTAATATCCTCTGGTTGCTTATGCGCTTCCAGGCCCCATTCTCCAGCGAAGCAAGGCAAAGACGGCCGCTTTCGACCAAGGCGAACCATGCGCGCCGGTCATCGAAGCGTTTGTGCCAGTGGTCGAACGCACCAGCAAGATAGGGCTCCACGTATTTCAATCTCATCTTGCGGCGGGTGACAACTTCTTCCAGCCCTTCGAGCAGAGCGCGCTCCATCGCTGCACAAACCCCTCCTCCCGACGGATCCCAGGCACTCACGCTTGTTACCCAATCGGCTGCCTGTTCTCCATAAACCTCGCGCGTGTGAAAATCGGCCAGCACGTGCAACTCGGCAGGGTTTGCGATATTTTGCTGTGCAGCTAAAACGACATATCGTACGAAACAGTTGGAAATAGTAATACTGACCTCCGCGCCGTGACCGCCACCGGTACCGCTCATCTGGTCCAGTTGCTCGAGCGGCGCTGCCCATGCAGGAGCGCCCGGCTTGTGCTCGCATTCCACGGAAAGCCGGACGGGAGGCTCGGGTTTTATCCCTCTGTGCACACGCACCAGATCCACACGGTCAGGAGCAAAAAAAATCTGGATCCGATCACGCCACAATGGTGACACGATTGGCCTCCTGTAAACTCGTTTGCCCACTCCTTACCATGTCCAGCGCTGCGTCGCGCAGGAAACGGGTGCCATTGCCCTTCGCCGCCTCCTTTATTCGCCGTATGGGCTCGCGGGCCACAATGAGCTCACGAATCTCATCGTTCAACACCAGCATTTCAGCTATCGCGTTCCGTCCCCGATAACCACTTCCCCGGCACTGGCCGCACCCTTTGCTCGTACGGAACCGGAACGTGCCGGCAGATTCGGGATCGATTCCGGAGTCCGCAATCAGCTGCTCTTCAGGACGCTCTTCCACTGCGCAGTGTGTACATAGCAGGCGAACCAGCCTCTGGGCGGCGATTCCGTTCAAGGCTGAAACAAAACTGTAGGGGTCCACTCCCATATGGGAAAAACGGCCGATGACGTCGAACACGTTATTGGCATGGACCGTGGTAAACACCAGGTGTCCCGTCAATGCCGCCTGGATAGCGATCTGCGCGGTCTCGGGATCACGAATTTCACCAACCATGATTTTGTCTGGATCGTGGCGCAGAATCGAGCGCAACCCGCGTACAAAGGTGAGTCCCTTTTTCTCGTTGACGGGTATCTGCAGGACGCCAGGCAGCTGATACTCGATCGGATCCTCAATCGTGATAATTTTGTCATGACCCGTATTCACTTCGGAGATGGCCGCATAGAGCGTCGTGGTTTTACCGCTGCCGGTAGGGCCCGTCACCAGCAACATTCCGTACGGCTCTGAACTGAGACGCCGGAAACTGGCCATGGTAACCTGGTCGAAGCCGAGATGATTCAGTGTCAGCCCCTCTACGTGATCGGCGAGCGCCTGACGGTCGAGAATACGCAACACGGCATCTTCTCCGAAGATACTCGGCATGATGGACACGCGAAAATCGATTTCCCGCCCCTGGATGGAAACCTTGAAACGGCCGTCCTGCGGCACCCGCCGCTCCGCGATATCCAGATCAGACATTACCTTGATACGCGAAATGACCTGTTCCGCCAGATCTGCGCCCTGCACTACGCCGATCATGCTCAGAACGCCGTCGATCCGGTATTTGATCGATAATGCGCCGGTTACCATCTCGAGGTGAATATCGCTTGCCTGCGATTTATGCGCATCGTACAGGGTCGAATGCACCAGCCGCACTACCGGGCTGGTTCCTTCATTGATTGTCTTCAGGGAGAGATCTTCCTCGCCCGCTTGCTTAGGACCATGCTGCGCCGCTGGAAGCAAGGTGTCCATCGCCCGCATTGTCTGCTCCTGCTGAGCGAAAAATGCTTTCAAATCAGCTGGATGGACCAGATGCCATTGCGCGGCGACATCGATACGGTTGCCGGCCCAGGCCCTCAGGTTTGGCGAGAACGGGTTAGCCACGGCAAGAACAAATTTCTCCCCATTGCGTAATAACGCACATTCCCGACCAACGGCTTCATTAAACGGCAGCACCTCATATACCGGGCTGGTTGTGCGCAAATCCTCCATCGCGAGCACGGGCATGCGCAGCAGCCGACCGAGCTCCGCCATCAGTTGATCTGGCAGGCAGCCGTATCTTTCCTCCAGATAGCTGATTACTGGAATACCCTGGCTGGATGCCTCTGCGCGCGCCGTGGCAAGCAGATACGCATCAATGCTTACGGGAGCGGGCGATACCGAAGCAGCCTCTATCACCTGGCTCAACCGACGCTTCCCGCCAACTGGAATATTGGCATATACATGAGAATAATGATTCCTCCGATCACGCCGCCGATTACCGCCATCAGCAATGGCTCTATCAGTTTGGTCATCCACTCGACCCAGCGCGCGATTTCTTCATCGTGAAAATTACCGATGCGTTCCATCATTTCCCCCATGAGGCCGGTTCGTTCGCCAACGCGCAACATGCGGCTCCCGACAGCAGTGGTCAGCCCTTCCGCCTCCATGGCACTGGAGATGGTTCTCCCTTCGCGAATGAGGGTGGCAGCCGCGTGGACCCTGGGCCGGAAGTGCGGCTGCAGGAGGCCACTAACCATTTCCAGAGCTTTTACCACCGGGATGCCTCCTCGTAATAACATGCCCAGTGTCCGGTAAAACCGCGCGAGCTGATAAACTCGCATACGCTCGCCGATGGCGGGAATATGCCATAGCCGCTGTGCCACCCATGATCTGAATAAGGGTCGGTTTATGCCATAAATAAAGAGACCCAGTGCAGCTGCCGCGATCCCCGCCAGGTGCCATCCGTGATCATGCACGAGATGCCCCCAACGAATCAGAAGCATGGAAAGCCAGGGTAAATCGGTCCCGGCATCCTCGTAGATTGCGCTGAACCTGGGTACCACGAAAACCAGGAGGAATAACCCCACCAGCAGTCCAATCACCAGCAGGAGAACAGGATAAATGGACGCGCCGATTAATTTCTTGCGCACCAGATCCATCTGCGTCTGGTAGGTTATAAAACGTGTCAACGCTTCAGGCAGGTCGCCCGTGCGCTCGCTCGCCCTTGCGGTCGCCACATAGAGTGGGGGGAATGCTTGCGGAAAAAACTCCAGCGCGCGGGAAAAAGTAACACCCTCATATAGCCGCGCTCGCAGCTCCTCGATAATTTTCCGCACGCCGGCGTCCTGCTCCTTGTCGGCCAGCGTCTCGATGCTCTCGACCAGGCTGAGTCCTGCCGTCAGCAGGGAAAGCAATTCCTGACTGAAGTGTGCCAGCGGAAAGCGCAGGCGTGGCTTTGGCATCCAGCCGTAAAATCGTCGCCGGACCTCTAGAACCATCCCTCCCTGGGCTACGACCTGGAGACGGGCATCCTCCGCACTATCGGCATCGAGTTGCAGAAATACCGTGCCCTGTCCGGAAAGCATAGCTTTCACTTCATAGCGCATAGCAACCTACCAGTTCGTGATATCCGCTGCTTCGCCCGTACCGCCGGGCTGGCCGTCCTTGCCGTAGGAATATAAATCGTACTCTGTGCGCTCTCCGGGGTACTTATAGACATACGGCCGCCCCCACGGATCAGGCGGCGCTGTCTTCCTGAGGTATGGCCCCTGCCATCTCGGCTCATTGGCAGGCCGTGTCATCAGGGCCGCCAGCCCCTGCTCGGTAGGCGGGTAGTTCCCTGTGTCCAGGCGGTATTGGTCCAGTGCCTTTTCGAGAGCATCGATCTGCGCTTGTGCCGCTTTCACCTCCGATTTTCCCACCTGCGAGAAATACCTCGGTGCCACATAGCCCGCGAGCAATCCGATGATGACCATGACGACCAGCAGTTCGAGCAGGGTAAATCCATACGCCGCCCGGGAACGCACCCGGACTCGCCGCTGCCTCGTTTCTGTATTCCGGAACCTAACCATGGATGTTCACAACGCAGAGTATAGGAGTGTTGCGTGACAATACGATTAAGAAAAATAACCGATTACGAAAAATAACCAGATAGGAGATTGAATCCCGAAAATCCGGCTGATGATAGTAGCTTCAAAACGATGCCGCAAGCAATATCGGGAATGAAAATCCGATCGCAATGTCTGCCACGAACAATTCAGGGTCTCCCTGTCCCAAAACCGGATACATGTTTTGTTCTCAAAGCCTGATTCTCCAAGCACGAGCAAGGCCCTTGAGAATGCGCGAAGAGGATAAAGTTCCCCACAATACCAAACTCGCCACAGACTCCCGCTGGAGTTCCGATAACGCCTGAACAAGCCTGCACGCCAGGCCATACTCGCCGCGCGCGTTTCGGCGGACCCTACTTTTCCATCTGAATTATTGCCCTGAAGAGCCGTTGACTGTGGCCCAGGGAGCTCATCATACCCTCAAACGCAAAAATATCTTACGCAACCTCCGGAAATTACGTCCGTTTTCCGCTAAACAGACGGACAACTATTTTGCAGACTGTAAAGATTTATACTATGCTTTCCTTACCCACGCACGCAAAGCTGGCGGGAAACACTTTATATCTCCACCTTCTTCCATGTCCATCCCCGTCCTGCTCGTCAACAGCCACCAGATTGTTCTTTGGGGACTGGAAAAGCTCATAAACAACGAGTCGCCGCGAATGAAGGTCGTCGGCAAGGCAATCAATGGCGCGGAGGCGTCCCGGCTAGTCAGGGAGAAGAAGCCCGAAGTTATTTTACTCGACCTTTATCTCGGCATTGAAAAGGTCACCGAACTTATCCCGGATTTGCTGAGCGAAGGGAACACCCATGTCATCATCTTTACCGAAACCCGCGATCAGGCCGCCATTGACGGAACGGTACTCAATGGAGCGCGTGGCGTGGTCTATAAAGAGGACCCCACGCAGAATATTATCAAAGCCATCGAGAAGGTTCATGCTGGCGAACTCTGGCTAGGCCGGGGCACGACTGGACGCATCTTCGTCAAGTTTGTAGACGCGAGGCAAAAGCCCACCGATTCGATCACGAAAAAAATTACCACCCTTACGCGAAAAGAACGCGCCATCATCAGTGCGTTCGCAACTGACGCGGGCGGTTCAAACAAGAAGATTGCTCAAAATCTGTGCATTAGCGAACAGACCCTGCGCAACCACCTGACGTCCATTTTCAGCAAGCTGGAGATCACGAACCGCTTTGATCTTTTCATGTTTGCCAAGCTCCACCACCACCGGGTGGGTGGGACAAACTCTACATCTGCACCTCCTGCGCAAATTTATAGCTAGCTGCCCCTATGTTCCCGGGCAAGCCCGGTTTCCCGCTTGCAAGCCTCCTGTATCAGGGCCCCAACCCTGGACTCTCGCCGAAATACGACTGCCGCAAAAAAATCAGCCAAGCAATCGACACTCACCACATTGTCTCGGTGCAGATGTACTGCTATTAGCCTGAAAAACCAGGTACATCTTATCCGGCAAAAAAAGGACAACCTTCACATGGTATGCAGGCGCCGTTAACCCATAATCAGCGGCCGAAAAGCGGTGGCGCCATGGCAGCAGGATAGAGGCAAGTACCCTGCCCTCTTCCCCGGATGCCGCAGTCACACTTGTATCGAGCTGTGGCGACGTTCCGATCGGATCTGAAGAATTCAAACGTGAATGCCCAAACCGGGGAAAATTGATATAAGCCCCGGCTCTGTATTACCTAAACAAACTCATAACCTAAGGAGCCTTCTAAAAATGAAGTATCAACATACCCATGCTGTGGGGGAGTTTTTTGCTTCTGGCGATCTTCAAACCTCTTCAACTGCAGACAGATTCAGCCGCTTTTGGATAGGACTTACGATTCCATCCACGCTGTTTCTGGCAATGTTTTTTCTGCCTTCGGGGCATGGCGTCGCTGCTAACCACCGGATTGAAATGACAGCGGAAGAAACCGAAGCCGGCCTGCTCGCGTATCGCATGATTGAACACCAGGTCGATGGCGTTAACATTACTTCCCGCTACAGTACACAGGCCACGATTCCAGGACCGACGATTATTCTTACGGAAGGCGACAAGGTCAGGCTCACCATTCGGAACGGCATTACCATGAGCCCCGATCAGCAAGTCAGCGTCCATGTGCATGGTATCCATTACAACATACTGAGCGACGGCTCTCTCAAGATTATCAATAAAATCGAAGATGAGGGCGCCTATCCCGATCATGGAGGACGCTTCTACACCTACCTCTGGGACGTGGCTCCGGGCACGGCGGGGTCCTGGCCGTACCATGATCACAATTTTGAAACTCACAACGGCTCGGAAGACAGGGGCCTTTTTGGCGCCGTCATCGTCAATCCGGCATCAGGCGCAGTGACTGGAAGTAACGGTAGCAGTATCGCAAGCGTGCCAGTTAACAGTATTAAAAAAGATTACGTGCTTTACCTGGCTGACGATGCTTTCTGGGGAATGGAAATAGACGGCGCGAGCAAGCAACAGACCCCGCTCGGAGCCAACCCGGCACTGACCGCGAATGGCGGTGACAACGTCAGGTTCCATCTTATCGCCATGGGCACCTATTTGAATCGATTTCAACTCGAGGGCTATCAGTGGGTCGATCCCGGAACGAAGCAAATGATTATCGCAAAAGATATCGGCCCTCTTGAGAATCATGCTTTTACCATAAAGGCCTTAGCCAGCACGAACTATATGACCGCGAATTTTTCACGCAAATTAATGGGCATGAGGGGCAGCTTCAACGTCACCGGCGGCGCTCCTTAATGAACATTGAAAATAAATCATCGAGAGGTTAAATATAAATGAGCAATATTTTTAGACTGCAAACACCCGCTATCACAACAGCTACGGCGTTCGCGCTGCTGCTTGGAGCCATGCTGCTAATGGCTCCACCCCTGGCGCAATCAGCAACTAATCATAACCTCGCGCTGTCGGCCGTGGTATTACCCAACGGCCAGTATGGCTACACAAGGGGAGATGACGCCGAGGCGGTTATCCCGGGGCCTACTCTTTTCGTAAAACAGGGCGATACCGTTAGTGTGACGGTCACCAACAATACGGATAAACCGGCGGGTTTCAGGGTCCCCGGCCTGTCGGACAAAATCGCCGAAAAGGCGGCCCCGAATGGAGGAACGTTGAGCTACACGTTCACCGCGACCAAAACTGGCGCCTACCCATACTACGGCGAGGGACAGGAACTGCTTGGCCTGTTTGGCGCTATCGTGGTTGACAGGGCGGACGGAAAGGTAGAGCGCTTCGTCGACGGCGACGGCGCTCTCAAATCAGTCGATGCGTCTGAACTAGACAAGCAGTATGTGCTGTTCATGGTCGGTTCGACCTTCTGGGCAACAGAAATATCCAAAGCCGGAACGGAAACCCCGCTGTGGACAAACCCGGTTCTCGGCGCTGTCGAGAATGACATCGTCAGATTTCATGTCCTGTCGGTAGGGCCGGGTCATACTTTCCACCTGCACGCGCATCGGTGGCTGGAACCTGGAACAAATAGCGTTATCGACACCAAGTTACTGGAAGACATTTCCGATAGTCATACCTTCACCATCAGAGCAGGGACCGGCGTGGGTCCCGGCAACTGGCAGTACCACTGTCACCTGTTTTCCCACATGGAAGCGGGCATGCATGGCAGTTTTAGAGTCGACGCCACGAACGGCCCGAATAAAGGAATGGGCAACAGCGTCGCGGGCGCTTCTCCCTATGGCGCCATTTTCGGCAATGCGAGCGATGACCCCGGCCTTGTCACTTTCGTGATCTCGGACGAACCGGGAAGTTGGTTCAGGAGCGCCCGGGGCGACACCATATTCAGCATTACTGGCGGCACACGGTCGCTGGAAGTGATTCCGCCGGGCAGCAGCGTGAACTTCATCATGTCCGAAACGAACACAGTGCACACTATCACCGGCCTGCTGTGGCCCAGCGGGGCGGGCGATCCCTCCAATGGGCACCCTTCCAACCAGGGTAAAGGTAAAAGCAGAGGTCGGGGAACCGCAGCCATAGAACATGCGTCCATGCCCTTTGACCAGACCAGGGCCTACAAAGGCGGCGGTATCGTCAAGCTGACTACACCCGGCTTGTACGTGTTCACATGCAAGGTGCATCCCTACATGTTCGGCGCAGTCATTGTGGATGACCCGGAAACCGACGGCCTTGACCTTGGCGAAACCATCGATCTGGCCACGGGCATTGTAAATCTTCCCACGAGCAGCGACCTTGCCACACGCTTGCTGAGAACGTTCTTCGTCGCCACCGCCCCCAACAACTGGCAGGATTACACCTCTGCCACGCCCTGGAAGGTAACCTATCCCGCTGTTGATGTCCGTATCACTGGCGGGGCAGTCGCAAACCTGTCGGACGTCCTGATCGCCCGATACGGCAACGACGTGGCCTTGACACCGCCTACCCCCCCAGCTATTGCCGGTGTGGGCGAGGTCTGGATCGATACCCAGTTTGAAAAAACCGCCGGAAAGACTAAGCCCGGGACGATTACGGTAATTGACGCAGCCACCTGGAAAGTGGCACGCAAGATCGCCCTGCCGCAGATCAATATGAATAATCCCCACAATATGTGGACCAACCGGGATCAGTCGATTGTTTACCAGACCCAGTGGTTTGATAACAAGCTGGCCATGATTAACCAGAGAACAGGCGCGTTGATCAAAAACATCCAGGTAGGCGAGGCTCCCGCTCATGTCATGACTCGTCCGGATAACGACGATCTCTCGGTCAGCAATAATGGCGAAGATGGCATGTCCATCATCCTGGCCGGAACAACCGAGATCAGCCAGATGATGCCAACACAGCAGCGGGGCCAACTCTCCACCAACCCGCACGGTCACTGGGTCAGCACGGATGGGAGCAAGATCATCACGCCAAACATCTTTACCAATGACGTGGGGTTTTATGACACCGACAGTGGCGCCATCCTGGAAAGGGTTCCCACGGGAGGCTCTGCCCCGGGCGCTCACCCCATTGCCATCGGCATGATGCCGGATTCCAGCAAATTCTATGCCGCCAACCTGTTGCATCACACCGTGAGCGTGATCAATAAGGATGGAACCTTGAAAAAGACCATCAACCTCATTGCGGACTATAACCCCATCGACGGGACCATTGTGGACCGTGACGGAGACGGACAAGCCACCGTCGGCATACTTCCCATCCAGATACCCGTTTCCCCCGACGGGAAAGCCGTGGTGCTTGCAAATACGGGCGGATCGATACTCATCATTGATGCGGCAAAAGGCAGTATCACCGAGGATACCGTAGTAAAGATGCTGCCTTGCGATCCGGGGTGCCATGGGGCTAATTTCGGAGCCAAGAAAGGAGGAGGGTACTATGCCTATGTCACGAGCAAGTTCTCCAATGAGCTCATCGTGGTTGACGTCGATCCCAACAACGATGGAAACCTTTCGGACGCCATGGTCGCGGGACGGGTTTCCCTGGTAAGCAATGGAAATACGCAAACCGATGATGTCGTCAGCGGCTTGGCGGGATATGGCGGCCAGGGCATTCTTGCTATTCCCAATATCTATAACGGCTGGGTTCAGAATCTACCTGACGAATGGAAAACGCAACTGACGACGAAGCAGCAAAACCCTTACGCACTTCACTAATCGGCAACTCCTGAAAGGCGCCACTGCAAGATACGGCCATCGATAACTGATGGCCGTTTTTTTTGCCTCTGGCAAGTCAGTTCGCCAGATTGAATTAAGAACAGTTGTTCTCTATAATGAGAACAACTGTTCTTAATTCAATCTCTCATGCAACAGCTCGACATTTTTTCTTACTTGGGCAAACTTCAGGATTACTACGCCCGGGAAAGAATCATCCCCTCAACCACCCAATTGTCCGCGCTGTGGAACGTGAAGGCGCGTTCCTGGACGCATCAGATCGTGCAGCGTTTAAAGGAAGAAGACTTTCTAGAAACCGGGCCAGGCAATCGGCTGCGTCCCGGGCCCCGCTTCTTCGAACGAACGGTCGGGCATGTGATCCGGGCGGGATTGCCCCAACAGGCTTCCGATGTTCAGCCTGAATTGCTGCGAATTGATGATTATCTGATTGAGAAGCCCTCCCGGACCATTCTGTTCCCCGTCAAAGGCGACTCAATGATGGATCTGGGAATTCTGGAGGGCGATATGGTGATTATCGAGCGCAGTAATTCAGCCTTGCCCGGTCAGGTCGTCCTGGCAATCGTGGATAATGAATTTACCCTGAAAGTCCTCGCCAGGGATAAGGAAGGCTATTACCTCGAGGCGCGCAACGAGAGACAAAGCAGGGATTATCCGTCCATCCGGCCCGAGCAGAAGCTGGAAATCTACGGGCTTTATGTTGGCCTGTTTCGAAAAGCCCCTACTTCCGGATATCGCCTCAACCCTAACCGGTAATGATGAGATTTTCGCCATGCCGATGCCTGTTTCCTTACCCTCAGTATCCTCTGGGCCGCTTTCGCTTTCGCAGATCGAAGCGCGGTTCAAGGGCAAGCTATGGCGAGGCAATGCATTGGAATTCTCCACCGATCCGGTGGTTCGCAGTGGCTTTGATGAACTGGATAACGAGTTGCCCGGCGGGGGATGGCCTACCCGCAATCTCACCGAGTTGTTGCTGCCGGTGGAAGGACTGGGGGAAATAAGTTTATTGAGCCGACCGCTGGAGCAGATCACCCGGAAGGAAGGGAATATTCTGTTGGTGGCCCCTCCTTATATTCCTTACATACATGCGTGGGAAGGCCTGAACATCGATAGCCGCCGGATTGTGATTGTCAGGGTTCACAAACCTGGCGAGCGATTGTGGGTACTTGAGCAAGGCATCAGGAGCGCCGCCTTTGGAGCCGTCATTTGCTGGCTACCCGAGGCAAGCCAGCAAATGACGCGCAAGTTGCAGATCATTGCGCGATCTGCCGCTGGCCTGGCTTTCCTGTTCAGGCCGGCAAGGGCGCAATTCGAGCCCTCCGCAGCCCCGCTAAGAATATTGCTCGGTTCAGCTCGGCGGCATACTTTTGCTAACACCCTCTCCTTGTGCCTGCTGAAACGCCGCGGTGCCCCGACTGCTTTGCCGATCTACATTGAACTCCCCCAAATAGGCTCCTTCTCCAGCCCGGTCGCATCCCGCCCCACTTTAGCCTACTGTTGACTCCTATGCTGTGGATCGCTCTCCATTGCCCGGCATTATCGCTTGACTGGATAGAACGCCGCTTTCCTGCGGCTCTCGCTCCTGCGATGGCGGTAACTGTCCGCAGGGGTAATCAGGTGTATATCCGGCAGGCCAACAAGCCGGCGCGGAAACGGGGAGTTACAGCTCATCAGCCATTGGCCAGTGCCTTGGCTCTGTTACCCGACCTGGTAGTGGTGGAGCATGATCCCAACGAAGAAATGAAAGCGCTGCATGAAGCTGCGTATGCCGCATTGCATTTCACGCCCAATATTGTGTTGCAATGCAGCGGTCTGATTGCCGAGGTTTCCGCAAGCCTGAAGTTATTTGGCGGCCTGAAGAAGCTATGCCAGTTACTCAATCGGGCGGTGTCTGCGCAAGGCCTGCAACTCTGCGTAGGGGTTGCTCCCACTGCAAAAGGGGCATGGCTCCTCGCGCGGTCCGCGCCATCGCGAACCGTCATCAATGGAACAGGCGCCAAATTCCGCTCATTGCTCGACTCCTTGCCCGTCAGTTTATTGGAATCGGCCCAGCCTCATCTTGAAGTCATTGGCGGCATAGGCTGCAGAACCTTGGCTGATTTGCAGCGGTTGCCCCGCGATGGAATAGCACGGCGGTTTGGCCCGGACCTGCTGATAGAAATGGATCGTGCCTACGGAGATTCGCCCGATCCGCAAAGATGGTTTGAAACACCAGAATCCTTTGAACAAAAGATGAGGTTGATGGCGCTGGTTGAAAGCGTGGAACTGCTGCTGGTGCCGGCGCAGCGAATGATCGACCAGATGTGCGGCTGGCTAACTTCACGTCATGCTGAGGTTTCGACGTTCTCATTCATTCTGCACCACGAATATTCCCTGCGGCAGCCGTGCCAGTCTACGTCTATAAGTGTACGGCTTTCAGAACAAAGCTGCGATCCGGGCCATTTAAAGATTTTGCTGCGCGAACGTCTGGGGCGAACAAAACTGGTGGCTCCGGTTTGTGAATTGGCGTTGATAGCGGATGAAATAACAGCAGGTGCAAACGCCAATATGGAACTCTTCCCGACCGCGCAATCGGAGGCTACTTCGCTGAACCGGTTTATCGAGAAACTTTCCTCCCGGCTGGGTCCGCAGGCCGTCACAAGTTTAAGGATTATCCCGGACCATCGTCCTGAATGCAGCCAGAGATTCGAGGCGCCAGGAACAGGCGAAATGAGCGGGGTGAAGAATGCTTCGCGCCGAGAAACACCATGGAAAACCATTCCCAGGGAATTGACCCGCCCCGCCTGGTTAATCGAAACCCCGCTAGAGCTGAAACTGCAACGCCAGCAGCAGGTGCAACCGGTCTATGGCACGCCATTGAAACTGATTGCGGGACCGGAGCGGATCGAGGCGGGTTGGTGGGATGACGCCCCGATTGCGCGCGATTATTTCATTGCGGAGAATGGTCTCGGCCAATTGTTATGGATCTACCGTGAACATAACCCCACGGCAAAAAACCACAGATGGTACTTGCAAGGACTGTTTGGATAACTTGCCTCATGCATTCTTCCATTCCCGCCTACGCTGAACTTCATTGCCGCTCCAGCTTCAGCTTCCTCAAGGGAGCCTCCCTGCCGGAAGAGCTGGTTGAACGTGCTGCAAGCCTGGACTATGCCGCACTGGCCATCACCGATGAGTGTTCCATGGCAGGGGTTGTAAGGGCCCATTCGGAAGCGAAGAAAGCAGGGCTGCATCTTCTGATCGGCAGCGAGTTCATCCTGGAGGATGGATTAAGGCTGGTCTGCCTGGCCATGAACCGGAATGGCTACGGCAACTTATGCGAACTGATCACGCTGGCGAGGCAGCGCGCCGAGAAAGGGGCTTATCGTATCAGCCGCGCCGATTTTGAAAGCTGTCCCAAGGCGCCTCATCTCACGCTGTTACCGGATTGCCTGGTCCTGTTGATCCCCCGTTCCAACCAAGCGGAGGATTCATTGATAGACGACATGCGCTGGATGCTGGCGCTATTTCCCGGCCGTTGCCGAACTGCTGTTGAACTGTTGCTTCATGCCGGCGAAGACCTGCTTTTCGAGAACATACGCGCGGCTGCGGATATCACAGGTATGCCACTCCTAGCCGCGGGGGACGTCAGCATGCATGATGCTTCGAATAAACCACTGCACGATACGATGACTGCCATCCGCCTCGGCAAGCCGCTATCCGAATGCGGTTATGCGCTCCAGCCGAATGCGGAACAGCACTTGCGTACAAGATTGCAGTTGAGGCAGATCTATCCGCCGCAACTCCTGCGGGAGACGGTTGCGGTTGCGGCCCGCTGCACTTTTTCGCTGGATGAGCTGCGCTATGAATACCCGGATGAATTGGCCAGCTCATCCGGGAGAGTCGAGACCTATGCGGCCTATCTGCGGCGCATGGTCGAAGAGGGAATGGCGAGGCGTTTTCCAAAGGGTGTTTCAGCCAAGGTCAGGGAACAGATCGAACATGAGCTGGATCTGATCGCCGAGCTGAGCTATGAGCCCTATTTCCTGACGGTATTTGATATTGTAAGATTCGCCCGGTCACAAGGCATTCTTTGCCAGGGACGCGGATCGGCGGCCAATTCGGCAGTATGCTATTGCCTGGGCATTACCGAGATTGATCCGGAGCGTAGCAGCTTGCTGTTTGAGCGGTTTATTTCCAGGGAGCGCAACGAACCTCCCGATATTGATGTGGATTTCGAGCATCAGCGGCGGGAAGAGGTTATTCAGTATATCTATCAGAAATATGGCCGGGATCGTGCCGCCATAGCGGCGACAGTAATAACCTATCGCACACGCTCGGCGGTCCAGGATATCGGCAAAGCTCTGGGACTCGATATTGAACGTACCAAACGGTTATCCAGTTCTTTTGCCTGGTGGGACAAGACCTCGGATATTCGTACGCGGCTGATTGAAAATGGCTTCGATCCCGATAGCCCCATCATCCAGAAGCTGATTCAACTGATCCCGGCCTTATATGGGTTTCCGCGTCATTTGTCCCAGCATGTAGGTGGCTTCGTCATCTCGCGTGACAAGCTGTGCCGTATCGTTCCCATCGAAAACGCCGCCATGCCGGATCGCTGCATCATCCAATGGGATAAGGACGACCTTGCAGCGGTAGGGCTGATGAAAATTGATGTGCTCGCGCTGGGCATGCTATCGGCAATCCACCGCACGCTCGATCTGGTTTCTGCCCGTCGTGGAATGCCAATTCGGATGCAGGACATTCCGCCACAGGATAAAGCGACATTCGACATGATTTGCAAGGCCGACACTATCGGCGTCTTCCAGATTGAATCCCGAGCACAGATGTCTATGCTGCCGCGATTAAGGCCTCGCACCTTCTACGATCTGGTCGTAGAAGTTGCCATCGTCCGTCCGGGGCCGATTCAGGGAGACATGATCCATCCTTACCTGCGCCGCAGACAAGGACTGGAGACTGCGGATTATCCAGGCGAAGGAACTGACAAAGGGGTTGAAATTGCTCTTGAGCGAACTTATGGCGTGCCGATCTTCCAGGAACAGGTGATGCAATTGGCAATGCTGGCCGCCGGCTTTACCCCCGGCGAGGCAGACGAGTTGCGGCGTTCCATGGCAGCCTGGAAGAGAAAAGGAGGGCTCGGCTCCTTCCATAAGAAATTAATCGATGGGATGACAAGCCGAGGTTACTCCCGGGAATTTGCTGAACGAATTTTTCGGCAAATCCAAGGTTTTGGCGAATATGGATTTCCGGAATCTCATGCCGCAAGCTTTGCGCTGCTGGTTTATGTATCGGCCTGGCTTAAATGCCACGAACCCGCTGCCTTTTTATGCGCCATGCTGAACAGCCTGCCCATGGGTTTTTATAGCGCCTCGCAACTGATTCAGGACGCCACACGACATGGTGTTCAAGTCAGGCCGGTGGACGTCACAGTAAGCGATTGGGATTGCATGCTTGAAGAAGAGCAGGCAGGTAGCTCTTCTCAATTCGAACCACCCGCACAACCCAATGTCCGGCTAGGCTTGAATAGAGTAAAAGGGGTAGGCTTGAAAGCGGCCAAACGCATTGTTGAGGCAAGAAAGATTTCATCTTTTGAGAATCCGGCCGATCTGGCAAACCGCGCATATCTGAATACTTTAGAAATGCGTGCTCTCGCCAACTCGGATGCGTTACACACTTTATCAAGCCATCGGCGTCAGGCCATATGGGCGGTAGCGTCCCATATAAAACAATCGGATCTGATGCGAGATGCTCCGGTAAGAGAGCCATTGCCAGCCATTACCGGAGCATCGGAAGGAGAGGAAATTATCGCTGATTACGCAAGCATGGAGCTCACCCTGCGCAGACACCCCCTTGCCCTGTTGCGGCCAAAGCTGGCCCGGATGAATCTGCATTCGGCACGGGAGCTGAATAATTATCCGACCGGACGGCTGGTTCGAACGACCGGTATTGTGACATGTCGGCAACGTCCTGGAACTGCCAGCGGCGTAGTATTTGTGACACTCGAAGATGAGACTGGAACAATAAATGTTGTGGTGTGGAATCAACTTGTCCGGAAACAACGCCATGAAATATTGAGCTCAAGGCTTTTAACGGTATACGGCGTATGGCAATGTGAAAGTGAAGTCAAACACGTGATTGCCAAGCACCTGGTGGACCATAGTCATTTGCTGGGTAATCTCAGGGTGGAAAGCCGGGATTTTCATTAGGCAGATGCGCCAAATTGGCAGATGCATCGGTAACGCCGACAACGTGACGCAGCCCAAGCCACAAGAAACACAACTCTAACAGCCTGTTAATCCCGAGGCTCGAGGGGGAATTGAAGAAAGTGACTTTGGCACTGGCCACCGACCGGATTGATCAGTCCGGCCGGTCGGTTTTGGCGATGCACCCTCAGCGCCATGTCGACTCAGTAAGCTATATCGTGCCTGTCAGCACCAGAATCAAAACTATCACCAGCACTAGTCCGATACCCCCGGTGGGGCCATAACCCCAGTTGCTGCTGTATCCCCAAGTCGGGATTGCACCCACAAGCGCAAGCACCAGCAAAATTAAAAGAATCGTCCCGATACTCATTTTGCTTCTCCTCGTTTGGATTTCACTCAAGAAGCTGATCATTGGTAATTTGGCGGAGTGACAATTTACCTGCCTGGTTGGGGGCACCACACCAATTGATTTAATTATTGTCCTTTCCCCACCCTTTCTCTGTTCGCTGGCAAACAAAAGGGAGATGATTCACGCTCCATCTAACGGAGGCGTCAAGGAGGACATCAAAATGAGGGGTGGCTGAACGGGCGGCGCCTCCGCCATTAACATCCGGCGGAAAGGTTTTTGACAGACACGACTTGACCTGTCCTTGATCCGTCGATAGGCGCGAATCGGGTTTGGAAATGAAGCTCGGCTGTTTCCTTTGGCACGTTTCTGCCTGTGGCGAGGTCGCAAAGCGGCATTCGAAGCTTAAGGAAGCCCCTGAACAAGTCCTCCACGCAGCGTTGCGGGAGTTCCTTAATGTAATATCCCAGAATATTCTTCTTGGGAGGTGGATAGCGTATGGTGGCGTATGGCAATGCGAAAGCGCTGTCCAACATGTGATTGCCGAGCGACGGGTGGAGCATAGCCATTTACTGGGACAATGAAGGGATGGGAAAAAGGGATTTTCAATAAAAACCTCGCCCATCTTTTGAAAGCTCCCCGAAGCTATTATCGAATTGAAATGTTCAAAGACTAGTGCTAATAATGACTTCAATCGCGTGGGAAGACGCAAAAATACATGCTCTTCACGATTCTGCCAACCCTCGCTGGTACCACGGGCATGTTTGCCCATTACTAGTCCCCCAACCTGGAGAAACATCATGAAAAGCATTCATAAGATTACCCCCTGTTTGTGGTTCGATGACCAGGCCGAAGAGGCGGTTGAGTTTTATACCGGTACTTTTCGAAATTCAAAGCTCGCCACCGTCTCCCGCTACGGCGAAGCAGGACATGAGATGCACCGAAAAAGAGCAGGGACAGTAATGACTATTGCCTTTGAACTCGAGGGACAGGCGTTCACGGCGCTTAACGGCGGCCCGATGTTCAAGTTCAATGAGGCCATCTCGTTTCAAGTCGATTGTGAAACGCAGGAAGAAGTGGATTATTACTGGGAAAAGCTATCCGAGGGCGGACCTGAAGAAGCACAGCAGTGCGGTTGGCTCAAGGATAAATATGGCGTTTCCTGGCAAATTGTTCCCGGCCTTCTGGTTGAGATGCTAAACGATCCCGATTCGGAGAAGTCTGGAAGGGTCATGGAAGCAATGCTTCAGATGAAGAAAATCGATATTGACGAACTAAAGCGCGCATATGCTGGGTAGCATTGGCGTGCAGCTGTGCCTGCTGCCTGCCTCAGAGCTTAGGCGTTGGCATAAGGGGGGTATCGACGGAATCCGGAAGCTGATGCAGATCGGAGGCTGGTGGCAGCTGGAGGCTGATGACAGACTGGTTGATAAAATAGATAAAAACAATGAGGATTAGAGCGATCATCAATCGAGTCTGACCCCATTGATGCCTTAAGATTACCCCCTGTTTGTGGTTCGATGACCAGGCCGAAGAGGCGGTTGAGTTTTATACCGGTACTTTTCGAAATTCAAAGATCGCCACCATCTCCCGCTACGGCGAAGCAGGACATGAGACGCACCGAAAAAGAGCAGGAACAGTAATGACTATTGCCTTTGAACTCGAGGGACAGGCGTTCACGGCGCTTAACGGCGGCCCGATGTTCAAATTCAATGAGGCCATCTCGTTTCAAGTCGATTGTGAAACGCAGGAAGAAGTGGATTATTACTGGAAAAAGCTATCCGAGGGCGGACCTGAAGAAGCACAGCAGTGCGGTTGGCTCAAGGATAAATATGGCGTTTCCTGGCAAATCGTTCCCGGCCTTCTGGTCGAGATGCTAAACGACTCCGATTCGGAGAAGTCTGGAAGGGTCATGGAAACAATGCTTCAGATGAAGAAAATCGACATTGACGAACTAAAGCGCGCATATGCTGGATAGCATTGGCGTGCAGCTGCGCCTGCTACCTGCCTCAAAGCTTAGGCGTTGGCATAAGGGGGTATCGACGGAATCCGGAAGCTGATGACAGACTGATTGATGAAATAAATAAACGTAAGATAAAATGGGGATTAGAGCGCTCATATCAACCGAGTCTGACCCCATTGTTACTCGTCAATCGGGTTCGCGCTCATGCAGGGGAGTTTGCCCTCTTTCTTTCAGCTAAATTTCGCTCGTGCTATGTGCGCTACTTTACACCACCTCGACACAAGCGTAAGGGGTGAAAAAATCAGAACTGGTCACAACCCCAAATCCTTCCAAATCTCATCTACCCTTGCTTTCACCGACGCATCCATCACGATAGGCTTACCCCATTCCCGGCTCGTTTCTCCCGGCCATTTATTGGTGGCGTCCAGCCCCATTTTTCCGCCCAGACCAGATACAGGACTGGCAAAGTCGAGATAGTCGATTGGCGTGTTTTCCACAATCAGCGTATCGCGGGCTGGATCGACGCGCGTGGTTATGGCCCAGATGACTTCCTTCCAGTCCCGGATATTAACGTCATCATCGGTCACAATAATAAATTTGGTGTACATGAACTGCCGCAGGAAGCTCCACACGCCGAACATGACGCGTTTGGCGTGGCCAGCATACTGCTTTTTCATGCTCACCACCGCCATGCGGTAGGAGCAACCCTCTGGCGGCAGGTAGAAATCGACGATTTCGGTAAACTGTTTTTGCAACAGCGGCACGAACACTTCATTGAGCGCGACGCCCAGAATCGCCGGCTCGTCAGGCGGCTTGCCGGTGTAGGTGGAGTGATAAATGGGGTCGCGCCGCATGGTGACGCACTCAACCGTGAATACGGGGAAAGTCTCCTGCTCGTTGTAATAGCCGGTGTGGTCGCCAAACGGGCCTTCGATAGCGGTCTCATCAGGATAGATGTACCCTTCGAGAACGATTTCGGCGCTGGCCGGAACCTGCAAGCTATGGCTCAGGCATTTGACGATTTCGGTTTTCGCGCCGCGTAGCAGTCCGGCGAACTGGTATTCGCTCAAGGTATCCGGCAGGGGGGTGACGGCGCCGAGTATGGTAGCGGGGTCCGCCCCTAGTGCTACTGCTATGGGATAAGGCTGGCCCGGATTGGCGAGACAAAAGTCGCGAAAATCGAGCGCGCCCCCCCGATGGGCCAGCCAGCGCATGATGAGTTTATTCGGCCCGATCACCTGCTGGCGGTAAATGCCCAGATTCTGCCGGGTCTTGTGGGGTCCCTTGGTGACGGTCAACCCCCAGGTAATCAGCGGGCCCACGTCTCCCGGCCAGCAGGTCTGGATGGGCAGCCTGCCCAGGTCCACGTCTTTGCCTTCCCATACGATGTCCTGGCAGGGAGCTTTTGATAACTCCTTCGGCGCCATGTTGAGTACCTGCTTCAGCACCGGGAATTTTTCCCACGCATCCCTCAAACCCCTGGGCGGATCAGGTTCCTTGAGGTAGGCAAGGAGCTTTCCCACTTCCCGCAGCGCTTCGACCGATTCCTGCCCCATGCCCATTGCCACGCGCCGGGGGGTACCGAAAAGGTTTCCCAGCACGGGAATGGTATGTCCTCTGGGTTTTTCAAACAGAATGGCGGGCCCACCCGCTTTCAGAACCCGCTCGCAGATTTCCGTCATTTCCAGGAGGGGATCGATTTCGGTCGTGATGCGTTTCAGTTCGCCCTGGTGTTCCAGTTGGGCGATGAAATCGCGCAGGTCCTTGTATTTCATTGGAGGGGTCTCTTATGAGGTTGAGCTCGCGAGTCGTGTCTATGGAGCCGCGTTCAGAAGGTAATCAAGCGCAATGCCGGCAAATATTGCGGCGCCCACCCAATTATTGTGCAGAAAGGCTTTGAAGCAGCGCGTGCGGTCGCGATCCTGTATCAGCCGGTACTGGAAGAGTATCAGCCCCACGGCCACCATGAGCGCGGCGTAATACACAATGCCCATTTCGTGGATCAGTCCGATGACGACCATAAGGCCCAGGAAGGCGGCGTGGCATGCCATTACGCCTGCCACATCGAAACGGCCGAAAGTAATGGCGGAAGTCTTAATGCCGATCTTGAGATCATCCATCTTATCCACCATGGCGTACTCCGTATCGTAGGCGATTACCCACAGCAGGTTCGCCGCCATCAGCAACCATGCCATGGACGGCACCTCGCCAGTCTGCGCGGCAAAAGCCATCGGAATGCCAAAACTGAACGTGATTCCGAGGTATGCCTGCGGCATCGCGAAGAAGCGCTTGGTGAAAGGATAACTCGCGGCAAGAAACAACGCGACGAACGAGAGCTCGATCGTGAGCCGGTTCAGTGGCAGGATCAGTATAAAGGCGCACAAACTCAATCCAGCTGCAAGCAGCAGTGCTTCCTTCGTGCTTACCAGGCCCGCGGCCAGCGGACGCTTCCTGGTGCGTTCGACGTGCGGATCGAAATTACGGTCGGCATAGTCATTCACCACGCAACCAGCTGAGCGCATCAGAACCGTCCCCAGCACGAATATCGTCAATATCATGATTCCGGGAATACCGCGTGCCGCGAACCACAAGCCCCAGAGCGTAGGCCACAGCAGCAGGAAAATACCGATGGGCTTATCCAGCCGCATCAGCTTTTCGTAATGGCCGAGGCGTTGCGTAAGCGTCACAGCGCCAGCTCCAGAATGGGGGGAAGGAACACTTCGGTAACCAGTATGGATTGCCCGCGCAAGCTGAACCGGGAGCGGCGCGCCCACAGTCCACTCGGTTTTGTCTCCAAGTTCTGGCATGCGCGGCGAAAAAGCGGATGGGCTGGATTCAACTTTTTGAATCGAAGCGGAGTGCGTTTGATAATGGGGTTGGTGAACAGTACGGTTCCAAGTGACCTGTTGCCCAGACCACTCAAGCCGCGCCAGGCACCGCGAAGGTCCTTCCTTGCCACTACCGAATGGGCAAATACCACGGGGGTATTTCCACAGTACAAATACACTTCCCTCACCAGCGCCAACTCGTTCCGCCGCAGGTTCATCACGGCAAGTTCATCGCCGCACGCACGCGAGAGAGACTGGAACATTTGCCTGACGCGAAACTCGTTGCAACGCTGCTGAATGAGCTCGGTAAGCGAACCCCGGTTCTGCAACCAGCCGCGAGCGCGTGGAGATATGGAAGATGGCGCAGGATACCATCTGGATAACTGGGGAACGCTCATCACAACCGGACTGAAAAAGGGTGAATTATGCCGCATATTCCCGCACGGCTGAATCCTTTATCCTCAAGGACGACTGTTCGGGAATCATTCAGGGTTTGGGGGATTATTACTTTCTCAAACACTGCATCAAGGCCAGCAAACAGCGGGATATGCCGCGGCACTGTCAGGGTCTTCTCGATAACAGCAGCAACAGCACCGGCACCCCCAGCAATGCTGTCAGTACTCCGACGGGCAATTGCTGCGGCGCCCATAACGTGCGGGCGAGGGTGTCAGCCAGAGTAAGGAAGCTCCCTCCCAACAGGATCGACAAAGGCAGCAGCCAGCGAAAATCGTTCACCCCCAGCAAACGGACAGCGTGCGGCACGATCAGGCCGACGAACCCGACGGCGCCTGCCAGCATCAGCGCGGCCACGGTGGCCAGCGAAGCGCAAAAATAAATACCGGCCTGCAACGGCAGCACCGCAACGCCAAGGGTCTGCGCTTTCATACGCCCCAGGCTCAGGACGTTGAGGCTACCAGAAAAGAGCATGCTCACAGCGGTGACAATAATCAGCACGGTCCAACCGGGAAGCAGCTCCTCCGCCCGGGAAACGTCGCCCATCAGCCAGAACAGCATGCCTTTTACGTCGCTGGCCGGCGCGAGAGTAAGGATCAGGGCCGTCAGGGCGCTAAAGCCGGCAGACAGCACCACGCCTGTAAGCAAGAGCCGGTACAGATTCCAGCCTCCCGCGCGAAAACTCAATCCAAACACAATAGCGATTGCCGTCAAAGCACCCGCAAGCGATGTGAGATTAGTCAACAGGAGGCTCCAGCCCAGCAACATCGCAAGGAGCGCGCCTACGGCCGCTCCGCCGGACACGCCAAGAATATAGGGATCGGCGAGCGGATTACGCAATAGAACCTGCAACAGCACGCCCGCGAGGGCCAACAACCCGCCGCAGGCGAACGCAGCCGATACCCGCGGCAAGCGAAGTTGCCAGATAATCTGATGCGCGACACCCGGCTGTTCGCCGGCAGCGGACAGCAGCGTTTTGGCAACTTCGGAAACCGGAATGTACACGCTGCCGGATAGCAGCCCGGCGAACGTGCTGCCTGCGGCAAAAAGCAGGAAGATGATGAGAAGCTTTGGCCCTCTTCCCGCACTCCGCGCAATGATCATCGCGACACATTCGATTCCACGCGAATCCTTGCGTCCGCGATACGGCGACCCTGTCCCGGCGGCAAGGCAAAAATCGGGTTCAGGTCCAACTCCCCTTCGGCAAAACCGGCAATCGCTGCCGCGTGCGGATTCACCGGGTAGATGTCGCCATGGAAGCCGGTCCTGGATAAGGGCTGAACCATCCGGTAACCGACACTTCGAGGATTCCGGAAAGCACCCACGACCGCTATTGCCTGTGGGTAAAAAAATGGGTGGGGCGAAGTCGCAGAGGCAGGAACCCGTTTTTGACCATGTCGACTTCTCCCCAATGATAATTCGGTAGCGAAATAGCGCCTCTGCTTTAATCGTCCCGCACGGCGTGGACAGCCCGGCCAAGTTACGCCGGAATCATCGCAGGCTGATGATGGACCATTCGTTTTTTTCGGCATGGGCCTTGAGTGTCGCGTCGGGGTCAACCGCCACCGGATGGGTAACCTTGTTGAGCAACGGCAAGTCATTCAGGGAATCGCTGTAAAACCAGCTTTCAAGAAACGACATCCAGGTCAGATTATGCTCATCCATCCAGCCTTCCAGGCGGGCGATCTTGCCCTCCCTGAAACAGGGCGCACCTGAAACCCGGCCCGTGAATTCGCCATCCTTCTGTTCCGGTTCGGTGGCGATGAGATGATGTATACCCAATACCCGGGCAATGGGCGCGGTTACAAAGCTGTTAGTGGCAGTAATGATGACGCACAGATCACCGCCGAGCATATGTTTGTTCAGCAGTTTCCGGGCGCCCGGTGCTATCAACGGGAGCATTCGGTCCTGCATGAACTGACTGTGCCATGCATCAAGCTGGCTACGGGAATGGCGCGACAACGGTTTCAACTGAAAGTCCAGAAACTCGTGTATATCCAGTGTTCCGGCCTTGTACTGCTCATAGAATTCCACGTTGCGCGCTTCGTATACTTCACGGTCGAGCACGCGCTGCTCGATCAGGAATTGCGCCCACTGAAAGTCGCTGTCACCCGCCAGCAATGTATTGTCGAGATCGAACAGAGCCAGATTCATGATTCAGCCTGCAATAATTCACGCACCAACGGAACAGTCACTTTCCGCCGGTTGGCTAACGAGTAGGTGTCCACAGCATCGACCGTAGCGATCAAGGTGGGCAAGTCGCGCCGCTTATGGCGGAGCAGGTAGTCGCACACCTCCTGCGACAGATCAAGTCCCCGGCTGGCTGCGTGGCTTTTCATGGCTTTGATTTTTTCCTCGTCGGTCAATTCATGAACCTGGTATACCAGGCCCCATCCCAGGCGGGTTACGAGGTCATCCCTCAATTTCAACTGGGCCGGAGCAGCAGAACCGGTTACCAGAAGAACCGCCTGGCCCGCGTCGCGAATACGATTATAGAGATTAAACAAGCCAATTTGTGCCTCGGCGCCAAGACGATCCACGTCATCCACCAGCACATAATCCGCTTCTTCCTTGTCGTCCAAATGGATTTTTTCCGCGCACGCAAAATATGCTGCAGCCATTTTGTTGCGCACGCACATTCCCGCTATCCCCTGGAGCAAATGGGTTCTGCCGCATCCCTGCGCGCCCCATAGATACACGAACCGCTCTCGCTCCCGTCCGGTTAGCATATTGCCCAGGGTTTGTAACAGTTCAGTGTTGCGTCCCGGTACGAAATTAGCCAGGATGGGGAGAGCAGACGGGGAGATGTCGAGCAGCAGTTGCTTCATTTAAATCCTTGCCCCTTGAATTGCTCGCGCATGACACAGTGACATTTACGGTAAAATTGCGTCGTTTTAAAAAAAAGGCACTTTAACCGCAACAAGACGAGAACTCAACTTGACTTCATCCAAGGGAGAAAATTCCAGCCCTGTTCCTCTCTCGTACCGCGCGGCTGGCGTGGACATAGACGCCGGTGCCCGGCTGGTAGAAAACATCAAGCCTTATGCCAAGAGTACCATGCGTCCTGAAGTGCTGGGGGGTATAGGCGGTTTCGGCGCACTGTTTGAAATTTCGAGGAAATACCGCAACCCGGTGCTCGTGTCAGGTACCGATGGCGTCGGTACCAAGCTGAAGCTGGCATTCCGTTCCGGCCGGCACGACAGCATTGGTATAGACCTGGTAGCGATGAGCGTCAATGATATTCTGGTGCAGGGCGCGGAACCATTGTTCTTTCTTGACTATTTTGCATGCGGCAGACTAGACGTGGATATCGCGACGCGGGTCGTGAAGGGTATTGCCGCAGGTTGCAAACAGGCCGGATGCGCTCTGATAGGCGGGGAAACTGCCGAAATGCCAGGTATGTACGTGGAGGGTGAATACGATCTGGCCGGGTTTGCTGTTGGCGTGGTGGAGAAAGACGCCATCATCAACGGCCTGACCATCCGGGAAGGTGATGCGGTCCTGGGCCTGGCCTCCAGCGGGGCCCATTCCAATGGATATTCGCTGATCCGTAAGATCATTGAAAAACACAACACCGACCTGTCGGCCGATTTCGACGGTAAAGCGTTAATCGAAGTCATTATGGCGCCCACCCGTATTTATGTTAAACCGGTGCTCGGCCTGTTAAAGCATTTACCGGTAAAGGCCATTGCGCATATCACAGGCGGCGGATTAGTGGAAAATATTCCGCGCATCCTTCCTGATGGCGTCACGGCGGTGTTGAAAAAAGAGACATGGGATATGCCTCCGCTTTTTCACTGGCTGCAACGGCAAGGAAATGTGGATGACGGTGAAATGCACCGCGTATTCAATTGCGGCGTCGGCATGGTCTTGGTCGTAGCAGCGGAAAAAGCTGATAGCGCAGTGGAATTGTTGCGGTCCGGGGGTGAGACGGTGTGGCAGATCGGCACGATTCGACAAAGCGCTGCCAATGAAGCGCGGACGCTCATTGAGTGATCGGCAGAGCGCTCGGCATCAGACCCCTCCGCTGCTGATATTATGAAATCCCTTGTCATCCTTATCTCAGGGCGCGGCAGCAACATGCAAGCGCTGGTTGAGGCAAAGCTCTCCGCCAGGATTGCCGCTATCATCAGCAACAGGGCTGATGCCGAGGGATTGGAGGCCGCAAAACGGCATGGCATTGAAACCAGAGTAGTGAACCAGTTGTCTTATCCCCGTCGCGAGGCATTTGATGCCGCGCTGACGGACGCAATCGACGCGTATGACCCGGATCTGATCGCGCTGGCGGGGTTCATGCGTATCCTCGGGGAGGATTTCGTTAACCGTTATCAAGGTAAACTGATAAATGTCCATCCTTCATTGCTGCCGGCCTTTCCCGGCTTGAATACCCACAGGCGGGCGTTGCAGGAAGGGGTAAAGATACACGGCTGTACGGTGCATTTTGTCACCGCCCAGATGGATCGCGGGCCGATCATTATCCAGGCGGCGATCCAGGTGCTGCCGGACGATACCGAGCAGACGCTGGCGGCACGGGTATTGCAGGAGGAGCACCGTATCTATCCCGAAGCTGTGCGCTGGTTTACGGAGGGCCGGTTGAGGCTGGCAAGCACCGGTGGCATAGACGTGGGCAATGCGGGATTCGATGGCTCGGTTTTATATTCACCAGGACTATGTAAATGAAATTATCATTTCTTGCGTTGCTATGCGGTTTAAGTTTTTCCGCCTTTGTTGCCTTTCCCGCCTTCGCTGCGTGCAACGCTTGCCCCGCTGGCGTCCCTCCCCGCATCGATATCAGTTATTCGATCAGATCCGGCAATCTCGAAGCGGACGTGAACGAAACCCTGGAAATCAGACAGGAAGATGGCCCAGCGAGCTATGCCATTTACAGCGAGAGCCGCGCCAAGGGGCTACTGGCCCTGACACAACCGGACAACGTGGTGCGCGGCAGCGAGGGGACGATAACCCCGGAGGGCCTGCGCCCAAGCCGTTTTTCAGATCAACACGGCAAAAAAGTGCCTAAAGTAGCAATTTTTGATTGGGACAAGAAGCTGCTAACTCTTCAGCATAAACGCGGGGAAGAGCAAAAGCCCTTGCCCGCCGACGCGGTGGACAGGCTCAGCCTGCTCTACAGCTTCATGTTTTCCCCCTTGCCAGGCAAGGTGGTAAACGTGCATGAAACCGACGGCCGGCGCCTAGAAGCGGTCCGATATGTCGTAGGCAAGGAAACCCTGGATACACCGATGGGTAAACTGGAAACCATCGTGCTGACGAAACAGCTTGAAAACGAGGGCGATCGCGACAAGAGAATCTGGCTTGCCGTTGACCACCACCTGTTACCGGTTCGAATAATGACGGCGGAGAAATTGGGTATCGTGACGGACCAGATGGTCAAAAGCATAAGCTACGCGGAAAAATCGCTCAACGGCGAGCGGCAAGGGCGGCTGCATTAAGTTGGACTATATCAGCCTCCCCCTTTGGTTACGGTATCTGTGGCATTCGAACCGCGCTATTTCGCCTCCCCTTCCGCGGCACCCGAAATAGATGCGCCTCACTCCTGCTCACCTGGACTCGGCTACCGCCGCGCTCCGTGCCGTGCTTCCGCTGGAACACCCTGCTGACTCAATTCTCCGGCATTTTTTTCGGGACAATCCAAAGCTGGGCGCATACGACCGAGCGTTTATTGCCGAAACCGTATTTGGAACTCTACGCCACCGGTTTTTCCTTGAGGGGGCCGCAGGCCTTGCTACGCCGCGCGCATTGCTGCTCGGCTATCTGGCCAGATTCCAGGGGATGAATTTACGTGAGCTAACGCCGCTCACCAGCGAGGCTGAGGCAAAATGGATTGCACAACTGAAAGCGGTAAGGCTGGAATCGCAGCCGCTCGATATCCAGGCGGAGTTCCCGGGCTGGTTGCTGGAGAAGCTGCGTGGTTTCATGGACAACGGTACCATTCTCGACTTGGGCCACTCGTTGCAAGAGCCAGCGCCGCTCGATTTACGCGTGAATACGCTGCTTGCGGATCGCCAGGAAGTACTTGCGTCACTAAAAAAAGATGGGATCGAGGGTAGCGCCACCCGCTATTCTCCCATCGGCATCCGTCTTGCCGGCAAGCCCGCCATCAATCGGCATGAGCTTTTCCTTACGGGAAAGGTAGAGGTCCAGGACGAAGGCAGCCAGCTGCTGGGCTACCTGGTCTCACCGAGGCGCCGCGACATGGTCGTCGATTTTTGCGCGGGAGCAGGGGGAAAAACCCTGATGCTGGGCGCGCTGATGCATTCGCAGGGACGTCTCTATGCTTTCGATACCTCCGAAAAGCGGCTGAATAACCTTAGGCCGCGCCTCAAGCGTTCCGGGTTGTCCAATCTCCATCCGCAGCTTATCATCAACGAAAATGACCTCAAGGTGAAACGCCTCACCGGTAAAATCGACCGCGTGCTGGTGGATGCGCCATGCAGCGGCCTGGGAACGCTACGCCGCAATCCGGATCTGAAATGGCGGCAGTCGCCCCATACCATAGAAGAGCTCAAGCGCAAGCAAGCGGCCATCCTCTCATCCGCGGCAAACCTGCTAAAGCCCGGCGGGAGGCTGGTCTATGCCACTTGCAGTTTTTTGCCGGAGGAGAACCAGGAAATCGTGGGTGGCTTCCTGTCCGGTAACCCCCGCTTCAGGCGCCTGAACTGCGCCGCGCTATTGATGCAACAGAAAATTCCGCTCGACACCGGTGTATTCATGCAATTGTCCCCCCGTATCCACCATACTGATGGTTTTTTTGCGGCCGCGCTGGAATACGTGAAAGAGTGAAACATGATGCGGCGAAACGATAACACTCTTGTTGCAAGATATTTGACGGGCTGGGGCCTCGCCATCTTTTTCGCCGCATCCGCGGCAGCCTTCCAGCCATCCTCCGGTCGTGACGGCGAGACTCCTCGCGTTCTTCCTGGAACAGGCACGGTCCAAGCGGCCTTTACGCCAGGAGACGATGCGGGCAAACTCATTACGGATGCTATTGAAAGTGCGCATCGCCAGATCCTTGTACAGGCCTTCAGTTTTACCCATCGCAAAATAGCTGACGCATTGATCGCCGCCCAACGCCGTGGCGTGGACGTAAAAGTGATCGCGGATAAGGACCAGATCCACCGAATACGCACCAGTTTGGTATCAAGGCTCGCAAGCGAGGGCGTACCGGTTTTTACCGACTCCGATCACAACAGCGCTCATAACAAAGTCATGGTGATCGATGCGGGTAGCCCAGGGGCGGCGGTAATTACCGGCAGTTATAACTTTACGCACGCGGCACAGTACAAGAATGCGGAAAATGTGCTGGTAATACGGGGGAATGCTGCGCTCATCGATCTCTACCTGGAAAACTGGCGGCGCCACTACGAACACTCGCTGCCTTTCCAGTAGGGCCTGCAACCACCTCTCCAGGAAACTGATCAGTTGTGGGGATTGCGTTCATGCGGGGGAAACCGGGGACGGGAAATGGGCCAGGAGGTGGGCGAGTAAGCAGGTCATTCCGGCCCGTAAAATAGGGGAATCAGCGCCAACTAAGAAGCTCCTACCGGGCCTTATCCCGGTTCGGCTGTTCTTGATATGGTTTCAGGCGTTGCGATAAGATAACGTGTTCACGTTACTTGTGCATGTGCCGTTACGTTACCGCTACGTCAAATCTGCTACGTCAACTGATTGGGCAGACCGGTTCTTGCAATGCAATATAAAGCACATTGGCCGCGCTGCAAGAAGCCGGTGTCCATTCTGGACTTGAACTCCTGAACGCTTAAAAACAATCATGAAGACAATACTACTCGCCCTGTTTTTCGCGCTAGGCTCTTCGCAGCTTCTCGCACAAAAAGAGACCCAGGAATTCCCCTGGAGCAAAGCCGCAAAGATAATAGATGCGGAAGAGGAAAAATCTGTTGCTCCAAAGCCAAAAAAGACAGACCCGCAGCAGCTTGAACGCGATATCAGGAAGCCCGAGAAGAAGATTGAGACGGAAAACAAGAAGAGCAAATAGAGATAGGCTTTGACATCTAACTTCAAGCCCAGAATCGAGTTCGAAAAAAACAAGGACTCTTTGTGGGTGCCTTGATCTTCTATACGACGGTCTATTTCCTTGGTTACTACGCGGCACACCTGCTTAATGAGGCAGTTGGCCGGGTGCTAATAAGAAACCGCCGCGTGGCGGGCCTTGTTCTCGTACTCATGGTCAGCATGTCCCACGCCTATAAAATCCTCAGCACTACCCCGCCCCCAGATCACGGGGATGGGGCAGGCTATGCACTCGGCCTGTACGTAATCCTGCCCGTCACAATTATCGTAATTGCCGTTTTATTTCTCGCGTGGCAGAAAAACAGGAATAACAATACGCGGTAGCGTATTCTGAGAACGAAGCTGAACGCAAAATCCGGGGCCACTGATCAGTACAATAGCGTTCTGAAGGGGCGGGCCGCCCATTCAGGAAAATAAGTAGCCGTTACTTTATTCTGGAAATAAATCCGATGAGGACCGGAAAGTAATGTTACCCGCGCTTCTCGCGGGATGGGAGCGGGGCTGAGCCGCCGATGCAGGCCTGGGCGCGGTTCAGGAGCAGATTACGCTCCCGCGCGTTGCACGTGAGCGATGCGGCGCGCTTAAACTCCGCACAGGCCTCGTCGAAACGCCCGAGTTTGGAGAGGGGGTCGCCGCGCACGCTCGGCAGGAGATGATACCTCTTGAATGAAGGTTCGGAAGTCAGCGCATCAACAATCTCCAATCCTGCCTTGGGGCCAAACGCCATCGCGAGGGAGACCGCCCGGTTGAGTTCCACGACCAGAGATGGTGAGAGCTGGGCAAGTGCATCATAAAGTGCCGCGACGCGGATCCAATCCGTCTGTGCTCCGTTGCGAGCGCGTGCGCGAAGCCTGGATTTCCATCAGCGCCACCAGGCCGTGTACTTCCGGCTCCGCCGGCACGAGCTCTGCCAGAATGCGGCCGAGACGCAGCGCCTCGTCGCACAGCTCGGGCCGCATCCAGTGGTCTCCAGCTGTCGCAGAGTAGCCTTCGTTAAAGACCAGGTAAATGACTTCGAGCACCGAAGACAGGCGTTCGGCGAGTTCTTGTGCGCATGGGACTTCGAATGGCACCCGTGACTCGGCAAGCGTGCGCTTTGCCCGCACGACGCGCTGGGCTATGGTTGGTGCGGGGACGAGGAACGCCCGAGCGATCTCGTCGGTTGTCAGACCGCCTAGCAGGCGCAATGTGAGCGCGACGCGTGCCTGGGTGGAGAGTACCGGATGGCAGGCGATGAATATGAGGCGCAGCAGATCGTCTCTCACTGGATCATCGAGCGCGGCACCGGGTTCCATAGGTGCGGCCTCGTGCAACTGGGCCTCGATCGAGCGCGTCAAATCCTCTTCGTTGCGTTCATGAAGCGACTTGCGCCGAACCAGATCGATCGCCCGATGCTTGGCGGCAGCCATGAGCCATGCGGGACACCCTTCTCGGGCCACTGCTCAAGCGCCGCGACGAAAGCATCCTGGGCGAGTTCTTCCGCCAGCCCGACATTGCGAAGCATTCGTGCGAGCCCCGCGATGATCTTCGCAGACTCGATTCGCCAGATAGCCTCGACCGTATGTTCGGCGTTTGTCTTCATCGAAAACCGGACTTGCGTTGCCAAGGCACGCTCTAAGCTTCCCTTTCATGCTGATCTCAGATTGTTCCAACCCACCCGAAATCCCTTACCGATGCCTGCTCACGGCACGGCTCCATTTCGCTCGCATGGCACATGAATGACGCCCGACGCCTGATTGAATGTTTCGCACGGGCGACTTACTGGTTTGCCTCGATCCCCATTTCTCGAAAGCGCTCAACGGCATTGCTGGTGCCAAAATCCTCCAATTCGAACAGCTAGCGCACCTCGATCTCACCCTCGTTGCCATTTGCAGCCGGATTGGGGAAACGCCGGGTCCATTCCATTGCTTCCGCCCTGGACTTTACCTGGATCAGCGTGTAGCCGGCAATCAGTTCCTTGGTCTCGGCAAAGGGTCCATCAATCACGTTGCGATTTCCTCCAGCATACTTAATGCGCCACCCTTTCGAGCTGGGATGCACTCCGGATGCGTCAAGCAGCACACCCGGCTTTTGCGAGTTCCTCGTGATAGTCCGCCATCTCGGCCACAAGCGCCTCCTCCGGCATGACGCCAGCTTCGCTGTCCCTGGTCGCCTTCACGATAATCATGAATCGCATAATCATTTCTCCTTCTGGATAGGGCTGGACCTACTTCTTTCGCCGGTAGTGCGCTGTCATGAACCCGTGCCATGTCCCATCTTCCCCGAGGACATGCGATGTCAACACGCGATGATCGTCGCTCTTGAACTCGATCACGTCCCTATACTGCGCTAGCTTGCCCTCGGCGGAGAAGCTCGGTCCCTCCGAGTTCAGCGTCAATGCCTTACGCGCGGTGTCGAGCGTTCCATCATATATCCACAAATGGTCCATCATCGATCCTATCCAGGTCCCAACGTACCGCTCTTTCCCGGGGTCATAGCCTAACGTCATTAAAGTGGATGCGACCCCGCCTCCGGGCATGTCGCCTCGGCCTTCGCACAGTACCCAAAGACCACCCAGCGAGCGCACGCTTTCAGACCCTTGGGATTTTTCAGGGGGCTTGCCGGGCTCGCATGTTCCCTCTATCTCGTACGTCCATTCACCCACGAGCTGCTGCAGCCAGTGGTGTTCCTCCCGCGGTTCGGTCATCATTGGTTTCTCCTTTTTTAGTCGGGATCGAGCGCGCGCGACCTGTTGCACTGATTTTGGGTAAGCGAACGACTCTTCAAGACGGCGCGACCATAATCATCCATGATACGCCGAAGCGGTCCGCGACCATGCCAAAGCGTGGCGACCAAAACGTTTCCGCCAATGGCATCTGCACCTGCCCACCGTCGGCAAGGGCAGCAAACAGCCGATCAGCTTCAGCGACATCAACCACGGTAAGAGATAGCGAAAAACCCTGAAAACTGGGTTGCCCCGAGCACATGCCGTCCGAGGCCATCACGGTCGTGTCGCCGACGCGAAAGCTGCTGTGCATGATCTTGTCCTCGGAACCCGATGGAATCTTGCAGCCGTGCGCGGATTCGGGACTGTCCCGAAAACGCATGAGCATTGTCACCTCGGCACCGAGCGCACCGCGGTAGAATTCGACCGCCTCTTCACAGCGGCCGTCGTAGAACAGGTAAGGTTGGACTTGCATGCATAGTTCCTTCTGTTGGAGCAGGGCAAACAGCCGGGCGACGGTTTGAGCCCTTACTCTACCTATACGTCGAATGGCGCGCCGCGAAATCGACACACGGCTCTAAGGAAGCCCTGAACCAGTCCTCCGTGGAGCGCGTTGCGGTAAAATCGGGATGATCACAAGGCTGCACGACGCAGGTCTTAGCTTAATCTACGATGCCAAGGAGTGCAACGAAGTGCGCCCCCAAGCGTTGCCCGAGGGGCCCCCGCCAAGCGGGATCAGGGATGCCTGACCGCGTTTACGTCTCCTTGGGCGCCCGCACACCGCTGCGAGGTCACAACCATTCGCGTTGTCGCCTTTCGGGCATCTCATCCCGCAAAACCCCGTCGCGCCCTCGTGGGACCTGTTCAGGGCTTCCCTAATTTTTTTTGCCTCACCCTCCATGGCAAGGGCCGACCTCCCGCACCTCCACTGTTGCCCATTCGGCCGCGGGACACTCGCTGCCGATGGCGATCGCCTCCTCCTTGCTCTGGCAATCAAGAAGAAAAAAGCCACCCACCATCTCCTTAGATTCCGAGAACGGGCCATCGATAAGCGTGCGCTTGCCACCGCGCACCTGAATGCGGGCGCCCTCGGCGTTGGACCGCAGCGACTCGCTGGCCACCAGTAAACCGCGGGCCTTCAGATCCTCGGCAAAGCGGCACATACGCTCGTAGAGTTGACGCCCTTCCTCTGCGGACCGGGTCAGCCTTTGCCCATCCGGTTCAATAATCAATAATATGTACAGCATATTGACCTCCCACTCACTCTCTGCCGTCCTTCCGCGGAATCCGCATCTCTCGCGATTCGACGGGTCGTCGATGTCACTGCTTGCGATATTTTGACCGTACGAAGATGTGGTGAGATTCACATCACGGCGAACCGTGGGCGACGCTCCCCGTTGCAGACGCAACGTGTTCAGCGATTCCTACACTGTTTTTTTCTGTATGAACTCGATCTTGTAACCGTCCGGATCTTCCACGAACGCAATGATAGTGGCACCATGCTTCATGGGCCCCGCCTCCCGGGTAACCTTGCCGCCGCGCTTCTTCACTTCCTCGCAGGCATGGTAGGCGTTGTCCACTTCGACAGCGATATGTCCATAGCCATTTCCCAGATCGTATTGTTTAGTGTCCCAATTGTGGGTCAGTTCCAATACCGCGCCGTCCTCCTCATCCTGGTAACCAACAAACGCGAGGGTGAATTTTCCCTCGGGGTAATCTTTCCGGCGCAGCACTTTCATCCCCAGCACGTCGGTATAGAAAGCAAGTGACTTTTCGAGATCGCCGACACGCAGCATGACATGAAGGAGGCGCATCTAGATTTCCACCATCTCGAAATCCTCCTTGCGCGCGGCACATTCGGGGCAGGTCCAGTTCATCGGAACGTCTTCCCACAGAGTACCAGGAGGAATGCCTTCTTGTGGCGACCCTTCGGCTTCGTCATAAACGAAGCCGCAAATGAGGCACATGAAACAACGGTAAACGCGAGTTTCGGTAGTGGGCATGATGAGTGAGAGTAATTAGGTTAAAATGTTATTTTACGGTATTAGCTCATGTCTCAGCCACCCCCCACAGTACTTTCTTTCGCTGCCAGCGACTCTACCGGTGGTGCCGGCATACAGGCCGATGTTCTCGCTCTTGCCAGCATGGGGTGCCACCCCTTGTCGGTGATAACGGCCATAACCGTGCAGGATACCGCGGGGGTCGATGACATAATGGCACTGGATGCGGACTGGGTGGCAGATCAGGCGCGAGCGATCCTGGAAGACATGCCCGTTAATGTTTTCAAGATCGGGTTGCTGGGCAGCGTTGAAATTATCGCGGCCATTGCCGAAGTCATTTCCGACTATCCCAACATTCCTCTGGTACTGGACCCCGTGCTCGCCTCCGGTCGCGGCGATGAACTCGCCAGCGAGGAAATGATACTGGCGATGCGCGAACTGCTGCTCCCCCAGGCAACCATTATTACTCCCAATAGCCTGGAAGCAAGACGGCTTGCCCAGGATGATGAAGATGACGAGGACATGCCGGATTTAAGTCAGTGCGCGATCCGGCTTTTGCGCATGGGTTGTGAATACGTATTAATTACGGGAACGCACGAAAATACGTCACAGGTGGTTAACAATTTGTACGGAACCGACGGCCTCCTCCGCACGGACTCCTGGGAGCGGCTTGCAGGCTCTTACCATGGATCGGGCTGCACCCTTGCCTCCGCAATCGCCGCCGGTCTTGCGAACGGCTTGTCCATTGCCGAAGGGGTGTATGAAGCCCAGGAATATACATGGCACACGCTTAAAGCCGGGTTTCGTCCGGGGATGGGACAGTATCTCCCAGACCGGCTATTCTGGGCCCGCGACGAGGCCGATCCCGAAGAGGGGAAAAAGCAGGATGGCCCGGATGGAGATTGACGGTTTATATGCGATCACGCCGGATATGGCCGACACTGCCAGACTGGCCGCGATCACGCAGCAGGTCCTGGAGGGTGGCGCCAGCCTGGTCCAGTACCGTAGCAA
This sequence comes from Nitrosospira sp., assembly GCA_013821425.1. GTDB lineage: Bacteria > Pseudomonadota > Gammaproteobacteria > Burkholderiales > Nitrosomonadaceae > Nitrosospira. The sequence continues at coordinate 20,441 of JACDGV010000014.1, read as the reverse complement.
GACAAACGAGGCCACGCTGCGTTGGGAGCAGGCCCGTTTACTTGCTCGTCTTTGCCGCAAATTTCACGTACCCTTCATTGTCAACGATTACATTGATCTTGCGATTGCCGCAGACGCCGATGGGGTGCATTTAGGGCGGCAGGATACCTCCGTCACTGCAGCGCGCAGGCGCCTTGGATGCACCAGGATTATAGGAGTTTCCTGTTATGATCGACTGGAGCATGCCGTGGAGGCCGAGGGTTGCGGCGCGGATTATGTGGCCTTCGGTGCTTTTTTTGCTTCGGTAACCAAGCCTCACGCCGTGGGCGCGCCCATGGAACTGCTGCATCACGCCAAGCAGCAACTACTGGTCCCCATTGTCGCCATAGGAGGAATTGACTCGTCTAACGCCGTTGAGCTGCAACGGCGGGGCGCCAACGCGGTGGCTGTCAGCAGCGCTTTATTCACGGCGCAGGACATCCAGTCTGCAGCAGAGAAAATTTCCCGGTTATTCAGGCAAAACGAGTACTCCATTGCTCATCAGAGGTTATCCACCAATGTCACGTAATCAGCAGTTATTTGAACAGTCTCAGGAATATATCCCCGGCGGCGTTAACTCACCGGTTCGCGCTTTCAAGTCAGTGGGCGGGACGCCTGTTTTTTTCCAGCGGGGGCAGGGGCCCCTTGTGTGGGATGCGGACGGGAAGGTCTACATAGACTACGTCGGCTCCTGGGGTCCGCTAATCCTTGGCCATGCCCATCCCGAAGTGATCGAGGCGGTGCAGACAGCAGCACAGAAAGGATTGACTTTTGGTGCGCCCACCGAGGCCGAGTTGGAGATAGCAAAGCTGCTGTGCAGACTCGTGTCTTCAATCGAGCAAGTACGGCTGGTGAGTTCCGGAACTGAAGCGACGATGAGCGCGATTCGCCTGGCGCGGGGCTATACCGGCCGAAGCCGCATCATCAAATTCGAGGGTTGCTACCATGGCCATGACGACGCCCTACTCGTGAAGGCGGGTTCGGGGGCATTGACATTCGGTCACCCAAGTTCCGCCGGCGTTCCGGCAGAGACCGTTTCCAGCACAATGGTACTGGATTACAACGATCTCGCCGGGGTAGAACAGGCATTCGGACAATTCGGCGACGAGATCGCCGCCGTGATCGTCGAGCCCGTGGCAGGCAATATGAACCTGGTAGCGCCAGACTTCGGCTTCCTGCCGGGCTTGCGCCAGCTATGCACCCAGCACGGCAGCGTGCTGATCTTTGACGAAGTAATGACGGGCTTCCGCGTTGGATTGGGGTGTGCCCAAGGGCTTTACGGCATCACACCCGATCTGACCACGCTCGGCAAGGTAATCGGCGGGGGCATGCCAATGGCGGCGTTCGGAGGGCGAAGGGACATTATGCAGTCCCTGGCACCATTGGGTGCCGTATACCAGGCCGGCACGCTTTCGGGCAATCCCGTCGCGGTAGCCGCCGGGCTTGCCACGTTGAGACTGGTGCAAATGCCGGGTTTCTATGAAAGACTTTCCGGTATCACGCGCGAGCTCACCCAAGGCCTCGCGGCAATTGCTAAAAAACATGGCATTGTTTTTTGCGCCCAGGCGATCGGCGGCATGTTCGGTCTCTATTTCCGGGAAAACCTGCCGGCAAGTTATGCTGATGTAATGAGTTGCGATAGAGAAGCATTTAATCGCTTTTTCCATTCCATGCTTCGGGAAGGCATTTATTTCGCCCCGTCGGCATTTGAAGCGGGATTTGTCTCGGCCACGCACGGAAATGCTGAAATCGGCAAAACATTACTGGCCGCTGAACAGATATTCGCCAGCTGGAAATAAAAAGGCAACCGATTATCCGGGGTGCCTTTGCACGGCTTGGAGATTCGTTTCGCGATTTATCGCAAGCCGGAGATAAATTCCGATACCGCATGCATTTCTCTCACGCTCATGCGCGTGGCGATCATGTGCATCTCGTTGGAGACATCCCTGGTACGCTCTTCGGTCCTAAACGCTTTTAATTGCGCGCGTGTATATTCCGAATGTTGCCCGGCAAGGCGCGGATACCTGGGCGGAATTCCCACGCCGTTAGGAGAATGGCATCCGGCACAGGCTGGCACGCCCGTATCGAGGTTGCCGCCGCGATATATCCGTTCACCCTGCTCCGCCAGCGATTTGTCCCTCGCCACTCCCGGCCTGGGCGTCTGCTGGGCATAGTAAGCGCCGAGATCCTTCATGTCATCAGGTGATAATCCTGCGACCATGGCACTCATGACCGCGTTTTCGCGCTCGGGGCGCTGACCGTCCTGTGATTTGAAATTATTCAGCTGCTTGGTGATATACTCCGCATACTGCCCAGCCAGGCTTGGATTTGCGGGCATAACGCTGTTGCCGTCGGCGCCGTGACATGCGGCGCAAACCTGCGTCGCAATTTGCTCGCCTTTAGCTGCGTCCCCCTGGGACTTATCCGCGCCGGGAGCCGTGTCGGCGAAGACCTGATTGGATAGCATTAGTGCGGCCAATATCATGACGTTCGAAGCTAATTTCATGCCACGCATTTCTGACGCTCCTGGAAAAATCATAACCATGCTATTAACATTGCATTTTAACAAGGTGCCGGCTGGTTCACAACCATAACTCATGGGCAGATGAAAACATTATTTTTCTTATTGTTGTTTATCAACCTGGTCGTCGCGGGTTATATTCTTTGGGGACCCGGCACATTTGTGCAAATGCAACTTGCGCCGGAGCTTCAACCTGAAAAAATCAGGACATTAGCGGTTCCCGCCACCTGTCTGAAATGGGGAAACTTTATTGATGCGGACCTGGAGCGCGTGGATGCGGCGATTGCTGAGCGGCAACTGGACGAATGGATAAAACGAAAAACAGTGGGAAAAGTTGCAGGCTACTGGGTGTACATGCCTCCCCTCAGGGACAAGCAGCACGCACAAATAAAAATGGGGGAGCTCAGGGGATTGGGAATCAACGCTTACTCCCATGTCCAGGACAATAGCGAGTGGAACAATGCGATCTCCTTCGGCTTTTTTGCCAGCATGGATGAGGCGAGCAATTTCCTGGCCGCGCTCAGAAACAAAAGGGTCAGGTCGGCAATCATCGGAGAGCATAGCCTGGAACAAACGAAACTGGTCTTGCGCGATCCACCGGAAAACGTTGTCAGACAGATCAGTGAGCTAAAAGAGGAGTTTCCAGGGAGCGAGGTTGAGACAACCCGGTGCGAATCACGGGAGAGGTGACCTTGAAGACCTGGATGCGGGCATAACAAGGAAGCGGCGGGGTGAATAGCTTACGCGCCGGCCTTGTGAATAATTTGGCGCGGATCGCTCCTGATTCCTCTTGCAACCCAGGGCGCGCGCTGCGATAAAGCTCTCACAGGGGCGGGCCATCCGCTGGCCATTAACCCTCGGAGTGAGCCAGGCCGGGGAACTTGACGATGGTTCTCTAACGGCAAAAACAATTTACCCCTTTCGTAGTCAGATTCCGCGAGCAAGGCGGGCTCTTGCAATGCGATGCTTCATCCCCAATTATACGTTCTCGTTTATTTCGTCTGGAAGCCGACATTATGACTGTGTCCATTAAGACACCCCCGGAAATAGAAAAAATGCGAGTCGCGGGTAAACTTGCATCCGAGGTGCTGGATTACATCACGCCTTTCGTTAAGCCCGGAGTCACGACTGATGAACTCGACGCGCTTTGTCATGACTATATGGTAAACGTTCAGGGCGTTATCCCCGCCCCGCTTGATTATGCTCCGCCCGGATATTCCCCGTATCCGAAATCCATTTGCACCTCGGTCAATCATCAGGTTTGCCATGGAGTGCCCGGACCGAAAAGGCTCAAGTCCGGCGATATCGTCAACATTGACGTAACCGTGATAAAAGATGAGTATCACGGCGATACCAGCCGCATGTTCTACGTTAGTGACCCGGGGATTCAGGCAAGGCGCCTATGTGAGGTCACCTATGAATCCATGTGGCGCGGAATTGAGGAAATCAAAGCGGGAAAACATTTGGGCGACATCGGCCACGCTATCCAGCGCTTCGCGGAAAGGCACGGATACAGCATAGTGAGGGAATTTTGCGGCCATGGTATTGGCGCGAAGTTCCACGAGGAGCCGCAGGTGCTGCACTATGGCCAGCTCAGTACTGGGCTGCGACTAAAAGCAGGAATGATTTTTACCGTGGAGCCGATGATCAATGCGGGGAAAGCTTCCATACGCCAAATGGCCGACGGCTGGACCATCGTTACCAAGGATCATAGCCTGTCAGCGCAGTGGGAGCATACCGTGCTGGTTACCGAAACCGGATATGAAGTGCTGACCCTGTCCGCCGGTGCGCCACCGAAGCCATCATTCCATTCATGATTTTCCACGGAGCGCTTGATATAAGACATACAAGGCTGCTGCCGAGCCCTCTCGATGCCGAGTCAATCAAAAAGTCATTGCTTCAGGGGCGCGAGATTTTACGCCATCGCTATAGCGATAACGGCAACGGCGCTGGGCTGCTGCACTGCCACAGCCGGTTGGTCGACGGTATCCTGCGGCAGGTCTGGCAGGGAATGGCGATGCCGGATTCCATTGCCCTGCTGGCAGTGGGGGGTTATGGCAGGCGAGAGCTTTTCCCCCACTCCGACATAGACTTGCTTGTGTTGCTGTCGACGGAAAGGGGGACCACCGGTTTAGATGGCCCTACTAAAATGCGGCTGGAACAATGGGTCAGATTGTTGTGGGATATCGGGCTGGATATCGGGCACAGCATACGCACGATAGCTGAATGCGCTGAAGAGGCCGTCAAAGATATCACGGTACAGACCAGCTTGCTGGAGGCCCGGCAACTTGCAGGGCGTCGTCGGCTGTTTGACGAATTTTTTTATTCCATGCAGGCGATGCTTGAACCCGTTCCGTTTTTCATAGCCAAGCAGCTTGAGCAGGAGCAACGCCATGGGCGGTATCAGGACGCAACCTCCAATCTTGAGCCGAATATAAAGGAAAGCCCCGGCGGGCTTCGGGATTTACAAAATATCCTCTGGGTAAGCCGCGCTGCGGGGATGGGAAAATCCTGGGCCAATCTTTCCGATGGCGGCTTCATTACCCATCAGGAAGCCCGTCTCGCGCAACGCCATCGCGCCGTTCTTCAGGATCTCCGCATCCGCCTGCATTACCTCTCCGGGAGGCGCGAAGACAGGTTGCTGTTCGATTATCAGACTCCTCTCGCCGACGAACTCGACATATCCGGTAAACCGCCGCGCCGCCCAAGCGAAATGCTGATGCAGCGGTATTACCGGGCTGCCAAGGGCGTAACACAGATCAATACTATTCTGTTGCACACTTTGCGCGCCGAGATTTTTCCTGACCCGGATGCGGTTCCGGTGATTATCAACGAACGTTTTCGTCAGCGAGGGGAATTGCTGGAAATCTGCCACGAGAATGTTTTCCGCCAGCATCCGATTGCCATCCTTGAAAGCGTTTTGTTGCTGCAACAACGCCCCGGCCTTAAGGCTCGCAGTGCAGCCACGCTGCGGGCAATGTGGCGCGCGGCCCCGCTCATTAATGCGGCATTCCGACGGCACCCGCTCAATCGTGCCCTCTTCATGGAAATCCTGCGCCAGCCGCGCGGGCTAACCCGTGAGCTTCGCCTGATGAATCGTTATGGCATTCTTGGACGCTACATTCCGGCATTCGGACGTATTGTCGGCCAGATGCAACATGATCTGTTTCACGTCTATACCGTGGATGAGCATATTCTGATGGTCGTGAGAAATCTGCGCCGGTTCATGGCGCCGGAGTTCACTCACGAATATCCACTATGCAGCCGGCTCATCAGGCAATTCAAAAGACCGGAGGTGCTCTATCTCGCCGCGCTATTCCACGACATTGCCAAGGGGCGACAGGGAAACCACTCGGTGCTTGGGAAGAAGGACGCGAGGCGTTTCTGCCAGCATCACAAAATGTTGCCGGAAGACACGGATCTGGTTGCATGGCTCGTGGAGAATCATCTCGTCATGTCGAGTACGGCGCAAAAAAAAGATATATCAGACCCGGAAGTGCTCGCGGGCTTCGCTGCGCATATGCGCAGCGAACGGGCACTAATTGCGCTTTACCTGCTCACCGTCGCGGATATACGAGGCACCAGTCCGAAAGTATGGAACGCATGGAAAAACAAGCTGCTCGAGGATTTGTTCCGGGCGGCGCAGCGTCATCTGTGCGGCGAAGTCGCTCATTCCGACAGCACTCTGACTTGCCGCAAAAACGAGGCCATGGAACTGCTCCAGCCCGATAATATTCCCGCCAGTGAGTTTGAGCAGCTCTGGTCTGTGCTCGACCCCGATTATCTGCTGCTGCATGATGCCACGCAAATCGCCTGGCATACGCGCCACCTCCTTGACCAAATGAGCCCGCCAGCACCTGTGGTAAAGGCGCGCATTGCGCCAGCGAAAGCCGGAATTGAAGTACTTGTTTACGCTGGCGGCCAGACGGACCTGTTTGCCCGCATTTGCGGTTTCTTCGATAACATCGATTACAATATCGTCCAGGCCAAGGTCCATACCACGCGACACGGCTACGCTCTCGATACCTTCCTCGTGCTCGATCCTTTCGATGTGGCGCAGGGTGACACCAACGTCCTCGGCTTTATAGAGCATGAGCTGACGCAGCAATTAGCGCAGCAGGCTCCATTGCAGCCGCCCCTGAAAGGACGTGTGAGCCGCCATCTCAGGCATTTTCCCATTATGCCCGAGGTCGATATCGAGCCCGATGAAAAAGGCGAATACCATATCCTGTCGATTGTTGCGGGCGATCAGCCGGGCCTGCTGTCGCGTATCGCGCAAGTGCTGGTGCGCTTCGGCGTAGATGTGCATAGCGCAAGGGTCAACACCCTGGGCGAACGCGCCGAAGACACGTTTCTGGTTACGGGAAACATATTGAACAAGTCTAGAACACTGATCCATCTGGAAACAGAACTGATAAAGGTGCTACAGACCTCATTCGAAAACAGCTGAGGAACCCTGCCGGGAGGCGCCATATATGCCATAGCGCCGGTGTCGCCCCTCCTTCTTCCCTGGCATGTATCGAATCTCACCTCCACGATTCGCTCATGCTGGTGCGCCGGCTCGTTCAGTTTCCCGAACACCCACCCGGACGCGCAACACATGCGCAGCCTCAACCATTCGCTTCAGCGCAGTGACGGTCTCGGGCCAGTTTCGCGTTTTCAGGCCGCAGTCAGGGTTTACCCATAGCTGCTCGGGATCTATCACCCGGCACGCCTTCTCCAGCAATTCCACGATTTCTCCCGTGCGAGGAATCCGCGGGGAGTGAATGTCATATACCCCAGGCCCTATCTCGTTGGGGTACTTGAATTCTCCGAACGCGTTCAGCAACTCCATCCGCGAGCGCGACGTCTCGATCGTAATCACATCCGCGTCCATGGCGGCAATGGCGGGCAGAATATCGTGGAATTCCGAGTAGCACATATGCGTATGTATCTGGGTGTCGTCCCTCACACCCGAACTGGCAACGCGGAATGCTTCCACGGCCCACTGCAGGTATCCGTTCCAGTCGTATTTTTTTAATGGCAACCCCTCGCGAAAGGCCGGCTCGTCAATCTGGATCATGCCGGTACCTGCCCGTTCCAGGTCGACTACTTCGTCGCGGATGGCGAGTGCGAGCTGGAGGGCTGTGACGGAACGCGGTTGGTCGTCACGTACGAACGACCACATCAGCATGGTCACAGGGCCGGTCAACATGGCTTTGACCGGCTTCACGGTCTGGCTTTGCGCATATTGTGTCCAGTCTACTGTCATCGGCTCGGGCCGGTAGATGTCGCCATAGAGAACGGGGGGCTTTACGCAGCGTGATCCGTAGCTTTGCACCCATCCGTACTCGGTAAAAGCATAGCCCCACAGCTGCTCCCCAAAATACTCCACCATGTCGTTGCGCTCCGCCTCTCCATGGACGAGTACATCCAGGCCGATTTTCTCCTGTTTGTTTATTGCCAGGCATATCTCGGCGCGCATCGCTTCGAGATACTGCAAATTGCCGAGTTCGCCTTTTTTGAATGCGGCCCTGGCCTGACGGATCTCCTGGGTCTGAGGAAACGATCCAATGGTTGTAGTGGGCAAAAGGGGAAGCTGAAAACGCTGTTGCTGGAGGACTCGGCGCACAGGGAACGGGCGGGCGCGTTCACTTTCATTTCGGGTCAGCAGTTTCAAACGTTCCTGAACTCCCGGGTTGTGAATGCGTGGCGACCGGGTACGCGACTTTCTTGCCTGGGTAGAAGCAGCCAGTATGTCACGTATTACGCTTTCTCCCTGGTTCAAACCCCGTCCAAGGGATGCTATCTCGCTTAGCTTCTGCACCGAGAATGCCAGCCAGGTTCTGATTTCCCCATCAAGACGGGTTTCCAGCTCGAGATCGACGGGACAGTGCTGAAGGGAACAACTGGGCGCGATCCATAATCTCTCTCCAAGGATGGATTGTGCGCGGGACAGAACCGAGAAGGAATGGGCAAGATCCGCGCGCCATACATTGCGTCCATCAATGACACCCAGAGATAGCACTTTGTTGTCAGGATAGCCGTCAAGAAAAGTATCAAGCTGGGCCGGCGCGCGGCAAAGGTCGATATGCAAGCCATCGACCGGCAACTCCTTTAACCGCGCCACGTGATTATCCACCGCTTCAAAATAGGTCGCCAGTAACAATTTCGGCAACTTCAGCGGGCTCGTCCCGCCTTCCCGCAAGACAGCATATGCCCGGCTCAGGCCATGCAGCCAGTCTTCGTCCAGGTCCAGCGCCAGCAACGGCTCGTCCATTTGCACCCATTCCACGCCGAGAGATGCCAGCCGGGCAAGAATATCGCAATAAACAGGCAGCAGATGCGGTAACAAATCGAGGCGGTTGAAGCCGGGCGCGGTCTCCTTGCCGAGATATAAATAGGTTAGCGGCCCAATCAACACTACCTTCAGGGGAATTCCGAGCACCTTTGCCTCCATAACTTCCCTGAACAGTTGTTCCGAAGCAATGTGAAATGAAGTTTGCGCGTCGAACTCCGGTACTATGTAGTGATAGTTGGTGTCGAACCACTTGGTCATCTCCATCGCTGGCTGAGTCGATGTTCCACGCGCCATTGCAAAATATAAATCCAGCCCGGTCCCGCTGCTTCCCGCGTTAAACCGCCCCGGAATTGCGCCGAGCAGCGCTGTCATGTTCAACATTTGATCGTACAGCGCAAAATCGCCGCACGGAACCAGATCGAGGCCAAGGTCGCGCTGCAGCATCCAGTGGCTCTTCCGCAACTCTGCCGCAGTGGCCTGCAGTTGATCATCGTTCAAGTCGCCGCGCCAGTATGCCTCAAGCGCCCGTTTCAATTCCCGGCGGGGGCCGATCCGAGGGAAACCAAGGTTGTGTGTCAGTGCCATCTAGCGCTCTCCTTAATATCTCAGTGGCAGGCAAATTACAGCATAGTTGCAAGAGGTAACGATTGTGTGGCAGACTTATCTATGAATCAAATGAAATATAATAAAAAATCCATGAATATCATTCATATATCTATCCGCTGCATCCGTGCTTGAACTGCGCCATCTTCGTACGCTTGCAGCATTGCAGGAAACGGGTAGTGTGTCGCGCGCGGCCAAGCGGATACATTTGACCCAGTCGGCGTTATCCCATCAGATCAAGGCACTACAGGACCACTATGGTTTGGCGATCATACGGCCCAGAGGGCAAACCGTCGAACTCACCGACGCCGGGAGACATCTGGTTGCACTTGCCGGCAAGGTACTGGAAGAAATCCAGGCAACGGAAAGGAACCTGGCAAAAATGTCCGAACGAGTATCCGGGAGTTTGCGGATAGCGTTGGAATGCCACACCTGTTTCGACTGGCTGATGCCGCTTATGGACGCGTTTCGCCGGAATTGGGCGGACGTGGAACTCGATCTGGTGCCAGGATTTCACAGCGACCCCGTGAAGCTCCTGGAGGAAGGAGGAGCGGACGTGGTGATCGGATCGCAAAGTCAGCAGCGCCGCGGCATTGTCCACCACCCGCTATTTCGTTTCGAGATTCTCGCAGTATTGGCGCCAGATCATCCCTTGCGTGGAAAACGGCTACTGCGCGCGGCTGACTTTGCGGATGTCACGCTGATCACCTATCCGGTGCCGGAAGATCGCATCGACCTGATTCTCAACGTTCTGAAACCTGCCGGCATTCATCCCCACCGGCGCACGGCGGAGCTGACTGTTGCCATCCTGCAACTCGTCGCCAGTCGCCGCGGAATTGCAGCGTTACCGAGCTGGGGTATCAAGAATTACGTCGATCACGACTATGTTATTGCCCGCCGCATTGGCACACATGGGCTATGGAGCAACCTTTACGCATCGACACTTGCCGAGACAGCATCTCGTCCCTATTTACGCGACTTCCTGGCCACGGCAAGGAATACCTGTTTTGCCACGCTTGATGGCGTCATCCCGTTGGAAGAGAAACAGACAGGGTAAAGACCGGGGGAAGGTACTGAGAAACGGACAAAAAAACCCCCAGAGCGGGGTTGGGCAGAATCGGAAGATCACAAGGCCCGAGGCACAAGTCACACGTAAAGCCCCACCCCTTTTCCATATACGGCAACGTAAGGGGGTGGCGTAGCAGCAACCCTGTAGCACAGAGGTCTGCCTTGCAGCCTCCCCCGCCTATGCTCCATGGTCCCGGCCGCATGAAAACGGCCGTAGCCGTCTACCCGCCGGGACTTGTTCAGGGCTCAGTGCAGCGTAACTGGAGCCTCGTCCTGGCATGCAAGGTCCGAGCAATAATTTGCGTATACCCCGTCGAGAAAACCCCATAGCGCATCGCATGCCCGGGTGGTCGCCGCCAGCACCTCGGCCTGTTTCTCCTTGGTATCGGCGAACCGCTCAATCAATGTCCACTCCGCTTGCGCGTGATACACATCCGCTTCCTCGTGTACCGAGAAGAACTCATAACTGGCCGGGTCGTCCATTCCATAAAACTTCGCCAGTCCGTCGATTTTAACGGCGGCAATAGCGGGCACCTGGGATTCAAATGCGTGCAACGCTGCAAGGCCCGCGTAAAACGGCTCGTTCAGGCAGATATCGCGAAATGTTGCTACCAGCCGGGCTGTGCCCGGCAAGGCCGTGGCGTTCGCCAGATCCTTGTTGCTGGAACCAAGCGCCAGCGCAAAGTTTTTCCATAAGGCAGGATGGTTCTTTTCGCCGTGTTCTTCACTGATTAGGTTTTTGAGCACTTCCTGACGCACGCTGATGTCGCCGCTGTTTGCTTCGCTGTGAAAATGAGGAGTGTTGAAGTGTACCGCGCTCAGGTATGTCGGCTCGGCCAGCACGTTGTGAAAATACTGTTCCGCGTAGCCGCGTAATTGCTCCTTGGTGAGCTTGCCTTCTGTCCAGGCTACGTAGAAGGGATGCTTGAGCAGATGCCTTGCGTTAATGATGGAATCGATCTTTTGCTTAAGAGATGTGGTGGTTGTCATGGTTTTCCTCTTGAACAGAGATGGGTAATCGGACAGCATATCATCGCGAAATAAATTCGTTAAGTCAAATTTTGGTGTTTTTTACCGGTTATCGGGCAAAGACCTCCATTGCCCTCGTCCACTTCCCGTCCATTAGCAGCTACACTCTGGTATTTGCTCGCGGAAAGCGATTATGGATGAGCAATCGAGCCTGCTGGCGCTATTTACCAGCAGCTTCCTCGCCGCCACCTTGCTCCCTGGTGGCTCGGAAGTAGTACTATTCGGCGTACTGACAGCGTATCCCCAGCTTTATTGGCCCGCGCTGGCCCTTGCCTCGGTCGGCAACACCCTGGGCGGCATGAGTTCGTACGCTATTGGCCGTTTTTTGCCCGATGAGAAAGCACTTATTAAAAAATCCGGAGGAAATCTGCGAGGCCTGAGGTGGCTGCGAAATCACGGCAGCCCGGTACTGCTGCTCTCCTGGGTTCCGCTCATCGGCGATCTGTTGTGTGTTGCGGCGGGATGGCTCCGAATCAACTGGGTATCCGCCATGCTGTTCATGGGCGCAGGGAAATTCCTGCGATACTGGGCGATCGCGGCCGCGATCAGCTTATAGGGTCACCAGTTAGCCCGGCGACTGTCCGACCGTACATATTCCAAAAAAACAACCCGGCCGCTGCCGGACCCCGCCGGCCGGGTCCTTAAGGAAGCCCCTTGCAGAGCCTGTATCTCATCTATTTCTTGATCAGCTTCTGCAGCTCTCCGCTCTGATACATCTCGCTGACAATGTCAGACCCGCCGACAAACTCGCCATTGACGTAGAGTTGCGGGATGGTCGGCCAATTGGAGTATTCCTTGATGCCTTGCCGGATTTCAGGTTCGGCGAGTACATCCACGGCGTAAATATCATCCGCTCCGCATGCGTTGAGCACCTTGACGGCATGGGCCGAGAAACCGCATTGAGGCGCCTGCGGCGTACCCTTCATGTAGAGCACTACCGGATGAGTGGTAACCTGCTGCTTGATCCTTTCTTGCGTATCCATGTCTGCTCCTTCTTCTCTTTATGAAATCCGGAATCTGCTAATCGGCTTAAACGAGAATTAAGTCGCCACCAGTGACACCTGATCTGATCCTGCCCGATTAGCTTGCATTTGCATTTTAACAGTTTCTTTCGTCAAACATCACGAAACACCTAACCGGCCGCCGCTGACCCGCATTATGCCTGCCAGATCGGGGCAGGAAAATATCCCGCCGAACCCCGCTTCGCTTAACAGGTCCCGGCAAGTCTGCGCCTGATCGTAGCCATGTTCAAGCAATAGCGCTCCGCCGTCGTTCAGGTAGCCCGGAACGGAAGCGATGATTGATCGAATACAGTCAAGACCATCGCCTCCGGCGCAAAGCGCTATCCTGGGCTCAAAACGCAGGTCTCCCCGGCTGAGATAAGCAGTGCCTTCTGCAACGTAAGGCGGATTGGAAACGATGAGATCAAATCGTTCTCCGCCTAGCGCCTCGAACCAGTCGGCCTCAATGATACGCACATTGGCTACATTAAGCTGTGCGGCGTTCAATCGTGCGACGGCTACGGCCTCAGCGGAAACATCCACCGCGGTGATGTGCGCCAGCGGGCGATGTCTTGCTATGGTCAGGGCAATGGCACCGCTGCCTGTTCCGAGGTCAAGAACCTTGCACGCAAGGTCGAGGGGAAATTGCGCCAGCGCGAGGTCCACGAGCAATTCCGTTTCCGGGCGGGGAATGAGTACCTCCGGCGTAACGGTAAAATCCAGGCTGTAAAACTCGCGCTTGCCAATGAGATAGGCAACCGGCTCGCCCTGCGCGCGGCGCATGGCCAGAAGGCGAAAGCTTTTCACTTGTCCGGGCGTGAGTTCTTGCCCGGAATGGGCAATGAGATACGCCCCGTTTACGCTGAGCACGTCCTGCAGCAGCATTCGCGCATCGATATCGTCAATGTCCTGGCGAGCCTGATGAAGCGCTTCGAGAATAGTGATTGGCAGCATCGCAGGTCGCACCTCAGACTAACCACTGTGTCGGTAAATATCCAGCTAATGGTTCGTACGCATGGGAGCCGAACCAGATCAGTTGTTACCGTTGTTGATAGGGACCATGCACACAGGAGAGACCCGGAAGAGACAGGAGAAGTGACCTGGAAAGACGCATCTACTCGCCGATCAATGCCAACTGCTCGGCCTGATGTTCGGATAATAGCGCGGAGCAAAGCTCGCTCAAATCTCCATCCATGATCTGCTCGATCTTATATAGGGTAAGATTAATACGATGGTCGGTTATGCGGCCCTGCGGGAAATTATAGGTGCGGATGCGTCCTGAACGGTCTCCGCTGCCTACCAGGGATTTACGGGTAGCTGCCTGTTGGCTCTGCTGCTCCTGCATCTGCTTGTCGCGGATCCGCGCTGCCAGCACGCTCATTGCCTGCGCCTTGTTTTTGTGCTGCGAACGTCCATCCTGGCATTCGACCACCATGCCAGTGGGAAGATGCGTGATGCGTACCGCTGAGTCAGTCTTGTTGATGTGCTGGCCGCCCGCCCCGGAAGCGCGAAACGTATCAATCCTTAGCTCTGCCGGATTCAGCGCTACATCCATAATCTCGTCTGCCTCGGGCATTACCGCCACGGTACAGGCGGAAGTATGAATGCGGCCTTGGGTCTCAGTGGCGGGTACGCGCTGGACCCGATGCGCTCCCGACTCGAACTTGAGCTTGGAATACGCCCCGTTTCCGATGATCTTGGCAATGATTTCCTTATAGCCGCCCGCATCGGACGGACTTTGCGAGATGATTTCGACCTGCCAGCGTTGGCGTTCGGCAAAACGCGCATACATGCGGAATAGATCGCCCGCAAACAAGGCGGACTCATCTCCACCCGTGCCGGCGCGAATTTCCAGGAAAATGCTGCGCTCATCGTTGGGGTCCCTGGGCAACAACTGCTTCCTCAATTCCGCTCCAAACCGCGCCAGTTTTTCCTTGGCATCGCGTATTTCGGAATCGGCGAACTCGCGCATTTCTACATCCGCGCTCATCTCCTGCGCGGTATGGATGTCACGCTCACTTTGCAGATAGGCATCGTAAAGCTCGACGACCGGCGCGATCTCTGCGCGCTCACGCGTGAGTCTGCGATAATTATCCAGATTGGCGGTGATGCTTTCGCTACTCAGCAGACGATTCAATTCCTCCAGGCGCACGCTGAGCTGCGTGAGCTTGGCAGAGATACTTTTGTTCATTCTGGGCGGTGGAGATGGTACAGGCGGTTTATCAGCTCAACCAGATCGTCGCGCTCATCCGTCATGGCGTGGTTAAGCGCATAGGAAGGTATATGAAGAAACTTGTTAGTCAGCCCGTTACTGAGGGATTCAAGAATTTTTTGCGGGTCTTCTCCTTTGGACAGAAGCTTCCTGGCTCGTTCCAGTTCATGACGGCGATAGCGTTCGGCCTGGTCGCGCAGCGCGCGGATGGTGGGGACGACTGCGCGCGACTCCAGCCAGTGCATGAAATTGACAACGTTGGTATCGATTATCGCCTCGGCCTGGGCCACCGCTCCCAGGCGTGAATCCAGCCCTTCCCTGACAATATCGGCAAGATCATCCACGGAATAGAGAAACACGTCATCCAGCTCCGCCACTTCCGGCTCGACGTCTCGCGGCACAGCCAGATCAACCATGAAAATGGGACGGTGCTTGCGCGCCTTGATCGCGCGCTCCAGCATGCCTTTTCCCAGTATGGGAAGCGTACTTGCGGTGCAGGTCACCACGATATCGTGCAATGCCAGCTGTTCCGGCAACTCATTCAGTGTGATGACCTGCCCGCTGAAGCGATGGGCCAAAACCTGCGCCCGCTCGGCGGTGCGGTTGGCGACAGTGATGCGTTTCGGATGACGTGCGGCGAAATGGCTCGCACATAATTCGATCATCTCGCCCGCCCCGATGAATAATACGCGCTGCTCGGCAATATCACCAAAAATCCGTTCCGCGAGCCGCGCGGCGGCTGCCGCCATGGATACGGAATTGGCGCCGATCTCGGTGGAGCTGCGGACTTCCTTGGCCACAAAGAAAGTGCGCTGGAACAGCTTGTGCAACAACATACCGAGCGTGCCGGCGTCTTCCGCGGATTTAACCGCGCTCTTTAGCTGGCCCAGAATCTGCGGCTCTCCCAACACCATGGAATCCAGCCCGCTGGCAACCCGGAACGCATGCTTCACAGCCTTCTCACGCGGCAATTTGTAGAGATATGGCTCCAGCTCTCGCGTCTGCAGGTGGTGAAAATCCGCAAGCCAATGCGTTGCCTCCTCCGGCTTCTCGGTACTGCAGTAAATCTCCGTGCGGTTGCAGGTCGAAACGATCGCCGCCTCCTTCACTGGACGATGGCCGACAAGATCGCGCAACGCGTGCTCCATGGCATCTTCCGGAAATGACACCTGCTCGCGTACACCCAGGGGCGCGGTCTGGTGGTTAATGCCGAAGGCAAATAACTGCATGGAAGACATTAAGCAACCGATGAAGAAATTAAAAATTCGCTGATTATAGTATTACAAGCTTTTGAATGCCATCCATTGGAAGAGTTTCTGGTTTGAAGAAAAATACGAGCTTTTTCGATAACTCCCTCCCGCCATCCTTCGATTATGGAAAAGCTGTTCTCCGGGTCGTCCTCTCTTAAAAACCTTGGATCGAAGTGGAATGGCGAATGTCTGACGTTTTGCGTAAGCGCCTCCGTTCCATTACAGTCTAAAAGCCAAAGCCGTTACGCGTTTGCAGTGTCGCCGTTATTGACAGTTTCTTCCAGCTCTACATTGGGTTAATCTCCCAAGCCATTGGTTTATTTAGTGTTCAGATTTAGGCACAAAATTTGCTTATGTAAAACGAGGGTAGACACGGCTCGCCAGGTTCGTCCTAGCCGGCCCTTGCAAAAATCCACGGCGGCTGTGCTAGCAGCATCGGCGTCCGTGTCCGGGAAAAGGTCTCATAGTCCTGTCCGGGTATATTGCCGGAAACCAGACGTAAAACATGAGCTATGCCATGAATGCACTCACTACCCTGTCTGATGAACATCTAGACCGTTACTACCGGATTATTACGGAAGGGAATAGCATACAGCGGCACAACGAGCTGCTGGCGTGGTTGCAGGGAGAATTGCAACACTACTTGCCTCACGAAATTCTTGTTGCCGCGTGGGGCGACTTCCCCGAAAACCGGATTTCTTACGACATTGTGTCGGCATTGGCCGGCGTGCGGACGGATCACTCCAACCCGCAAACGCTCGTGCCGCTACTCCAGGGATTATTTAATCGCTGGGTAGAATTGGGAAAAATACCTTATACATTAGGTGTCGGCGAGTCCGGTTTCCTGCTGGAAGGGGGAGGTCTTCAATGTTCCCTCGGTAGCGCATTGCAGGGCATGAGGTCATTACTCGCACATGGCCTTACCGACGAGCGGTCAAACCATGACTGCCTTTACGTAATCTTCAGTCCCGAAAGGAAGCTCCACGAATCGCTGGGCGAAATGCAAATCCTGCTACCTTATCTTGACACGGCATTTCGACGAGTTACGCCCCTCATTCATCCCCAATCCAATGATCCTTTTGTAGAAGACCAGTCGCCGGACGGAGAAAACTGGGGCTTGAGCAAGCGCGAGATGGAGGTCATGCATTGGGTCAGGATGGGCAAGACAAATCCGGAGATCGCCGACATACTAGCCATCAGCACGTTTACGGTAAAGAATCATCTGCGAAATATATTCAAGACACTCGATGTTTCCAACCGAATGCAGGCCGCTGCAAAGGTAGCGCAGGGCCTCAAACAAGGCAGTTGAAGTTCAATTGCTCTCTCCCAACGTTTAGCAGTTTTACCTGTCATCCACTTGCAATTGGCTTCGGCTCACTTCCGCAGTTGTAGCAGCGGCAACCCCCAAGTACAGCGGGGTTGCCGGAATTGTCGCGATGAGATCAGTCTTCTTCCTTGCGGCTTCTGCGTTTAGCCATTGCTCCCATCAGACCAAGTCCCGCCAGCAACATGGCATACGTTTCCGGTTCGGGGATAGTAGGAACCTGCGTCAGGGTGAAGGTGGTGGTATTCCCGGCGCCCGGATCGAATGGGCTCAGTGAAAAGCTTGCAGTGGCGACGCCGAGATGCGCGAGTTCACCCGTAAAATTAAGATTACGAGGACCGCTAGAGGGAGGTGAATCCAACGTAAAGCCTGTAAGTTCCGAATTGTTGAAACTTGTAAACACCACCCCCTGTCCTCCGGTCGTCGGTTCGGTGATCGTGAAGTGATAGTCGATCCAGGTCTGGCCTGTGTTGTTGGTAATCGTCTCGGTCACGACGTAGGGATTGCCCGCGCCGCCCTGAGTGTGACCCACAGTAAACGTCAGAGCGATAGGATCCAGACTGTTAAAGCTCTTGGTAAGATCCAGTACATTGGGATTATTAGTAAGGTTGATTACATCAAACGTTCCTCCTCCACCACCGGTTACCGTCACGCCGGTAATAACGCCGGCAGCGGATGCAGTGGTAATAGATCCTCCAAAAGCTAAAGCAACTATGAGTGTTTTTAATGGTGCGTTCATTGGTTTCTCCTCAGGTAATGTATAACTCGAAAATATCGGTATGCCGAGCAATCCTTCACATGGAGGAACGTCCTCTAAATACCGATTAGCTCATCATCCCTCAGAAGAAACATATTTGTAATAGTCCAACTGCCTATGACACGATAGAACTATTCCGCTCCCAGTAAGGCTTTCCATTGAAGAGCTATAAGATGGCTCCTTCCGCCGCGTATGCGGCTGAAAAAGGGGACAAGTTTTTGCAGTCCAACAACGAGTTAGTTGAAGTGACACGCTTGTGTCTGGAGGGGAACTGGAAATACTCGATCTCTCTGGATGGGCGGAGCATGGGCTATAACCTAGCCCTCCTCGGAGATTAGCGCAGCAACGGAGTTCAGTGAGCAGCCCAGCTCTCGTAAAAACCCTCCCGTGAGCTTCTCATACTGAATCGCCCCGGATTCGCCAGATGCCTTTGTCCATTCCATGCTGAACGTATTTGAAACCAGGCCAGAGGGATTCCAGCCGTTTCAATCACCCATGCAATAACAGCTTCCCGCCCGACTGCTTCCGCTGCGGGGACGTCTGCTTGGACTTCTGCGGAGTTTCGTAGCTACAGAGCCCTTTATCCCTTGACAAAAGTGTGGCCTTCACATATCCTTCACATATCCTTCACATATCGTTCACAAATTCTTAACAGTAGAGATGCGAAATAGCGAAAGCTTTGCAATTAATCGAACATGGAGAGGGAAGATGAAAACTGAAAACATGAAACCGGAAAACAGTAAGGATGAAAGCACTAAAAATGAAAATAACAACGACGGTAATGTTATTGCCTTGACTTTGCTCGGCGTATTAGCCGGGTTGATGGGGTTGGCCTCCTGAGGGAAGGAATAGCCAGGAGGCCGACATAGCGATCTCCACTGCCTGCACCCCTTGGCAGAAGGAAGGCAGCTGCTACGGCCTGCTCTAATCAACCCGCTTCGGCGGGTTTTTTATTGCCCGCGACAAGTGCTTACAATTCCCCAAGGTCATTCGCGTCAATGGTGGTACGTCCTATTTGCGAAAAGATCGTTCAGGGCAAGCCCCAAGATTTGCGGACGGACGTACTGTATGCGGCTCGGCGGCAAAACTGCCCACGGTCAATAAGTGCGTCCGTGCGTTCTGTGAGCTACACTCCTGCCGCCATACTCCCCACAACTTAAACTCCTGCCGCATCTTATGAATTAAGGACGCTTGGCATTCCGGCATCTAGGGGTAATTTAGCTTTTCCATTTTTGCTTTCATATGGGCACATTAACTCCGAGCAAGTTTTTCAGAGCGAGGCAGCCCAAATATTGCAAGCCCATCATACGCTTTCCTTGATAACCACTGCTTCCCCTTAATGCTATAAGGCTTACCCTATACTTTAACTTTAGACATAAAAGTATTGACAAAGTATGTGCTCCTCGATAACCTTCTTCACTACAACTGAACAGTTGATCGGGCAGGGGAGCGGTATCCATTTCTATAGCTAATAGTTTTAAGTTAATACACAACCAGGGTTTCAGAGGCATCGACTGAGCTAGGGTGAGGCTACCTTATCCTCTTGGATTCTTGACCAGACGATTCAGGCCATTCAGGCTGTAAGCTCAAAAACAAACTTTATCTGAGAGTGACATGAAATTATGAACGCACCAAAAAACTTTCCTGCAAACGGGGAGATTGGAGCAACTCCGGATTTGATCAGATCCGAAGAGCAGTCGGGCGTGCCCTTGCTGTGGCTGTTCCTTTTCGCAACATTTGGTTTCATGTTGTATGAATCGTTGCAGTCCTTTCTTTCAACAGGGCGTATTTGGCCAGTGATTTTTATTTCGTTACTTTTTCTGTTACTTGTGGATTCCTGCCTTGAGATGAAGCAACGCAAGCATTAGGCTGCTTTCCGCGAAACTCACGCGTTTTCGTCTGCGATTAAAAGTGTGACTGGCAAGCGCTATCCGCACCTGCCGCATGACCAGCTGCCTTCAGCCACTCGAATTGTCAAGCTTATCGAAGCCAGCTGAGCCTGTATTATTTTGCAATATCATAAAGAGACTGATAGGAGTGATTCCCCCAGTTGGTGTAGTGGTAGGGAGCCTTCGCCATGATTCCTTCAACCCCTAGATGGCGAACGCCATAGTGAAACTGGGGCATCGCACTCCGCGATCTCGGCTTTTGCGAGGCCAACATTCTTGCCGGCTTTTGCCTCATCTTCCATAAAATCTCCTTTCTTTGCTAAGCAAACACTTCTTTAGACGATGTAAATCATCGTTCTTCCTCACTACTGTCCGGAGATTTGAGTTTAAACGCACAGTAACTCATTGAGTATATTTCATTAAATGGCATATTTCGCTGTAACCGATTTCAACTTGCGCCAAACTTCTGACTTTTGTCAGGAGTCTGCA
>JACDGV010000013.1 GCA_013821425.1 Nitrosospira sp. | reverse complement strand
CGCTGAGTGCGTACGTCTCGTCCTTCTTGCCATTCTCCACTCCATATCTAAGCCCCACAGGGGCCATAAAAATGTAGCAGATTTTTCCACTTATAGGCTTGTTCAGATTCCTGGGGCCACTTCTCTCCGCCCGCTATTCAGGTTAATAACCTGTTTGCTTGCCCTTACGCTTGCGCAGTTCTCCAAGGCCGTGCATGCAGTCCCAGGCTAAAGGGTTCAATAGACCCCTGACTCGGGAACAGGGTTTTCCGGATGGCCTGAGCGGTATGTACTCATGTAGAACCGCGAACCGGACGTGCTCGGCCCAGCCAAGGAGTTCTTGATAAACAGCGGGGAGGAATAATAGAAAATGGGAAAAATCGCCCCCAGAAGGCATTACCTGACGCTCTCGCCGGTCTCCAACCAGTTGCGGATTTTCGGGCTTAATGCCTCAAACGGGCAATAACCCCCTGCAAGCAGGCTGAGGGATGCCCCGCGCTGCCCTATCACGGCTGGAAAGCCATGCACGTCCCACTGACGTGCCCCGCGGAAATGAGCCTGGGTGAGGTTCCGCGCTGCGTCCGATTGGAACGTCTCCAGGAATTGCTGCGCCTCCAGTCCCACGCTTGCGGCAAGCTGCCCCAGCACTATGGGATGGGTTACATCCTCCTGTCCGACATAAAAAGCAGATTGCACCGCACCGAAGAAAGTAAAAATTGCTTCACGTTCAAGCATGGAAACCGCGACCACTGCGCGGCTCGCGGGCTCGGTGTCATAGATAAATCCTTCGGGTAACGCGCCTTCAAACCGGAACGGTTGCCGTGTCATGCGGTGCACTGCCTGCCAATGGTGTAGGATCTGCTGACGTTGCGCGGAAGGCATGGGCTCTTCTGTACCCGGCCGTAAACCGCCCAGCAATAACTCTACGTTCACGGCACCGGCATATTCACTCCGGATTTTCTCCATCACCGGCGCAAATCCCCAGCACCACGAGCACATGGGATCGGCGATATACCAGAGGGTTTTTTTATTCACCGCAATTTACGCCTTCCATCTATCCGGTTTGGCGATTGATCGCTGGAAAGTAGTAAGTAGTATAGCGGCCTGCCGGGTGCCGCTCCCCGGACGTAAAAGAATGGGAAGCCGGGCTCTAAAACGAATCTGGCCCGGTCCCTCTCTTCAACGGATCACGCGGCAGCCCGTGAAGCTTTTTTGCGTTCGTGTTCCTGAAGGAAACGCTTGCGGATGCGGATGGTTTTCGGAGTAATCTCCACCAATTCATCATCGGCGATAAATTCGATGGCGGATTCGAGTGTAAGTTGAATCGGCGGGGTCAGGGTAACAGCTTCATCGGTTCCCGACGCGCGTACGTTGGTAAGTTGCTTGCCCTTTATCGGGTTCACTACAAGATCATTATCACGGCTGTGAATACCGATTACCATTCCCTGATATAAGCTTTCGCCCGGATTGACAAACATGCGTCCACGCTCCTGCAATTTCCAAAGCGCGTAGGCAACGGCTTCACCCTGCTCCGCGGATATAAGCACACCGTTCCGGCGTGCCGCAATTTCAGGCCGCATGGGTGCATACTCATCGAATACGTGGCTCATGAGACCCGTCCCGCGGGTCATGGTCATAAAGTCGGATTGGAAGCCTATCAATCCCCTGGCGGGAATTCTATAATCCAGCCTCACACGTCCGCGCTCATCCGAAACCATATCCTGCAGATCGCCGCGGCGCATGCCAAGTGCTTCCATTACCGGGCCCTGATGAGTCTCATCCACATCCACTGTGAGCATTTCAAAGGGTTCGCATTTAACGCCGTCTATATCGCGGGTCACAACGTGCGGACGGGACACGGCAAGCTCATAACCTTCACGGCGCATGCTTTCGAGCAGGATAGTAAGGTGCAATTCTCCCCGTCCGGAAACCAGAAATGAATCCGTATCATCCGTTTCTTCCAGCTTCATTGCCACATTGGTAAGCAACTCCTTTTCGAGCCGCTCGCGCAATTGACGGCTGGTCACAAATTTACCTTCCTTGCCGGCGAAAGGTGATGTATTCACCTGAAAATTCATGGTCAGCGTAGGCTCATCCACGGCAGGCATGGGCAACGCTTCAGGCTGATTCACATCCGCCAGCGTGGCACCGATACAGAGCTCTTCGATGCCATTGATCAGGACAATATCTCCAGCCTGGGCCTCATCCAGCTGCACCCGCTCAATGCCGCGAAAACCCAGCACCTGATTGACCCGCGCCTTTTTTAACGCACGCTCTCCAGCCAGCACCATCACATC
Source organism: Nitrosospira sp. (assembly GCA_013821425.1). Lineage (GTDB taxonomy): Bacteria > Pseudomonadota > Gammaproteobacteria > Burkholderiales > Nitrosomonadaceae > Nitrosospira. The sequence continues at coordinate 87,292 of JACDGV010000013.1, read as the reverse complement.
CTGGGCAGGTTTGAGCCGTCCGCGATTGATCCGGCCGATACCGATGCGCCCGACAAAACTGGAATAATCAAGTGCGCTGATTTGCAGCTGCAACGGTTCGTCCGGATTGCCGGCAGGGGCGTGGACGTGCTTGAGGATGATGTCGAAAAGCGGCCGCATATCGATTCCTGCCTGCTTTAGCTCCATCGTTGCGTAACCATTCAGCGCAGAGGCATACACGATTGGAAAATCCAGTTGTTCTTCATTCGCCCCCAGCTTGTCGAATAAATCGAAAGTATGATTCACGACCCAGTCGGGGCGGGCGCCGTGACGGTCGATCTTGTTGACAACAACAATAGGCCGCAATCCCAGCGCAAGCGCTTTTTTGGTGACAAAACGGGTCTGTGGCATCGGTCCCTCGACCGCATCCACGAGCAGCAGTACGCCATCCACCATTGATAGGACGCGCTCCACCTCACCACCAAAATCGGCATGGCCAGGCGTGTCGACGATATTGATATGCACCCCTTCATAATCCACCGCGCAGTTCTTGGCGAGTATGGTGATACCGCGCTCGCGCTCGATATCGTTCGAATCCATAACTCTGTCGGCAATGTGCTGGTGCGCCGCAAAAGAGCCAGCCTGATGGAGCAATTTGTCAACCAGTGTCGTCTTGCCGTGATCAACGTGGGCGATAATAGCGATATTACGTATGGAACGGGACATGGATAATTCCTTAGCCGGAACAACAAAGGGGCGAGATTATAACAGGTCGGTGAAGAACGCGCCCACATCTGTGACATTCGAGATATTCTATGATTCCGGACACCGGTAAAAATACCGCGCCGCGTTGCCGACGGGCTGATGCGTTATGTCGTTGCCTCAGTCTCTTCCGAGCAGACCGCGCTCGTGATCGAGCCTCCACGGACCCTCGGGGCCGTCGCGGCATAAACCAAATCCCAGGGACGGCGGGAGTGAAGGAATGGTAAAACGCAGATCAAAAAACGATACGCAGACACCTCTTCCGGAAAATTCGATCCGGTCGAGAACGGGGAGGAGCGCAAATGCGCGAAAACGCCTGAAAACGTCCTGGCCCCATGCTTCGCGCGCAAGAACATTCTGGAATTCGGTTTCGCCAAACCTTTTATGCCGTACCCAGGTTGCGGCTGAAACAGGCCGATAACCGGTCGCGATCCTTCCCCACATGCCCAGTATTCCACTTGTGGAGTCAGGCGGCGCGCGGCTCTGCGTGCGCCAAAGGTTCACCCATGCAACATCATAGTCCTCTTTATGGCTGACAATGATCTTCCAGTTGAAAGGCGATAGCGGTTGGGGAAAAGCGTAAACTTCCGCTTCTATCAATCCGCGGTTTCGGGCATACGTCTCGCCAATGCTGATAGCATAAGAATGCAGAACGCCCTGAAATGCAACATAACCCGCCAGGATCAGGGAAGCGATGACTGCCGGATGCCGCGTTCTTGGCCTGAGCATGGCAACCGCCAGGCCGACTGCAATAATGGCGGTGAAATATGGATCGATTATAAATGTGAACGGAATGGCGAAACGGTGACTTGAAAAAGGCGCCAGCAGCATCGTACCGTAAGAGGTGAAGAGATCACCCGCGATATGAATGCCGATGCCCAGGGCAGCCGTACCATAGATTGCCCGCCATGAATAACGTGGACGCGAAAGGAGGGAGAGAAGCCAGGCTACCAGCAATGCCCAGGCAGGCAAAAGTATAATTGAATGAGTAACACCTCGATGAAGTGATACATATGTGAGCGTATCAAACAGTCGCAACACAAAATCACTATCGGGAAATGCCGCAGCAACGAACCCGAACGCCATGCGCGCGCGCAGGGACAGTTGGCCGGGATGCGGTATTGCGGGGGCGGTTGCGCGCGCCAGCAATGCCCCGCTTAAAGCGTGGGTAAGGGTATCGATGAGGCGCCTTTGAATAGATCCCAGGTACAAGGCGGGAGGGAACGGGAAGAAATGGGTGGAATAGAAGCAACGAAAGGCAGAATGCGTCGGTAGCGGTCTGTAGTTGCACCCGCGGAACCCCCTTGGTGCGCTACTACCGCTTTAGGTGGACTGGACATGACAAGGGATGAGGCGGGAAACCAATGATGGATTGCATTCCAGGTGGCAATACACCCCCGGCGTTACGCTTCCCGGCAGGGCAGGATGGTGGCGCGCCTTCTTTCCGCTCTTGATCACTCTTATTCTTGCCCCAAGGGTTTATGGAGGCATTAGCCCGAATTACCACAATCAGAAGTGTGCAGGCGCAGCCACGATGCCTAATGGAGCTTCGGGGATTCGACGCCCAAGCTCGGCCGGGTTTGTCCGCCCCTTGGGCGCTCTGCCACATTGGGGCCAAAAAATACCAGCCGATCGAGGTTCTCCGCCACCAGGAGACACCCTTCCAGAAACCGGCTGGTTTTGACCGAATCGGAAGAACTGTCATTCATCCAGTGCGCAAAAGCCGCCAGGTAAATCGTCGTGAGCACGGTTTCTTCCAGGGCGCGCCGTAAATAGGTGGCATCCCGCCCAGCGGCTTCGCGAATCCATTGTACAGTGCGGCTGATGCGCATCAAGCCGGGAACCTGTATATGGATATGTCCGGGTTCGAGTTTCCCGTAAATCATTTGCCTGGTTGTCTTGCGATAAAGGCAAAGCGTGCCGAGCCAGGTCATTATCAGCCTATGCAGGCGCTGGCGCGGCGTCAGATAGAAAAAATCCGGGTCTTGCGCTGCCTTGAGCATCGCACTGTCAGCGCGCTCGAACCATGCGTCCACAATATCTTCCTTTTCCCGGAAATGGGAGCGTATATCGTCCAGAGTGATGCCCAGCGCAGCCGCGACATCGTGCAATCGCACCGCTTCCCATGATTTCTGCTCGGCCAGTTCGACCGCGGTATCAACAATCTGATCAGCTGTTGCCATATTTCCTCCGTTTTTAGTGATTACTCGGAAGAGGTAGAATTGAGCTTGATGATAGGTCAAAGTGTAAAGCTTATTTATCGCTTTATCAATTGTAGGGCAGAGTATGGGCTTAGCGAAAGCTGCAGCGGCGAGGTGAAATGGTCAAGCCCTCAATCAAAGCGCAATGTGTATAGCAAATCAATCGCGTTATCCATGCCAGCACGGGTGACAACGGTGAGTTTGGGCGTAAGGTTGTAGGTTAGTCTCGTCACTCCCGCAGCCGTCGCCATTAACCCTTGTTCATAGCTGATGTAGGCCCGCTCGGAAAGGCGCTTTCCCACAACGCCGACCTGCCCCGTCAATGCGTCTACTCCAGACTGACGTATGGTTAGTTCATCCACCCCAAGCGCCCGGCTAATTTTCTCGGTGACACCGCCGGATTGCCCCCCCAGGATGGACCCTGCAGCCGCGAGCAACAGTGAAGCGTCGGTCCTGCCCCCGGGAGCACGACCCAGTGTTATCCAGGAAAGCTTCTCGAGATCAGGCACGTCAGGAGTGGACACAAGCCGTACTTTGGGTTGACGCACGCTCCCGGTGACTTCGACGCCCGCTTGCACGGCCAACCCCTTCCGCACGGCGAGAACGTTCAAGTCGGGATCATCGATTGGGCCCCGAAAAGTTACGATTCCCCTCTCAACGGTGAGATTCTGCCCATAAGCCTCGAACTTCGTATCCTTGGCCGTTATCGTGCCGATAGCGCGAAGCGGTTGCCGGGGCTCGCCACGCAACTGCAACTGGCCGTCCAGCCGTCCCTCGAGACCTGATGCGCGGATGTAGAACCGTTTTCCCAGATCAAGATCGGCTTCCATATCAATCAACAGCCCCCGCCGCGGCGCCTCTTGCTGATCGACTTTTTCCGATCCGATGACTATGACGTCCTCTGGCAGATGTGGGCGGCCCGCTGTGGGCTGGGCGAGCAATCCCGCGTCCGCGACAAGCGCGCCCAGTAACGTGAGCATGTTATTTTCGAGGCTGGCCTGACCGCTTCCAGAGGCGATGATCCAGCGGTCGGGGCGTTGCGCCAGCGGGACAAGAGTAGCACTGATTTCCAGGCTCCCTCGCTCCCCTGTAAAATCCATTACGCCGGAGGCCCGCAACCTGCCCGGGCCCTTTTCGAGCTTCAGGTGTTTTACGAGCGGGTCAGCGGGAACTGGCTGATGCGGGGCGACAAAATCCAGGGCATCCAAATGTAGGGATTCCTGGTCGAAGCGTGCGGCCAGTGTTCCATGCTCAAGCCGTACCCCCTGATCTAGCATGGACAGCGCCAGCTCATTTCCGCGAATTTGCCCTCTCAGGCGGGGCGAACCAAATGTTCCAACCAGATCCGCCTGCAAGGCGAGTCGGCCACCAGTTCTCAGATTATTACTGTTGTCGAAAGCGGCTCCTGCCCAGGAAATATCTTCCATGTCGACCGAAATATCCCCGCTGAGGGGTGCAGTGGGCGGAACTGCCCAACCGAGAGCGGTATTGGGAGCTTTGACTAGCGGCAGGGCCATGCTCCCGCTCGCCATGCCCAGCCGCTTTCCCTGCGCTTTCAACTCTCCCATTATTCTGCCGTCTGCGGCACGCCCCATAAATTCAACCTTCCCCAAACCCAGGGAAAAGGGTGGATCCCCCGGCAGTATCCAGTCGCCGCTTTCACGAGCGATGCTCAGCGTTCCTCTCAATTGCGCAGTGGAAGCAATATCCCACGCCCCCCCCAGTCTAAGCGCTTCGCTGTTTTCCCATTCTCCTCTTGCATCCCCGCCCGCCCGCAGCCCTATCCGGCTAAAATTGCCCTTGCTGCTCCATCTCTGAGGCGTCCACTCGATTTCGCTTATCTGTACATTGCCGCCTGCGGTCGCAAGTCTCGTTGTGCCAAGCGAAAGATATTGAGAGCCTGCTTCCAGCGAAGCTGGCCTCGTCAGATGAAATGCAACCCGGCCGCTTGCCGCGAGTTCGGAAACTTCCCCAAGCCAACGGGTATCCTGCCATCCCTGCGCCGTTGTTTTTAGCCCCCCACTCGCTTTCAGGCTCAGACCCTGGTCACCCTGCAGGCGGGCAGACGCGCGAATGTCATGCCGCGGAATGTGGCCTCCCACCGCCAGTTGAAGACTGTGCAGGATAGGCTCAGCCTTCGTCCCGGCATCCGACAGGGCTATCTCCAGCGCGATCGCATCTCCCCTCAGCGCACCTTCGGCGGTGATGGCTGCCATATAGTAATCTCCGGGAAATGTAAGATTTTTCCCGTAAACGTTAAAACTTATGTTAGGCAAATTCGGCAAAGGCAGGTTGCCTGGCTCAAAACGCACCACGCCCGTTTCCAGCACAGCCCGGGCAGTCAAAGAACCGCCAAACTCGTATCCGAGCTGCCCAAGAGCGGGGGCCGCGAGGTCCAATTGCAATTTATCGTCTTTGCGTCCGAAACCGCCGCGGGCTATCAACCGGTTCGTCCCCAGCCGCAACTCGATTTCGCCTGAAACCCACCCCAAAGCCAAATCGAGGCCCGCAAACTCGACACGACCGTTTCCTGTCACGGGCTGCTCTGCTATCTGGCTATCGGTCATTGTAAACTGGACAGTACCGGCCGGCGCGCCAGCAGGAACCTGCTCCAGCTTGCCTGCCAGTCTCAGGTTGGCATTCAGATCGGTTCGCGGGGCGTTGGCAAACATGGAAACATCGAAGTGATGAAGGGCGCCATTGAAACTGAACGGCCGTTGGCCGCTCAATCCGAGCTTACCCTCTCCGCGAAGCGCAGACCGCCCGTGTTTCAGATGCAACTTATCCAGGGTTAGGATATCACCAGCCCTTTCGAATACGGCATCCATATGCCATTTCCGGTCTTTCAGCGCCAGGATGCCTTCCTGGTTTTTTGCATCCCCGCTGAGTTTTATCGTTCCGTCAATACTGGCTGGGCGCAGGCGCGTATCCACCCGGACAGGGTCAATACGGGTCACTTGCAGGTCTGCAGAAGCCGTTTCCAGCTCTTGGGACCAAGTTACATTTCCCGTGATCATGCCGCCCCCTGCCATAACCAGTCTCAGGTCATCAAGCCGGATTAATTCGGCGGAAAGTACAGGGTGCGCCCGCACTTCGAGCAGGGGCAGACCGCCTTGATCGACAGGTTGGGGCGCACGATTATGCCCCACCAGGCTTCCTTCAAGCTGACCGGCGCCGTTTTCGCGCAAATCGGCCTGCAACGCAAGGTTGGCTTGTGGGGCGCGCGGCGAGAATACATGCGGGTCAAGGCCATTTGCCGCAATCCTCAGTTCGGCGATCTTCAAAGGTGCATATGGCCGCAACCGCGCTTCGCCATTTCCCGTCAATCCCGCCCCACTCCCCTCCACCCTGACATCAACCTGCTCCAGGATGCCTGAAAAAACTGCGGAGACGCGCGCTCGCGGCGCTCCCGGGTCATCCGATATCGCAAGACCCGTAAGTTCTGTGTCAGCACTAAGAACAAAGGGCCTGATTCCCTCTATCCGGCCGTCAGCAGTCAATCTGCCGAACTCCAGGCTGACGCCCAGATCCGCCAGCCGGTGCGTACGTCCATCACTCTCGATTTTCGCAGCAAGGTCCGTCGCGGCAAATCGAGGCTTTGCACCCTCCTCCTGCAATACACGTAAAACTCCGATTTCAAGTCTCCGCACCAATAAGGGCAGGGGCAATTCCAGATTGTCCGGAGGGGATTCCTCATCTGAGGAAGGCGAAACTATTTCTACATCCCCTGCCGTGAGCTCTATAACGTCCAGCCGACCGGACAACAGGGAACCAGGCTGCCAGCGCAAATGTACGTCTCGCGCAACGAGGAGCATATCTCCACTTGCAAAACGAAAGGAACTCGCGCGAATAGGTCCCGACAGCGTGCCTTGCAGCCCCTCGGGCTCTATCGTTCCGCTGCTCAATGCCGATACCGCCGACCCAAGCCATCTAAGCCCCGATGTACTGTTGGACAACCACAAGCCGGTGCCTGCAACAACCAGCATAAGCGCCGCGAGGAACAACGCGGGCCATCGCCATTTCTTCATGGGAGGCCGGTGATTTTCTTCTGAGCAATTCCGCATTTTCACGTGAAGTTCTGTTTAAAGCTAGAACGCTACCGCGATGGAAAAGTGCATCCGCAACTTCCCGTCACGGTGGCCCCTGGCAAGGTCCAGGGCGAGTGGCCCGACGGGGCTGCGCCAGCGAATCCCGCCCCCATACCCGACAACGGGCTCCAGGCGTTGCATACTGTCGGCGGCATCCCCGATATCGGCAAAAACAGCGCCGCCCCAATTGGGTATAAACCAGTGATTGTATTCAACAGTGCCGGTAGCCATCGCCCGCCCGCCAACCACGGCTTGGCCTTCACGCACCCCTAAACGCTGAAACGCGTAACCGCGCACCGATTGGATGCCGCCCGCGCGGAACAGATATTCCTGGGGGATGCCAAACCGTGAAGGAGCGAACGTATATCCCAGTTCGCCGCGCAGGAACAATACATGTCGGTCGCCCACGGGATACCAGAACTGATGCCTCACGTATGTCCGCAAAAAATCCTGGTCAGATAGTACCTGTGAACTGCCGCCGCCAATACGCAACTCGGTAATGCTGCCGTCGCGCGGAAATAACGGGTTATCCACATTCCGGTGGCGCAACTGTCCATCCAGCGCCAATGTTTGGTTGACCTGGTGCAAACCTCCCTTCGGGTCCCGATCCTCTCGTTGCCAATTGATGGCAAGGCGCGTTTCGAAGTTGCCCGATAGTTGATTACGGCTAATCCCGACTCTTTCCCGCATGGTCTCCAGTTGCTGGATGAATGTTCTCTCCACATTTGCTCCCAGAGAGAACCACCGCCCTGTCCGGTCGGGTATGCTATCGAGGTTCGTCCAAAAAGTCTGGCGTTTCTGCTCCAACCTGAGCATGCTGTTCAGGCGCAAAGCACGATCCAGAAGATCATTATTGGTGTAACTGATTTCCCCGCGCGCGCCGGTATTGGAACTATAGCCCCCACCGAACGCTACGCGCTGCGACTGAGCCTCTGATAAAACCACCTCTATCGGCGCCGCCTCATGCACTGCCTCGTCAGGGGCGATGTGTACGACGGCAGAACCGAATTGAGGCAAGTTCTGTAGCTTCGTCTGGAAAGCAAGCAACTGATCCCGCCGGTATCGATCGCCAGCCTTGAAGGGGGTCAATCCGCTTATCAACGATTGATCGTACCGGTTGAGCCCGGTTATTATCAAATTTCCATAGCGAAACGCGGGACCGGAATCAACCGTTACGGATAAGCGCGCGCGGGAGGAAATGGCGTCCACCTCCGCCCTGCTTTCCTCGATCGTCGCAGCGAGATAGTCATCCCCTGCCACGCTGGATAACAATACCGCTTTCGCTTCTTCCCATACCGAAGAGCGAAATGGCTGACCAGCCCTCAGCGACCAGGCATCGCGCAATTTCTCAACACGCGCACGCCGCTCAGGCTCGTCGATTGCGATATCCCCCTTGAACTCAATACTGAGCTCATCAACCAGGGTTCGTGGTCCGGGCTCCACATCCAGTACCGCGGGCTTATCCGAGGGAGTGAGTTCCAGGGTTATTCTCGGCGTGAAGTAACCTTCGGTAGCAAGAAGGTCGCTTATTTCCCTTTGCGCACGGCGCATGAAAGCAGCGCGTGCGGTTTCATCCATGTCCGCTTCGGTTGGAAGCACGAAATGGGTCCTTAGCAAATCCCGGACAGATTCGGGGGCGGTTATGGTAATAGACGGTGGATTACCTTTGCCGAATTGCCAGATCTGGGCTATGCCAATCCCGGGAACGGAGAAAAGGAGACTCGTGACGAGGACGCGAATCATTGCTCGAATGAAGTGCACACGGAGAAGAATTCCGGAGATAGTGACGATAGGCATGGCAAAGTAAGGTCACGCTGCGAAAAAAAACCATCCGGGAAACGGCGCGCTTTTTTCCGGCCGCAGCCATTCAGAGTGGAATCCATGGATTCCAAGACGCTGCAAGCAATGGCTTGCAAAAAGGGGTGTTATGGATAATTAAAAGCTGCTCCGGGCCGGGACGGAGTAGCAACCTATTATAATACCAGCCTCCCCATCCCGGGCAGAGGCTTCCTGTCTGCCTTTCCAGCATGATCCCTTGGAGGCCGCTTTAATCAAAAACACCCCACTCCCTTAACCCAACTCCCTCAGCAACCATAGCAGGAGCGTGTTCGGCCGGAGGCCGCTTTTGCCGTATGCTATGTTGAAACAAACCACTCGCCAAACTGTCCTTAACGCAAATGCAAAGAGGATCATCTGATGGACAAAAAAGCCCAAATAAACTTCTGGTACGTCATTATCGCGATATTTGGCGTGTTACTTATACAGAACCTGTACACGCAATACACGAAGGTCGAGCCCATTCCCTACAGCCGCTTTCATGACTTGCTGGATGAGGACAGGATCGCCGAAATCGCTATAACCGAAAATCATATTTACGGCACCTTAAGGGAAAAAAATGCGGAGGGATTGAAGGATTTTGTTACCACGAGGGTGGAACCGGAGTTGGCAGACAAACTCGACAAGCATAACGTGACCTACACTGGGGTGGTTCAGAGTACCTGGATGCGCGACCTGCTTTCCTGGATACTACCCATGGCTGTCTTCATCGGGATCTGGTTATTTATCATTCGCCGCATGAATCCAGGCGGAGTCAGCGGGGGCCTCATGTCGATTGGCAAAAGCCGGGCAAAGGTTTTCGTCGAAAAAGAAACCAAGGTTACGTTTGGAGATGTAGCCGGAGTCGATGAGGCCAAGGAAGAACTGATCGAAGTCGTTAACTTTCTGAAGGATACACAGGGATACAGCCGGCTAGGGGGACGCGCGCCCAAGGGTATTCTGCTGGTGGGACCGCCGGGTACCGGCAAAACATTATTAGCCCGCGCCGTCGCGGGCGAGGCAGGCGTGCCGTTCTTCTCGATCTCGGGTTCGGAGTTCGTCGAAATGTTCGTGGGTGTCGGTGCCGCGCGCGTGCGAGATCTGTTCGAGCAGGCACGGCAGATGGCCCCCGCGATTATTTTTATCGATGAACTGGATTCGCTGGGCCGATCCCGGGGCGCCTATGGGCTGGGAGGCCACGACGAAAAAGAGCAGACTTTAAACCAGTTGCTGGCCGAACTCGATGGTTTTGACCCAAAAAGCGGAGTGGTGCTGCTCGGCGCAACCAACCGCCCTGAAATCCTCGATCCCGCGTTGTTGCGCGCCGGGAGGTTTGACCGGCAGGTACTGGTCGACCGGCCCGACAAAGGGGGCCGGGAGCAGATTCTGGCCGTGCATTTGAAAAAAATAAAGCTTGATGCCGATGTAAAGGCGGAACAAATCGCCGCCTTGACTCCAGGCTTTACGGGAGCGGATCTCGCGAACCTGGTCAATGAGGCGGCGCTGCTTGCAACTAGGCGCAACGGTACATCGGTGACAATGGCGGATTTTAATAATGCTATTGAGCGCGTGGTTGCGGGTCTTGAGAAACGCAACCGCCTGCTTAACCCGGTTGAGCGTCGCGTCGTCGCATTCCATGAATTAGGCCACGCAATGGTGGCGTTGGCTTTGCCTGGCAGTGACGAAGTCCACAAGATCTCGATCATTCCGCGCGGCATCGGCGCCCTCGGCTATACCATACAGCGTCCGACCGAGGACCGTTTCCTGATGAGACGAGCGGAGCTTGAAAATAAAATGGCGGTGCTGCTGGGGGGTCGTGCGGCGGAACAGGTCGTATTTAACGAGATATCGACAGGTGCCGCGGATGATCTTGTTCGCGCCACCGATCTTGCTCGCGCCATGGTGCTGCGCTACGGGATGAGCGACGCTCTGGGTAACGTGGCATATGATCGCGAGGTTTCGCCCCATCTCCAGCCTAGCGTTCAAATGCCTCAGGGCCGCGACTACAGCGAGGAAACCGCAAGCGTCGTTGATACCGCGGTCAGGAGGCTGATCGACGATGCTCTGGAGCGTTCCATTGGCATCCTTGAAATAAATCGCGCCTTGCTTGATCGAACCGCAGAGGATCTACTCAAGGCTGAAACGCTAAACGAACCTCAGATCGAGGCGCTGAAACGCGAGATCGTGACCGAACCATTGCTTCCGGCAACAGCGTAACGTTGGTATAGATGGTCCTTGGATCTGTAGCGGGCTCGTACCGGGGGATCGTATACAGAACCTCGGACTGATGGCTGGCCGATTCCCCCGGTTCTTTTCCTCCGCCTGAAAAACAGTTCCATAAACCTTCGCGTTCGTGTATACTACGCGCTTCGATGATAAAGCCTTTTGTTTACCGGGGCTTTTATTCGGTTCATCGTTCCTGACCTCTCCTCGATTTTCAAGTCTCCGACGGAAATTGTGCGGTACCCTGGTTAGCGGCGGTGTTTTTATGTGCGCCAGCGGTACTTTGCCCATCGGTTTCCGGCAGCTATATCCTGTCCTGCTTGCGTGTGTTAAGGCGTTTCCATAAGTTCACGATTCTGGTCGGGACAGGGCGCAGGTTGATTTGCAACTTGCATAACAAGTAACAACGTAACGTGCAGGTTTCGAACCTTTTTGCCAATGCCCCATCCCGTCCCGTAAAACCTGATCTTTGTAGACGCATCTTTTTTCATATATAGGAAAAAACAACGTGTCTTTTGAAAATCTGAATCTGCATCCGCTCATCCTTAAAGCGATTAACGACTCCGGTTACACCTCGCCCACCCCCATTCAGGAACAAGCCATTCCTGAACTGTTGGCCGGGCATGACATTATGGCCTCCGCCCAGACAGGCACAGGTAAAACCGCTGCGTTCATGTTACCGGCGTTGCATCGGCTCGCTACACCTTCCAAGGTACCCGGCCGCGGACCCCGTGTACTGATATTGACCCCTACACGTGAACTCGCGCTCCAGGTCTCCGAGGCTGCGGCGAAATACGGCAAACATCTGCCCCGTACCAGGGTCGTGAGCATTCTGGGTGGAATGCCTTATCCACTGCAAAACAAACTGCTTTCACAGCCGGTAGATATTCTGGTCGCAACGCCCGGCCGCCTGATCGATCACATCCAGCGTGGACGCCTCGACTTTTCACGCCTTGAAATGCTTGTGCTGGACGAAGCCGACCGTATGCTGGACATGGGTTTCATTGATGATGTAGAGAGGATCGCATCAACGACGCCTGCAACACGGCAGACCCTGCTGTTCTCTGCCACTCTGGATGGTGCAATCGACAGGGTTGCCGCACGCTTGCTGAAATCACCCAAGCGCATTCAGGTTGCAACTCAACAGGCGAAGCTTGATAACATAGAGCAACGGCTACATTATGTGGACGACATGTCGCATAAAAATCGCCTGCTTGATCATCTGCTGCGCGATATCGCGCTAAAGCAGGCTATCGTTTTCACGGCAACCAAGCGTGATGCCGATACACTGGCGGATAACCTTTCCGCCCAGGGCCATGAAGCCGCGGCATTGCACGGCGATATGAATCAGCGAGACCGCACCCGCACGCTTACCAAGCTTCGCCACGGTGGACTGAGGGTACTGGTGGCAACCGATGTCGCCGCACGGGGAATCGATGTGGCAGGCATTACTCACGTTATCAATTTCGATCTGCCGAAATTTGCGGAAGACTACGTGCATCGCATTGGCCGCACAGGCCGCGCCGGTGCATCAGGAATCGCAGTGTCGTTCGCTTCCTTGAAGGATGGTATTAATCTGAAAAAAATCGAACGCTTTACCGGTCAGCGGATAGCGTCCCACGTGGTGCCAGGTCTGGAACCGAGAGTAAAATCGCGTCCCGGCCCGAGCGCGGGCGGTGCATCACGAGGCGCGCCCAGCATCGCACATAAACGTAACCGTACATGGGCGAACGATAGCGGGCGAGCCGCTACCAATGGCAATTGGGATAACACCCGCGGTCGTTCCTTTAACGATAGCAGGGAAAATACCCGGGGCAATACCGGAGGGAACACATTCAAAACCAGTGATGCCCCCAGTCCTTATTTCAGAACCAAGTAAGCTGGTTTTGTTGGCAAATGGCCCGGATTCAACACTGATTCGGGCCGTTTGTTTTTTTACCTGAATGGCCTGGTTTATACCTTCGTCCCAGGAACAAAACATTGATTAGGAGCGACCGGCGGACCGGTCATTTTGTTTATTCGGGCTGATTACGCATGAAATCGGCTGTCTGATAAAATGCCTTGGCCAGATTCCCGCACAGTTCTTCGTCTAATCCGACGTCCACCATTGCGCGGTTCATGCAGCATAACCACTGATCGCGCTCGGAAATGCCGATGGAAAACGGCATATGACGGGTTCGCATTCGCGGCTCTCCATATTTTTCAGCATACAAGGATGGACCGCCCATAAAACCGCACAGGAACATGAACAATTTCTGCCGGGAACTGGACAAATCCTGGGGATGAAGCTTGCGTATGCCGTAATAGTCCGGGTCCTCGTCCATCAGATCGTAAAAACGATCCACGAGACGGCGCACGGCGGCTTCCCCGCCCATGAGTTCATAAGCTTCTATGAGATGCACTTCACCCTCCTTGATGTCCCATGAAGACCCACAACCTCCGATAAGCTCGGCGTATACCAGATGCTATACTTATCAGTAGATTCGTTCGTGAAGCGGACTCTCCATTTCTTTCGGCTCGGCCCTACGTTTTCGGAGCATGCGCAACAGCCAGTAGATGCTCCCCGCGGCCAGCAGATGCTTTGCCGTGTGACCGCTTATCAAATGCCCTAGATCATACATTTGCTCATCCGCGATTTCCGCCAGTTTGGCGAGGCCGTACCATGCAAGCGCTATATATATATCGGTTCCGCGTGTATACCGGCACGGAAAAAACTTGACCAGCAGAATAATTACCAAAAGCGAATAGAACTGCACAACGATATAAAAGTTCAGGTTGCCAACCCCACGCTGCTCACTCCAGGACCAGTGCAGCGCGCTGCCCGCGCCAATCACGGCCAGGACAGGCAACAACCATAAACTTGCTTTTGGGCTGACCCGTTCGCTGATCGTCGCGGCAAGCAGCGCCATAACGGCAGTGGCTATTGGCAGCCGGTCCCACACTAGACGGTCATTATCCGGTGTCAGATGATAGTACGCCGAGCCTATGCCCGCCAGCGCGACGCTCACGAAGAGAACCACGTAAGGCCAACGTTCCCGCGATTCGGTAAACACTTCCCCAAACGATCCTCTGGAAAACAGAAACCCCAGGCCTGCTATCCCGACAAGCAGAAATGCAAGGTTCGAAACAACATTGACAAAATTAGGAATCCCGAAATAAATTCGCCGGTCTGCAAACTGGTGATACTCCAGGGGCTGAGGAAAGGGCGGAGCAATCCCGGCGACCAGAAAAACGCCAATCGACAGAATGCCCAGCCACCGTAGCTGGGAACGCGTCTGGCCACTCATGCTTTTTTCCCTCCAGAAGGGTTTCCTTTGCCCCGCCGCCTCAGCGTATTTTTTCTACCGCTTCATCCACGCGCCCTATCTCGATGATTTCGATCCCTGCCGGCGGGTGTTTTGGCTTGTTAGCTCTGGGAATGAGAGCCTGAACAAAACCCAGTTTTGCCGCTTCTTTCAGCCGTTCCAACCCGCGCTGCACAGGGCGCACTTCTCCTGCCAACCCCACTTCGCCAAATACCACCATTTTTTCCGGCAGCGGCTTGTTCTTGAGCGAAGAAATAATGGCAAGCAACACCGCCAGATCGGCGCCCGGCTCGGTAATCTTCACGCCCCCCACGGCGTTTACGAACACGTCTTGGTCAAAACAGGCGATCCCCGCGTGCCGATGCAACACTGCCAGCAACATTGCAAGCCGATTCTGTTCCAGCCCCACGCTCAACCGCCGGGGATTCGGCGCGTGCGCCTCGTCCACCAGAGCCTGAATCTCCACCAGCAACGGTCGGGTGCCTTCCTGGGTCACCATGACGCAGGAACCCGGCACCTGACCTCCATGGTGAGAAAGGAATAACGCCGAAGGATTGCTCACCTCGCGCAAGCCTTTTTCAGTCATGGCAAATACGCCCAGTTCGTTTACCGCCCCGAAGCGATTCTTGAAGGCACGGATCAGGCGAAAACTGGAATGGGTATCGCCCTCGAAATAGAGTACCGTGTCCACCATGTGCTCCAGCACGCGCGGCCCGGCCAGCGCACCCTCCTTGGTGACATGTCCCACCAGGATAATACAGGTGCCCCCAGCCTTGGCCAGCCGCGTCAATTGAGCGGCACACTCGCGCACCTGGGCGACGGATCCGGGCGCGGATTGCAGTGCTTCGGAATAAACCGTCTGGATCGAATCGATCACTGCTACATCGGGCTTTCGCTCGACCAATAACGACTGGATCCGCTCCAGCTGGATTTCCGCCAGCAAATGGACTGCCCTCGCGTCCAGCACAAGCCGTTTTGCCCGTAGCGCCACCTGCCGCGCCGACTCTTCTCCCGTGACATAAAGCACGTTGCGCGCGGCAGACATGTCACACAGTGCTTGCAGCAACAGCGTGGATTTCCCAATTCCCGGATCACCCCCCAACAAGACCACTCCTCCCTGGACCAGACCGCCGCCCAGCACGCGGTCAAACTCGGCCACACCCGTGGTATAACGCTCCTCCTCCCCAGCCTCCACGTCGCTCAAGCTTTGCACCTGGCCAACTTCCGAAACAGCCGTAAAGCGCGATACTGGTTTATCGGCGATGACCTCGACCAGCGTGTTCCACGCTTGACAATGCGGACACTGGCCCTGCCACTTCAAGGTCTGGCCGCCGCATTCGGTGCAGGAATACGTGGATTTGGTTTTAGCCATCGGAGAGAAGAGTAAAATGTTGCGTGGTGCCATTGCCGCCTGAATGAACCGGTGCGAACGGACTATTGTACTCTGTTCGGAATACCGTGCCCGCTCCCGCCTTAATTCGCAAATATCGGTTGGCATCTGTCTCTGCCCATTATGCGAAGCAATGTCCGCCAAACAGTAATGCGGGTGGTCCGTGCTAGTCTTGACGGTTTTTTGGTTATTCTCCGATTTCTCGCAAAATGCGGCAGGGGTTGTCCACGACAACATACGCCTTCGGGTATGTCTTTCGTCACCACGCTCCCAGCTCCTACGACTGACCGCGCACCGATCCGTGCGCCGGGGCAGATGATGACGCCCCCGCCTATCCAGACGTCATCGCCTATCTCCCGAGTTCGAGCTTCGCTGAAAACCACATAGACCGTAAAAAAATTATGCCGAACCTGTGTGAATAAGCGTGCTCTATCTGCTATAGACAATTATTGGGTGGTGCGCCGGTGCGGGAATCGAATCGGAGCCTGCTCACGCCCGACCGCGCCGGCATGACTACCCGGAACATCGCGCCCGGCCGGGTCGCACACCTGCGGCGAGTCATAACAGGCCTGCCGCACCGCCAACCGATGAGTCAGAGCTGAGGTGCATGAGCCGAGGGGCGCCGACATTTGGGATGTAAATATCCGGGGACATAAATACACGGAGCAGGCGTAGCGCTGCGGATGAAAACTTTTGAGTAATGTGAGCAAGCCGAACGAAAATACCGCCTCGCCTATTCCGGACGCCAGCGCCTGGGGACCTTTGGGTGTACCTGTATTCCGGGTATTCTGGCTGGCTGCGCTCGGTTCCAACATCGGCACCTGGATCAACGGAGTGGCGTCTGGCTGGGTGATGACCGATCTGTCTTCGTCGCCGGTAATGGTGTCCCTGGTGCAAGCAGCGGCTGCGTTGCCGATGGTGCTGTTTGCGATGGTTGCCGGCGCGCTCACCGATATTGTCGATCGCCGCCGCTATTTGCTCGCCACGCAAGTATGGATGGCGCTGTCAGCAGCGACCCTAGCGTTCCTGGCCGCCATCGATCAGCTTGATCCCGCTAATCTGTTGCTCCTGACCTTTTCCCTCGGTATTGGCGCAGCGATGTCGACGCCCGCCTTGAACGTGACCGGCCCAGAGCTCGTTCCTGGAGCCATGTTGCCGCAAGCGGTGGCGCTGGGATCGCTATCGATGAACATCTCGCGTTCCATCGGTCCTGCCATAGGCGGCCTGTTGCTTTCGCAGTTTGGCGCATGGGCGGCTTATAGCCTCAACACGATCACGTTCGTGGGTATGATCGTAATGCTGTGGTACTGGAAGCGCGAACCGGATGAAAGTACCCTGCCGCCCGAGCGCTTCTTCCAGGCCTTGCGCGCGGGCCTGCGCTATGCCCGCAGGGCATCGCCATTCCGTGCCGTGCTGGTCCGTGCAGCCGCTTTCATTCTGTTCACGATCTCCGCATGGGCACTGCTCCCGCTTATCGCCAGAAATGAGCTGGACGGCGGCCCACATACCTACGGTTTCCTGCTGGCGTTTGTGGGCCTCGGGGCAGTGGCCGCTGTCATCGTTTTACCATGGCTACAGTCACGTATCTCGCGTGACCACCTCGTGCTTGGCGCGAGCATGGTCTACGCGTTGACTATCATAGCCCTGGCAACGATCCGGAGCGAGTTTGTACTGTATGCTGTCATGACAGTTTCCGGCGCGGCGTGGGTAAGTGTTCTGTCGTCGCTGCAGGTCGCCGCGCAGCTCTCGGTGCCGGCCTGGGTCCGGGGCCGGGCTTTGTCTCTCTACATTATGATATTCTCCGCTGCCATGACGCTCGGCAGCCTCTTGTGGGGATCGGTTGCCGCCGTTGCCGGAATTCCCGCTGCACTTGTGCTATCGGCTATGGGGGCCATGATGGCCGCGCTGGCGGTACGTGGAATCAGTCTCGGCGGCGCGGAAGTACCTGATCTGTCGCCGTCTTATCATTGGCCACCCCCGGTGGAAGCGGGGAATGTGGAGAAGGATCGCGGACCTGTGCTGATTACGGTCGAATACGAGATTACGCTGGAACAGCGCGACGCCTTCCTGGGCGCAATGCAGCAACTCGGTACAATACGCCGGCGCGATGGCGCCTTCAGTTGGGGTGTTTTTGAGGACATTGCCGTGCCCGGGCGTTATGTGGAACTCTTCCAGCATGATTCATGGCTTGACCATTTACGCCAGCATGCGCGAGTCACACGCGAAGACCAGCGGGTCCAGGAAATCGTGCAACGTTTTCACGTTGGCAGAAGGCCGCCCCGTGTGTCGCATTTTGTAGGGGGTGCGCCAAAGGCGCCCACCGACAGCTCAATGGCAGCTGGGACATGAAGCCGTTGATCCTGCAAATTGCTTTCTGGCTTGCCGTGAAAGCAACCGGGCGCAGTCCTGCCCACTGCCAGCCGTTTTGTTTATCAGGAGAACACACATCATGGAATTGCGCCGCTCCCAGGATCGTGGCCACGTGCATAACAGCTGGCTGAATTCCTGGCACAGCTTTTCTTTTGGAGACTATTACGACCCGAGATATATTCAGTTCCGGGCGCTGCGTGTCATCAACGATGACACTGTAGAGCCTGGTCAAGGATTCGGCATGCACGGCCACCGTGACATGGAGATCGTCAGCTATGTGCTGGAGGGAACTTTGGCACACAAGGATACGACGGGAACCCGTTCCATTATTCGTCCAGGCAATGTTCAGCGCATGAGCGCAGGTACCGGTGTGCAGCATAGCGAGTTCAATCCTTCGCCGACCGAGAAAGTCCATTTTCTGCAAATCTGGCTGATTCCCAATATCACCGGCGTCCGCCCCAGCTATGAGGAAAGGTATTTTGCCGACGCGGAAAAGCGCGGCAGACTCCGTCTCATCGCCTCGCCGGATGGCGCGGAGGACTCTGTTACCATTCATTCGCATGGGAAAATCTTCGCCGCGCTAGTGAATGCAGACGAACGCGTGGAGCGAACGATTCCTGCCCACTGCTCCGTTTATGTCCATATCGCCCGCGGCAGCGTCTCGCTTAACGGAACTGCCCTCCTGGCGGGAGATGCGGCCATCATTACCGATGCAAGCAGCCTGACGCTCGATCATGGCAGGGAGGCAGAGGTGCTGGTTTTCGAGCTGCAGTAAAGCGTGCTGCTTGCCGCCGCTCACTGCATAATCGGCAGCCCTGGCCGATTATGCCCAGCCCGGGCTTCCTGAACCTTGGACGGCGTTTCGGGGCTGCCATTCCACCACCACCCCCTCTTCGCCGGCAGCCGCCTGAAACTCGCAGCTCACTCCGATGCCCGGGACGCCCGCGAGATGGTCGCCACTGAATATCAACGGCAGTGTTTCCCGCTCCCATGGCGGCATCGCCGCTTCCTGGAGAAGATTCTTAACGCTGCGGCGCGGACGGTTGCAATCCGGCCGAAGGCGTTCTCCTCCCCTTCGCAGGCGGATCGTGACGGGAAACTGTGTGAGTTTTTGGAAACTGATTCCCACACCTTTACGGCTCGTGAATCGCAGCGTGCCGCCTAGTTCGGCAATAACAACCCGCTTTTCTCCCTGCCACGGCAGGCGCCATTCGTCTGGGTGGGAAATGCGCGCCACCGCCGTTGTTGACGGTCGTGCTTTGCGTATGTAGACCAGGCCCCTAAAGCAGCGGACTTCGGAACTTCCGAAGACCACATGGAGTTTTGTATCCGGACACGAGGATAGCAGCTGGCGCAGGATTTCCTCCAGTTTTACGGCACTGGGAAGTATGGCGCCCTGCCGCGCCAAGGTATGGCGCAACAGGTTCTTGGCGCGGAGAAAACCCAGTTTTCTCATGCTCTCAATGAGAATTTTTCCGGACTGGACACATTCCCTGCTATCACTTTCCGCCACTTCATCAAGGAGAGCGGATGCCTCGGCCATATGCCTGCTGGCGCGCAGGAAGGCGATTCGATACGAGGGGAAGCGTTTTTCCAGTTGAGGGAAGATATCATGACGCAGGAAATTCCGGTCGAACGCGGTGTTGTCGTTGCTCTCATCGGTAATCCACTGCAGAGCATGTTCTCTTGCGTAATCCTCGATTTCGCGGCGGGACACATGCAGCATTGGCCTTAATATCCCCGGCCGGCCATCGAGCGTCCGGCTCCGCTCTCCTGGTGCGTTCCCGCTGATTCCTGTTGGTGGATTCATGGTACCCGAGGACAGCCTCCTCAAAACAGGCATTGCACACAAACCCTTCACGCCCGCCCCCCGCAATAACTGCAGCATCAGGGTTTCAGCCTGATCGTCCAGATGTTGTGCCAGCACCACATAATCGGCTTTCAGTTTCCCGAATATGCAGTAACGCCCCTCGCGGGAAATAGCCTCCAGGCTGAGACCGGGTTCCTTGATGATTTTGAGCGTGCGGGTTTTAAGAAGAATGCCCCACGAGCAGCATAGACGCTGGCAGAAACTGTTCCACTTGCCCGCATTGGCGCTGATGCCGTGATTGACATGAATGGCGGAGAGTTCGAACTGCATCTGAACCGATAATGGAACAAGTACATCCAGTAACACGACCGAATCCACGCCTCCGCTCAGCGCCAGAACCATGCGGTCGCCATGCCTGATATGGTCGCGCAATACCGCTTCTACTCTGCGGGAAATGCTATTTGATCTTGACTTCCTTGTACTTGCCATATCCCATCAGCCGCTCGAAACGTTTCTCCAGTAACGACTCCGCAGACTGGCCTTGCAGGTGCTGGAGAGATTCTTCCAATGAGGCCCTTACGGCTTGCATGGTGGCGAGGTAGTCGCGTTGGGCTCCGCCGGGAGGCTCATTGATGATCCTGTCGATCAGGCCCATCGTTTTGAGGCGGTGCGCGGTGATGCCCATGATTTCGGCAGCTTCCGGCGCCTTGTCCGCGCTTTTCCAGAGAATGGAAGCACAGCCCTCGGGAGAAATGACAGAATAGGTTGCGTATTGCAGCATATGCACCACATCTCCCACTGCCACCGCCAGCGCTCCGCCTGAACCGCCTTCGCCGATAATGGTGCAGATGATCGGAACTTTCAACTCCGCCAGGACGTACAGGTTTCTCCCGATGGCCTCGGACTGACCTCGTTCTTCCGCACCTATGCCAGGGTATGCGCCTGGAGTATCGACGAAGGTGAACAGCGGCACGGAGAATTTTTCCGCCAGACACATCAAACGCAGCGCCTTGCGATAACCTTCGGGCCTGGGCATGCCGAAATTACGATGGATTTTTTCCTTCGTGTCGCGTCCTTTCTGGTGCCCGATTACCATTATCGGCTGGCCGAAAAAACGCGCCAGCCCGCCGATGATGGCATGATCATCAGCAAAGCTCCGGTCACCGTGAAGCTCTTCGAAATCCGTGAACAGATGCTGAATGTAGTCGAGCGTATACGGACGCTGTGGATGCCGCGCAACCTGCGAAATCTGCCAGGGCGTGAGCTTCGCGTAGATGCTGTTGGTAAGCGACTTGCTTTTTTTCTGCAAACGGTGGATTTCGGCTGAAATATCCACAGCCGAATCATCTTGAGCAAAACGCAATTCTTCTATTTTTGCTTCAAGCTCGGCGATCGGGTGCTCAAAATCCAGTAAGGTGATCTTCATGGAACACGAATATTATCAAGAAACCGCAATGATACAGGAAAGCCCTCGGGCCTCTCCAATCCAGCACGCGTTTGGCGTACCAGGATGCCAAAACTCTGGAATATGGGTTGGTATGCCACGGATAGGAACGTTCTGATAGCCGCTAGAGCTGAGCCGGCTTTCCCCCGGTATTGGATATTTCCAAAAACGTATATAATAGAGGGTTTATCTCTTTCTAAGGTATACCGCTTTGATCACTACCGCCAACATCACTATGCAATTCGGGGCCAAGCCCCTGTTTGAAAATGTCTCGGTCAAATTCGGGGATGGAAACCGCTATGGCCTGATCGGTGCCAACGGCTGCGGCAAGTCCACGTTCATGAAGATACTGGGCGGCGATCTGGAACCGACCGCCGGCAACATCAGCATTGACGCCGGCGAGCGAGTTGGTAAATTGCGCCAGGACCAGTTCGCTTTCGAGAATTGCCCTGTGATCGATACCGTTATGATGGGACACGCCGAGTTGTGGCGTGTAAAGGAGGAGCGCGATGCCATCTATGCCAATCCCGAGGCCACGGAAGCTGACTACATGCAAGCTGCGGAACTTGAGGCGCAGTTCGCCGAACTTGATGGCTATTCGGCTGAAGCGCGCGCCGGAGAGTTGCTCCTGGGAGTGGGTATCCCGCTATCGCAACACCCAGGGCTAATGAGCGCCATCGCACCTGGATTCAAGCTGCGTGTATTGCTGGCGCAGGCGCTCTTTGCCGACCCTGAAATTCTGCTGCTCGACGAACCGACGAATAATCTCGATATCAACACCATCCGCTGGCTCGAGGATGTCATCAACGCAAGCAGGAGCACGATCGTCATTATTTCCCATGACCGTCATTTTCTGAACAGCGTCTGTACTCATATGGCCGATCTGGATTATGGCGAAATCCGAATCTATCCCGGAAACTACGACGAATACATGACCGCCGCCACTCAAGTGCGAGAACGCATGCTGGCCGAAAATGCCAAGAAGAAAACCCAGATTGCAGAGCTGCAATCGTTCGTCAGCCGCTTTTCCGCCAATGCTTCGAAGGCCCGGCAAGCAACGAGCCGGGCTCGCCAGATCGAAAAAATAAAGCTCGAAGATGTAAAACCTTCCAGCCGCCAGTATCCCTATATCCGCCTGGATGTCGATGAGAGAGAAAAGCTGCATCGGCTGGCCGTGTCAGTGCAAAGTATCAGCAAGCATTTCCCCGGCCTGGATAAACCGCTCCTCAAGAAATTCAGCCTCAACGTCGAAGCAGGCGAGAAAATCGCGATCATCGGTCCCAACGGTATCGGCAAGACGACCCTGCTGCGCTGTCTTACCGGGGAACTGGCGCCGGATGCGGGTGAGGTGAAGTGGACAGAGAAAGCCCGTCCCGGCTACTTTGCGCAAGATCATGCCGCCGATTTTGAAACGGATATGTCCCTCACCGACTGGATGACGCAGTGGCGCCGCGAGTACGACGACGATCAGGCTGTGCGCAGCGTGCTTGGAAGGCTCCTGTTCTCTGGCGACGAAGTAAAGAAATCGGTGAAAGTCATTTCCGGCGGAGAGGAAGGCCGAATGCTGTTCGGCAAGCTCATGCTGCAAAAAAACAACGTGCTGCTCATGGACGAACCCACCAACCATCTGGACATGGAATCCATTGAGTCTCTTAACGCCACCCTGGAGAAATACACGGGCACGCTGATTTTCGTTTCTCATGATCGTGAATTCGTTTCATCGCTTGCGACCCGCGTGCTCGAAATGAAGCCCGAAGGGATCATCGATTTCAAGGGTGGCTACGAAGACTACCTCAGGGGCCAAGGAGTGGAATCGGGTAACGGCTTCCATGGCAGCAATGTGCCCAAGGAGAAGCTGCGCGCGTCTTCCTGATGATGCCTCCACTGGAAATAATACGGGAAATGATCCTATCGCGCCAGGAGCAACGCGGCGCGATAACGCTCCCAGTCGAAACAGGGACCGGGGTCAGTTTTACGACCCGGCGCTATGTCCGCATGCCCGGCAATGTCTGTGATTGGATAGGTATTCCGCAACACCCGCGTGAGCGCTGCTAGCACAGCGTATTGGGAGTCAGTGAAAGGCGCTGTATCACTGCCCTCCAGCTCTATGCCAATGGAAAAATCGTTGCAGCGGCTCCTGCCTTGCCAGCAGGATTCTCCCGCATGCCAGGCGCGCTTCTCCGGTGGAACAAACTGAATTATTCCGCCATCCCGACGGATAAAAAAATGAGCGGAGACCTTGAAGCCGCAAAGAGACTGATAATAAGGGTGAGCCTCCGGATCCAGCCTGTTGGTAAAGAACTCTATCACACCGTCGCCGCCGAAATCATCTGGCGGAAGGCTGATATTGTGGATAACAAGCAGGGTTATCGCACAGCCAGCAGGACGTTCGTCAAAATTGGGCGAAGGGATAAAACGAACGTTGGCCAGGCATTCCGTTGTTTCTAATTGCATTCGATTGGTCCGCCGTCGCCCTTCCCGCACGCCATGGGCTTCGAGTGGCTGCAGCTAAGTTCTATGGTTCCAGATGCAAGCGGCGATGGTCCTCACTACAAAAAAACTCGCCTTCGGAAGTAATGCTTTCGCTTCTGGGCAAATGCACGCCGCAGTGAATACAGCGCACCATATCCTCCCCTTCGAGGGAAGCGGGGGTTCGGGCTTCTTCCTGCCCTTTTTTTAGAGCGCGCCGGAAGCTCCTTATTACCCAAAAAAAGAGCACGATAATAAGGGCGAGGACAAGGATTCTACCCAATACGTTGTCTCCGTTGAATACGTTGTCTCCGTTGGCGCATGGAATTGGTCGGGGTGAGAGGATTCGAACCTCCGACTCCTGCGTCCCGAACGCAGTACTCTACCAGGCTGAGCTACACCCCGAAACTATTGACTCCGCACTTCTTCTACCTGGGCGATAAGACCCACGTGGGCAGCAATTGTACGCAGGAAGGCATGACCGAGCAATCCAAATTTCCCGCGGAATACGCTTGAGGCTGGCGCGAGTTCGCCGTCATTCCCCTTAGGGGAGCCCTGTTAGTAATTTCGGGCTACCGCAAATGTGCTGAGTTCCAGCAGACATTCGTTGTACACGGAACCAGGTAGCGATGAGATGGCCCTGGACGCCATGGCGGATTCCGCTTCTGCCCGCTGCCGGGCGTAATCCAGTGCACCGGTCTGCTGGATCACCTCCAGCACCGGTTGGAAACCGCCCTCCCCGCCCTGCTCTATGGCATTGCGTATTACCGCGGCCTGCACACCCGATCCTGTTCGCATGGCATAGATCAGCGGCAGCGTGGGTTTGCCTTCCGCGAGATCGTCTCCAAGATTCTTGCCGGTTTCCTGATAATCTCCGGAATAATCCAGCATGTCGTCGGTTAACTGAAACGCGGTTCCCAGATGCATGCCGTAAGCCGCCATCGCATCTTCTTCCGCCATTTTGGCCTTGCCAAGAATAGCGCCGAGGCGGGTCGCTGCCTCGAACAGCTTCGCTGTTTTATAGCGGATTACCCGGAGGTAGTTTTCCTCGTCAACAGCAGGATCACGGCAGTTGAGCAGCTGCAACACTTCACCTTCAGCAATAGTGTTGGTGGCGTCAGCCAGCACTCGCATGACCCGCATATTGTCCACCTCGACCATCATCTGGAATGCGCGAGAGTACAAAAAATCCCCGACCAGCACGCTCGCGGCATTTCCGAACAAGGCGTTAGCGGTCGCCTTGCTACGCCGCAGTTCCGAAGCATCCACAACATCATCGTGCAGCAGGGTCGCGGTATGGATAAATTCCACGATCGCGGCCAGCGTGTGGTGATGCTTTCCCTCATATCCAAAAGCGCCGGCGGAAAGAATAACCAGGGCTGGCCGCAGGCGTTTGCCGCCACTGTTGATGATATATTCGCTTACTTGACGGATAAGGGCTACATCGGAGTACAGTTTCTCTCGGATAACAGCATCCACGGCGCCCATATCGGGGGCGATAAGGCTTCTGATACGTTCAATCGACACTGAGGTTCCTGAAATAAAGGCCGTGGTAGAATATCACCGCCAACGGGCCGAGTTCGGTGCTCGAACAACCTGATATTATGGCACAAATTCATTTGCAACAGACCTTTGACCTTGAGAGGGTGCGGATGTATAATATTCGTTTCCCCTTTGCAGGGTCTTGCAAGCTCACGTAAGAGAAGAGAATCCACCATGTATGCGATCATAAAAACCGGCGGCAAGCAGTACCGCGTGGAGAATGGACTAAAACTCAAGATAGAACAGATACCGGCGGATGTAGGCAGCGAATTCGTGATCGAGCATGTGCTAATGATCGCTGATGGCGACGATGTCTCGGTGGGCAAACCTCTTTTAAGCGGCGCATCGGTCCAGGCTACGGTGTTGGAACAAGGCCGGCACGACAAGATAAGAATTTTCAAGATGCGGCGGCGCAAACACTACCAGAAACATCAGGGACACCGGCAGAATTACACCGAAATCCAGATAACCGGTATCTCGGCATAAGGAGAGTCTAGCATGGCACATAAAAAAGCGGGCGGTAGTTCCAGAAACGGTCGTGATTCCAATTCCAAGCGCTTGGGCGTGAAAAGCTTTGGTGGCGAACTGATTCCGGCTGGGAGCATCATTATTCGTCAGCGTGGCACACGAGTCCATGCCGGTGAGAATGTTGGCATGGGCAAGGACCACACGCTCTTCGCCAAGATTGATGGCAAAGTGAATTTCAGCACGAAAGGCGCGCTACAACGGAAAATGGTGAGCATCATACCTGTCTAGTTTCTGCTGATGTCCGCGAAAGAGCCCTGTCAGGTCGATAGGGCTTTTTTATTTGTATCCTGATATTCAGGGAAACCATTGCGATGAAATACATAGACGAGGCAGTAATCCAGGTAATTGCAGGAAAAGGCGGTGACGGTGCTGCAAGCTTCCGCCGGGAAAAGTATATCCCCAAGGGCGGCCCATCGGGTGGCGATGGTGGACGCGGCGGCAGCATCTACGCCCTTGCTGACCGTAACATCAATACCTTGGTAGATTACCGTTTTGCCCGGATGCATCGGGCCAGGAAAGGCGAAAACGGGCGTGGCTCTGACTGTTATGGCAAGGGAGGCGAAGACATCGTCTTGCGCATGCCCGTTGGCACAGTTATTACGAATGCCATCACCGGAGACGTCATTGCCGATTTGCAACGGCACGAACAGAAGGTTTTGCTGGCCAAGGGCGGGGCGGGCGGGCTTGGCAACCTGCATTTTAAATCCAGTACGAACCGGGCCCCCCGTCAGTTTACGCCGGGAGAACCGGGAGAAGAATTCGAGCTTAAACTGGAGCTGAAGGTTCTCGCGGATGTTGGCCTGCTGGGCATGCCTAACGCGGGCAAATCGACCTTGATCCGCGCAGTCTCCGCTGCCCGTCCGAAGGTTGCCGATTATCCCTTCACCACCATGCACCCCAATCTGGGTATGGTGCGTGTAGATCAGAACCGCAGCTTCGTGATGGCCGATATTCCTGGATTAATAGAGGGCGCGGCAGAAGGCGCGGGGCTGGGTCATCGCTTCCTGAAGCATCTTGCGCGCACCCGCCTGTTGCTGCATGTCATCGACATAGCGCCGATGGATGAAGGCGTCGACCCGGTGCGCGAAGCCAAAGCCATTGTTAAAGAGCTCAGGAAATATGACGACTCTCTCTATCGGAAACCGCGCTGGCTGATACTCAATAAAGCCGATCTATTGGCCGAAAGTGAGCGCGATAAAACCAACAAAAAATTCCTGCGCAGCCTTGGCTGGAAAGGGAAAAGCTTTGCTATTTCGGCGATCAATGGCGAAGGCTGCAAGGAGCTAACCTACGCGATCATGGAGTATCTGGAAAAGGACTCGGGCACCATGAATCCGGAACTGCAATCTGATGATCGGAATACCTGAATTACGACAGTAGCCGAGCACAAAGGACATCATGGATACCGGGCGAGCGCCGGTGGGCGCTACGCACTGTGACTACACCGTCCGTGCCAGTATTTTCTTCCGCACCAATCGTTTCTTTTGCCAGACAATCACTCCGGTAATCGAGAGAATCGCCACCATCAGCCCGATTGCCGAAATCAAAATGCGCCCTGGAAGACCGAGGATCCGTCCAGAATGTAAAGGGTACTGAGCCTGCATGAAGATATCCCCGGCGCTACCGGTGCCGGGTATTTTAGACCCGGCAGGCAATCCATCCTTACCCTCATAATACAAGGATGGATTGCCCAGTCCCCCGTCTCCATGTTCGTGCCCTGGTTCGAAGAAAGTTACGCCATAAACTCCGAATTCGGATACATAGAATATTCCGCCTGGAGGAGTGCTCCAACCGAGCCTTTTGGCTTCCACTGCGGCTAGCTTTAGGACGGTTCGCCGATCAACCTTGGGTTCAATGGGCTGCTCAGGTGGATTGGGCGTGCCTGAGAAAGGGCTGGGCGTCAGCGTGGAGAATAACGACACGAGAGGACGCATTATCTCCCGATTAAGGTTCATTGATACCGCGGTAACCGCGAGAATCAGCAAGAAGCCCCATATCCAAACCCCTCCTGACCGATGCAGATCAAAGTTCAGCTTCGAGCCTCCCTGCCGCCAGCGGAAAGATAACGACTTGGGCCAAGCGCTCGCTTTGGGAAATGAGATCCACAGTGCAATGAAGCAGTCGAACGTCCAGACAATCGCTAATATCCCCATGAATATGATGCCAAGCTCAATACCAAACCCATCAGGAATATGCATGCTGTAATGCAACTTGTACAGGAACGGGAGTAAATCTTCACGACTCAGTGAAACGGCGCCCCACATCCGCTTCCCTCGAATTTCTCCGTCAACCGGATCAAGCATAATCTGGTTGAAGTCTAGCTCAAACGCCTTGCCTGTGGTTGGATCAAGACGGGGGCCTATGCCTAGTACAAGGTTATGCCCGGGTTCGACGGCTAGCGGAACCCAATTTATGAGCAACCGAGGATCAGCCGCTTCCAGCTGGCTGGCAAGCACTAACGGGGATTGTGGAACTCCCTCGCCCTGCGCTTCAAACAAGTGCGGATTGAGCCATTCATCCAGCTCATGATCCCAGGAGATTATTGCACCGGTAAGCCCGGAAATGAACAGGAACAAGGCCAGAAAGAGTCCGGCCCAACGGTGCATCAGCACGAAGAAGGTACGGTCAGCCCAGCGCTTGCCAACCGCTTGCGTCCCTGATGGTCCAATTGTGCCGGCCATCGCAGGTGTGATAATCCGTTTCACCGAGTCAATCTTCCTGTCAGGTTGCCAACGATAGTGTTGGAGCGCTGTCTTTTACTGGCGCACGGTCTTTCGCCGGTGCCCGGCTATGGAAAGTCAGGCGTCCGCTCTCCATGCGTACAAGTTGATCAGCGAGATGAAAGTATCGGTCATCGTGCGATATCACCAGCACGGCCTTGCCCATGGCCCTTAATTCAGGAAGGATTTCCCGGTAAAATACTTCCTTGAAAACAGGATCCTGGTCTGCCGCCCATTCGTCGAACATAAAAAATGGACGATTCTCCAAGTATGCTACCACCAAAGCCAGGCGCTTGCGCTGCCCTTGCGACAACTCAAGTGTAGTGAAAGCCCCATTCTGCACTTTAACCTTGTTGTGCAGATGCAGTTTCTCCAAGAGGCGATTGCCTTCGCTATCCAAGTGCACGCTGCTCGTCTCAAGCAGCCGATCGAAAAGGTGAAAGTCAGAGAAAATTGTAGAAAATAGCTGCCGGTAGTGACCCCGATTGGTATCGTCTACTGTTCCGCCATTAAAGACTATTGTTCCCTCTTCCGGCGGGTAAAGCCCAACCAGCAGTTTGGCTAAGGTGGTCTTGCCGCTGCCATTTCCACCAACCAGAAAAGTAATCTCTCCCGGTCGAAACTCCAGGTCTATGGGGCCAAGGGTGAACATTTCATCGCTCTGTTCGTGATAATAACGATGCAATACCCCTCGCAGGGCGATGGATTGCAACGTAGGCCGGGAAGAGCCGTCAGTTCGGGTCTCGGAAGTAGCCATCTCGCGTATTATTTCGTCGATTCGCACGGCAGAAGCCTGGGCCAGATTGGCTCGCGGGATATTCAGCAGCAGCGCTTCAAGCGGTCCCACCATGTAAACAAATACAAGCGCATAGCCTGTCATGATGAGCGTCCGGTCGGGAACATTACTCACCAGCACGAATAACACCAGTCCAATAAACGCATATAGCAGGAACTGGGCCCAACCGCCCGAGGCAACGAATACGGACATTCCAAAGGTTCTTTCGCGCCGCACGGTTTCAATCGACCTGGCGAGCACCTCATCATAGAAGGCGGTCTGTTTTTGATGGTTCAGGCGAAGTTCCTTGGCCCCATCCGTAAGGGAACGAAAATAGGCGAACAGCTGGTCCTGCTCTTCAGCCGCAATATTCAAATGGCGTATGGCGCGCAAATGCGCAAGGTGATACCCGACCGAGCCTAGCCCGATAACGAGAACTGCAAGCAGAAAAACCTGCGAGGATAACAATGCCATATAAACAAGGCATCCGGCGACGATGACTGCATTCATCAGGATTACTGGAAAGCTTTCAAAAAATTCAGCAACTCGCGTACAGTGCTCTGCGAGTGCCGATTGTACCCGTGCAGCGCCGATTGACTCAAGACGCCTGTAATCAGCGGCAAGCACCCGTCTTGCGACGAAGTTGCGCAATTCAGCATGAGCACGCTGGCCAAGGCGCTCGAAGAGAATGGCTGCAGCTATATAACTCAGCATTACACCGAGGGCTGTGACGGCAAAAATCAGCGCCATTTGTCCACGTTCCGACTCTTCTGCAGTAAGTGCGGAACTGATCTGGGCCACCAGAAACACACTGCAAGCGCCGTGGACCACGGTTACTAATGAAGCACCCCCTAATAATACCTTTGATTGGCTGATGAGATACTTGAGCACCATTACCCCTAGCTGAAGATGACATGAAAGGAGACGAACGAACGCTGCAAATATTTACCTGACTTGCTCCCCCATGCCTGTCCATGTCGATGATCCGCGCAACCGCTGACTGGCTACTAGACATCCTGCAACCGTCCTCCTTCCAATAGTCCCGCCTCCCTCTCGCGTTCCATAAGATGATTCGCTAGAAAATAATGTTTCTCATTCGTCTTCACAAGGGAATGAGGGTTCTTGCCTCAACCGAAATTATTCAGGAGTCTGTAGATGGGACAGTTACACAAGCAAGACCAGTGCCTGTCGGCTCCTGCCAAGCCGTTTATTTGCCGCCCCGACCGCACCGAGTACATGGTGATAGCCGATAGCAATGCATTGCTGCTGAAATCTCGCGGCGGGATCGAAATATCGAGGTGGCGGCTTGTCCAGAAGGCGGATCAATTGCAACTGGAATGGATGGCATCTTGTTCTGGGAAATCGCAAACCGCCGAACTCCTCGCGGCAATCGAGGCTGCTTTTACTAATTATCCTGATTGCGACAAACTTGAAGTTCAGGCCCCTTTTGTCGAACTCGTCGAACTCGACGAACTGCTTTGCTCCGGGGTTCTCCTGTTAAGCAAAAGTGGGCGGTTGACCGTCGAAATCGAGCTTTTCTGGCAGCAGGCGAGGATATGGCTGCTTCCGTACCCGCCATGCGGGTTTCCCCTGACTTACATACTCGACCATGGTCTCCGGCATCCTCTGCGTCCTCCAAAGCCAGAGGGCATGGTGTATGAACGGTACATTCCGTGGCTGGAACGCACACTGTCGTTCCGGGCAGTGGATATTCAACGTGACCTTGAATGCTTCAACCGCTGGATGAACGACCCCATAGTTGCGGCAGCGTGGGGGGAAGAAGGCGATTTAATAAAACATCACGCCTATCTGCAGAAACTCGCAGCTGATCCGCATTCTATCGGGCTCATCGCGAGTCTTGGTGATGAGGATTTTGGCTATTTCGAGATTTACTGGGCGAAAGAAGACCACATCGCCCCCTTTTACCAAGCGGATGATTTCGACCGGGGATGGCATGTGCTGATCGGGGAACCCCGCTTCCGCGGCAAGCCCTTCGTAACTGCATGGCTTCCGTCGATCTCGCATTATCTGTTTCTCGACGATTGCAGAACGCAGCGGATTGTCATCGAACCTCGTTCAGATAATCTCAAGATGATTCGCAATCTCGGCAAGTGCGGCTACCTCAACCTTAAGGAATTCGATTTCCCGCACAAGCGCGCCATACTCAGCATGCTGCAGCGGGAACGTTTCTTTGCCGAGCGGCTGTGGATTCCCCGCGATGGGACAACCACATCACTTTCCGCATCTCTGTCCTGAGGATATCTCCATGCAAATTCATGACGTCATCGGTATCGGCTTCGGCCCCTCCAATATAGCGCTCGCCATTACTCTGGAGGAAAAGAAACAGGAGGGGTACGACATCGATTCGTTCTTTATCGAGAAACAGCCGAGTTTCGCGTGGCATGCCAATATGATGCTGGACAACACGCATATGCAGATCTCGTTCCTGAAGGATCTGGCCACCATGCGAAATCCATCCAGCCATTTCACGTTTATCAACTACCTCCATCAGAAACAGCGGCTACAGGATTTTATCAATCTAAAAACGTTTTTTCCAAGCCGCCACGAATTCAACGACTACCTGGCCTGGGCAGCGGCGCACTTCAACCATCGGTGCGTTTATGGGGAGGAGGTATTTGAAGTGCTGCCGGAGAGACGTAAAGACGAGGTTAGCCTGCTGCGCATCCGCTCACGCGACTCCCACAATATCGTTCATGAACGACTCACACGCAATCTCATTGTCAGCGTCGGAGGCACGCCCAATATTCCTGAGTGTTTTCGGTCACTGAAAAGCGATTCTCGAATATTTCACTCTAACAGCTATCTTCGGGAAATCGCCCGCCACGGGGATGCCAAAAAGATAGCCATTGTCGGCGCCGGTCAAAGTGGTGCCGAAATTTTCATGGATTTGCACGACCGCCCGGGCGCACCGCACGTCGATCTCATAATGCGCGCCCGCGCGATCAAGCCTTCCGATGACAGTCCATTCGTCAACGAAATTTTTAACACGGATTTCACTGACTTTGTTTTCAGCCGCTCCAATCAGGAGCGCGGCTCACTGATGAACGAGTACTGGCACACCAATTACGCCGCGCCTGATCTCGTTCTGATCGAGCGAATTTTTGACGTGTTCTATCAGCAGAGAGTCACCGGCAATACGCGCCATCGTTTTTTGCGCCGACATGAGGTCGCCGGCGCCCTTGCCTTATCCGAGGGCATTCAGTTGACCCTGCGGAATCTAAATGCCGGTTGCGAGCACGTCGAGACCTATGATGCCGTTGTACTCGCCACTGGCTACAGCCGGGACCATCATAGGTCCCTGCTAGCACCACTTTCGCCTTATCTAGACAGCTTCACTGTCGACCGCCAATATCGGCTGCAAAGCACGCCAGACTTTCGGCCTGCCATTTTCCTCCAGGGGGCGTGTGAATCCAGTCACGGCCTGAGCGACACCCTGCTTTCGGTCACGGCGGTTCGCACCGATGAGATAGGGCACGCGCTGCTTAGCGCCGTGCATGAACCCGCGGTCACGCAAACGGATAGCCCGATCCGGGCAGTCGCAAGCCGGTGAATCCATTTTAACGCTAATAACACGACCATCCTTTCCCTCAGATTTTTTAACCACAGCGACCCCGCCATGAAGGCTTACATAAAAAAAAATAAATGCCCTGCTCCCCGACCAGCCCTTACCAGACTCTCCAGCGCTCTACAATGCGCATTACTCGGCTTATCCATTGCCGGTTATGCCCATGCACAGACTGCTTCGAAACCCGATAAACCGGAAAAAAATCCCCCCCCGGTTGCGGAAGAGACGCAACAGAACGCTCCTGAAACCCCGAGGACAGGAGTAACCGTCTTGCCGACCGTGGTTATCAAGGATAGAGGACCTGACGAAATCGGGTATGGTGCGAAAGCTACCATGACAGCGACAAAGACGAAGACCCCGATTACCGAAATACCGCAGTCGATTTCCGTCATCACCCGCGAAGAGATGACTATGCGCGGCGTGCACCTCAATTTCACCGAAGCACTACGTTATATACCGGGGGTGGTTGCGGACCAGTTCGGGTTTGAGGGACGGGGTTTCGAGTATGTAAGCATGAGGGGCTTCAACTCCCTGAGCACTGCCAACTTCCGGGATAATTTAAGCCAGCAGGGAAGAGGGCTCTATTTCGCCGACTTCATCACCGATCCCTATGCGCTCGAGCGGGTAGATGTATTGCGCGGTCCCACCTCAGTGATGTTTGGGCGGGGTGATGCCGGAGGCATCATAAATCGTATTACGAAGCTTCCCACCGCAGCCCCTATCCGTGAAGTCGAAATCCAGTACGGCAATTTCGACCGCAAGCGGATTGCTGGCGATTTTGGCCTGGCCAATGAAGATGGAACACTGATGTTCCGGCTTGTCACTACCGCGCTCGATACGGACACCCAGGTCCGCTTTCCCAATACAGGCGGAGACCGCGCCCAGATCAGGCGTTTTTACATAGCGCCATCGCTGACCTGGCGCCCTACCGAGAGGACATCCATTACTCTTTTCGGCGATATCCTGAACAACCGCAGCGAAGCGGCTGCCTTCTACCTTGCTGCACCAGATGGCAGCCCTACCAACGCGCTTCTGGGCGAACCTAACTTTACGCGGTATTCGACCGACCAGGCCTCCTTCAGCTACCAACTTGAGCATCATTTCAATGAAACCTTCACGGCGCGGCAAAACTTCCGTTTCATGCGCCTTGACGGCAGGTACAGGGACATCAATCCTGGTTTTGATTCTGTTACAGAAACCCGATTTGCTGCGGATGGGCGAACCCTGCGTCGCGATGCGTTCGGTACCCGGGAACGAGTGGATCAAACGGTGCTAGATACACACGTGGAAGCGCGGTCTCGCACAGGCCCTCTGCGTCACACCGTCCTGGCCGGAATCGACTGGAACCGCGTTGAGTCCACCCTCAAATATTTTGCATCCACCGCTCCAACGCCCTCCATTGATATTTTCAATCCCATATATAACCAACCGATGCCCACACCGGATTTCCTGGCCATTGATGGCGTCCAAAAGATAGACCAGGTTGGCTTTTACGTACAGGACCAAATCAAGCTCAACCAGTGGTTCTTGACTCTGAGCGGCCGCCACGACAGGGTGTCAAATGTTAATGACATTAATGCTTTCTCGCCACCGCATTTCGCGAACAGGAACTCGGCGTACACAGGCAGGGCAGGCCTGAACTACCTTTTCTCCAACGGGGTCGCACCCTATGTGAGTTATTCGCAATCATTTCTGCCTCAATCCGGAATCGATTTTTTCGACGGCAGGCCCTTCGAACCTACGCGAGCATCTCAATATGAAGTGGGGATCAAGTATCAGCCTCCAGGTACCAGGAACTTGATTAGCGCGGCATTGTTCGAGTTGACGAAAACCAACGTTTTGACCCCTGATCTGCGCATAGGTGGCCTTCTCACAGAAACGGGCGAGGTTCGCTCCCGGGGCGCGGAATTAGAAGCAAGGACAGAGGTTTTTCGAGGATTGAATTTGATTGGCGCTTTCAGCTATATCGACGTCAAGGTAATCGAAAGTCCCGATGGTTTTGAAGGTAAAATGCCGATCCGCGTTCCCAACCTGACAACCTCGGGCTGGCTCGATTATAACCTCGGCACATTGAATGTCGATTGGTTGAGGGGATTCTTCATCGGGGGCGGCGTTCGTTATGTAGGCAGGGTATTTAATGATCAGGCAAACACAAGCGTCACCCCGTCGTTCACCCTGTTCGATGCGGTCCTTCGATATGATCACGGCCCCTGGCAATTTCTCATAAATGCCAACAATATATTTGATGAAAAATACTTCACTGCAAATTCCGTCGTCCCAGGCTCCGGCGGAAGCTTCTTCCTGGGGTCGCGACGTACTGTTGTAGGGACATTAAAACTGAGGTTTTAATTAATATGCCAGTAAAAAACCTTACTGCACTATAGCTGGGAGAACTCTTGGTGGGACTTGACCCTGATCTCGCAGCATTTCTCGAACTCGTGGAAGTAGGCATCAGCACTGGTGCCCAACCCTTGCACGAGTTGCCGCCTTCCCGGGCGCGCGAACAATACGACGCTTCCACGCTGGCAATCGATTGTCCCGGTATGGAAGTTGCAAGCGTCACATCCGTCAATATTCCCTGCCGCGACGGTAGCCAGATGCGCGCACGGCTTTATACCCCCCATACGGTTGCGAGCCAACCGTATGGGGGTGTGTCTTCACCAGCGTTGCTATACTTCCATGGGGGTGGATATTGCGTCGGCAGCCTTGATTCTCACGACTCGCTCTGTCGAGCATTGACCGCGCTGACGCCATGCTGCGTGGTGAGTGTCGCCTATCGACTGGCGCCGGAGCACCAATTCCCTACTGCCGTTCACGACGCGCAGGATGCTTATCTGTGGCTCTTGTCAAACGCGCCCGCCTACAGTCTAGATACCCAACATATAGCAGTGGGAGGTGATAGCGCAGGGGGAACGCTGGCCACCGGCCTGACAATCGCGGCGCGCGAGGCGGGCTGGCAGCAACCGGTGCTTCAGGTACTCCTTTATCCCTGCACAAGTGCCTGGCAGGATACGGAATCCCATAGTCGTCTGGCTCAGGGCTACCTGCTCGAAGCTCCGACGCTTCAATGGATGTTTAAGAATTATCTGCGCAATGATGCAGACCGGATGGATTGGCGTTTTGCTCCGCTTGAAGCGTTGGATTTAAGCGGCCTCGCCCCGGCATTTATTGCTCTGGCTGAATATGACCCCCTGGTGGATGAAGGCATTTCTTATGCCGAAAAGCTTAAAGCTGCCGAAGTTCCTACTCATCTCAGAGTGTATGGAGGGATGACTCACGATTTCGCCCGTCTCGGGAATATCGTAAGCGAGGCCACCCAAGTGCGCGAAGATATCGCACGAGCACTTGAGAGCGCTTTCAGTAAGTTCAATGCGAGTGAGCAGCCAATAATACTCCGAACGCTCCCGCAGTTGCTCGAATAAGCGCTCCGCTCTCTTCTTAGATAGATGCCCTAAATAGCCGCAAGGGCGAGTTCCTTAACTGCCTTAAAATCACCCATACGCCTCAACCACCATAATTCATTTCAGCCTGCAGCCACGTTCTGTTCCGGCATGAGCGAAATAACATCCAGAGCTGATTCTATTCCCGACAATAAGGAATCGGCCCGGATAATGCCGAAATGATCAGCATCGATATCGGCTGAACATAATCTTTCCTGGTTTATCTGCAGGGCAAGAGCGAGCCGGCTTGATAAGCTGTCCCCCGTCGCCCACCAGCACGCCGGCTGTACTTTCAAGGAGTTCAGTCCCGGCATCTGCAGCGACAGGGCTTTGAGATGGCGCGCCACGGCAAATATGCGTACCAACTCTTCTGCTCCCATGTCAGCATAGCCACCTGTCTGTATACCATCCCTTTCTCGTGTGCGCATCTGTTCGGCGGAAATCAAACTTTCCAGCAAGCCTGCTATTTCCCGCTCGGATACCTGTTCTAATTCTGCTGGTTGATTATTATCAAAGGAACTTTCGCCAACGACCTTGTCCATTATTTCGTCAGCCTTCAGACTGGGAATGACAACCGAAACAAAATCAGAAAAGTCGCCCCGCCAATCATTGGACTGCGCTGGCTCGGCTCCAGGAACAAAAAGATCGATCAACCCGAGGAAAGCCACGGTCTGCGCATCCGCCTCCAGAAGGGAGGCAATCATGGCTGCCAACGTGCCGCCGAGGGACCAGCCAAGCAAGTGGTACGGACCTTCCGGCTGGATCCCCCGGAGTATCCGGCAATAATCCGCCGCCATTTGATCAAGGGAGGTATCGCGATGCCCAGGGTCGGCGAGCATGCGGCAGGGAAGCCCATAGACCGTTCGCTTGCCCTGCAATAGGCGAGCAAGCGGCTGGTAGTCGAAAACCGTGCCGAAGCCCGCGTGAATACAGAATAGCGGCCCGGTTTTTTCTTTTTCAGTAGGCTGGTTTAAAGCCAGCAGGGCGTGCATTCCTCCAGTAGGCTGTATATCCAAGCCAAGTAAACCGCCGATGGTGGGACGCTGCATCAAATCCCGGAGCTTGAAGCCGAGTTCCGCGTAGGGAAGACTACGCATGCGCGCCATCACCTTCAGGCTCGATAAGGAATCTCCGCCAAGGGCAAAGAAGTTGTCGGTTTCACCCACCCTCTCCACACCGAGCACCTCCTGCCAGATTTTGGCCAGCGCCCTTGCCTGATCGGTGGAAGGCGCCCTGTAGGTATCAACCGCAATTGCGCCTGGCTCCGGCAACGCTTGGTGGTCCAGCTTGCCGCTTGGCAGCCGGGGTAGTACGTCCAGCTTAACGAAATGGGCAGGCAGCATGTATTCTGGCAAATACTTGCCTAGCTCCTGCTTAAGCCGTGCAGGCAAATCATTAGATTGGGTGTTCGCCGACGCTACCAGGGGCACTACGTAAGCAGCTAGTTGAGGGCCCGCCGCGCCCTCGCGAACCACGACTGCCACGTCAGCTATTCCGCTTGCTTCCCGTATACGCGCCTCGATTTCTCCCAACTCAATGCGAAAACCGCGAATCTTTACCTGGTGGTCGCCACGGCCGATGTACTCGATGTTACCGTCATTCAGCCACCGCACAATATCCCCGGTGCGATAGAGCCTCCCGCCGTTATCATCAAATGGGTCGGCCACGAAACGCTCGGCCGTCAGGCCGGCTCGGCCTAGATACCCTCGCGCCAATCCATAACCGCCGATGTACAACTCACCCACCATGCCGATGGGTACTGGCTGCATGTCAACGTCAAGCACATACGCGGTGCGCTCGCCCACGGGACGGCCTATGGGCGCATAAGCGCAATCAAAGCTGTTGCTGGCTTCCGTCTTCCAGATCAATGGGGTAACAACCGTCTCGGTTGGCCCATAACCGTTGATCAGTATGCGCGGCCGTAATGTCTGCCGGATCAGGTCGTACGAAGCCTTGGGCATGGCTTCACCGCCGAATACATAAAGTTCCACCGGGGGCGGATCGCTGCGCGGCGCGGCCCACTCGGCCACCTGTCCCAAATAGGCGGGCGGGAAGGCAGCATTGGTAACACCATAACTGTGCAGGGCATCGTACGTCTGCTCAGCGGTCCAGAGTTCCTGATCGCGCACAGCCAGCCCTGCACCGACAGTAAGCGCGGTAAGCCAGCGTTCATGGGCCCCGTCGAACGAAAATGACATGAAAAGCAGTTCGCAGGAATGCGGCCCCATTCCATAAATCTCGGCGGTAGCCCCGCAATGCATAGCTAGGGGACCATGGGTCACCGCGACGCCTTTGGGAAGTCCGGTGGAGCCTGACGTGTAGATGACATAGGCGAGATTATGCTGGTTAATTGAAACGTCAGGGTTCGAATCCGCCTCAGACGAAAGGTCGACCGAATCCAGCACCAGTGTTCTCACCCCCGCAGCGCTTGCGAGCTTGGGCAGCAATTTGCTTTGCGTAATAACGAGCGATAGCGCGCTGTCCTCCATCATGAATGCAAGCCGGTCAACTGGATACTCCGGATCGAGCGGCACGTACGCACTTCCAGCCTTCAGCACTGCAAGGAGCGCGACGATTACGTCGAGCGAACGTTCCATGGCGACGCCCACCCGGACTTCCGGGCTCGCGCCCATACTGATGAGGCGGTGCGCAAGCCGGTTTGCCCGAATATTCAGGCGGGAGTAGGAAAGCTCCTGCTCAGCCATCAGCAGGGCAATGGCGTCGGGTTGCAGCGCCGCATTGTGCTCGATCATGCGATGAACTGGATGACGTGCATGCGCTGGTAGATGTGCGGCGGCGGCTGCCAGTGTCCGGGGGTCGGCACCTTGCGCATTGCGGCCTAGAGAAAACAGGTTATCGAGTTCTCTCCTTTCCATCCATCCCAGTTCCCCTACTGGTCGCTGCGGATGAGACATTATTTTCCGCATCAGGAATTCCATATGCCTGCGCAGGTCAAGCACGAATTCGTCTGAAAAGTCATTACGTCCATAACAATATTCGATCTCCAGCGTATCGCCGACAACGACCGCCAGATCCATTGCATAACCTGTAAGCCCCTTTCCTTCTATCTCGCCGAAGTGAACCCCATATAGTTCATTACCGCGCATCGCCTCGTCGATAGGATAATTCTCGAACACGACGATGCTGTCGAAGAGAGGCCGTCCGGGCGAACCTGCCCAGCGCTGAATATCGGCCAACGACGCGTGCTCATGCTCGCGTAGCCTTGCATTCGTTTTCTGGAGTAGACCGAGATATTCGCCTGTAGTCAGATCACTCCGCCGCTCAACCGGAACGGGAATCGTATTGATGAACATTCCCAGGATCTCGTCAGCTTTTGACAGGCTTGGAGGCCGGCCGGCTACCGTTGCGCCGAATACAACCGTATCCTTACCTGTATAGCGCTGTAAAAGCAGCGCCCACGCCGCCTGCACGACGGTATTGAGTGTCACTTGCTGCCCCTGCGCGAAGGCCTTCAACTGAGAGGTTTCTTCCAGACTTAAACGGGTATAAATCTGTGTGAACCCCGATCTCATATCTTGCTCATTCCTCTTCCCTGCCCTGCTCGTGGCCTGCGATAGCAAAGTTGGACCTTCGACCCCTGCAAGTTCAGCCTGCCAGAATGCTCGGGTCATCTGCACGTCCTGCTTCGCGAGCCATCGTACATAATGACCATAATCCGGCCCCGCCGTAGAAAGCCCCTGCCCATCGTAACTGCGCAACCACTCGCTGATGAGTACAGAATCCCCCCAGGCATCCAGTAGTATATGGTGCCTGGTCCATATCAATTGATAGCGATCTTCAGCCAGCCGTATGAGGGCAAGCCGCGCCAGCGGGGGCACAAGAAAATCGAATTCCCGCTTCAGCTCTTCCTCTGCGTACTCAGCAATGCGGAGTTCCAGCCGGTCCAATCCGCGCCAATCCAGGTGAGAGACAGGGGGATCGGCCTTTTTGAATACGATTTGAAGCGGGCGAGCCAGCCCGGCTTCCCATAGAAAACCGGTGCGCAATACCGGATGGCGTGCAACCATCACCTGCCAGGAGCGCGTAAACCGCTGCGGGTCCAGGCCATCTACTTCAACACTGAGCTGGTTTACATAGAGGCCCGTCCCGTCCGCTGCTGTTTCGAGGGTATGAAACAGCATGCCTTCCTGTGTCGGCGACAAAGGATAGACGTCTTCAATTTCATTATCTGTGAAGGGGAGCTTTGCAATCGCTTCGGAATTCAGATGATCGCGTAGATAACCTCGCTCCAGCTTCACCGCCCCCGGGATAGTTTCCTGTTCGGTCTCAGCCACTTCTGCCAGTAAGGCAATGGTTTGCCGTTCAAATAGTTGCCGGGGTGTGATCTTCCAGCCAGCGCGGCGCGCCCTGTTGACGATCTGGAGGCTGAGAATGGAATCGCCGCCCAACTCAAAGAAATTGTCATGCCGCCCCACTTGCTCCACGCCCAGCACCCCAGCCCAGATGCCAGTCAGCACTTCTTCCACTTCACCTTGCGGCGCCTCATAACTATCCGTATTGCCAAACTCCGGCTCGGGCAGCGCCTGGCGGTCGACCTTGCCATTCGGATTGAGCGGCAGACTCTCCAGCACGACAATCGCCGAAGGAATCATATAGTCGGGCAAAATCTTTGCCAGTGCTTCGCGCAGCAGTGCAACATCTACAGTTGCGCCTGCATGTGGAGAAATATAGGCTATAAGCCTCGCTCCCCCTGCTGCATTCGGTTCACTGGGCGCTTCCCGCGCAACCACCACCGCTTCCCTGACTTCAGGCTGAGCCAGCAACTGCGTTTCAATTTCGCCCAGTTCAATGCGAAACCCCCGAATCTTGACCTGATAATCCAGCCGCCCCAGATATTCAATCTGTCCATCCGCGCGCCATCTTGCCAAATCTCCTGTGCGGTAGAGCCGTCCTCCTCCCTCGTCGAAAGGATCAGCGATGAACCGCTCTGCTGTCAGCCCCCTGCGGTTGAGATAGCA
The DNA here is from genome assembly GCA_013821425.1 of Nitrosospira sp. Classification (GTDB taxonomy): domain Bacteria; phylum Pseudomonadota; class Gammaproteobacteria; order Burkholderiales; family Nitrosomonadaceae; genus Nitrosospira. Next base: position 45,866 of record JACDGV010000013.1, on the reverse strand, counting down.
ACGCGCCAACCCAATACCTCCGAGATACAACTCACCTGCAACGCCGGCCGGCACAAGGTTCAACTGCGGGTCAAGGATGTATGTTTGAATACCCGAAATCGGTTGCCCGATCGGCACGTTATTGTGATCGTCGTTATCAACGCATTGCCATTGCGTCACATCAATTGCTGCTTCGGTCGGCCCATAAAGGTTGTAGAGCCTCGCCCCTGGGAGTTTTTTGAATACTTTTTTCTGCACTTCTGCCGGCAACACTTCTCCACTACAAATGATCCGTCGCAAGGTGGCGCAGGCCTCGATTCCTTCATGTGCGATGAAAGCCTGTAGCATGGACGGGACAAAGTGTAGGGTGGTCACGTGCTGTTGCAGGATCAAAGAGATCAGCCGGCCTGGATCGCGATGATCGCCGGGCGCCACGATAGCGAGGCGTGCCCCATACATCAAGGGCAAGAAAAATTCCCAGACTGATACGTCAAAACTGAAAGGCGTCTTCTGCAGAACCGTATCATTCTGACTCAACCCGTGGGCTTCCTGCATCCAAGCCAAGCGGTTATACAGTGAACGATGACGATTACCTACGCCCTTGGGTTTTCCTGTCGACCCGGAGGTATAGATGACGTAGGCAAGGTTTTCACCATGCAGGCAGACTTGAGGGTTGCTTTCAGGCTCATCCTCGAGATCAAGCACATCCAGTTCCAGCACCCTACATGGCGCAGGAACAGGAATAAGGGATTTGATAGGGCTTTGCGTCAAAAGCAGTCCAATGGCGCTGTCTGCTACCATGTAATTCAAACGCTCCTGCGGATACTCCGGTTCCAGCGGAATATACACTCCGCCCGCCTTCAGGATCGCAAGCAGCCCAACGACCATGTCAATGGAACGTTCCACTGCTATTCCTACTTTTGTCTCGGGCTTCACACCCAGCCTGATAAGCCGGTGCGCCAGCCGATTTGATTGCCGATTCAACTCGGCATAGCTCAATTTGATATCGCCAAAGATCAGCGCAACCGCCTCTGGCCGTGCTTCTACCTGCCGCTCAATCAAGCTATGAACAGACTCTGTATTCCCATGACGCCCTTCATTGACACCCCAAGCTTTAAGCTGCGCCCGCTCGCCTTCACTCAATATGTCGATGTCGCCCAACTTCCGTACCAAGCCACGCGCAATGGAGCCAAGGAGCTTGTTAATCTGAGCCGCCATAGCGCTCACGATACCCCTTGAGAAATGCTTTCGGGCATAGCTGTAGTTAAACAGCAGTGTATCGGATTGTGTTACGGATACAGTCATCGGGTAATTTGTGGCCTCTCGGTTCCGGACTCCAGAAAAAACAAGCCCGCCGGGAAGGGCTTGCCGCAATGCCTCATCCATAGGGTAGTTTTCGAACACGAGAATGGTGTCAAACAATCCTTTACCGCTTTGCCCCAACCAGCGCTGAATTTCATACAACGGGGTATGTTCGTACTCGCGGGACGCCAGGTTCTGCGCTTGCAGATCGCGCAACCACGGGCCTATCTCTTGCTCAGGTTGGAGCGACGCAGTCACGGGAAGCGTATTGATGAACAGTCCTAATAACTGCTCTGCTCCGGGCAGATCTGTAGGTCTCCCGGCGACCGTTGTCCCGAAGACGACTGTTTGTTTCCCTGTATATCGATTAAGTAGCATTGCCCAGACTGCCTGGACGAGAGTATTGAGTGTAACCCGCTCGCGCTTCGCAAACCGAACCAACTCACCGGTAACAGTTTGCCCTAGTTCACTGACGTACTCGTCGCAACTGGTATTCGTCGAGGGTGGCAATAAGGGTATCCTTAGAGCATCGACCAATCGGATAGACTCGGCGACAGTGGCCAATCGTTTCCTCCAGTATGCTTCTGAAGCATTCATATCACGGTTTTGAAGCCATTCGATGAAATCCCGGTAGCGACCGTTCTTACGGTCTACCGACAGGGCGCAACCGCTGTACTCGCGTAATACTTCACCAACTAGCCTGGAAGTGCTCCATCCATCCAGCAGCAGGTGATGGACCGTCCAGATAAGGTGGTATCTGTCGCTGGCGAGTCGCACCAATGCCAGCCGCATGAGGGGCGGTTTGGCAAGATCGAAACCGGAATTATGTTCAGCTTGCGCCAGGGTCTCAAGATCCCCCTCCTGATTTGCCCTCTCCCGCCAGTCATATTCCACGAACGGCAGATCCACATTCTTCGCGACCCATTGCAATGGTTTGCCATCCTGGATCACAAAACCTGTGCGTAACACGTTATGACGATCCACTGCTGCCTGCCAGGCGGCTTTAAAACGAACTCCGTCCAATCTTTCGATATCGGCTCTCAATTGGTTGAGGTAAACGTTGTTGTCATCCTTATCGAATATGCTATGGAAGAGCATGCCCGCTTGCATGGGAGAAAGCGGATAAAGATCTTCAATTTGCGCGGCAGGGATTGAAAAATCATCCAATTCATGTTGCCTGATGCGCGCAAGAAGAAAATCGGACGGAGTAACACCAGCAGTCCCATTCGTGCAATGTACGATCAGAACTTCGAGTTCAGCCCGGTAAAGGTTTATAAATGCTTCGACTGTTGCTTTCTGGTAACGCGCATCGCTATAGCTTACGCTCAAACTTAATTCGCCCTCGTAAACGCCGCCATTAATGGAAATATCATGGCCAAGAGGCGCTGCCCGGTCCATTGAGTCCCCCACAGACTCATCGGTCAGGATCCACAAGGCTTTCTCGTCGAAACTCGCATCGAATTGCCCCAGGTAGTTGAATACGACTTCAGGCTTGGGCAGCGATGCCAGCACCTCGCGCTGTTCCGGCGTTCCGTGGGATTTAAACAGGCCGTAACCCAATCCTTTATTCGGTATCCCTCGCAAGTATTCCTTTATGCGCTTGATTTTCTGATCCAGATCCCCTGATGGATCGAGCACCACCGGGTAAAGGGTAGTAAACCACCCCACAGTTTGCGAAAGGTCGATATCCTCATATAGATCTTCACGGCCGTGGCCTTCCAGATCGACCAGGATCTTCTCGTGCCCGCTCCACTGGCATAAGGCGCTTCCCAATGCGGTAAGCAAGAGGTCGTTCACCTGGGTGCGATAAGCTGTGGGCGCCTGCTTGAGCAAAGCTTGCGTTTGTGTCCGGTCGAGCGTAAGCGTAACGCTTGCTTGATGGTGAACGCTGTTCGGGGCGTGTGGATGGTCCTTGGGTAATGCTACAGGTGCGCCAGCCAGGCTTTGCCAGTAAGCCAGCTCGCCTGGGCGTTCACGCACGTAACTTTGCAGACGATGGGTCCACGCTTGATAGCTGGCGGTTTTTGAGGGCAGGTAAATAGCCTCATCATTTCGAGCGCTGTTATAGGCAGCCTGCAGATCTTCGAGCAGGATGCGCCAGGAAACACCGTCAATCACCAAGTGATGAATAACCAACAGGAGGCGCTGGGCGCCATCGGCCATATCAATGAGCAAGCCCCGCAGTAAAGGGCCTTCTGCCAGATTCAGGCTGCGTTGAGCCTCGTTGCATAGTGCTTCGAATTGTTTCGCGCTCGCAGCCTTGCGCTCCCACAACAGATTCCATGCCGCAAGTTCAACGGAAATCTGTTGCCAGCCGCCATCCGCGTGCTCTACGTAACGAAAACGGAGGGCATCATGGTGATGCATTAGGGCTTCCAATGCTTGGGCAAGGCACCCGGGATGCAAAGGTTGGCGGCTTTTCAACAGCACGGCCTGGTTCCAGTGATGCCGGGCAGGAACGCCCTGCTCGAAGAATTCAATCTGGATGGGAAGCAGCGGAACTTCGCCCATTACACCCGCTGTGCTTATTCTAGTGTGTGCCTGTATCGTTACAGTTGCTTCCGCCCGCGGGGCCAGTTCGGCAATGGTTTGGCGTTCGAACAATTGACGGGGAGTTATCTTCCAGCCCGCGCGGCGCGCTTTCGTCACAATTTGAAGGCTGAGAATGGAATCGCCGCCGAGCTCGAAAAAGTTATCGTTGCGCCCTACCTGCCCAATGCCCAGCACCTGGGCCCAGATGCTGGCCAGCGCTTCTTCCGCTTCGCCTTGCGGCGCCTCGTAGTGGTCAGTTTTCGGAAGCCCCGGTTCCGGCAGGGCCTTGCGATCCACCTTGCCGTTCGGATTCAGCGGCAGGCTATCCAAAACGACAATCGCCGATGGAATCATGTAGTCCGGCAACGCCTTGCCTATCGCTTCGCGCAAGCCAGCAGTGTCCGCGCTCGCGCCTGAATGCAGGGAGACATATCCCACCAGCCGCCTCCCTCCTGTTGCGCCCGGCCCTTCGCCGGCAATGACCACCGCTTCCCGCACCTCGGGCTGCACAAGCAACTGCGCTTCGATCTCGCCCAACTCAATGCGGAAACCGCGAATCTTGACCTGATGATCCAGGCGCCCCAGATACTCGATCTGTCCATCCGAACGCCATCTTGTCAGGTCACCCGTACGGTACAGCCGTCCTCCCTTCCCATCAAAGGGATCGGCTATGAAACGCTCGGCAGTCAGCTCGCCACGGTTGAGATAACCACGTGCCAGGCCTGCCCCGCCCAAATACAGTTCCCCGGCTACGCCCTGCGGAACTGGATTGAGATCCGGGTCAAGGATGTAGGCGGTCCGGTCGCCCACGGGATGCCCAATCGGCATATAAGCGGATTCGAACCCGGTTCCAGGATAAGCTTTGGAAATAAGGGGGGTAATGACGGTTTCAGTAGGACCATATCCATTGATGATACGTGGCGGTTGCAGTATTTCCTGCACAAAATCAAAACTGGCACGGCTCATCGCTTCTCCGCCAACGGTATAGGAACGTATCGGCAGGCTCCGGCCAGTTTTTCCCGCGAGTTCAGCCAGTTGATGCAGGTAACCCGGGGTGAAACAGGCAATGGTTATCCCATGTCTGGCAATCTCGGCAACCGTACGATCGACCGGCCATAGGTCGTTATCACGTGGCATCAACGCCGCGCCGAAGGCCAGCGGCACAAGCCAGCGCTCGTGCGCCCCGTCAAAATTGATCGAGGCAAACTGAAGCTCCCGATCCTCCGCTGTCATGCCGTAGACGTCACCAATCGCCTGGACATGCATTGCTAGCGGCCCATGGGTGACGCCCACGCCCTTGGGTTTACCGGTTGAGCCTGAGGTATAGATGACATAGGCGAGATTATCGCCATGCAGTGATACGGCAGGGTTGGATTCGGGCTCGCCAGCCAGATCAAGCCTGTCCAGTTCCAGCACTTCGCATGCTGCAGGGTTCGGAATGCGCCCCCTAATCTGGCTTTGCGTCAGCAGCAGCGAAATTGCGCTGTCTGCCGCCATGTATTTCAGGCGCTCCCGCGGATACTCCGGGTCCAGCGGAACATATGCCCCACCAGCCTTGAGAACCGCCAGCAGGCCAACAATCATGTCGATGGAGCGCTCAACCGCAATGCCTACCCTGGTCTCGGGCTCAACGCCTAGCCCAATCAGCCGATGCGCCAACCGGTTCGCTCGCCGGTTCAACTCGGCATAGCTTAGCTTAGTATCGCCAAAGATCAACGCCACCGCCTCCGGCCGCGCCTCAACCTGCCGCTCGATCAGGCAATGCACAGGCTCGGCATTTGGATAGCGCCTCTCATTAACACCCCATGCCCTAACCTGAGCCCGCTCGCCTTCACTTAATATGTCAATATCGCCCAGGCTGCGTTCCGGGTACTCAGCCAGTTGCTGGAGAAGATGAAGGTAATGCCCGCCCAGCCGCCTGATGGTGGTTGGCTCAAACAGTTCGCCGGCATAGGTGAAGGTGGCCTCAAGCCGCCCGTCCGGCTGCTCAACGGTGTCCAGCGTCAATTCGAACTGGGCCGTCTGCTCACTCAGTTCATGGTTTTCCACCACGAGTCCGGGCAACTGCTCCAGCGCGCGATAGTCTTCGCGCAGGTGGTTGTACATGACCTGAAAGAGCGGGTTCTGATTCAGATTGCGTTCAGGTTGCAGTGCTTCAACCAGTTGCTCGAATGGCAGATCCTGATGGGTCTGGGCACCAAGCGCCGCTTCACGGGCCTGATCAAGAATAACCTTGAGGGGCATGCGGCCATCAATGCGGTTGCGCAATACCTGGGTATTCACGAAGAAACCGACTATGTTCTCTATTTCCACCCGATGGCGGTTGGCAATCGGAACGCCGACACGGATATCGTGCTGCCCGGTATAACGTTGCAGAAGAGCCTGGAAACCCGCCAGCAGCGCCATGAAGAGGGTCGCTCCCTCGCTCTGCGCCTGGCGCTGCAAGCGCGCAACCAGCGCGGCGGGTAACGCGAAAGTATGGCGTGCCGCGCGATAGTTGGCAGTGGATGGCCTGGGATGATCGGTGGGGAGCTGCAATATCGGATGTTCTTCCCCTAATTGACTGCGCCAGTAAGTCAGCTGGCGCTCTTTTTCTCCCGCTTCCAGCCAGTTGCGCTGCCATATTGCATAATCGGCATACTGGATCGGGAGCGATGGAAGAGAAAGTTCCTGTCCTTGTATCCGTGCGCGGTACTGGGCGGCAAATTCGTCAATGACAATGCGGTTTGACCAGGCATCCGATATGATGTGGTGCATCACCACCACGAGGAGATGCTCTTCCATTGATATCCGGACGAGGACAATCCGCAGCAGCGGACCTTGCGTGAGATCAAAAGGCGTGACGCTTATCCGGCTGGCTTCTTCGTGCGCACGTGCTGTCCGTTGCCCAGCCGCCAGGCCAGATAAGTCAATTATCGGAATATCGAGCTTCGGTTCAGCTTCAATGATCTGCTCCGGCAGCCCATCCGCATCGGCCCGGAAAACCGTGCGTAGCGATTCATGGCGCTCTACCAGCGACTGGAAACTCCAACCCAAGGCCTCCATATCCAGCTTGCCAACCAACCGCAACCCGCCACTCAGGTGATACGCCGTGCTCAACGGCTCCAGCTGCCATAAAAACCAGTGCCGCTGCTGCGCGTAGGAAAGCACGCTGCGTTTTCCCGTTTTTTGCCGCACAATCGGAAGAAGAGAGAAATCCAACCCCCGTTTCTTCATCCCGCCGAGAAATTCTTTCTGTTTCTCAGCAGGAAGCGCTGAAAACCGCTCGGCAATATCCTGCTTGTTCAAATCCATTCAGCTCTCCAGTAAATCTAGCAGTTCCGACATTCCCAACAAATCGGCATGCTCGGCATGTTTTTCGGACCTCGAAGACCATTTCTCCTGTACAGCGGATGCAATACCCCTCAGCAGAGGATTCTCGAAATGCAGGCGCAAAGGCAATGAAACGGACAAGATTTGCTGCAGCTTCTGTTGAACTTGCAGGACGGCAAGAGAATGCCCCCCCAGTTCGAAGAAGTTGCCGTTGCGCCCAACCTGGGCGATGCCCAGCACCTGGGCCCAGATGCCGGCAAGCACCTCTTCCACTTCACCTTGCGGCGCCTCGTAGTTGTCGATATCTACAAATTCCGGCTCCGGCAGGGCCTCCCTGTCCACCTTGCCGTTCGGGTTCAGCGGCAGGCTATCCAAAACGACAATCGCCGATGGGATCATGTAGTCCGGCAACGCCTTGCCTATCGCTTCGCGCAAGCCAGCAGTGTCCGCGCTTGCGCATGAATGCAGGGAGACATAACCTACCAGCCGCTTCCCTCCTGTTGCGCCCGGCCCTTCGCCGGCAACGACCACCGCTTCCCGCACCGCGGGCTGCACAAGCAGTTGCGCTTCGATCTCGCCTAGTTCTATACGAAAACCCCGCACCTTGACCTGATGGTCAAGGCGACCCAGATACTCGATCTGCCCATCCGCCCGCCATCTCGCCAAATCCCCCGTCCGGTACAGGCGCCCTCCCCCCTCATCGAAAGGATCGGCCACGAAACGCTCTGCGGTCAAATCCCCCCGGTTGAGATAGCCGCGGGCGAGCAGATCTCCTCCAATGCATAGCTCGCCTGGAATTCCGGGTGGAACGGGCGTGAGATTGGAATCCAGCAAATAAATATTGCGCCCGGCAAGCGGCCTGCCAATAGCCACTTGAACAGGTCCCGTATTATTAGCGGATGAGCCTCGGCTGCAGTCCGAAGCGGTGGCTGTCACCGTCGCCTCGGTTGGCCCGTAGGTATTCAACAGGGTGACGTCCGCCAATCCAGCGTCACACCACGCTTTGAGGCCCTCTGGCGACATCGCTTCGCCGCCGGCGTGCACCTGACGTAACACCCCATAGTCACGTGGGCCATGCCTGGCAAAGTCCTGCGCCAGTAGAAACCAGTACGCCGTGGTCAGATCGGCTACGGTTATCTGCTTATCGATGAGTTCACGATAGAAAGTATCGCTGTCCCATAACATGGGGCCGCGCAAGACGATAGCTGCCCCCGCGCATAGTGGCGGGAAAAGCTGTTCGATAAACCCGTCAAAGTTGATGGTGGAAAATTGCAACATGCGATCCATCGGACTCAGGCCAAAGAAGCCGATCGCTACTTGAGCATGTTCGACGAGGGCATGATGAGGCAAGCCCACGCCCTTGGGTTTGCCGGTGGAGCCGGAGGTATAGATGACATAGGCGAGATTATCGCCATGCAGTGATACGGCAGGGTTGGATTCGGGCTCGCCAGCCAGATCAAGCCTGTCCAGTTCCAGCACTTCGCATGCTGCAGGGTTCGGAATGCGCCCCCTAATCTGGCTTTGCGTCAGCAGCAGCGAAATTGCGCTGTCTGCCGCCATGTATTTCAGGCGCTCCCGCGGATACTCCGGGTCCAGCGGAACATATGCCCCACCAGCCTTGAGAACCGCCAGCAGGCCAACAATCATGTCGATGGAGCGCTCAACCGCAATGCCTACCCTGGTCTCGGGCTCAACGCCTAGCCCAATCAGCCGATGCGCCAACCGGTTCGCTCGCCGGTTCAACTCGGCATAGCTTAGCTTAGTATCGCCAAAGATCAACGCCACCGCCTCCGGCCGCGCCTCAACCTGCCGCTCGATCAGGCAATGCACAGGCTCGGCATTTGGATAGCGCCTCTCATTAACACCCCATGCCCTAACCTGAGCCCGCTCGCCTTCACTTAATATGTCAATATCGCCCAGGCTGCGTTCCGGGTACTCAGCCAGTTGCTGGAGAAGATGAAGGTAATGCCCGCCCAGCCGCCTGATGGTGGTTGGCTCAAACAGTTCGCCGGCATAGGTGAAGGTGGCCTCAAGCCGCCCGTCCGGCTGCTCAACGGTGTCCAGCGTCAATTCGAACTGGGCCGTCTGCTCACTCAGTTCATGGTTTTCCACCACGAGTCCGGGCAACTGCTCCAGCGCGCGATAGTCTTCGCGCAGGTGGTTGTACATGACCTGAAAGAGCGGGTTCTGATTCAGATTGCGTTCAGGTTGCAGTGCTTCAACCAGTTGCTCGAATGGCAGATCCTGATGGGTCTGGGCACCAAGCGCCGCTTCACGGGCCTGATCAAGAATAACCTTGAGGGGCATGCGGCCATCAATGCGGTTGCGCAATACCTGGGTATTCACGAAGAAACCGACTATGTTCTCTATTTCCACCCGATGGCGGTTGGCAATCGGAACGCCGACACGGATATCGTGCTGCCCGGTATAACGTTGCAGAAGAGCCTGGAAACCCGCCAGCAGCGCCATGAAGAGGGTCGCTCCCTCGCTCTGCGCCTGGCGCTGCAAGCGCGCAACCAGCGCGGCGGGTAACGCGAAAGTATGGCGTGCCGCGCGATAGTTGGCAGTGGATGGCCTGGGATGATCGGTGGGGAGCTGCAATATCGGATGTTCTTCCCCTAATTGACTGCGCCAGTAAGTCAGCTGGCGCTCTTTTTCTCCCGCTTCCAGCCAGTTGCGCTGCCATATTGCATAATCGGCATACTGGATCGGGAGCGATGGAAGAGAAAGTTCCTGTCCTTGTATCCGTGCGCGGTACTGGGCGGCAAATTCGTCAATGACAATGCGGTTTGACCAGGCATCCGATATGATGTGGTGCATCACCACCACGAGGAGATGCTCTTCCATTGATATCCGGACGAGGACAATCCGCAGCAGCGGACCTTGCGTGAGATCAAAAGGCGTGACGCTTATCCGGCTGGCTTCTTCGTGCGCACGTGCTGTCCGTTGCCCAGCCGCCAGGCCAGATAAGTCAATTATCGGAATATCGAGCTTCGGTTCAGCTTCAATGATCTGCTCCGGCAGCCCATCCGCATCGGCCCGGAAAACCGTGCGTAGCGATTCATGGCGCTCTACCAGCGACTGGAAACTCCAACCCAAGGCCTCCATATCCAGCTTGCCAACCAACCGCAACCCGCCACTCAGGTGATACGCCGTGCTCAACGGCTCCAGCTGCCATAAAAACCAGTGCCGCTGCTGCGCGTAGGAAAGTGGCACCGGCTCCGAGGCTTCCCGGCGCGAAATGGCCGACTCAGCCTGAGCCGGTGTGTCCACACGCGCCACGCGCTGCGCCAGCCTGGCACGTTGTTCAGGGGTCAGGCGTGCACGCCTTTGCGCAAGGTCGCTACTATTCATGATAAACGGCGTGTGCAGCGAGCCCACGAGATATCGCCGGCCTCTATACCCTTCCCCAGCACCGCAAACTGATCAATCATGAGCACTCAATCTCGTCAAGCAGTTTTGTTTCAACCAGCTCAGCCAGGCCTGCAATGGTGGGAGACCTGAAGAAATCCGCGGGGTGCATGTCAACCCCAAAAGCCGCCCTAACCCGGGAAAGCAGTTGTATACCCAGCAAGGAATCGCCGCCAAGTTCAAACAAATTGTCATCGGTGCCAATGGCGTCCATTCCGAGCAGGCTCTGCCAGATTTCGGCAATACTTTTCTCCAGTTCGCTGTCGGGAGAAATAAACATGGTCTGCAATGCCGGCCTGGGATATCTCCGCTCCTCCGCCTGCTTTTTTGTGCCAGCGAATGCAAAAGGCTGGGCAACCAGGTCTTCCTGAGTTTGGCTGAGCCGGGCGTTCAAATCGAGGGTGGACACGATCACCTGGGGCCTTGCCCCACTGTTCACGATGCGCTCGAAAGCCTCTATCCCCTCGTTCGGGGCAATTCCTACTCCATCCGGCATCGCCATATTTGCCGCCATCCCGACTTCCCTCCAGCTGTCCCAGTTGACAGAGATCACTGGAAATGTCGATTCGCGATAAGCAGCGCGGGCGACCGCGTCAAGATAGGCATTGGCTGCGCAATAATCGACTTTGCTGAGGCCCCCTGCTATCGACGCTAGCGATGAACACAGAATCATGAAATCCAGCTGTTCGCCCTTGAATACGGCCTGCAATGCATGCGTTCCCTGTAGCTTGGGAGCAAATACCCTTGTAACCATATCGTCTGTTTTCGCCGAAATCAGCCCGCTGCCGACTTCGCCCGCTGAATGAATAACGCCGTGAATGGCGCCGAAGCGCTGGTGTGTCTGAGCAACGGCTGCTTTCAGCTCCGCCTGGTTCGCTACATCCGCCTGCAATACGAGCACCTCTGCACCAAACGTTTCCAGCTGCATCACCTTCTCTATCTTGCACCGGGCCGGATCCGCGTTATCCATTGTTGACAGTACCTTTGGCCAGTGTTCCCGCGATGGGATGGGAGAACGGCCCAGTAGCACCAGTTTTGCCTTCCGGGTCCGGGCAAAATGTTCGGCCAGCGTCAGCCCGATTCCGCCCAGCCCGCCGGTAATGAAGTAAACTCCGCTCGGCCTGAGACAATCTCGTGTGGCAGGCAGGCACTGGATGGGCTCGAAGGTCTGAATCCAGCGATGCGGTCCTCGATAGGCAACAATGGATGCGGCAGAAGCCGCTTGAGCTTCGGCTAGAATCTGCCCGACGAGCCGCGTCTTTGCGCTCCGGTCGACTATCTGCAATTCGACATCGACGAGGCGGCACGTCAGATAGGAATATTCTTGCGGAATGACTTTGCAAGGTCCAAGCAAGAATGCTTTTTCCGGACTAAGTTGTTCGCTGCCAGTTACATCCTCCAACTGGTTGGTGATAACCGTAACTTCGACCTTCGCACCAGCAGGAATAAGCCCTTTAACGCTCTCCAGAGCTTGCGCGAAATAGAACAAGCTAAAGAAGTTTTTCGCCAAACTTTCAACTTGAGACCGCACCTCGCTCTCCGTAGTCATGCTCCAGAGATGAAAAATATGGCTGATGGTCCTGCCATCATCGCGCATGTTGCGCAGCAGCAGATCGTAGTCTTGTCGTTGCCCGGGGCGAACCGTGTAGTGATCCTTGTTCTGCCGCTGAAAGTTGGACCCGGCGGAAACCACTACGGGCTCGATTCCATGGGTTAACAAATGCGTGATCAGCGCGCTGCCAAGGTGGTGCTCATCCTTGAAAATTACCAGGGACCCGGTGCGCTTGGCGAGCAAGCAGTGCGGGACAGCGCTTTCAGCACGTCGCCATGAGGGAGCATAAAACCAGTGGTCGAGCGAGCGGGCGTCTGATCGATTCCTCCCCTCCAGGTGCCATCCGGCGTTATTTGCACCTTTGGTCGGGGCTTCATTGCTATGGGCTTCGGGCTTGACCCAGTATGACTGACGTTCGAACGGGTAAGTCGGCAATGGCACGCGGTGGCGCCGCTCACCGGCGTAGAAAGTTTTCCAGTCAATGGGCAGCCCGCTTAACCATAGTTTGCCCAGACAAAGGTAAAAATGATTCGAAGAAAGATGAGCTTGGGGCGGGTGGGGTAAAGAGGAAAGAACAAGGTGTTCCGGTTTTGTTTCGCGATGCCGCTTTGCGATCGTAGTCAACGTTTCACCGGGCCCCACCTCCAGCAGAATCCGGGCAGGATTACTCAGCAGCTCGCGCAAGCCATCGCCAAAACGTACAGTCTGGCGCATATGCCGTCCCCAATAATTGGGGTCGGTCGTTTCTTGCGCCGTTATCCAGTCGCCACTGACATTCGACAGAAAGGGAATTTTCGGATGACGCAGCTCGGTCTTCGCCACCATCTCCACAAAAACAGGCAACATCGGCTCTACCATGGCGGAATGAAACGCATGAGAAACATGCAGCCTGCGGGTAACAATCCCTTTATTCCGGAGATCGGTTTCGACCGTTTCAATCGCCTCCGACGAGCCGGACAGAACGCAAAGCTCTGGCCCATTGACGGCTGCTAGATCACAATTTACATTCAAATAAGGCGTGATTTCCGCTTCCGGCAGCATGACCGAGAGCATCGCTCCGGTTTCCATGCGCTGTAACAGGCGTGCCCGCATCGTAACCAGACGCAGTGCGTCTTCTAAAGAGAACACTTCTGCCAGGCAAGCGGCCACGTACTCTCCGACACTATGCCCTATCATTGCCGTGGGGATGATGCCCCATGACATCCACAACCGGGCCAATGCATATTCCACGATAAAGAGTGCTGGCTGCGTCACTTCGGTTTGTGCGACCCGTGCCGACAACTCAGCCTCATCAGCCTTGTCTGAACCGGGATACAGCAGCGCCAGCAAATCGAAATCAAGATACGGCTTCAGCAAATCCACACAGCGGTCGACTTCCCGGCGGAAAACGGGCTCGTCGTGGTATAGATCCCGAGCCATATTGACATACTGGGCTCCCTGACCTGGGAAAAGAAAAGCTACCGCACGCTTTTCGAGCATTACCTGCCCAGTGAGGAAGCGGGGCGACTCCTGATTCTCTAAAAGGCTGAGCGCATCGTTACCGTCATGGCAAAGTGCGATAGCGCGGTGGGCGAAACCTTTTCTGCCGGTTTGGAGCGTGTAGGCAACATCGGCGAGCGGTAACTCGGGATGCGCTGTTAACCTGTCGTGCAAACGGACAGCCATCGTGTCCAGCGCCTTTCTGCTGCGCGCGGAAAGTGTAAGTATCTGGCAGTTCCGGGATGGCCCGGAGGATACCGCCAACGGGGGTTCTTCTATAACCACATGAACGTTTGTGCCGCCGATCCCAAAGGAGCTCACCCCTGCGCGACGAGGTGTCGAGCCGTCGGGCCAGGCCCTGCTGATCGTGTTGACATAAAACGGGCTCGAAGAAAAATCGATCTCGGGATTAGCTTGCTCAAAATTCAGGCTGGGCGGCAGAAGCCTATGCTTCAGCGCCAGCACGGTTTTGATCAACCCCGCAACCCCTGCTGCTGCGTCCAGATGGCCAACGTTGGTCTTGACCGAACCGATCCCGCAAAATTCACGCCGCTGAGTACTTTCGCGAAACGCTTGGGTCAACGCCGCAACCTCGATAGGGTCACCGATGGTAGTCCCAGTGCCATGCGCTTCGATATAACTGATCGTATCCGCCGGCACGTCCGCATTGGCTTGCGCCGCGAGGATCACTTCGGCCTGCCCTGCGACGCTGGGGGCGGTATAACCTATTTTGGCTGAACCGTCGTTGTTAATAGCCGAACCTTTAATCACCGCATGAACAGTGTCACCATCGGCCAGGGCATCTGCGAGCCGTTTCAACACCACGACCCCGACGCCGCTTCCGATAACAGTACCCGCGGCCTTTGCATCAAAGGCGCGGCAGTGACCATCAGGTGAAAGAATTGCTCCTGGCTGGTAACGATAACCGTCATCGTGCAATTGATTGACCCAGACACCGCCTGCAATTGCCATATCCGCCTCGTGATTGAGCAGCCCACGGCTGGCCATGTGTACCGCCGCGAGGGAGGTCGAGCAGGCGGTCTGAATGGTAATACCAGGTCCCCTGAGATTGAGCTTGTAGGAAACAGTAGTCGTCATCGAATCCTTATTATTGCCATTCATCAAGCTTTGCAGGGAGGAGATATCCTGCATGTCCGAGAAGCGTCCATTTGAAAACAGATTCAGCAATAAATAGGTGTTTACTCCGCAACCAGCGTACACGCCAATCGGGTCACCGTAAGTTGAGGCGTCATAGCCTGCATCTTCCAGGGCCTGCCAGGCCACTTCCAGGAAGAGCCGGTGCTGTGGATCTGTCTCGGCCGCCTCGCGTGGCGTATAACCGAAAAACGGGGCATCGAAGAGATCCACTCCGTCCAGCCTAGCGCTGGCTTTTACGTAGTGTGGATCTTCCAGCACCTTCGCTCGAACTCCACGCGCTGCCAATTCTTCATCAGTGAAGAAAGTAACCGACTCCACGCCATCCCGCAAATTACGCCAGAAAGTCTCGACATCGTCGGCCCCCGGAAATCGGCCTGCCATACCGATAATCGCGATATCGACCTCGGGTCTCTCCGACAACTCTTCTGAATGGTCCATCAATTCGTCCTCCCTGCTCCATGCTTCCGTTGAATAAAAGTGCCGCGTTGCCGCCGCGCGCGCTCCTGGTGGCGTGGCAAGGACAAGTTCTCTGAAGGTTCCTCGCCAAGAAATTTCGCCAGGCTGGCCACGGTGGTGTGACGAAAAAGATCGATAATGGCAATGCGAGTATTCAGACGCTCTTCCAGCTTGCTTTGGGCCTTAATTAGTAACAGCGAATGGCCTCCAAGATCGAAAAAATTGCTATTCAGCCCCACGCGGGGAACCTCCAGAATTTCTGCCCAGACCTCGGAAATCATTGTTTCGATCGCGCTCACGGGCGCATGGTAATCCTGTTCGTTGAACTGCTCTGGTAAAGGCAGAGCGTTGCGGTCGACCTTTCCGTTGGGGCTGAGTGGCAGAGCCGTCAGGAACACGGTTGCACTGGGAAGCATATAGTCAGGGAGAACAGTGCCTAGCGCTGTTTTCAATGTCATCGCGCTAAGGAGTACCCCGGTGTGAGCAACCACGTAGGCGATCAAACGCACCCCATTGCGGCTCTCGCTTGCTATGACTACCGCGTCACGAACACCGGCCTGGCCCAGCAACTGCGCTTCGATCTCGCCGAGTTCAACGCGGAAACCGCGAATCTTGATCTGCTGGTCGAGGCGGCCCATATATTCCAGTTGTCCATCACCCTGCCAACGCACCAGGTCTCCCGTACGATAAAGGCGGCCCCCCGTCTGGCAGAAAGGGTCAGCGACAAATCGATCACCAGTGAGTGCCGGGCGATTAAGATAACCGCGTGCCATGCCCAGCCCTCCTACATAAAGCTCACCTGGCGTACCGGCGGGCACGAGATTGAGGTCGTCATCAAGCACATACAGGCTTCGTTGGCCAACGGCACGTCCAATTGGGGCATAATCTCCAAGGGGATACGTTTTGCCATCGCCTATCCAGGCTGCGGGGGTGATAACCGCTTCAGTTGGGCCATAGGCATTGACAAGGCGAACGTTCGGAAAAGCCTCCCGTGTCGCCGCGAGGTCTGCCGCAAACCACGCTTCGCCGCCTGCTATACAGGTGCGGACAGAAGATTCGTCTTTGCGCACCAACGGGAGAAGCAGACGCAAATAAGCCGGAGGCAAGTGCAACGTTGTTATCCCGTACGTTGCAATCAGGTCGGCAAAGCTATCGCTTGCCACGCTGCGGGCGGGTGACAGCACAAGGGTCCCGCCTTCGCATAATGGTGTAATCCATTGCTCCCCGGCGGCGTCGAAATTCATCGAGAAAAACATTAACTCTCGATCTCCCGGCCGTACGTCGTAGATTTGTTTGATTGCGGTCAGATGCATTGCCAGGGGACCGTGCGTAACCGCGACACCTTTAGGCCTGCCGGTCGATCCAGAGGTATAGATGACGTAAGCCAGATTCTCGTTATGGATTGCGACTTCCGGGTTGTTGTGTGTGCCGACGCTCAAATCGAGCGCGTCAAGTTCCAGCACTTCGAGACCGGGAAGATCTGGTATGCGCGCCTTGATATGGCTTTCAGTCAACAGCAACTTAATGTCGCTGTCTTCCATGATGTAGTTCAGGCGCTCGCGGGGATAATCAGGATCCAATGGCACGTACCCTCCTCCTGCCTTAAGGATGGCTAGGAGACCGACGATCATATCGATGGAACGTTCTATTGAAATACCGACTTTTGTTTCCGGCTTTACCCCAAATCCGATGAGAAGATGCGCCAACCGGTTCGATCGGTGATTCAGTTCCGCGTACGTCAATTCGGTATCGCCGAAGACTAGGGCAGTAGCCTCAGGACATTTCTCTGCTTGCACCGCTATCTGCCAGTGTACGAACTGTGCCGTTGCGGGCCTGGGCTCATTTACTCCCCAGCTCCTGAGTTGCGCTGTATCCCGTTCGCTCAGGAGCGGGACATCTCCGATCGCCTGCCGCGGTTGTTCTGCTAACGCGCGAAGCATGTCAACGTAGTGATGGCCCAGCCGTTCTATAGTGGAAGGATTAAACAGGTCCGAGGCATAAATAAAGCTGGCGCGTACGGTGCCGTCTGGTGATTCAACTGTCTCGAGGGTCAGCTCGAACTGAGCGGCCTGCTCAGGGAGCAGTAAATCGGTGACCTTCAATCCAGGAAGTTGCTGGAGCTTGCGACGATTCGTAACCAGGTGATTGATCGTTACCTGAAATAGTGGACTATGACTTAAACTTCGCTCGGGTCTCAACGATTCGACCAATTGTTCGAACGGCAGGTCCTGATTAGCTTGCGCATCGATCGTGGATTCCCGTACCAGATCCAGAAGCTTTTCGAGCTCCAGGCGGCCATGCAACAGACTGCGCAACACCTGCGTATTCACAAAAAAACCAATCAGGCCGGCAGTTTCAACCCTGTTGCGGTTAGCGACCGGCACGCCGACACGAATATCCGGCTGTCCGGTGTAGCGATACAGCAAAGCCTGAAAGCCAGCGAGCAATGTCATGAAGAGCGTAGCGCCCCGGCCTTGGGCCAAGTCGCGCAATCCGCTCAATACGTCGGGAGGCAAGTCGAAGGCATATCGTGCCGCCTGGTAGTTTGCTATCGGCTGCCGTGGACGATCTGTTGGCAGCGTCAATACCGTGTCTTCATTGCCCAGGTAATCCCGCCAGTAGGATAACTGCCGGTCCTTTCCCCCCGCTCCCAGCCATTTTCGCTGCCATGCGGCGTAGTCGGAATACCGAATCGGCAGCTTATCCTGGCGCACCGGTTCGCCTTGCACGTGGGCGACATAACCGGTCGCAAGTTCATCGAACATGATCTGCATTGAGGTGCCATCCGAGATGACGTGATGCATCGCTATCACGAGGATGTGCTCATCCTCTGCCAACACAATTGACGCGACTCGCAGCAGCGGCCCTTTCGTGAGGTCGAAGGGGACTGAAACAAAGCGATCCGCTTCTTCCGCGGCTCGCGCTTCTCCCTCCTGCATAACTGTTTCGCGCAAATCGATATATGAAATGCCGAACTGCACTACCGGCTGGATCACCTGCTCGGCTGAACCGTCCGCCCCAGAGCGAAAAATCGTACGCAAGGACTCATGCCGCCGGATCAGATCTTCGAAACTTGCTCGCAACGCCTGCATATCGATTGGTCCCGAGACTCGCAGGGCGTGCTTGATGTGATACGCGGTGCTCGTTGGCTCCAGTTGCCAGAGAAACCATAGACGCTGTTGCCCGAAAGACAGGGGCAAAGAATCCGCCGGATGGGTTCGGGACCCGGTTGGCAATATGCTGATACTCGCCCCGCGCGGGGAAACGCCGGTAGATACAAGACGCTTGATTTCCGTCGCGCACTCATGCAATCGCGGGTTCTCGAAGAGGCTGCGCACGGAGAAATCGATATGCCAATGATCGGCGGTACGTGCGGCGGCTTGCACAGCGGCGAGCGAGTTACCGCCGCTGGCAAAAAAATGGTCCTCGCGCCCCAGACCATGGCGGTTCAGGACGGTCTCCCAGATAGATATCAGCGCCATCTCGGTTTCATCAATCGAGGCTTGCAGTGGCTGAGTGCTCCCGCCGAGCACGAATCTGCCGTACTCGTAAATGGCATAAGCATCCAGCGTGCGTTCGCGCCATCCCTGGCGACAGGCCCCACGTTGCAATTTTCCGCTGGAAGTCTTGGGCAAAGCGCCGGGATTCAGCAGCACGACCACCGACAGAGCCTCATGGCAACTTACGCTAACTGCTTCGCTCAATGCTCGCACCAGGGCCTCGACGGCAATAAGTTTCTGCATGCCGCGGGATATCTCAACTGCGATGCCAACGCCCTCTCCCATCTCTGTTTCTACCGGGAACGCGGCAACCCGCCCCTTTCGCGCGGCCTCGACCTCTTCCTCCACCGCCTGTTCAAGGTCCTCCGGGTAAACATTCTGGCCGCGTATGATGATTAGATCCTTGTGCCGGCCTGCAATGTAGACTTGCCCCCCGTAGATAAAGCCCAGATCACCCGTGCGCAGCCAGCGTCTGTTATCGTGGGTGACAAAAGTCGCGGCCGTTTCCCGGGAACGTCTCCAGTAGCCTCGAGTAAGGCTTGGCCCGCCTATCCAGATTTCACCCACTTTGCCGTCGGTCAGTTGGGCCAACGTTTCGGGTTCGACGATTCGAACGGTATGCTCCGGTACCGGAGCTCCGCAAGCCACCACTGACGTTCCCTGTTCCGCCACCTCAGCTCTGCCTTGCGCCAGCATCTTAGCGGAGAAGCGATGTGCCTCCATGCCATCCCCGCGCGTGCCCCCGGTGATCAAGAGCGTGGCTTCAGCCAGCCCGTAACAGGGATAAATGGCCCCTGCCTCTAATCCAACGTGCGCAAAGCGTTCAATGAACGCGCTCATGGTGCCGTGCCTTACTGGTTCCGCGCCGCAAAAGGCGACGCGCCAGCTCGATAAATCGAGCTCCTGCAGCTGTGCATTCCTGACTCGCTCTACGCATAGCTGAAAAGCGAAATTCGGAGCGCCGCTCACAGTAGCGCGGTGACGAGAGATCGCTTCGAGCCATCGCACGGGCCGCTCGATAAAAAATCGGGGCTTCATCAGCACGGCAGGAATGCCACGGTGGATAGGCTGCAGCAAACCGCCAATCAGACCAAGGTCATGGTATAGCGGCAACCAACTCACGAAGGTGTCCTCAGCGCTGATCGACATGCTCTGTTCGAAGGCCCTCGCGTTCACCATCAGGTTGTCATGGCTGACCATCACCCCCTTCGGAGTAGAAGTGGAACCAGAGGTATATTGCAGGAACGCGATATCCTGGTTTTTCGGCATATATTCGCGCCACGCGGATGCCTCATCAGGGTTCACCGCATCCACTGCAACTACGGTCGCGCAAGAAAATTGTTCCACGGCCGCGCGGCCAATTAGCGGCATCATTTCCGTTGTAGTAAGAATGCAGCGCGCTTCCGCATCAGCGGCGATAGCAAGCAACCGCGCCAAGTGCCGCTCACGCACCGCTTCCGGGGGAAAAACGGGCACAGCGATCAATCCCGCATAAAGGCAGGCAAAGAAGCCAACAACGTAATGCTCGTCGTTATCAAGGAGTAGCAGAGCGCGTTCCCCCGCTGCAAAACGTTCCTGAAGGGCGGCAGCCAGCGCGCGGACCTGGAGGTCCAATTGCCCATAGTCAAACTTTCTTTCTACCGCATCATCACCCGCCTGATGCACTGCAATCAGTGCAGTATCACCCGGACGCTCGACTGCGAGTGTCCGCAAGTGCGCTACCATGTTTACTGGATAAGTGCGGTGCGAAATTACCCTTGGAGTCATCGTAAACCCTTTTAAGTGCATTGGAATCTGCGGAAGCAATGGGGAGTTATAGAAGATCGGATTGATCAGTCACTATATTCGAAGGAGAATGTATTCAGGGGATTCATCGGAATCCGTCAAGCCACGCACTGATGATCGGTATGCCTTCCCGGAAGCGCTGATGAAACGGGGCATTGCAGCGCTATTGCCGCCACGTAACCATCAGGTGCTTCAATACGCCAAACCCTTATGCCGGACCACTCCGGACGGCTGTACGCTATCTCGTAGCCTCCCCCGTCACCCGGAAGAATGGAAACCGATTGCAGATGCTCTGAAATACCCAGTCCTAGAGCTTTAAGTACCGATTCTTTTGCCACCCAGTGTTCTACGAAATTTTCAGCGGTTTGGATTCTGGTCCGGCACTCGATTGAGGTGAAGACGTAAGGAGCCAAATTTTCGGCATCTTTCCCACGGTCTCGCGACTCGATATCCACGCCGACCTTCCCTCTGCTGGAAAGCGCAATGAGAACGAAGCGGCCGGCGTGGGAAATATTGAACTCGATTCCTGAATCTTCATGCAGACGGGGCTTGCCATAGCGGTTCGTAACAAAGCGCAACTCGTCCGGTAAGATCCCCAATCGCAACGCCAGCATTCGCCGCAGAGCCGCCCGCGACATAACGGAGCGTACCTGGTCTTCATGCCTGCGAAGACAGCGTGCTCGTCCGCGTTCGTCCTCGTTCAGCAATGACAGGGCCGAAGCTGGTACAGGCGTCTCCAAGTTCAGCTTGAGCAGCCAGACTTCGACGCCGGACGGAATTCTCTCAGGCAGAGGTAAGGACTGCAGGGGATAGATGAGGCACCTCCACAGAATTACCGGCCAGACGTTGCACCAGGATAGGAAGAAATGCCTCTTCCTGCTGCCGGAGAAAGAAATGGCCTCCGTCAAACCAATCCAGGGAAAAATTGCCTGTACTTTCATGCCGCCATGCCTCAAGCCTAGATGGGTGAATCTCATCGGCGCGCCCGCCAAACACATGAATCGGTATTGGTAGTGGCGGCAGTTCTCTATAGCGGAAACTGGCGCAGATGCGATAATCTTCACGAAGCAAATTCAGTGTCATGGATAGCAGTTCAGGGCTCTCGAATACTTCTTCCGGTGTTCCGTTCTGCTGGCGCAGATCAGCAATAAGTGAAGCGTCGGTCTCCTTATCGGCATAGCGTTTCCAGTCCTGTTGAGAGGGTGCTGCACAGGCTGATAACAACAAGGCTACGGGCAACGGCTGCTTTCTCGAACGCAGGCAATGGACAATCCTGTAAGCCAGCAGGGCACCCATGCTGTGCCCGAAAAGCATGTATCGCTGCCGCCGATTCATATCGAGCTCGTCACATAAGCGGGTGGCCAGCGCGTCAAGGGACTTCTCGGACTCTTCATACAGGCGCCCGCCCCGGCCAGGGAACTCGACCGGCTGTATCCGCACCCAAGCGGGAAGCCTGCGCCGCCAGCGCAGATACATCGTTGCGCTCGCGCCAGCGCAAGGCAAACTGAAAAGCGTCAGCGGGGAGGGCATTACCGGGTTTCCACTGTGGAAGGTTCATCCATGAAGCGCCGCAGGCTAAGAGGGCGCATATCGGTCCAGACTTGTTCAATATATGCCAGGCAGGTTTTTTTGTCGCCCAGTACTCCGGTATCGCGCCAGCCGCCTGGGATGGTTTTCCAGTCAGGCCAGATAGAGTACTGCTCCTCGTGGTTGATCAGAACCTGGAATGTTCCATCTTCGCGGTCAAAGCAACTCGTCATAACGCTGTTTCCTTATTTATAAATGGAGGACTCAGATCGCCGATCAGGATCAGAATGCGTCTTAGTCTTATTTACCTAGACGAACCAGCATACGAAGAATTCAGGACGGATTGATTGATGTGCGCGGAATGGACGCGGCAGTCCAACCGAGCAGCCAGGGGTGGAGGAAACAGCGCCGGAAAAAATGCCCGGAATCAGTGCAGGAGGATTCTTTGTAAAACGATAGGGAAGTTATTCAGCTTTTCCGCTGTTATCAATCCCCGGAAGGCGGAACGGAGGGAGGAACAAAGCCGGTGAGCAGCCAAAGACGAGAAGCCTCTTCGTATGCGGCCCGATGCGCGGGATCCATATTCAGCCAATCTATCAACTCTTTCTGATCAGACGGGCTTAAAGACCGGTGCTCTCGAATTACCCACTCAACCGACGTTTCCCATACGAGATCTTCTTGCTTCAAGTCCTTCCCCAAATCTCAACTATGAATTCGATTCATCTCACCATTGATTGTTCGATTTTTTTGTGTCTAATCTCCACCCTCGAAAATCAGTATAGTGGATACGCAGCGCGTCGAGAAGAAAATTGCAAATTTCAATTACGCGGCCTGGAAGGCTGCCCGGCAATGATCTAATGCTTCGTGGATCAGGATATTGACCAAGGAAGGTGAGATATTCAGTTCGGCGGCAATTACCCGGTGGGTCTGGCCTTCGAGACGATGCAGCTCAAAAGCTCGCCTTGTCCGTTCGGGAAGTTCGGACATCGCCCTGGCGATCAGCCTCAGGTGCTGCCGGCTGATCGCGATAGCCTCAGGCAGTTCTGTATGAGACGCCACATGCAGCCCGTCTTCCTCTCTCCCAAAGAGATTCATTTCCAATGAACTGCGCCGATGATGATCAATGGCCAAATTTCGCACCATCTGAAACAAGTACGCAAGCGGTTGTTTAATATCAAACACTGCCGCTGCCTCCGAAACCTTTAAATATGCGTCCTGCACCACATCCTCAGCGCGCTCGGGATTGCCCAGAATCTTTAGGGCAGCCCAACGTAACTGTGACCGATGAGCCATAAACACTTCGCTTAAGTCAACCTGTTTCTCAACAATCATTTGGTGCCTCCAAAGCAATAATAACAAGAACGAGAACTATTCTTATTATCATATAAAGCTTTAAGTTTTACAATCTGCTGGATGCTCTGCAGTTCCAAAATGGGCGTTGTTGGTACGCCGAGTGGATGATATGATCTGAAGTTAACCTACTTTAGGCATCGTCCAAATAGAATTTGTTATAGGTCAATAGCTCATTCGTCTATCTGTTTCATGTGTTAATTTTTCATGAAACGGCGCCGATTCCCCCGTAGCATTACGAAGCCCATTAATAAATAATAATCGGGCTCACCTCCATACCCGGCTGCTCGAAGTTGCAGAGCGAAATACCGGCATAGAATGTTGGCCCCGAACCATTGGTCGCATTGTTCGCAAAATCTTCTTTCGAAAGCCGGCTAAAACAAATGCCCAGGATATTTGCGACGACCATCATCTCGATCTTTCTGATTGGTATCGGCGGATGCAAAACACCACCGCAGCGGGGCGGCGGAGAAGTTGAAGCGGGAATTCCCGCGCAATGGTACGCAAACAACGAATCCCCTGCACCTGCCGCCGAGCATTGGGTGGAAAGCTTCGGCGACCCCAAACTGAGCGCGTTGGTACATAGCGCTCTTGCGGAGAATTACGAACTGAAGGCGGCAGCGGCGCGGGTAAAGGCTGCGGTAGCGCAGGCCCGCATTGATGGGGCGCCCCTCTGGCCTCAACTATCCCTGATCCCGGGCTATCAATATGCGCAAATTCGCAACGCCGGGTTCGGCTCGCCGCGATTTAGCGTATTCGAAGCCCTGTTCAGTCTAAGTTGGGAACTGGATGTCTGGGGTCGAATGAACGACTTTCAGCAAGCATCCATAAGGGAGGCGGATGCGACGGCAGCCGATTTCCATGGCGCCCGATTGTCTCTGGCCGCGCGGATGGCGCAGGGCTATTTTGAGTTGGCTGAAGCGAGGCTCCAGACAGCTGTGGCGGAACAATCCGTTAAAGACCGTCGAGTCATTGTCGAGCTGGTGCGGGGACGTTTTGCCCGCGGCCTGACGAAGGCACTCGATTTGCGCCTGGCTCTCACGGATCTTGCCAATGCAGAGGCCCAGCTCACTCAATCACGCAATCAGGTTCAGGTAATCACGCGTCGTCTCGAGGTGCTGCTTGGCCGCTATCCAGCCGGAGAACTTATCCATACTTCAGAACTGCCGGAACCTCCTGCCAGCATGCCAGCCGGGCTGCCTTCAGAACTACTGGAAAGACGCCCGGATCTTGTTGCCGCGTTTGACCGACTGCTTGCTGCCGACTTTCGGGTTGAAAGCACAAGGAAGCTGTTGCTCCCGCGCATCGCTTTAACAGCCGCCGGAGGAATGCGCAGCACGGCATTGACTGAACTGGTCGACCCGCGAGCTCTCGCCTGGAATGTAATTATGGGCCTGGTGCAACCGATTTTTACGGGCGGGCGAATTCAGGGCGAGATCCGTCTTAACAAGTCTCGGGCGGAGGAGGCGCTTAATCTTTACAAAGATAGAGCACTGAATGCATTTCGCGAGGTGGAGCAGGTGCTTGCGGCAGATGAGTGGCTGCGTGAAGAGGAAAAATCCTTGAAAAAGGCCGTCGAGCAAACCGAAGCCAGCCGCAAACTGGCTGTTTATTCCTATCAGCATGGGTTTATCGAAATTCTTACGCTGCTGGACAGTTACCGCAGCACTCTCAACGCCCAAAGCGCCCACCTTTCCGTGAGGCGCCAATTGCTCAGTAATCGAATTAATCTTTATCTGGCCTTGGGAGGCGGCATTTGAAGGACAACGGCGTGCTAAATAATCTAACAAGCAAAGGCAGGCTTAAAACCATTCTCCCTTTGCTGGTGATGCTGGCCGGAATCATCGTTTCGTGGACGATGGTCGTTCATCCGCAATCGCCAGAACCGGAATTACCGAACATTGAAACCCCTTTGGCGGAGGTGATTAGAGTCGAGCCGCAAACCCTGAAGCTGAACATTTATTCTCAAGGCGTAGTCGTGCCTCGAACAGAAATTGATCTGGTTATGGAGGTGGCCGGCCAGATAACGCAGATCCACCCTAGCCTTGTCGCTGGGGGATTTTTCGAGGCCGGCGATGTACTGATTACAATTGATTCGCGTAATTATGACTACGCAATCGCACAGGCGCTTGCCGGCATTGCCGAAGCCGAACGGCAGGTCGCGATGGAAGAAGCACAGGCGGAGCAAGCCCGCAATGAATGGCATTCCCTGGGGGAAGGACAACCAACGGCGCTGACTCTGCGGGAGCCGCAGTTAGCGGAAGCCCGCGCGAAATTGATCGCTGCGCAAGCCGATCTGATCAAGGCTCGCTTGCAGCGGAGCCGATGTGAATGGCGGGCGGCATTTGCTGGAAGGGTGCGCAACAACCGCATTGGCGTAGGCCAGTATGTTCAGCCCGGGGAAAAACTCGCTCGGCTTTATGCTATTGATATCGCTTTGGTGCGCCTGCCTCTGGCAACCGATCAGTTTGCCTTTCTCGATCTGCTCCTCGATCACCGCAACAGCAAACGGGAAACAGGCCCCAAAGTCATATTGAGCGCGGATTTTGCGGGCGCCAGCCGGCGCTGGGAAGGACGCATAGTACGTTCCGAAGGCGCCCTGGATGAGGAAACCGGCCTGCTCCACGCGGTAGCCGAGGTATCTAACCCTTATGCAGGAGCGGAAGGTCAGCCGCCGCTCATGCCGGGACTGTTCGTGAAGGCGGAGATCGAGGGTCTGGAACAGCTCGATGTATTCGTGTTACCGCCAGGTGCGGTTAGTGCCGCTCAGGAAGTGTGGTGGATTGATGCGGAAGACCGCTTGCAAATCCGCCGCCTGGATATTTTACGCCGGGAACCGGATCGCATCCTGGTAAAAGGCGGCCTTAAGGCAGGTGCCAGAGTAGTAATTTCCGGTATCGACATACCGGTGGAGGGGATGAAGGTCAGGAGCAAGACAGTCACGTTGGGGCAGAGATTCGAAAAGACTGCAGCAAACGTATCAACAGCAAGCGTAAAACCGTGAAGCATACTCTCTTTTCTCTTCCATGCCAGCTGCAGCCTTTCTCCGTCAGGGAAAAATTCAAGTGAGGCAACCGCCATCCGCTTCTCCTCCCTCGAATCCAATCGCCTGGTTTGCCGCTAATCCGGTTGCGGCCAATCTGCTCATGCTTCTGATCCTGTTTGGCGGAGCAGGAAGTCTGGTCTTGATGGAAAAGGAAGTGTTTCCCCGTTTTACCCCGCATCAGATTGAGGTCAAAGCAATCTATCCCGGGGCGGGACCGCTGGAAATCGAAGAGTCTGTTTGCGTGCGCATTGAGGAAGCAGTTTACAATTTATCTGGTATAAAACGACTGAATTCGGAAATTACAGAGGGCGAGTGCACAGTCAAGCTGGCGATCCTACCCAATTTTGACAGGGATCAGGTAATGAACGCGGTGCGGGGACGGGTGCAGGCCATTCAGCGCTTGCCGAAGGGCCTGGAAAAAATTGACGTGCAGCCAGCAAACCGCATTGGCGACGATGGGGTTATCTGGGTAGCGCTGCACGGCCCCACCGACCAGCTTACCCTCAAGCGTCTTGGCGACCGCATTGAAGAAGAACTGTCCCGGATACCGGGGGTGACGCGGGCGCACAATTATTACGATCTGCCTTACGAGATCGCCATTGAGGTCTCTTCCGATCGTCTGCGTCAGTACAAGGTATCGCTGAACGAGGTCACTGAGACGGTACGTCGTGCTTCAATAGATCTCCCCGGCGGAGTAATGAAAAACCCGATGGGCGAGTTATTGCTTCTTGTCAAGGGCAAGGCCCAGGATAACGCCGCAGTCGGCGATCTGGTGGTCAGCGCCAACCCGGACGGTAGCCGTGTACTGCTTCGCGACGTGGCTGTTATCAAAGACGGCCTGGAGGAGCGCCTATCGGAATGGCGGCATAATGGAGAAACAGCCCAAGGCTGGGAAATCCACGCTGAAGAAGATACCGTTGCTGTGGCGCGCCGGGTGAAGGCTTATGTGGCCGAAAAAAAGGCGCAACTGCCGCACGGAGTAGGACTGATCACCTGGTGGGATGATTCCCAGGCATATGAAGAGCGCATCGGAACCCTCGTTGAAGATGGGTTGACCGGCTTCGTGCTGGTTTGTCTCATATTGACTCTATTCCTCCACCTCAAGGTAGCAATCTGGGCCGGTGTTGGGATTCTTACCTCAATATTCGGTGCTTTCTGGTTGATGCCGGCGCTGGATGTATCCCTTAACATGTTGTCGCTGTTCGGCTTTCTTCTGGTAATGGGAATTCTGGTCGATGACGCCATTATCATAGGGGAATCCATCTACGCCAAGCAGGAAGCCTCAGGTGCGTTTGGGTTGGCAGAAGCCGGCCACGCGGGACAATCCATGGCTGACCGAACCCTCCGGGCCCAAATAAACCTTGAAGCGGCCATCTCGGGTGCTTGCGAAGTTGCCTTGCCGGTTTTCCTTGCAATCATGATTGCCGTTGTAGCCTTTCTGCCCGGCTTATTCTTGCCCGGCTGGGCAGGACAAATGATGAAGCCGATTTGTCTCGTGATGGTTCTGGCCCTTACGTTTTCTCTTATCGAAGCGCTGCTGATTTTACCGGCTCATCTGGCTCCGCCTTCGAAAATGACCTCGTCCCCTACCGCTCTGGTACGGATGCGTGCAACTCTTAATCGTGGTTTACAGAAGTTTATTCACCGGATTTACGTGCCATTACTCAAAAAAGCCCTTGCCTGGCGCTATCTCACCGTCGCCGCTTTTGTCGTGATGCTGATGCTGGGTGCGGCACTCGTAGCAGGAGGTCATGTCCGGCTTTCCCTTCAGGCGGACGTGACAAAGGACAGCTTCTGGGTTTATCTGAAATTGCCCGAAGATATGCCCTACAGCGAAACCCGCAGGCTAGCGGAAAAAGTGGAGCAATCGCTGCTGGAAATGCGGCACGAACTGGACTCAGAAGCCGGAGGTCGTGACGGGGACATTCAACAAAGCCTGATCGTTGGCATAGAAACAATAATCGCGGAACACAGCGCCGGATTCTGGACCGAGTTATCGCCTGCAGGACGACAGAATATCGTTGTGGAGGATTTTATACGGGAGTGGCGCAGGCGTATCGGTGACATTGGCCGCGCCAAAATAGATTTTCTCTACAAAGAAGGCGATCTCCCCTACGATATCGAGTTCGACCTGGGCCATCCTGATCCCGTGATTTTAAGTTCGGCCGTGACGCAGTTCAAACAGAAACTGGCGAATTATCCAGGCGTGTATGACGTGGTCGACTCTGCCGAGCCGGGCAAGCCGGAAGTTCGCCTTCGTCTAAGACCCGAGGCTGAACGCCTGGGGCTGCGCCTCGAGGATCTCGCCGAGCAAATGCGACATGCTTATCATGGCGACGAAGTGCACCGGCTTCAGAGAGGGCGTAACGAGGTCAAGGTGATGGTTCGCCTGCCTCCTGGCGAAAGACAATCTATTGATGACTTGCAAAATCTTCCCGTTCGGCTACCCGGGGGAGGGCAAGCGCCTTTGAAAACTCTGGCGGAGATCGATCTGCTGCCCGGTCAGGCCAAGCTGCTCCGCCAGGGCCGGGAGCGTATATTGAAAACCCAGGCTCAGGTGGACCCCAAGCTGACAGATGTCAACGCACTCTATTCCAGCCTGGCCGAAAAAGAAATCCCGCAGATAAAGCGGCAGTTTCCAGGGCTGAATGTAAATATTGGTGAAGAACGCCATGAGCAGGAGGAGACCGTCCGGACCTTGATATTTTTTACCGCGATTGCCTTGACGATAATTTATGCTTTAATTGCGATCCCGTTTCGTTCATACGTAAAGCCGTTGATCTTTTTACTGGGCGCGCCTGTCGCATGGGTGGGCGCAGTGTGGGCCCATTGGCTGATAGGCTTGCCGTTATCCATGGAGTCCCTTGTCGGCATGATTGCCGCCAGTGGCGTGGTGGTGAATGACAGCCTGGTCCTGCTTGACTATGTCCAAAGGCGGGGCCAAACCGATCAACCTGTGGCAAAACTCATCCTTGAAGCCTGTACGGTCCGGTTCCGGCCGATTTTCCTGGCCTTCCTCACCACCTTTGCGGGGTTTCTCCCGATCCTGCTGGAAACCAGCGAGCAGGCCCAGTTTCTGGTTCCCATGACCCTCTCCCTAACCGTTGGGCTGCTAATCGGCATGACGGCCAGCCTGATACTGACACCGGTTTGTTACGCCATTGTAGAAAAGCCGCGATTGTCGCCAGGTTACATCGGTCATGCTCTCACTGATCCGGGATCATAACCCACTGCTCAGTGGATACTCCTCCAGTTGCACATACCGGTTTGCGCTACCTGCTGCCTTTATTAAGGGAATGGCAAAGATTATACTACTGCGCTCTTCCATCAATTGCTCTGGCTTCCGTAAACCCGGACAATTCATAACACGGAATGACCCGCAGTGGCATCCGCAGCTCTTACAAAAATGCGTAAATGCGGCAAACGCACCCATCCAATCATAACCCAACATGCAATCCACCATAAAAAATGCCCGGCGGGTGGTTATAAAGATCGGCAGCAGCCTTGTCACGAATCAGGGTCAGGGTCTGGACCATGCAGCGCTTGCGCGCTGGGCAGGACAGATCGCCGAACTCAAGAAAATGGGGAAGGAAGTCGTTCTGGTTTCCTCCGGTGCGATCGCCGAAGGCATGCAGCGTCTGAAATGGAAAAAACGTCCTCATGCACTGCACGAGCTGCAGGCCGCCGCCGCAGTCGGCCAAATGGGACTGGTACAGGCTTATGAATCCTGTTTTCGCGGCCATGACATGCATGCAGCGCAAATACTGCTCACCCACGAGGATTTGTCCGACCGGAAACGCTACCTGAATGCGCGCTCTACCCTGATTACGCTGCTAAGGCTCAATGTGATTCCGGTCATCAATGAAAATGACACTGTGGCGACCGACGAGATTCGCTTCGGCGATAATGATACCCTCGCCGCGCTCGTGACCAATCTGATCGAAGCCGATCTGCTGGTGATTCTCACCGATCAGGGTGGCTTATTCACTGCCGACCCGCGCAACGATGCACAAGCCACACTGGTGGAGCAAGCCCGGGCGGGAGACCCGGCTATCGAAGCCATGGCGGGTGGTGCCGGGAGCGACATCGGGAGCGGAGGCATGTTGACCAAGGTGCTGGCCGCAAAGCGCGCCGCGCGCAGCGGTGCTCATACCGTGATCGCCTCCGGCCACGAATCTGATGTCCTGATTCTCCTTGCCAAGGGAAAAACCATTGGCACCCAACTGCTGGCCGAGACGATGATGCTGGCCGCGCGCAAACAATGGCTCGCCGATCATCTGCAAATCCGTGGGAATGTCACGCTCGATAACGGGGCCGTGAAAGCGCTGTCAGTGGGCGGCAAGAGCCTTTTGCCGATAGGCGTTACAAATGTTATTGGCAACTTCGAGCGTGGGGAGGTCGTTGGCTGCCTTGATCCCCAGGGAACGGAAATTGCGCGCGGACTCGTCAATTACAATGCTGCGGAAACCCGGCGAATTCTGCGACGACCAAGCAGCGAAATAGAATTTATCCTGGGTTACGTGGTCGAACCGGAATTAATCCATCGCGACAACCTGGTTTTGCTTTAATGCGACAGGCGGGAGTCCTAACGTGCTCGATACAAAGGAACCTTAAATGAAACCTCTCACTAGAATTGATGACAATTTTTCGGCCAGCCCGCAGATCGATGCCGAGGATTTGATTGGTATCAAAGCGGCTGGCTTTAAAAGTGTAATTTGCAACAGGCCGGATAACGAGGATGGCGGGGCTCATCCGGATCATGATTTTCTTGAGGCAGAGGCAGGCAAATTGGGCCTTGAATTTTCCTACCTCCCGGTCGTGCCCGGTCAAATCGATGATTCGCAGATCGCCCAATTCAAGGTAGCTATTAGCACACTCCCCGGTCCCATCGTCGGTTACTGTCGCCTGGGGTTCCGTGCAAAGACGCTCTATGAGCGAGCTCAGTCAATCCCCTGACGCGCTTCGGTGAATTCCGCGTGACAACTGGGATAGCTTTTACTGCCTGCGGTTCTATGCCGAACGCAATAGGAATGCAATATAAGTAGGAATAAGAAACCGGCATCATGATCTTTCGTCAGTGGCTTGAGCCTTTGTCCTGTACTTACACTTATCTGCTCGCCTGCGAGGAAACCCGACAGGCCCTGCTGATAGATCCCGTGGTTACGTCAGTTAACCGTGACCTGGCAGAAATCCAACGTCTCCGCCTGACTTTGGCCTATAGCGTCGAGACACATATTCACGCAGACCATATTACCGCCGCACTTGAACTAAAAAAGAAGGCAGGCAGCAAGATAGTGGGACCTGCTTTCGATCGGCTTCCTTGCACCGATCTTGATATTGAAGAAGGCAAACTCTTCCGCATGGGCAGCGTAACCTTGGAGCCCTTGCACACGCCCGGGCACACCGACGGGCACTTCGCCTACCTGTGCGGTGACCGGGTCTTTACGGGCGATGCTTTGCTTATTGAAGGATGCGGGCGCACCGACTTCCAGAATGGCGACCCGGACGAGCTGTTCAATAGCGTCACGAAAAAGCTGTTTTCCCTGGCGGATGACTGTCTGGTTTACCCCTGCCATGACTACAATGACAGACGGGTTTCATCTATTGCACAGGAAAAGAAACGTAACCCCCGCCTGGGAAACAACCGCACTCTGGAGGAATTCAAGGCGATTATGAGCAACCTGAAATTGCCGTTTCCCAAGTTCATTGACTACGCCGTGCCAGGAAACCAGCAGTGCGGAATTTGCCCGGATGATTTGCCGGATAATCTGCAGGATTATTGCCGGCACATGACCGAAAGCCCGCAGGGGTAATTCGAGCAACCGAGCGATAGCGACCTGCTAATAGCGGATTGCCCGCGGGTGAATCCCCGCTTTCAGCGCTCGAACCGCCTCATCGGCATCTTTTACCATACCGATTCCGAGCGGGCAGAAATAATACCGGTAGAGAGAGCGCGGTGCATAATTCTGCTTGATATGTTCCAGATCGGTCCATTTCGGGAATCTTGCCGGTGCCCACGTCTCGTTATTTGAACGTCCATAGGCGTAAACTTTCCTTTCGTTGGTCTGACAACGTATGCCTTCGTAGCTCACGTTCTTCGCTCCCGCATCCGATTTAACCACCAGGGTGAAACGCACCACACCATCTTCTCCCACCGTAATAGACGAGCCATCGACAAAATGGAGATTTGTGCTGGCCGGACCAGCATCGAATTGAAGCAGGTTTTCCGGCTTGGGGTAGACTGGCAACTCGGCTTGTATTTCGACCCAGGGTTTTTCATTCTCGTACTCGTAATCAGATTTTTTTTTGGGCCCGAAAAAAGCCGAGGCTGGAGTGATAACGAGCAGCGCGCATAACAATACAACGAGTCTCTTCATTATGAATCGGGTCCGCGTCAAATTATTATCGGAGGAATTCCGCGCCGCTTCGGTCACTGGACTATCCGCCACCCTATCGGGTGCGAACCTGGCCATGACAAACACATATCCGTGCATTCGTGGGGTATTCATGGGTCTCGCCCGCCATGGCTGTTCGGGAGACTATCGGAGGGCTCCCGGCTTGTCAACCGCGCCGCTTGCGCTTGCTCCCCCGCCTGATTGGCTACGTAACCATATTTTGCGGTGCCCCTTCAACCCAGGCCTCAATGTTATCGATCAACTGATCGGCAAGAGCCTGCATTGCCTCGGCTGAAGCCCAGGCTACGTGTGGCGTCAGGATGAAATTGGAACGGCGCAGGTCGAGCAGCGGATTACCGTGCTTCGGTGGCTCGGCAGTCAGTACGTCGAAGCCGGCGCCGGCGATAATACCTTCCTCCAGGGCTTGAGCCAGCGCAACCTCATTGACCAACCCGCCGCGCGCCGTATTAATCAGCAGTGCACTGCGCTTCATCTTCCGCAGTTCATCCATGCCGATCAGATTTTGCGTAGCGGCCGACAACGGGCAGTGGAGCGAGAGCACATCTGATTCGGCAAGCACCTGATCCAGCGGGGTGAGTACGATGTCTTTTTTCTTCGGCGACGCGTGGTAGGCAAATAGCACGCGCATGCCAAAGCCGCGCGCAATCGCGGCGGTGCCCTGGCCGATCGCGCCTTCCCCGATAATGCCCATGGTGGAACCAAACAGCTCACCGATATCATGCGTGAACAAGCAGAACTGCTCGGATTTTTGCCACGCCCCCTGCTCTATCTCGTTCCGGTACGCAAACAAATTTCGGCGCAATGCAAGCACCAGAGCAAACACGTGCTCCGGCACCGTATGGATTGCGTAATTGCGAATATTCGCCACTGCAACACCGTGCTTGCGGCAGGCCAAAATATCGATTCCGTCATATCCGGTCGCCGATATTGCAACCATTTTCAGCTGGGGCAGCTGCGCGAGAATTTCATTGCTCAACTGAATTTTGTTGATGACCGCCACGGTCGCGTGGCGCAACCGGGGGACGGCCTCATCAACACTTGTGGTCGGATATTCCTCGCAAGTATGGGCGAAACTCGGCCGGCGCACCCGTGCCTTGAGCGAGTCGCGTTCCAGAAAAACTACGTGGTGAATCATGATTTCACGGAACGGTAGCGGAAACGGTTCATGTTACCCTCGATTCATCCGTGCGGAAAACAGGCTCGCCGAAACGATCATTGCACCGCCGACCCATTCTCTCGGCGTCATGGCTTCGCCAGCCAGAAAATATGCCGCAAGCGCGGCGATCACTAATTCGAAAAGCATGATTACTATTGCCCGGTTAGCGGGGGTATGAGTAAGGCCGTATTGCACAACCATGCTCAGGCCAAACACTACTACGCCTACCCCGAGCAGGAGCAGACACATTTGGGCGGAAATGTTGCTCCACACCAGCCAGTCTGGAAGGAACAGACTGTAACTGAATGCTATCATCGTGACTCCCGTCCACACCGCCAGCGATTTCAGCCGGATATCGTGAAATTGATCCCTGCGACTCAGCACGTTTGACAATGCAAACATGAACCCCGCCGACAACCCCATCCAGTCGCCGTAGGATGACGGCAGCGAAAAACCGTTTTCGGGCTGCCATAGCATGACTATTGCGCCGGCTAATGAAAAAGCAACGACCAGATATCCGCGCGGCTTTAATACTTCCTTCAGCAGGAAGCGCGAGAACAGGATAGTCCACAGCGGCGCCAAAAAAAATAGCAGCAGGACCCGCATGATCTCACCGTGAATCACCCCGAGCACGTAGGCAAGATTGGTCCAGCCGGCAAATAATCCGATCCCCAGCAATAAATGCGGTTCGCCGCCAAAAATTTGAGCCCTTCTCACGCTTTTGCGGAACACGGCCAGCCCCAGCAGCAAGGCGATAACATAAGTAATGGCGGTTGCGGCCGGCCCGCTTACTCCAGCTTGTTCCAGTACCCTGTAGGGGTACCATAGCAGGCCCCAGATAACCGCGCCGAAAAGAAGCGCAGCCACGGGAAAAATATTTTGCTCATCTTGTTTATTCATTTTGTTTGGCGCAATAAGGTCTCCCCCTTATAATCCTGCTTCTATCCCCAGACTCAGCCGGGAGGCGGCTTTCCTCCCCTATCTAGCCCAGCCTGCAAATTGAATCCCAACCTCGACCGCCTGCAACCCTATCCCTTCCAGAATCTCAACAAGCTGCTTGAGGGAATCGAGCCGGAACGGAGCTACTCGCCTGTCAGGCTGCATATAGGCGAGCCCAAACACCCCACGCCCGATTTCATTCGCCAGGCATTGACCGAAAACCTCGCCGGAATGGCTCTTTATCCCACAACACTGGGTTCCAGGTCGCTACGAACCAGCATTGCAGCCTGGCTTATCCGGCGCTACGGCCTCCCTGACATCAATCCCGATACGGAGGTTATCCCCGTTAATGGGAGCCGCGAAGCGCTGTTCTCGTTTGCCCAGGCGGCGATTGACCCCTCGCTTTCACCAGCAATTGTAATTTGCCCGAACCCGTTTTATCAGATATACGAAGGAGCGGCCCTGCTCGCTGGCGCCACACCTTGTTTCCTGAATGCGCTGCCAGAGAACAACTTTGCACTCGACTATGCGCAATTGACGGACGCTACCTGGTCCCGCGTCCAACTGGTCTACGTCTGTTCGCCCGGCAACCCTACCGGCAGGGTAATGTCGATGGATGAATGGCGCCACCTGTTCGAGCTATCTGATCGTCATGGGTTCGTCATTGCCTCGGATGAGTGCTACGCCGAAATTTATTTCGACGAAAACGTTCGCCCCCTCGGTGCGCTCGAAGCCGCTCACCAGCTGGGCCGAAGCGGCTTTCCCCGTCTGGTGGTGTTCAGCAGTCTGTCGAAAAGATCAAATGTGCCGGGTATGCGCTCGGGGTTTGCCGCGGGGGACGCATCCATCCTCAAAAAATTCCTGCTCTACCGTACCTACCACGGCGGCGCAATGAACCCGGCAGTGCAGGCGGCAAGCAAGGCGGCTTGGGATGACGAATTTCATGTTATCGAAAATCGCCGCCTCTACCGTGAGAAATTCGCCGCTGCTACCGCATTGCTGAGGGGAACCCTGCAAGTGTCGGCGCCGGACGCGGCCTTTTACTTGTGGGTAAGGACACCGGTTAATGATGTTGAGTTCACCCAGCGGCTCTATCGCCATTATAATGTAACAGTTTTGCCGGGCAGTTACCTGGCGCGATATGCGCACGGGATTAACCCCGGCCAAAATTTCATTCGAATCGCCCTCGTTGCGCCATTAGCCGAATGCGTGGACGCAGCCGGACGAATAAACGGGCTGCTATCATCCCAATGTGCACTCGACACGTAAATTACCAAGAATATTAAGGGAAAACCATGGATCAGCTCCAAAGTACCGTTGAAGAAGCGTTTGAACGCCGTGCCGAGATTACGCCGCGAAATGTCGAGGCGAAACTCAAGGAAACCGTAACTCAAGTACTGGAAATGCTCGACAGTGGCAAACTGCGAGTGGCGGAAAAGATAAACGGCAAATGGAATACCCACCAATGGATAAAAAAAGCGGTGCTGCTTTCTTTTCGCATAGAAGATAACAGTTTCATCAAGGGGGGATTTTCCAACTATTTCGATAAAGTGCCCTCCAAATTTGCCGATTACAGTTCCAAGGATTTCCGTAACGGCGGTTTCCGCGTCGTCCCTCCCGCTGCGGTGCGAAAGGGCTCCTTCATTGCGAGCAACGTGGTGCTGATGCCCTCGTACGTCAATATTGGCGCTTACGTTGATGAAGGTGCCATGGTCGATACCTGGGCTACGGTCGGCTCCTGCGCCCAGATTGGCAAAAATGTGCATCTCTCGGGGGGCGTGGGCATAGGCGGCGTGCTGGAACCGGTACAGGCAAATCCGACCATCATCGAGGATAACTGTTTCATAGGCGCACGTTCGGAAATTGTAGAAGGTGTGGTTGTTGGAGAGAACTCGGTGATTTCCATGGGCGTATACATCGGGCAGAGTACGAAGATTTATAACCGTGAAACGGGTGAAATCAGCTATGGCCGCATACCGTCGGGGTCGGTGGTCGTCTCGGGCAACCTCCCCTCGCCAGACGGAAAATACAGTCTTTATTGCGCAGTCATCGTAAAGCAGGTGGACGCGAAAACCCGAGAGAAAACAGGTATCAATGAACTATTGCGCGGAATATAAGCTCGACAAATCTCCAGGAAAGCATCCCATGCAAAATGACACGCTGACACTCGCTCAAGCGCTCATCGCCTGCTGCTCGCTGACACCTTTCGATAACGGTTGCCAGGAAATCCTGATTAACCGGCTGGAAAGAATCGGCTTCAAGATCGAAAGAATACGTTGCGGTGAAGTGGATAATATGTGGGCGAGGCGCGGGACGGGGACGCCGCTGCTGTGTTTCGCGGGTCATACCGATGTGGTCCCGACCGGCCCGCTCGAAAAATGGGAAAGCGATCCATTCGACCCTGTGATTCGTAACGGCAGGCTCTACGGGCGGGGCGCGGCTGACATGAAAGGATCGCTGGCGGCTTTCATCACCTCGATTGAAGCCTTTGTTGCCAAACATCCCAGCCACGGCGGCTCGATAGGGCTTCTGATCACCTCGGATGAGGAAGGTGTCGCTACAGAGGGCACCGTCAAGGTGGTGGAGATTCTCAAAGCGCGCAATGAGCTGATTGATTATTGCATTGTGGGCGAGCCGACCTGTGTGGATAAACTGGGTGATACGATCAAAAACGGCCGTCGCGGGTCGTTGTCGGGGACATTGACAGTGAGGGGTATCCAGGGCCATATCGCCTACCCGCATCTGGCCAAGAACCCGATACATCTTGCAGCGCCTGCCATTGCCGAGCTGGCGCGCATGGAATGGGACGAAGGCAACGAGTATTTCCCGCCCACTACCTGGCAGATTTCCAATATCAACGGCGGCACCGGCGCCACCAACGTGATCCCGGGAGAAGTCTCCATGCTTTTCAATTTTCGCTTCTCCACTGCCAGCACAGTCGAATCCCTGCAAGCCAGGGTACATGAAATCCTTGACCGCCAAAAACTCGATTACCAATTGCTATGGGAACTCTCCGGCAAGCCCTATCTCACCCCCAGGGGTAATCTGGTTGAAGCGGTAAGCCACGCGATCCGAACCGTGACACGAATACAGCCCCAGCTCTCAACTTCGGGCGGAACCTCGGATGGGCGTTTCATCGCCGATATCTGCCCCCAGGTTGTCGAACTTGGCCCGCGCAATGCCACCATCCACAAGATCAACGAGTATGTGGAAGTGGACGACCTGGAACGGCTACCGGAAATTTACCGGTTGACGCTGGAAGATTTGTTGCTGAAGCAACCATTGGCACCCTTGTAGGGCGTGCAGTACGAAATGGACCGGAATTTCGAGCTAGCCGGCCTTGCCAATGGATTGACGCCTTACTTCCTCTACCAGCCTTTGATACGTCGCCAGCAGCGGTACGCGGCGAAGATGCCGCCAAGCAACAGCCAGCAGTAGAGATTGGCTACCACATCGTCGAGTACGATTCCAAGGCCTCCGGGGACATTTTCCGCCTGGGCGGCAAGTGGCGGCTTGAGCCCGTCGAGCACGCGACTGGTGAGGAAGGTTCCGGCCAGAACCAAGGGTTGCCGAGCCACTGCCTGTCCCGCCACGGCAGCCGGAAAGGTAAGGAATTCATCGGCCACAATCCGGGGATCATCCTCGCCTCCGAGATTGTAGGAGGCAATATGGCACAGAGGCACGGCGAGCAGGATCAGCCCGGCAGCAATGAACAGCTGTACCCGTCGTGATCGGCGCAGCATGAGCCAGGCCAGCGCGATGCCGGGAAGGGCCCCAACGGTGCCAGGAATAACGGGAGACTGGCCCAGCCCGAACCCCGTCGCAAACCAGGTGATGACATCGTTCATGAACCGCGTCCGTTGTCCAGAAAAGTAGCTGCGATGTATGGATTGGCCGGCTTCTTCCTTCCAGGGAAGCCCTAAACAAGTCCCACGTATCTGTCAAGCTAAAGAATCACTTACGCAATTGAACATGGACTAGTAAGAGGAATAGATGAAAACTGGCTATCTGGCGGGATATACTGATTGATCTCCTGTCTCCGCTGCCGTTCAGGATGGCTCGCTAATAAATGTTTATCCGTGCCAAAACCCAACTC
Organism: Nitrosospira sp.; assembly: GCA_013821425.1. Lineage (GTDB taxonomy): Bacteria > Pseudomonadota > Gammaproteobacteria > Burkholderiales > Nitrosomonadaceae > Nitrosospira. The sequence goes on along the minus strand of JACDGV010000013.1, from coordinate 6,870 downwards.
CGTACTATCCGTGACCTGCTGCGCTTTGCGGTAAGCCGCTTCGCCGAGGCAAATCTCTTTTTTGGTCATGGCTCAGCATCAGCATACGATGAGGCGGTGTATCTGATTCTGCATACGCTGCACCTGCCACTTGACCGTCTGGAACCATTTCTTGACGCTCGCGTTACGACGCCTGAACTCGAGGACGTATTGAGCGTGATCGAGCGCCGCGCAACAGAAAAAATTCCCGCAGCCTATCTCACGAAAGAAGCATGGCTGGGAGATTTCAGCTTCTATGTGGACGAGCGCGTGATCATACCGCGCTCGTTCATCGCGGAGTTGCTGCAGGAGCAACTCGCTTCCTGGATAGAAGAACCCGAGGATATCGATTCCGCACTTGATCTTTGCACCGGGTCGGGGTGCCTCGCCATATTGCTTGCGCACGCGTTCCCGAATGCCATGATCGAAGCCTCTGACATTTCACCAGCGGCACTGCAAGTAGCTGAAAAGAACGTAGCGGATTACAACCTGGAGCATCGAATCCATCTCATCGAGTCCGACTTATTTGCTGGTTTGCAGGGGCGCCAATACGACCTCATCGTGACTAACCCGCCTTATGTCGGCGCAGCGTCTATGGCGACGCTCCCGGGGGAGTATCGCCATGAACCGCGCAATGCCCTGGCGAGCGGCGAGGATGGGCTGGAGGCAACCCGTGCAATACTGAGCAACGCAGCCAGGCATCTGACCAAACGCGGGTTACTGGTCGCCGAAATCGGTCATAATCGGGATATCCTGGAACAAACCTTTCGCGAGATTCCTTTTACCTGGCTCGAAACCAGTACAGGGGACGAATTTGTTTTTCTGCTGAACCGCGACCAACTTTCAGCAGCTTCTACGGATTAGCTGATACCAGCGCCAGCAGCCGCTTGATTTCCACCTCGTCCAGCTCCAGCCACTTTCCGCGTTTCAATCGCGGCGGCAGGTTTATCGGACCGAAGCGCACGCGCATCAGTCGGCTCACCGTCATTCCCACTGCCTCGAACATGCGGCGCACTTCCCGGTTCCTGCCTTCCTTCAATATCACCCGGTACCAGTGGTTGGAGCCCTCTCCGCCTTCATCCGACAAATAATCGAATTTCGCCAGCCCGTCCTCCAGTTCAACTCCCTCGGTCAATTTCGATGCCACTTCCGGGGTCAGGCGCCCCATGACGCGCACCGCATATTCGCGCTCTACTTCAAAGCGCGGATGCATCAGCCGGTTGGCCAGTTCGCCATCCGTGGTAAAGATCAGCAGTCCGCTGGTGTTGTAATCGAGCCTGCCGATAGCGATCCACTTGGATGACCGCAGCTGAGGCAGTTTGTCAAATACGGATGGCCGGGCTTGCGGATCCCCGCGGCTGACAATTTCCCCCTCCGGCTTATGATAGAGCATGACGCGCGGCAGACGTTTGCCCGACCTGAAATGAATGACGCGCTTCCCCACCCGCACTACATCTTCAGGACCTGCGCGGTCGGCAATATGCGCGACCTTTCCATTGATTGTTACCTGCCCGTCAGCGATCAGTTCCTCCATTTCACGCCGCGAACCCAGCCCGGCCTGCGCCAGCAGCTTCTGGAGTTTTTGCGTGACGGCGAGTGCGCCGGCGGCTGCGGGACCGGAGCTAACATTGGCGCCAGCAGCTGCGGACACCTTTTTCTTTATCGATCTCCCCGCCGGGGTGCCCTGGGGTGAGAAGGAAGACTCTGGCGACCGGGTCCCCGGTTTGCGGGGCTGGGCTGGCTTTGGCAGCCTGGGTTTCATCCGAGTCTCATTTTGCTGGTTGTGCCCGTATTATTATCGGTGTTGCCAAGGAAACCCTAAGGAAGCCCTTAACAAGGCTTCCCTAAATCGCTCTGCGCTCAATTACCGCCTGCGCCAGTGTGCCGCTATCCACGTGCTCCAGTTCGCCACCGACGGGCAGTCCACGTGCAATGCGTGTAACCTTCAGCCCTTTGGTATGCAGCAACTCACCGATATAGTGAGCGGTAGCCTCGCCTTCAACCGTAAAATTGGTGGCAAGCACGACTTCCCTTACCACTCCGTCCTGGGTTCGTTTCAACAGCCGGTCAAGATGGATTTCCCTCGGCCCGATACCGTCCAATGGGGATAGCCGGCCCATCAGAACAAAATACATGCCCTTGTAGCAATGTGCCTGCTCCATCATCAGTAGATCGGCGGGCATTTCAACAACGCATAACAATGTGGCATCGCGGCGCTCAGAGCGGCATAGTTCACAGACGACTTCTTCGGTGAAATTATTGCACTTCTCGCAATGGCTTATATGTTCCAGCGCATAATCGAGCGAATTGGCAAGCCGCTTCGCACCAGCATGATCCCGCTGCAAAAGGTGATACGCCATGCGCTGCGCCGACCTGGGGCCCACGCCGGGCAGGCAGCGTAACGCATGGATCAGCTCATCGAGGCTGGCTGGATTTTTCACCGAGGTGGAAACAAAATACTGAAAACGCGAACACGACGCGGCATTTTAGAAATATGGACTGACCGTTTTTCGCGTCTATGAATTATTGACGGATCATCTGCATCTTCCCTCTGCTTCGAACTTAAAAAGGCATTTTCATCCCTGGCGGCAGATTAAGTCCCGAAGTGAAACCGGCCATTTTCTCCTGAGTGGTGGATTCCACCCGGCGCACCGCGTCATTTACCGCGGCCGCTATCAAATCTTCCAGCATATCCTTATCGTCCCCGATAAGGCTACTGTCGATGCTGACGCGCTTCACGTCGTAACGGCAGGTCATCACTACCTTGACCATGCCCGCCCCCGACTGGCCTTCCACTTCTATTGAAGCCAGTTTTTCCTGCATGGCTTTCATGTTCTCCTGCATTTGCTGAGCCTGTTTCATCAGGTTGCCCAAGCCGCCTTTCATCATTTTTCTTACCTCCGCTATTGAATGGGTTTGATCGAGGAAACGATCAGTTTGGCGTCAAGATTCTCCACCAGCTCCTGCACAAACGGGTCCGATTCGATGGCTGCAATGGCTTGCAATTGCCTCTCCTGCTTTTCACGATTCTCCAGCTCGGCGGGAGACATGCCCGTGACTACCCCAACCAGGAACTTTATCCGCACCGGCTTACCCAAATGCTCCCTCAGCGCGGATTGCATCCTTTCCTGGTAGGTTTTCTGAAGCAGGTGCCCATGCGTCTCTGGCACACAAAACTCGATCTCGTTCCGAGAAATGTTTTTGACCTCGCAGTGCTGCGCCAGCTCTTTCGTTATTCCGTTCAACTTTAACTGGTTGACCGTCGCCAGCCAGCCGCCTTCACCCAACAAGTTAGCGCCTGCGTCTGCATCTGCATCCGGTTTCTGGCCTGCTCTCTCCAACGGTGCCGGCGATGAATGCGTTGCCTCCCTGGCGGTATCAGTCCTGCCCGGCACACCGGAGGCGCCACCATTTCGACGGGATGCGGGCGGGGGAGTCTCTGACGGGGTTGGCCGGACTGACCTGACCTTTGCCGGATCGTCTGGCGAGGCTTTTACCGCGGCATTTACTGCTACGGGTGCTTCGGCTACGGCTGCTGCGGCTGTTTCCTCCGGCATGAAAGCCAGCATCCGCATCAGCGTCATGGTGAAACCCGCGTACTCGTCGGGCGCCCTGCTCAAATCTTCGCGCCCATGTATGGCGATCTGGTAAAACAACTGGATATCCTCGGGACCATAGGTTTCTGCAAGCTTGAAAATTTTCTCGCGCTCCAGGGTATCCTCCGCGATGGCAGAAGGCACAATTTGCGCCAGCGCAACGCGATGCAATAGTGATGCCAGCTCCTGCAACGCAGTATCCAAAGAAAGACTGCGGCTTTCCATCGCATCGGCTATCGACAGCATTCGGGGGCCATCATTTTGCGCCAGCGCGTCCAGCAGATCATAGAGATAACCCTGATCGATGGTGCCGAGCATGTCGCGCACCACGTCTTCTTCGATTTTTCCCTCACCAAAGCCAATCGCCTGGTCCAGAATGCTCAAGGCGTCCCGCATGCTGCCTTGCGCCGAACGCGCGACCAATTGTAACGAAGGGGCGTCGCAGCTAATGTGCTCCTGTTCAAGCACATGCTTGAGATGCGCGGCGATCAGCGGAAGCGGAATCTGTTTAAGGTTGAATTGCAGGCAGCGAGACAAGACAGTCACTGGAATCTTCTGGGGGTCGGTAGTGGCAAGTATGAATTTGACATGTTCCGGCGGCTCTTCCAGGGTTTTCAACATGGCATTGAAAGCCGATTTGGAAAGCATGTGTACTTCGTCGATTATGTAAACCTTGTAACGCGCTATTGTTGGAGCGTAGAGCGCGTTCTCCAGCAGTTCGCGCATCTTGTCCACTTGGGTATTCGAAGCGGCATCCATCTCGATCAGATCGACGAAACGCCCACTATCAATTTCCGTGCAGGCGGAGCATTCCCCACAGGGCGCTGGCGTGATTCCCGTCTCGCAGTTGAGCGCCTTGGCTAAAATGCGCGCAATAGTGGTCTTGCCAATACCGCGCGTTCCGGTAAACAGGTAAGCATGATGCAGCCGCTTTTGCTGAAGTGCGCTGGTAAGCGCCCTGACCACGTGATCCTGTCCGGTCAGTTCGCGAAAGCTCCTGGGGCGCCACTTTCGGGCAAGAACTTGGGTCTGGGACACGATTATCGAGAATAAGGGAGAGTGTTATTGTAAGATCGAAAAGAACTTTGGATCTGTTCGCGCCCAGGCCATAAGGGTGGCGGGGCAAGACCGGGCGCCATCCGGTTCTCGTACCCTCGCCTGCCTGAGCGCCTAAAAACGGGTGGCGAGCCCGACCCCCGGCACTTGCAGAATATAGCTGTGGCTGCTTCCTTCCGGACCTGACCAGGTTCACTACTATGCAATGCGGGGAGGCCCGCCATATAAAATCAAAAGTGGATGCTGCGCAAACGCTGCACAATCCATGATTGCAGTATTGTGCCCGGAGTCCGTGCCGGCGTCTACTGCCGGGGCAATTACTACAGGAGATAACGGACTAAATTTTCCCTGCAGCGCCGATGGTTACATTTCTAGCTGTGGAATACCATCGAACAGAAGTGGCTCCGGGAATCTGGACAAGTTTATAAGTGGAAAATCTGCTACATTTTGATGGCCCATTTGGGCTTGGATATGGAGCAGAGAATGGCAAAAAGGACGAGACGGACGCACTCAGCGGTGTTCAAAGCCAAAGTGGCGAGCGATAGCTGGCGACAAGACGCTGGCCGAACTAGTGCAGCGGTTTGAAGTACATCCTAACCAGATTATCGAGTGGAAGCGGCAACTAAGCGAACGGGCTGCCGACGTGTTTAGCCGGGGAGGTGCTGTGGTGGAGCCTCCCGCTGATATGAAGGCATTGCACGCCAAGATTGGGCAACTGGCTCTGGAGAATGATTTTTTAGAAAGCGCGCTCACCAAGGCGGGAATGTTGAGCGCAAGAAGATGATCATCCGAGACCACAAATTACCTGTCGCCCGGCAATGCCAGATACTGGGGCTGGCCCGCTCCACGGCGTATTATCAGCGTCGTTCTGTGTCTGCCGCCGGGCTGGCGCGCATGCGCCGTATTGACGAGTTGCACCTGGAGCACCCGTTCATGGGTGCGCGCATGCTGCGCGACCAGCTCAACCGGGAAGGGTTCGATATTGGACGCAGGCAAGCAGGCACGATGATGAAACGCATGGGCATGGAGGCGATCTACAGAAAACCGGGTACCAGCAACAAGCACCCCGGCCACGAAATTTATCCCTACCTGCTGCGCAACCTCACCATCGACCGGGCCAATCAGGTCTGGGCGCTGGACACGACCTGCATTCGGCGACCTTCGGCCTTGGCTAATTATTTAGAGGGAATTTCTTTTCAAAACCCTCTGCTCGCCTTTTCTATTTCTATCCCGAAACTCAATGCATTCATAACTTTTCGGAGAGTCAGTTCCGAGAGAATGTTTAGGAGATGTTTCAGTCAGAAATGGATCAAGCCCATCCATTTTTCACGTTCTCCGAAAAACGGTCGTTTTATGGAGATGTGTAACTGAAAACAGGAGGAAAAGTGTCAAGCAGATTTGTCAGGATGGGGTGAAGTTGCAGCACTTTTGCTGCATCACTCGCTTTCGAACTGGGGGGTAATATCGCGGGCACTGTGCAATACGCGCACGAGGGCGATGCCATCTGTAACCAGTTCTAAAACAGCACATAACTGCTATCAGGAAAGCTGCGAAGCCCAGGCATCAGTTCATCACGGGCACGTCCCATCATGGGTTGGCCTGCAAGTGTTCTCAGCTTAGCGTCAACAGTATCGATGAAGGCATCAGCACGGTTGATGTTGCCATCAGCAATATATTCCCAAATCTCAGTCAGGTCTTCCTGAGCAAGCGGGCGCTTGTAGATGCCTTCCATTCACGCTCTATACAGCACGATGAGTGGCTGCCCCTGTCCGCTTCGCCCGACCGGCCAGCTTGATATCCTCCGCATCCCAAGTCGTAACCGAACCGCTGTTCACTCCTTCCCGGATATCGTTACGCAGTTGTTCAAGCTTGGCAGCGCGCACTTGGTCTTTCTCTTCCATCAGACGCAGGGCTTCACGCACCACTTCACTGGCTGACGTGTAGAGTCCCGATGTAACCTTCTGCCGCACCATTTCTTCGAGTTGAGGCGTAAGATTGATGTTCATTCATGAAATTCCTTTATGTGTACGAATATGGTTCTCTTATGTGTCCGAATATGGGTTTATACCATTTATCAGTAGTGTCCGGAGATTTAGTTGAATAGATTCAATTGATTATCATTTTTTGGCGTATTTATTTGCAACTCCGTATTTTTAAGTAGTTGATCGAGCGGTGTTTTCTCAAAGAGTGTCAGGCTCAG
>JACDGV010000012.1 GCA_013821425.1 Nitrosospira sp. | reverse complement strand
TTGGCTTCATCAGAATTCACCAGAAATCAGGGGGTAAGAACCTTAATTCTGGCAAATTCCACCCCTTTTGAATACCCCAAAACCCAATATTTATGCGGGATCAGAGGGTATTTCAGGGCCGACTAATTACAGTCGCGTTTGAAGCATGCCATGTTGACTTGAACCCGATACCGGATCAAGCGTGGAATGACGAAATTTCACAAGTGTTTTTCATCCAATCTGTAGCGCCCTTCTCCGCCGATCTGCCAGCCTATACAATCACCATTCAACGACGGCGCGCTACAGAACTCGGACAGAAAACATCCACGTATTTGGCATTGCACGAAATTCGTTCCGCTGGGACTTGTTCAGGACTTCCTTCAAGGACTACCATACTATCGGTTTGCCTGCAGCATCCAGAGCCGTAGCTGGCTTTGCGCTCGGCATCGCTTATTAGCCCTATAGGGGACACAGAACAATGAACTTCCAGGATCAGGTTACACCGGCAACAATCCTTTCGGAACTCCTTCGCTACGCTCAGGCTGAGCCTGATGATGCGGCGGGGTTCTCCAATTTGAAGCATGACGACGATTTGTATCCCGAATTTTACGACAAAGCAGAGCGGGTATTTAAGGCGTTCGACAAATACCGACCGATTGCTTATGACATCACAACCCCAAACCGAAGCAGCTATGGGGCGAATATAGTCATGAAATATTCAAGCGATACTATTTCCGGGAGCGAAGAGCGGCACCTCGTCATGCAGATGGCGTCATTCAATGAATTCGAACAGGATGACGATCTCTTATCGAAAATTAAAGCCCAAATTGATGAGTCCAGGAACAGCTACGGAGAACGCCTGGAAGGATATTACCTGTTGCTTTGCACCGATCATAGAAAACATCTCGAAAAGGTCCGGGCTATTTCTTCCCAGCTGAAGGCAGACCCAGCCGTCATCGTGGTCGAACCGCTCTACGGATGGTTTTTCTTTGCCATGGAAGACGCGACGATTGATGCCGTGGCAGACAGATTGATGTACCCAGGGGACTACGTGCGTCGGCAAGCCCGGGAACAGGTTGCAGGTATCGGCAAAAGAAAGCTCATTCTGTTATTGTCGTGCTTGATCCACGCTATTGAAGAAAACGGCTGCTTCACCGTCTCAGATGACTTTGTGATGCGCGACGACCACGTGCATGAATTCGAAGCGGACGCCATCGAGAGTCCGGTTTCACTGTCAGAAGATATCGCAGCAATGGAAGGCACGTTCTTTTTCCGGCAGGCTGATGTAGACGGATTCGAAATTTACCAAGACAGCGTGTCCGCGATTGTCGCCATGTATTATGACGCGAAGGTTCGATATGGGCACACGGGTGATGAAGCCGTACATTATTTGTATACGTTTCTCGAGCAAAGTGCCTGGGTGGCATAACCTCCGGGCTTTTGAAACACCAACGACACCAACGATACGCGGACCAACTGCTGTATAGCTCTGCACCCTTGTCGTCCGGTCTCAATACCGGCAACGGTGAAATATTAGGAGGAAGTGCATAATTTCTCTCGAATACTGCGTTTGAACCGGTCATCTCCCAATACCCACGCTTTGTCTGTTGCCTCTCTGATCGCGTTAATGCTCTCTTCAGTTCAGATATGCTGCTTGAACAACCGCCGGTATGCGCTCCCGGGTTCCCTTCGGGTCAAAAACCGAACTTCGTGCCCGCACCCAGCAGCGTCGCCACCCCCAACAACGCAAAGATCGCTGCCGCCACCGAGTGTACGAGCTTCATCGGTGTCTTCGCCGCAAGCTTGTCGCCGACGAACACGGCAGGCACATCCGCGATCAACATGCCCAATGTCGTACCGATAACTACAAGCAGCGGCGTGGCGTAATGCGCCGCCAGTGCCACGGTGGCCAGTTGGGTCTTGTCACCCATCTCGGCCAGGAAGAAAGTGACCAGCGTAACACCGAACACACCGAACCTCTTGACCACCTTGGCTTCCTCTTCCTCGATCTCGTCCGGGATCATCGTCCAGATGGCCATGCCGATGAACGAGAGGCCCAACATCCAGCGCAGGACCTCCGGGCTGATCGTCGCCGCAATCCACGCGCCTGCCGCACCGGCAAGACCGTGGTTCAAAAGGGTCGCGACAAGAATACCGGCGACGATAGGCAAAGGCTTCTTGAATCGCGCTGCGAGGATGAATGCGAGAAGCTGGGTCTTGTCGCCGATTTCAGCGATGGCGACAACACCCATCGAGACCAGGAGGGATTCCATAACAGTTCCATAGGCGGGCAGCCGACAAATGAGCACGACGCACCGGCCCATTCGGAAGCATTGTGGTAACGGGTCAGCTCGTGGCCTTTGCGGGCTCGCTATATGTTATGTAGCGACCTGGCATTTGCCAGGCATTGCTCAAGTTCTGCTTATGGGACGTGTGAGTAACTTTACCTGGTCATTCATCAGCACCCGGTATGAATATTGCAGCTGCGTTTCCTTCAGGCCAACCGTGACTGCCCAAGATAGAAAGTTAAGCCGCTTCTGTACAGAAAATCTCGGCCCGATTATTGGAATATAAGATGATGTGTTGCGGTTGGCCGAGAAGGATAAATCAGGGCAAGCGTCTGTCACGATCCTGTATTCGTGAAAGCATCAACTATAGCGCGTCGTTATTTTACAATTAATCGAGTCTGACCCCTCATTGATTCTATGAATCCCCAGATGACGAAGCCCCGCTGGTGCAGGCTTCTGTTTATTCTGTTTAGCTGAGCGACGAGGAGTTAGATATCGATTTCAACGCACAGAGCCGCATGATCGGAGGCGGCGTCCTTTTCAACCTCAATTGTCGGGATGTGAGGAAAGAGCTTGCCGTCTTTTCCGCCCCACACACCCTGTCGTTCTATTCTGCCATTCTTTACCTGCGCAGAAAGCTTCGGTGACATGAGGATGTAGTCGAGCTTTCCCGACTTGGTCCCGTTGCCATGGGTCCCTGGCCGCCCGTCCCCAACAAACTTCGGATGTGTCATAAGATCGGTTAAATCAGAGCCTTCGCGCAAAAGCGGGTCCAGCGGCGATTCATCTGGTATCTCATTAAGGTCGCCGACAACCGCAACGTACGCATGCCCGTCAGCAACGTGCTGGTCGTAGATCTGCCGGACTTTTGCTGCTTGCCGCAATCGCTTCCGGGCCGATTCAGCGGGCTTCCCGTAGCCTTTAGACTTGAAATGATTAACCAGCAGAATGAGTGTATTCTCTTGCAACGTTCTCACTTCATATTCGGCACAATCACGGCTAAAAATTACTCCTACTGCGTCCTCATCATCAACATGGCTTCTCATGCTCCGGATCTCGAATCCCTGACGCGTCATGATCCCCACATCTATCCCTCGTTCGTCATTCCCATCGACCAGCATCACATGACGATACGGAGCAGCTCCAACCTTTGGGATTACGTGATCGTTAAATCGCTTTAGACCGACCCTGTCCTCCGCTTCCACGACACATAGAATATCGGCATCCAGTATTCCAATGATTCGGGCCGTATTCTCAGTGGCGGTTTCCTTAACCGGTTCACGCTGCAACTCAAACCACCCGATCCACGCGCTTCTACCATCAGCAATAATCTCGACGGGCTTATTCCGCGGGCGATAAAGAAACTTTCCACGAATGTCACGAAGACACAAAAACTTGCTTTTTCCTTGCGCTACCAAACCCTCGTGCCGTTTCATTATCTCCAGGATTTCCGACTTAATTGCGTCAGTATAGGCGGCCTCCTGTATCAATGAGTTTAGCCTGCTGTAATCATCGAGAACAGGGCCTGCCTTCTGCCCACGTTTCCTGGTTAAGAGCCTTGGCTCTACTAAACATATTCTCAACGTTGAATGTGGCGAGCCGCATATGCACCCCATCTTTGTATCGACATCCGAATTACAGAATGCCAGGAGCCTAGAGAGTTGTGTTTCAGACTATCCCGGCGGCCCCAGATTTTGTCATCCAACGCGTTCCAAAAACCAGGATACGTCCTTAATCAGCTCTCGCAACTACCTCAATCTGATTTAGTAACGGCGATCTTGTCACTGGCGTAAACCCACATGAGAGCAAATAAACTGCCTGGAGTTGTAGCACATGATCTGTGGTTATCAACTCGACAGCTTGTCCCAAGCTTTATTTTTCTGCCATAGATTGGCATTTATCAATAAATGCTTGCCGCTCAGCTTCGTTGTCGAAAGTTGGAAGCACCGCCTGCATTCCTGCGCCAGAACAATTCGTTGAATTTACTTCAGGAGCCCCACCACCACAACTAATCAAAGCGGCACTAAGGGCAATAATAAATACAATATATTTAGAACTCATTAAATTCTTCCTCTCTAAAAATCATCAATATGGCGCGAATTCAAGTCCAAAGTGCAACAACTAGCGGTTGCTCTGTGTAGCTTAACAACATTCCGAAGAATACCTCAGAAGGAGCTCTAAATCCCAGCTCTTTGCGTGGTCGGGTGGTTGAATCGCTCTACACCGCTTCCGCCAATCATCTATACGCAGAGCCACTTTCAACTGGTTTTGTTTTGGTCCGCTACCCCAGCAGGCGAGCGCCTAACGCTTGAACTTCGCGCAGTTGAGTGCCAAAAACGCCCAACCTCAAACATTGAGCCTCCGCTACCGGGAATCCCAGCTGTCTGAGATGTGCTTAAATGAATGTGTCCGTGAAAACTGGGGGGAGGCCAGTTAAACCAATATAAAAACTCGCTTATTTGCATATTTGAGTAATAATTCTCTTCGCGATGAAAATAGACATATGGGTTTTTGTGTATGGTAAATTTATCATTGCGATATAGGCAGCTAGAACGATACAAGTGCTGGCCATTAATTAGCACCGTGCCAGTTTGGGGGTAGTCGTAGTCAGAGAGAACGAGTTGCAGATCAGGGTCACCCTAATGCTGTCTAGCAGCCTGTCGGACTTCCCATCAATTTGTTGGCAGCCCTGTATTGCCAGGCGATTGATCGTGTTTTCATAAAATGGATTTTCAGATTCTCATCCGGTTGCTTCCTGGACGCTCATGAATGTCTGGCGCTGCCCTCAATCATACGCTGCTGCGCCAGGCCGCCCCGCCAGCACAAACATTCGTTTCAGGTTCCAGGCCATCCCCACCAGATTCCACTCGCCCTTGACGCTTTCCAGTCCGCGTAGCAAGAATTGGCGAAATCCCAATATCGCCTTGATGATGCCTATCACCGGCTCCACCGTGCATTTGCGCCTCGCATAGAGTGCCCGTCCTCCCATCGTCCGTAGCAAATAACGCATCTTCTCCACCTCGGTTGTGTCTTTTTCAAGTGGCCCCGGTTCGGTAAAGCGCTCCAGTGGGTCAGGATGATGCGCCTGTCGGCTCACCGCAATCAGCGGCGTAATGGAATGCTCCCCACAGGCCAGGACGTTGGCCTCGGAGAAGTAACCCATATCTGCCACCAGGTTGAGCGGCCGACCCAGTTCGACCGGCAGGCCCTTGAGTTGCTCTAGTGCCGGTACCACCTGCTGTTTGTCGTTGCACGCCTGCACGGTGCCCGTAATTACAATCAGCATGCTGTCCATATCCACGGCAACCTGACCGTTGTAGCATTGATCAAATCCGCCACCAGATACTTTCATGATGCGCGATGCTTCGACGGTGAGATTGATCTGATCCTCGTCACGCGCACCTTCTACCGGCGGAACAGGCACCTTGCCTCGAGGGGGTTTGCCGCTTTCCCTTGATCTGGCCGCACGCTTATCCAGCCGAGCCTGGTAGAAAGCCTGCTCCTGATCGAACCGCTCCCTGGCACGTGCCTCGATCTCGGTCCTGGCTGCAACGATGGCCTTGAGCCGGTCTTCACGGCGGGCGACCTCTTCAGGCAAGCTGATACCAGCGGGTACCTTCTCGTTGTCCGCCACTTCAGCCAACTCCATGAGTGTCCGTATTTCGCCTGTCAGTTGTTCTTCCAGTTGACCCATGTGCCCATAACTCAACGCGCTGTGTCTGGATGCGTTGGCTTTGATCTTGCTGCCATCCAGCGCAATGTTGCCCAGATGGAGTACGCCCAGGGTGCGGGCAATCATCAGCACTTGCACCATCAATGCTTCGATTTCCTGCAGGAAGCGATTGCGGAACGTGTTCAGGGTGTCGTGGTCGGGGTGCTCGTCTGAAACTTTTAATCCGGGAAGTCCGACAGGCTGCTAGCACATCAATTGGTCAGTGGGTATTCTGGCCCATCGTGACCGAGGATTCCGGGCGAACGTGACCGATTTTTGGTGACTTCCGGAATTGCCGGTCACGATGCCGGAATGGTTTGTACAGCACTGCAATGGTGTTACGCATTTGAGCAACCGAGCAGGTACGCTTCCAGTTTTTTGACTTGAGCTCGTAATCCGTGACTCTCAAATGATTTCAATAGATCTTCCCTCGCGCTGCGAAGATAGAAATCAGCACATCAGCATTATCCGTTATGGTGTTGCGAAAGGGCCCTCCTTGTACTTTAGTACATGACGAAGGATTTTTCACGTTAAAACTGTTTAGGGGGATGTAGCAAGTAAGTAATTGAATACTAATTATTTCATAGTGTGGCACACAAATTGCTTATAGATATATGAAGCAATTAACGAGTTGATCCTGTTTATACAGGCAACGTTCAAACCAATAGCCACAAATGAGGAGATTTTTAATGTTGAATAAAGAGATCAGGGTTTATGCAGCGATGGTGATTTTTGCTCTTGGCGGGGCTGGGATATCGTCTGCCAGCACGGCGGCCTTGCTTACCGCTTCCGCGGAGGGTGTTCCTGTTGGAGCAGGCGCTTATGAGAGTTTTGATGGCCTAGGAGCCGCGGGTGGGGCGATAGGCAATGGCATGACAGTCACCTTCAGCGGCACTGGAGCCGGCGCCGTAGCTGGCCTAGACGCACCGGGGTTTTATGCTGCGCCCTTCATTTCCGGCGGCAATGGCACCATGTTTGGCAACCCCCAGGGAAATGGCCAGAACCAGACCCAGTACCTGACTACCGGCATTGGCCAGGTTACGATGGAACTGGACGACTATCACCAGTATTTTGGATTGTTGTGGGGCTCGGTTGATCACTACAACTCGCTATCCTTCTATGATGGCACGACCTTGCTATTCAACTTCACCGGTCTTGATGTGGATGGCATAGCTAATGGCAATCAGGGGGCTAGCGGCACTTTATATGTGAATATCGAGTCGGACACGCCCTTTAATAGAGTGGTGGCCTCGAGCACAGAGTACGGATTCGAGTTCGACAACGTGGCCCTCTCCGTCAATCCTATTTCCGATTCCGCCAATCCTGCCTCCTTTCCCGTCAATGGCATCCCTGAACCTGGAACCTTGGCGCTCCTGGGGCTTGGCCTGATCGCAAGTATGGTCACCCGTAATCGCCGGGCTGCGTAATTGAGACCGATCGAGGGACCGCGTAAACAGTATCAAGTTGACCGGTGATTAAGCGATATGACTTAAAAAAACACAAAAACGACGAACACGTCAGGTGGAGACGATGGAACGCTTCGAGCAGATGATGCTTCTTTCCTCTCCCTCTGATGAGCTTTGAATCGTTATTTTCGAATCATTGAAGATGGCGTCGCGGTGAAGAGCCACTCCGACCTCTTGAGATGGCTGCAAAGAGAGATACAGCATTACTTGCCCCATGAGAACATGTTCGCTGTCTGGTTCCAGGGGCCCGTGTCAGCTACTGCGTCTGATTCAATGCCTTCCCCCATATGTCGGGCGATTGGGGGTTGTAAACACTACAGGTCCGAAAAGAGCCTGTAGTGTTGGATGGGGAAATTCGCACGTGCGAAAATAAGTTCGGCTATCCCTGCGCAGTAAGAGAAATCCCCCAAAAAATCGCAAAACGGGGAAAGCGGCTACTGATTTATAAAATCCTTTCTCCGCCGAACCATAGTGCCAATCAATCCAAGACCGGCAAGCAACATGGCATAGGTTTCCGGCTCGGGAACGGGCGAAACCTCCACTCCTGAAAGTCTTAAACGGTACTCCTCATTGATTGCCAAATTGTCTACCGGCGCCCATCCCGTTAAGGGTGATGCTCCTCCTGGACCCGTTGCAGTAAGTATCTGCGTATAAGGAGCGCTGACATTGGGAAACATATAATGGTCTGGAGTAAAGCCAATGCCGCTTACCGGCGGCGTGCCAAGGGGAATTACTGCCAGATGATACCAACCCGGTGCCTGCGGACCATGTACGTTACCTGCCGGCAAGCCCGCATCACGAGTGCCAAGCATGGCATCATCATTCCCATATAGAGCGTACCCCCCCTCGTTAAACAGCACGAGTGCGGAGTCAAGGTCACCACTGGTAGAGTTGACAGCCGCGGAGAATGTAGTGGGGTTGGAAATGTAAAGCTTGTACAAGTCCACATCATTAGTGGTCGAAATGGTTCCGTAGATATTTCTCAGTCGACCATCACCTGTCGGTTCTTGTGCCGTACCCAGCAGCTGGCCTGCATCACCGACCTCAGTCCAGTCCACGGCGTGCGCCGGACTGATGAGAAGAGACAATGTTAATAATGACATGAAAACAGCTACTTTCTGGGCGGGGTTCAACTTCAAGTCCATTTATTACCTCCAATCAGGTTATTAATTTTTCAAATCGATCTAATTCTTCATGAGAAATAAGATCTATTCCCAAAAATCGCCCTCCTGAGTTGTTAAATCTTTCTCTTTCAATCCCCCCTGGCTTTCCTGTCATTAATGCGCGAGTTCACCTGCTTGGATGGGCATTGTCAGCTCTTCGGTAATAAAGACGATTATGATTCGTATTTGTTTAATGAGTTTAAATTTACGCATTGACATCAGCTGAAGTGTTGCAGCACATGGGACCTATTTTGTGCTTATTAAATAAACACACTTGCAATTGCATGTGTGTTGCTATACCCCTCCCCTCTTCCCCCTTATCCATGACGTAGCTCGCTGTCTGACCTACAAACAGGCTGTTCGCTTTACGCTTGATAACGTATTTTGCTTGACGAAGAGCTGGCTGTAAGGATGGGGAGAGATATAGGTTTTTCGTGAAGTCGCGAAAATAAGAAACTGGCCCATCAGGCGAGTTTGTGAACCCGGGATTTCAGGTGCCGAAGGAATTTGCGCCACAGGCTACGGAAACTTGCAGCCGCGCAAGATAGGAGTTGATCGAAGGGCTGTGCGAGGCAGTCATTTATACGAAAACAATATGAATTAAGTCGGAAAATGGGGCAGACGGCGTTAACAAGTGATGTTAGCGGCACTTCAGCGAGCTGCGCTGGTGCCCAGTCCGCCCAGCTCTACCCATGCGAGCGGAACAGACACGCCCAGGCCCGGGCGGGCGGGCACGAGCAGACCAGACGGATAGAGGCCGATATGCGACAAGCAGTATTGAATTCAATAACGTGAAGTGATAACGACTACAGATAAAAACAGAACTTCCAACAATGGAGCTTCAAGAATTGTAAAACACTTGTCGCAGGCAATAAAAAACCCGCCGAAGCGGGTTAATCAAGGCAGGCCGTAACCCGCCACCTTCCTTCTGCCAAGGGGGCTGGCAGTGGACCGTTACGTGGGCCCCAGTTATTCTGTCCTCAGGAGGCTAACCCCATCAACCCGGCTAACACTCCAAGCAGAGTCAGGGCAATAACATTACCGTCGTTATTGTTTACGTCTTTACTGTCTTTACTGTTTTCCGGCTTCTGGTTTTCAGTTTTCATCTTCCCGCTCCATGTTCGATTAATTGCAAAGCTTTCGCTATTTCCAATCTCTACTGTTAATTATTTGTGAACTACGTGTGAAGAATATGTGAAGACTACCCTTTTGTCAAGGGATAAAGGCTCTTCTGCCCGTTAAATTCAACAGAAACTCGAGCAGACATCACCTGCATCCACTGAGGACGATGACCCTGTAATCTTCATGAACTGCCTCGCTTTATCCAGACGCTGCTGCGGGATTGGGCTTATGCTTACTGTTATCCAAATTCAGAGACGCGTACACGCGAATTGCCCTTCTGGATCGAACACTACAACTTCTGTCGCCCTCGCTCGGCAACCGAGAAGCTTCCACCCGTTTCGCCCCTCGGTTGACATGTGAATAACGTAATGAAAAACTAAACCTAGTGTAGCCACTTAGCATTTGCTGAGCCAACAACACATGAAATAGAGGATATTTGGCATGAAGAAATTCAGACACAGCCTGCTATTAATCCTTGGGGCAATAGGGGTAGGCCTTGGTCAGGCTGCAAGAGCCGCAGATAATCCTGTTACGGCCACAGCCGCCTCCATTGACTGGAGTCAGCTGCAGCTCTCGGTGATTGGGGTTGGCGGCAGTGCACCTGCGGTCGAGTTTTTCAGTTACAACACCACGCTGAACTCGTCCAGTCGTTTCTATCCGGAAGGAAAGGAGACTGATTCGGCGTCGAGCAATAACTGGACGAGCATTGTACAGACCGAGGCAAACGCAGGGGAATCACGTGCAAGCGGGCTTGCTTCCTCCGACATCTTGTCCGGGATGGTCAATGCTGTCGGGCAAGCCAATTTTGCCAGCTCGTCGGGAAGTAGAGAAGTAAGTTTCTCTTTTGATGGCCCCGGCGTCTTAACGGTGAGCGTTCCCTACTCTATCAGCCTGAACGGAACAAGGTCCCATTGCTGGCACTGCTATGACATTGTCAGTGTGAATGGGAATGCTTACTTTGATAATTTTACAGGTGGCTCGAACGACAGCTACCCCAATTCCAGCGTTTCGTACTCGCTGCATAGCTATAGCTGGCAGTCGTTGCCAGAGCCCCAATCGGGGGATCTGGTGTTTGGTATTGTAGCCAGCGGCGCCGGTACCGGATCTCTTGGGGTGGAGTTTAATATTCTTTCCGTGGTGCCAGAGCCGGAGTCGTATGCGATGCTGCTGACAGGACTTGGGTTGATGGGTGCAGTCTTGAGACGGCGGCAATGCAGGAAGGGGATGGCCTGATCTGCTTTTAACGGAAGTGCCGGGATAAAATTTGCCGGCGCACTCCGATGCCATCGCTTCCTTGTGTGTCGCTCCAATTTCCCACGAATGAAAATATCGTAAGTGTATTCGCCCCGTCCATCCACTGGTCCGGACAGTGTACATAATGGGATTGCACTTTCCGGAACAATTCACTGCATGTTCGACCACGCTCTGATCTCGGTGGATGAAGATTATGGCCTCCTTTTAGAAAAGGATCACCTTACTGATACCGTTGAACGAACATTGGGCGTCAATCAGAAACTGCAGCTTCCTGCTCGTCCGAACGTTTATCCTCACAATAGCTTTCTCGACTATCGCGGCCGCGAGATTTTCAGGGGCTAGCATATCCAGCCAGACTATTGTGCAACCGATTTTGCCCGTGGCCAATACCGTTTTGTCTGTAACATGTATAACAACACAGCAAAACTTCAATTGCAGCTTCCATTCCCGCGGGTTCAAAATGATAAGCTCCTGAGAGAACTGCGACCATCCACGAGCTCAGATCAGCCACGCTTTTGGTTTCTGTTATCGCTTCACCTCAAAAACCTTAGCCAAAAAGCCCTTCGTCTCTTCCCATGAAGCCTTGTCCGCAGCCGCATCATAGGCGAGCGGAAGGTTGAACTTGCGGCCGTATTCATCGGCCGCCGGATTGGTGAAGCTATGCTTCACACCATTATAGGTAACGACCTTGTAATTGGCGCCAGCTTTTTCCATCTCCTGCTTGAAGGCGGCAACCTGCTCCGGGGGTATCATGGGATCATCCGTGCCGGTGAAGGAGATAATCCGCGCCCTGACTTGCCCCGGCTGCGCCGGATGTTCGGTAGCCAAGGCGCCATGAAAGCTGGCCACGCCTTTCAAATCCTCACCCAGGCGAGCCATCTGCAGGGCCACGCTGCCGCCAAAACAATAGCCTAGCGCGGCAATATTCCCCGAATCCACGTTCTCCCGCGTGTGCAGGAATTTCATTGCCGCCTTGAAACGTGCTTTCGCCAAGGGAAGGTTCTTCGCCAGCTCGCCCGAAAACTTACCGGCCTCGTCCGGATGATGCGCCTGCTTGCCGCCGCCATACATATCCAGCGCCAAGGCGGTATAACCCAACTCCGCAAGCATATTTGCGCGCTTGCGCGCATATTCGTCATGGCCCCACCACTCATGCACCACCAGTACGCCAGGGCGCTTGCCCTTAGTTGCGTCGTCATAAGCAATATAACCCTTCAACACGGTGCCGTTGGCGGTGTAAGTCACTTCCTCGCCCTGGACTACAGCCTGGGCTCCGGAACTTGCAAAAATGAACATGGCGGCGAATATCAGTGTTTTCATGGGAAATCCTGTCTGAGGAATTAATCGAATTGGCAGGAGATAGTCAAAGGAGTTAAGGCCTAATGGCCCACCTCGCGGCATCATTCGTTCTTACCTGTAAGATTTTACAGCTATTCATGGCTACCCTTTTGTTGTCTCATACCGTTAACCTATCGATGAGCTACAGAATGTTCCATGTTCCTTCACGAAAGATGGCTTTTTCGCCACGTCGAGCGGCGTGATTCTGAGCATTTAAGAAGTTGACGCCCTCGAGTAAAAATGGCCAGTCAATACGTTGTTTTTGATTTGAACGGTCAACGTTATGCCCTGCGTCTGTCCCTGGTAGACAGAGTTGTGCGCATGGTACATATCACTCCACTTTCAGGTGCGCCGGATATCGTGCTAGGTGCAGTCAATATAGCGGGCAGGGTGGTTCCGATTATTAACCTCCGGCAGCGTTTTGGTCTGCCAAAACGCGAAATTCGCCTGACTGACTGGCTTATTTTCGCTCAGACGGAGCGTCGCCCTGTGGCGCTGGTGGCAGACGCAGTGTTGGATGTTGTCGAATGTTATGAGCCTAACCTGATCTCGGCAGAAAATATTCTTCCAGGACTCAAGTACCTGGAGGGCGTTATGAAGTATGAGGATGGTTTGGTCCTTATTCATAATCTCGACAAATTTCTTTCCCTTGAAGAAGAAAACTCTCTGGATTTGGCACTGCTCACTCATTGAAACAAAATATGCGAACGGCTCTTCCTCATTCACTGCTCGCCCAGCTAAGCAAAGTGCTTGAGCTCGAGATGGGCTTGTACTATCCCGCAAAATGCTGGGGTGATCTCGAGCGACGCATGGCTGCCGCGGCGCTTGCGCTCGGCACGATAGACACGGAAACATGTATTCGCCAACTCCTGTCCGCTTCCCTGACGCAAAAACAGATCGAAATAATGGCTAGTTATTTGACCGTCGGAGAGACCTATTTCTTCCGGGAGAAAAGATGTATTGATGTACTTGAGGAGCGTATTTTTCCAGAACTAATACGTGCGTCTGCATGGGCAAACCGACCGTTGCGAATCTGGAGCGCAGGCTGCTGCACGGGCGAAGAGCCCTACTCGATCGCTATACTCCTTGATCAACTCATTCAACGTACCGGGGAATGGAACGCGACAATACTGGCTACCGATATTAATCCGAAATTCCTTGAGAAGGCAGCCGAAGGTTTATACAGCGAATGGTCTTTTCGCGACACGCCTGCCTGGGTCAAGGAGCGATATTTTAAACGGAGAAAAAATGGACAATTCGAGATACTGCCCCATATTCGCAAACGGGTGACTTTTTCCTATCTTAATCTTGCTGAGGACGTTTATCCTTCAATCATCAACGGCACCGATGCAATGGACATAATTTTTTGTCGCAACGTGCTGATGTACTTCAGTCCTGAAGGGGTAAAGAAGATTGGACAAAATTTCCATCGTACCCTCGTCGATGGCGGTTGGCTCATCCTGAGCCCCGTGGAAATCTCGAACAACTTATTTCCACAGTTCAAAACCACCGCTTTCCCAGGGGCAATTCTCTATCATAAAAACGAGAGCCCAGGACGAGACGAAAACATACCCGATCCTTCAGCCCTACTGCCAGACCGGTTACCCGGTACCACTTTCCTTTCTGCGCCGGGATTGACGCTACCTTATCTCCCGTATGAGGAAATGCCTGCTCTACTTAAAGATACCGGGAAGGAAACGTTTCCCTGGGAAGCGCCGGATGTGCCCGCAGCAACGACAGGCAAAGACCTGAGCCATCCGGAGAAACATGAACAGTTTGATGAATTCTGTGACAAAGCACGTTCCGTTGCGAATCTAGGAGAGCTTACAGAGGCCGCCATATTGTGTGAAAAAGCAATAGCTGCCAATAAACTGAACCCCACCGCCCATTACCTTCTGGCAACGGTACGTCAGGAGCTGGGGGAAAGCATAACGGCAATAGAGTCGCTGATCCGGACGCTTTATCTTGATCCAGATTTTGTACTCGCTCACTTCGCGCTGGGCAACCTTTGCATGACTCAAGGCCGGCAGCGGGAAGCGGAACGGCATCTCGACAACGCGCTGGCACTGCTGCACTGCCGCCCCGATGACGAGCCCCTCCCAGAATCGAATGGATTGACCGCCGGAAGACTCAGGCACATTATCACCTCCGCCCGGGAAAGGATCTCGTTTGCCCTGGGTAAAGAGAAACTCAGCGGTTGATACCCAGGCGTCCGTGTCTCAAAAAATTAAGAAACCTATCAATTTTCACGAAGTCGAGCAGCGCCTAGAGGCAGCCCATGCGGCCGTGGAACGCGTTTGGACTCCCTCTGCCGACGAAACACATCGAATTCTTCAAACAAGGGCGCGGGCTCTGGCACAGGAGCCAACATCACTCGAGGCGGTGGAGGAAAGCATCGAGGTGCTCGAATTCATTCTCGCCTGCGAGAGCTATGCAGTTGAGACGCAGTACGTGCGCCAGGTCGCTTCCCTGGAGAACCTCACACCCCTTCCTTGCACACCAGCCTTTGTACTCGGCATCGTCAATTTGCGAGGCGCGATGTTGTCGGTGATTGACCTCAAGAATTTTTTTGAATTACCCGTAAAAGGTTTAACCGATCTCAACAAGATTATCGTCCTTCAATCGGGAAAAATACTCATCGGTATCGTGGCTGACAGTATAGCTGGCGTGCGAAATATTTTAGCAGCCGAGATTCAGCCTTCATTGCCCACACTTACCGGCATTCGCAAGGATTATCTGAAGGGCATAACCCCTGAGCGCATGACGCTCCTTGATGCCGGAAAACTTCTTTCAGCCGAAAACATTGTCATCCAGGAGCAAGTCATGGAGTAGACAAAGTTGAGAAGGAAATGGATGTTACCTACACAGACGCCATTTATACCAAACAAGGAAGGCACTCGTTTTCGCGCCCTTTATAAGGAGACCGGGGTCTTGAAGGAAGGATTATGACCATCAGCAAGAAGATAATCGGAGGCTACGTAGTCATACTAGCACTGCTCATATTGGTAACAAGCGTTGCTTATTATGCCCTTAATCAGACGCAGACGACGTACAACCAATTTTTAAACGTAGACGAGAGGTTGCTGGAGAGCGCCAACGAGCTTCGTTCGGCCGCTTTCGCCCAGCAGACCTACGTCCGCGGAGTTTTGCTCTACCCGGAACTTCAGAAGGTGAATCAATCACTTCTGCAGGACAATGACCGTCAGTACAAGCATATCTTCGAAAAAATGCGCAAACTGGCGGGTACCAGTGAAGGAACCATAGATTTAGTAGACGATCTCGAATCGCTGCAGGAAGAACTGGGGCGAGCACAGCAGCGCGCTATTCGGTTGGCATTGGAGCAAGCGCATGAGGAGGCGCGCGCCTTTACGATTGACGAGTTTCGCCCCCGTAGCGTTGCCCTGATCGAGAAGGCCAGGCGTTTCTATGAACAACAATCGACGTTGCTGGGAAAAAGAAGGGGCGAGCTGGAGAAAGATGTGAATCTTTTAACCATTGCAGTGGTGGGCGTCTCGCTGCTTGCGATTCTCACCGGACTGACAATCGGATTCCGCCTCAGTCGGATTATTACCCGGCAGCTTCGGGAAAGCATCGCCCAGTTGTCGTCTTCCTCAGCGGAGATTCTTGCCACCACAACCCAAGTTGCCTCGAGCGCCGCCGAGACCGCCGCAGCCGTGAGTGAAACCACGGCTACAGTAGAGGAAGTCAAACAAACCGCTCAGCATGCGAGCCAGAAGGCGAAGCATGTTTCCGACAGCGCGCAGAAAGCTTCGAATGTCTCCAAGGCCGGCCGCAAGTCGGTGGAGGAAGCTATTCATGGGATGCATCGCATCCAGGAACAGATGGAATCCATTGCTGAGAGCATCGTGCGACTGTCTGAGCAGAGCCACGCGATCGGTGAGATTATCGCCACTGTCAATGACCTCGCTGAGCAATCTAATCTGCTTGCGGTGAATGCCGCCATTGAGGCAGCCCGGGCTGGAGAACAAGGCAAGAGTTTCGGCGTAGTAGCTCAGGAGATCAAAAGCCTTGCCGAGCAATCGCGACAGGCGACCGGGCAGGTGCGCACGATTCTAGGGGATATTCAGAAGGCCACTAACGTCGCGGTCTTCGCTACCGAGCAGGGCAATAAAGCAGTAGAAGCCGGGGTGAAACAATCCAGTGAGACTGATGAAGCCATCCGCCTGCTATCAGCGAGCATTAATGAAGCGGCCCAGGCAGCTACGCAGATAGCGGCTTCGAGCCATCAGCAAATGACGGGCATGGATCAGGTAGTGTTGGCGATGAACAACATCAAGCAGGCAAGCGAGCAGAACGTAGAAGGCACTAAGCAGGCAGAATCGGCAGCGCAAGGGCTGCACGAAATGGGCAGAAGGCTTAGCGCGTTGGTAGGAGGCAAGGCTATACAATAGCAAGCAAGAAACACATCCATGACAAGCAAAAATGATGAGCTTCTAAAAAAGCTTCTTGCAACGTTTCGGGTCGAGGCCGACGGACATGTCCACGCGATGGCCTCTGGGTTGCTCGCGCTGGAAAAAAAACCTGTGGATGAAAAATCCATTGCTATTGTTGAAACGATTTTTCGGGCCGCACACAGCTTGAAAGGGGCTGCCCGTGCCGTAAATCTGACGCCAATTGAAGCACTCTGCCAGTCTTTGGAAAATGTGTTCTCAGCACTGAAAGACAAGCGCCTGGCTATCTCTTCGCCACTGGTCGATCTGCTGCTCCAGACCACCGATGCACTGGGTGGGTTTCTTTCAGTCGACGCCGGCGCGGCTGGAGCCAACAAGCCTCTGGTGGCAGCCCTCGTTGGGCAACTGGACGCCACAATGACAAGTTCATTTTCTGGATCTGCGACGCCCACACCGGCACCTCAAATTGCTCGGCCACCGAAACCTGGCGATTGGCCAACGGAACCCGGTGCGGGTGTTGCCAGGCAAATGCCGCGTCCCGCTTTCGGTCCGGCATCAGCGACTGTAAGAGTTTCCGCCGAGAAACTCGATAGGGTTATGCATCAAGTTGAGGAGCTTCTGCTGCCCCGTCTTGCGGCTGGCCAACGCGTCAAGGAGCTAAGCGACGCCACCGCGACTCTTGAGGCTTGGAAAAGGCGGCGGCTGCAAATCCAGCCAGCATTGAGACTTGTCGACCGGGAGTTTAAGCGCGCCCTCAAGGATAGCAGTAAATTGCCAGCAGAGCTTAGGCTCCGCCAGCTGCTCAAATATCTTGATGCCGAGCAAATTCAGATGAAAATGCTCGAGGACCAGCTGGCGCGCCTGCAACATGCGGCCGGGCAAGATCAGCGCATGCTGGCCAGCATGACCGATTCCTTGCGGCAGGATGTCAAGGAGATGCAGTTATTGCCGTTGTCGTCTCTGCTGGATATCTTCCCGCGATTTTGCCGCGATCTGGCGCGCGAGCAGGGCAAGGACTTGGAATTGATGATTAGAGGAAGCGAGATCGAGATTGACCGGCATATCCTGGAAGAGATGAAAGACCCGCTTATCCATCTTGTACGGAATTGTATCGATCACGGCATTGAGCAATCCGCGGTTCGCTTACGCAAGGGCAAACCGTCATATGGAACACTAACTTTGGCATGCTCCCAGACGGAAAACACAGCGGAGGTGCTGGTAGCCGACGATGGGACGGGTATTGATGCCGCCCAGGTGAAAGCTGCAGCTTTTAAGCTCGGCATTGTTTCTGCCCAGGAAGTGGAACAGATCGGGGAACCGGAGGCGGTGGCACTTGCTTTTCAATCCGGCGTGACCACCAGTCCCATCATTACTGATATATCGGGGCGCGGACTCGGGCTCGCGATAGTGCGAGAAAAAGTGGAAAGCCTTGGAGGCCGAATCACGGTCAAGTCAAGTCCCGACATGGGAACCTCATTTCACATCCTGCTCCCGCTAACGCAGGCAAACTTTCGTGGAGTCCTCGTTCACGCTGGCAAGCAGCTTTTTGTTATTCCCTCAACAAACGTGGAGCGAGTGGTTCGGATCGTGAATAAGGAAATCCGGACCGTGGAAAACCGGCCAACCATACTGGTGGATGAACAACCGGTTTCTCTGGCCTGGTTGACCGATGTGCTGGAGCTACCACGGCATGTCCCATTGAACGAGGCCGCGAATGGCACGCCAGCAGTAGTACTTGGCTCGGGCCCCGCCCGTATCGCATTCTTTGTGGACGAGATTCTCGGCGAGCAGGAGGTGCTGGTAAAAGCATTGGCTCGACCATTGAACAGAGTACGCAACGTTGCGGGAGCAAGCGTGCTGGGAACCGGGCAGGTTGTACCCGTACTCAATGTACCTGATCTACTTAAATCAGCCGTGAAGCGTCCGGCTATAGCGCTCGCATTTACGCACCAGCTATCCGCCCAGGAGACTGAAAAGAAAAGAAAGCCGTCTGTTCTGGTGGTAGAGGATTCCATTACTTCGCGCGTGCTGCTGAAAAATATCCTGGAGTCGGCGGGTTATCGGGTGAGTACGGCCGTGGATGGGGTCGATGGTTACACTACGCTCAAGACAAGCGCGTTCGACTTGGTTGTCTCCGACGTGGAAATGCCTCGTATGGATGGATTTGGCCTCACTGCCAAAATACGCGCCGACAAGCAATTTTCTGCCTTGCCCGTCGTGCTCGTGACAGCACTGGAGTCACGCGAACACCGCGAGCGCGGCATTGATGTTGGCGCCAATGCGTACATTGTCAAAAGCAGCTTCGATCAGAGCAATCTGCTGGAGGTCATCCAGCGCCTTATCGGTACTCCGTCATAAGTTTCGCCCCATGATCAAAGTCCTAGTAGTGGAAGACTCGCCAGTAGTTCGTGAATTCCTTGTTCACATTCTTAATTCGGACCCTGATATTACCGTTATAGCGACAGCAAATGACGGCGAGGAAGCACTGGGTGTTGTACGTCGCCAACGACCTGACGTAATAACCATGGACATCCATATGCCTAAACTGAACGGACTGGAGGCTACACGCCTGATCATGGAAACGAGCCCTACTCCCATTGTCATTGTAAGCGGTAGCGAGAATCCCTCTAAGGTGATCACCACATTTAATGCAATGGATGCGGGTGCGTTGGCGGTGCTGCGCCGCCCTGCTGGCATCGGCCATCCCGATCATGGGGCCACGGCTCAGGATATGATACAGACGGTAAAACTGATGTCGGATGTGAGGGGCCGGACTGCAGGCTCAGCGCCCTCCAAGCGTGGGCGTGGTCCGCGGACGGGCGGGAATAAGACTTGTCGCCATGGGTGCCTCGACCGGAGGCCCACCAGCGCTCGAAGCTATCCTGGCGACGCTTCCAAAAAATTTCTGCGCGCCTATTTTGATCGTCCAGCACATGTCCGCAGGGTTCATAAAAGGATTCGCTGACTGGCTAGCGACTTCTTCCAGATTACCTGTTCATGTTGCTGCGCATGGCGAATTCCTGCTACCCGGCCATGTCTATATCGCCCCCGACGAATACCAGATGAAGGTAGAGCGCGGCGGAAAGATTGTCCTGACAAAGGATGAGCCCGAGCATGGGCTAAGGCCCTCGATTTCATACCTCTTTCGCTCTGTTGCCGAGGCCTATGGATGCGACACTGCCGCTGGCTTATTGACCGGCATGGGTCGGGATGGAGCAAGCGAACTACGGTTGCTCAAGGAGTGTGGCGCAATCACTTTTGCCCAGGATAGGGAAAGTTCTGTCGTGCATGGTATGCCAGGTGAGGCAATCAAGCTGGATGCAGCGATGCTGGTTCTATCGTTGGAAAAGATCGGCCCGGTGCTAACGAATCTTGTGAATCATAGGGGAGAAATTAGAGCGTGACTCATGACATTGAAAGTAAGCCCAGCAACGTCGAGATTCTCCTCGCGGAAGACAGCCCCACCCAGGCAGAGAAACTGCGATATCTGCTTGAGGAGCATGAGTATTCCGTTATTTCCGTATCCAACGGCAAGGAGGCGCTGGCGGCCGCTCGGCGGCGAAAGCCGGCGCTGCTTATCAGTGACGTGATGATGCCGGAGATGGACGGATTTGTGTTATGCAGGGAAATCAAGCGTGATGAGCAGCTCAAGGATGTACCGGTACTCCTGCTCACGTCGCTCTCGGATATCGGGGACATTATGAAGGGGTTGGAATGCGGTGCAGATAATTTCATACGCAAGCCCTATGAAAATCAATATCTACTCTCCCGCATCGGCTACCTGCTAATGAATTGCTCGCTACGCAAGAACCAGAAAATGCAGTTGGGAATGGAAATTTATCTGGGAGGACAAAAGCATTTCATAACTGCTGAGCGACAACAGATTGTAGATCTTCTGATCTCCGTCTATGAGGATTCAATCCGCCTCAACCACGAACTCCATGCCCGCCAGTTGGAGTTGACACATTCGAATCTCTTGCTAAACGGTCTTTATCGCATCGCGGAGGGTTTGAATCAGGCGATCAGCGAACACGAGGTATGCGAAAAAACACTTGAATTTGCCACGGAACTGCCCGGGTTGCGAGCCGGATGGCTGTATCTTCTGGAAAATAACACTTTTCGCATCGCGGCTGCACGAAACGCGCCCGCTTCAGCGTCGGCTGGGAATATGATGGACGGGCTATGTGAATGCCAGCGCCTTTGTCTCGCCGGAGACTTAGCGCAAGTGACAAATACGGCCAAATGCGAGCGGCTTATTCGAGCGGAAGGAGGCACTGGTAGACCATGCTGCCACGCCAGCGTGCCTTTGCGGATGGGTAATCGGAACGTTGGCATACTGAATCTGATGGGGAATGGCCAAGACCTGTTCAAGGATAACGAACTCGAACTGTTTTATGGTATTGGACATCAGGTAAGCATCGCGTTGGAACGCGCCCGACTGCATGAAAAAATGGAAGAATTGGTGAAGCAGCGTACTGCCGCGCTCACTGCGGAAATCTCTCTGCGTAAGGAGTACGAAGCAAGAATTATCCGGCTCAACCGGATTCACAGCGTGCTCAGCGGCATCAACACTACTATCGTGCGCGTTCGGGGAATTCAGGAGCTTTTCGACGACTCGTGCCGTATCGCCGTAAATCACGGCAAGTTTGCGTTTGCTTGGATCGGACTGTTCGATGCACAAACCCAGTGTGTCACGCCAATGGCGAAAGCGGGTGGGGGTGATGGCTACCTGTCACGACTCAACCTGTCTAGCGTAATTAAATCTCCAGGAAATTCATGGTTAATAGCAGAGGCGATCACTGAGGCCAAGCCAGCCATTTGCAACAATCTTGCAGCCAGGGGGCGCATGCAGATACCGGACGCCGCTGCGCTGGAACGCGGCTATTGCTCCATGGTGGTGTTGCCTTTGATCCTGGGTACGAAACTGGTTGGGATATTTGCGCTATATGCACGCGAAACAGAATTCTTCGATGAGGAGGAAATGGCCCTGTTGATCGAGATGGCCGGCGACATTTCATTTGCTATGGACCACTTGGAAAAAGAGGAACGCATCAATCATCTGGCTTTTTTTAATGCAGTAACTGACCTTCCAAACCGCGCGCTTTTTTTTGACCGCGTTGATCAGCGGATCAGCACTAGGCGAGACAGCCATAAAATACTTTCTGTAATCATTCTTGACCTCGAACGATTCAGCAGTATCAACGAGTCCCTCGGGCACCAGGCCGGGGACAGTCTGCTACGTCAGCTTGCGCAACGGCTGAGGCACTTGCTTAGGGAAACGGATATCCTGGCGCATCTATCAGCAGATCATTTTGCTATCGCCATAGGGCATGAGCAAGAAAGCACAGCCATCGCCCATGTTTTGGACAAAGTGTTGCTCGGAATCCAGAGCCAGCCTTTCCTCATCGCTGGCCAGGCGTTACATGTTTCTGCCAGAGCGGGCACGTCATCTTATCCGGACGACGGCCGAGATGCCGACACCCTTTTACGACGCGCGGAAACAGCGCTGAAAAAAGCCAAACTTTCTTGCGACAAGCACCAGTTTTATGCGCCTGAATTCAATGCTCGCATTACAGAGAAGTTAAAGCTTGAAACCAAGTTGCGCCAAGCGCTGGAACTGAAGCAGTTCGTGCTGCACTACCAGCCAAAAATCAATTTAAAAAGCGGGCAAATCAGCGGACTTGAAGCACTAATGCGGTGGAAAGATCCTGAAAAAGGACTTATACCGCCGCTGAGTTTCATTCCCTTGCTGGAAGAAACCAGAATGATACTTGAGGCGGGACGATGGGCATTAAGCAAGGCGATGTCGGATTACAGGAAATGGCAAGCCCTGGGACTGAACCCACCCAAGATTGCCGTTAATGTTTCGCCAGTTCAATTACGGCAGAAAGATTTTGTCAGCATGGTAGCAAGCGTGCTAAACGTTGCCGAAAACGTTCCAATCGGACTGGAATTTGAGATTACAGAGAGTGTAATAATGCAGGACATAGAAGCGAATATTCAAAAGCTCAGGGTCATCAGAGACATGAATATCGAGATTGCCATAGACGATTTCGGCACCGGCTATTCCTCACTCAGCTACATCGCCAAATTACCGGTCACCGTCCTGAAGATAGACCGCGCTTTCATTATCAATATGACAACTAATCCGGACGATCTTAATATCGTGTCAGCCATGATCTCGCTAGCACATTCACTGCACCTAAGAGTAATTGCCGAAGGGGTTGAAACCCATGAGCAGGCCAATCTTTTGCGTAGCCTCACATGCGACGAAATTCAGGGATACCTTTTTAGTCCTGCCGTTGCGCCACACGAGGTTGAAGAAATTCTGCGCCAGAAAAGAACCCTACAGACCCCGATTTAATCAGCGAATAAAGGCATTATTCTTCCAGTGCCGCCTGATGCTGCTATACGTTTTTAGCTTCCGGCAACCTCATGCTTCATACCGCTAAGCAAAATAGCGGGGACTAGGGCATGATTCCAGCTATCATAATTCAACCGTCCGCTTCATTTTCTTTCTCATACCCAGTATCTGCTTTTGATACGCTGCCTCACATTTGCCTCATCCTGCAGAATGAACTACGACGTATTTAACGGCGATGCCGATGGATTGTGCGCGCTGCATCAGCTCCGGCTAGCGAAGCCGGCGGCGGCGGAGCTGATTACGGGGGTAAAGAGCGATATTGCGCTGCTCCACCGGGTGCACGCAGGCGCAGGGCGACCGGGTAACCGTACTCGACGTTTCGCTGGATAGCAATCGCCCAGACCTTATGCGGTTACTTTGAAGCGGGGAGCGAATATCGATCACTTTGACCATCATTATGCCGGAGAGATACCACGGCACCGTAATTTAACCGCACA
The DNA here is from genome assembly GCA_013821425.1 of Nitrosospira sp. GTDB lineage: Bacteria > Pseudomonadota > Gammaproteobacteria > Burkholderiales > Nitrosomonadaceae > Nitrosospira. The sequence goes on along the minus strand of JACDGV010000012.1, from coordinate 68,959 downwards.
CATTGATCCATCCGCAGATGTATGTAAGAGCATACTGTTGGATCGGCATCTGCAGGGCAGTTTCGCTTGTGGGCTATTGTTGCCGCCTTTGGCGACAACCTCAGGCGAAGTGCCTATGCCCTCGCGGAAGACGCGGACCTTACCGAGCCTCAAGCAGACAAGCTCGCACTTCTGGGTGGGTGCCTGAACTACAATGGCTATGGTGATAGCCTGGAAGATCTTCATTTCCATCCGGCGAAACTCTACCAGGCAATGGAGCCATATGCTGATCCATTTGTTTTTATCGCCAAATCGCCCGCCTTTATTGCCTTGCTGCGGGATTTGATGATGATATTCGCATGACTGAATCATTGCAGCCGCTGCGGGAGGGGCAACACTATGCAGCCTATTTGCTGCCGGATGTGCCTTGGGCGAGGCGCGTAAGCGGTATCTTTGCCAATAAACTGGCAAACGATACTCCATCGCGCGCTCATGCGGTGGTTACACCGAGACGATCCGGCAGTTACTCTGTCAATGTGCGCGCACCAATAGCGCACCCGGAAGGCGCGGACGTACTTTGTCTCAAGTTCGAAAGCGGCGGAGGGCGCAGGCCCGCGGCCGGGATCAACCGGCTGCCAAGGGATTCGCTCGACCAGTTCCTCGCGATGTTCTCTGAGCAGTTTGGCTGAAGCTGCGCTTCCCGCGCTAACTTCATTTGTTGCTCATTACTGAAAGATCGCCAGGGAAATGTTCATTTCGACCAGACCTGCCTGATATGCCCCAATATGCCCCAATATGCCCCAAGCCAATGACGATTACCAGACCAAGCTGGTCTCCGCCTTATTGGATCCGCGTCGCTATCCTCATGCAGCCAAGCATGTCCGCCTGGCGGAGACCCATATTTCATGGGTGCTGCTGGCGGGACGCTACGCATACAAAATAAAAAAATCAATCGATCTTGGTTTCCTGGATTTCACCAGCCTGGCAGCACGCCGCCATTACTGCGAAGAAGAGATCCGGCTTAATCGACGTCTGGCTCCGCAGATATACCTGGATGTGATTCCCATCGGCGGAACTCCGAAAAAGCCCAAATTCGGCGCGCTTCCCGCTATCGAGTATGCAGTCCGTATGAGACGCTTCGCCGCATCCAAGGAGCTGGATCGACTGGCGGTACGTGACCGAATTTTGCCAGAGCATATGGATAGCCTGGCGGCGACGATTGCACATTTCCATGAAGGCTTGCCGGCGGCGGAAGCCGCCTCGGCGTTCGGCTCCGCTACCGCCATACATTCTGTGGTCTTGCAAAGCCTGGACCGGCTGCAAGCCTCGCTGATGAGCAGCGCAGATGAAGCGAGCCTGCGTGCGTTACGCCATTCCATGGAGACCGAATACGGCAATTGCAGAGACCGTTTCGAGCAGCGCCGCAGGGGGGGATTTGTACGTGAGTGTCATGGCGACCTGCATCTCGGCAACATAGCACTCATCGGCGGCTGCCCGGTTCCCTTCGATGGCATCGAATTCAGTCGTGAGCTGCGCTGGATCGACGTGATGAGCGAAGTTGCCTTCACCGTCATGAACCTGCTGCATTACGACCGCCCCAAGCTCGCCTATCGGTTCTTGAACGGTTATTTGGAGACAACCGGGGATTACGGCGGTGTGCCGTTGCTGCATTTCTATATTGCCTATCGCGCCGCGGTACGCGCCATGGTCAGCGCCATCCGGACGGGGCAGGGAAAGCTGTCCCGACACGCGAGGACGGAGGCTTTCGCATCCTGTCAAAGCTTCATTGCTCTGGCAGCAGAGTGCCTGGGGCGACGCCAGCCCGCACTGATCATTACTCATGGCTTGCCAGGGTCAGGCAAGACCCTCTTCGCGGGGATGGCACTGGAGCGTCTTCAGGCCATACGCATCCGCTCCGACGTGGAGCGCAAACGCCTGTTCGGACTAGCCCCGCTAGCGGACAGCCGCTCGCATGCGGGCGACATTTACAGCGCGGAAGCAACACAGCGCACCTATGCGCGTCTCCACGAACTGGGACGGGAAATGCTCGCAGCGGGTGTTCGGGTGGTTGTGGATGCTGCGTTTCTCAGGCGGGACGAGCGTGAAGATTTCCGCAAGCTCGCACATGAGTTGGGGGTGCCATTTGCCATCGTGTCGCTACATGCCTGCACAGCGACTTTGCGTGAACGTATCACGCGGCGGCAGAGCGAATCAAACGACGCCTCCGAAGCTGATCTCCTCGTATTGGAGGCATTGCAGGAAAAACAGGAAGCGCTATCGCCGCGAGAGCGGGACTGCACGATTGAGTTCGTCAATGAAGGGGAGGGCTTTGCCGCTGATGCACGCGCTTGGGGCAAGCTTGATCAGTTGCTGTGCGCTCACACCGATAAAACTGTTATTTAATTTCGATACACAAATAGGCACACAAAAGCAGCGGAAAGGTAATTCCCAATTAGGAATATAAAAATGTCCCGCCTCGATATCGGGGAAACCCGCTTCCAATTTGACGGGTTCATGATAACCTGAGCTTGACAACATTCTCAGCAAGTTCCGCTGGGGCACGGCGTTCGATATGCAAAGGGTTCTGCAACACGAATGGCTCAATGTGCGCGCCGTAATCCCTCGCTTCGATCACAACGCATCGAGATCAGGGAGATCAGGGTATTGGATACGCAGGAATGTCCACGTGCCGACCTTGCGATTTCAGCCGCGGCGGTCGATATTCTGCGTACCCCATACCGTGAAACACATGGCTCGCTTCCGCAACAACAATCCATCACGACCGATGCACTGGAAAAGATCCTGCACGCCAGCATCCAGGACGCCGAGCAAGCGGTGATCGCCGATGTCCAGTATCTGCACCTCATGGGGTTTTCCCGGTCACCGCTCCGATGCGGGCGAGCTATGGCAGCATATGACTGGGTCAATGGTGCGCACTCAGCCTGAGCATTGGAAAACGTGGGGGGACGCGCTCCAAACGATGCTGGACCACGGCTCGCTTGCTCGCCGTGTCCTGCGTGCCGCTAGCGCCGATTTTAGCAAAACCCGGCTGGCAATAGTTTACAGGGAGCTGTGCGATTGCCTCGAAGAAGGCCGGATGTTTCTGGATTGGATTAGACGGCTACCCGGGCAAGTTGCTCCTCCCCACAGGCGTTTGACCTTAAGGTAGTAGCGTGACTGTTGAATTACATTTTGTAGTCAGTTGCGAACATGGCGGCAACCGGATTCCGGCACGCTACGGCCAGCTCTTTCGCGGGTTTGCAGGCTTGCTCCACAGCCATCGCGGCTATGATATCGGCGCCCTCAGGATGGCCAGAGAGTTGGCTGCAATGCTTGCCGCCCCTTTGTTTGCGGCCACGACCAGCCGGCTGCTGATAGACCTCAACCGCTCAATGGGGCATCCGAATCTCTATTCCGAGGCGACGCGCGACGTTCCGGCCGCAGTCCGCCGCGAGATCCTGGAGCGCTACCACACGCCTTATCGGAACAACGTAGAAAAGAGCATTTCCGAGGCAATTCGCGCGGGCCAGAGGGTCATCCACATCTCCTCGCACAGCTTCACCCCTGAACTGAACGGACAAATCCGCAATACCGACATCGGCCTGCTCTATGACCCGCCGCGACCCTTTGAGCGCGATTTTTGCAATCGCTGGCGGGCAAACCTGCGAGCACATGCGCCCGGCTTCGCAGTGCGCCGCAATTATCCCTACGCCGGCAGAGCTAACGGCCTGACCAGTTACTTGCGCCGGCGTTATCCAGCTAATGCGTATGTCGGTATCGAACTGGAAATCAACCAAAAACATGTGCTAAAGGGGGGTCAGAAATGGCGCGAACTGCGCAATTCGGTGATTGGAGCACTCCCGAGAACTGTCGGATAAGGAATATTCCTAAGAATTGCTTTTTTTCAACGTCAGCCTGATTCCTATTCTGCTTCTCCTTTCGGAACGTGATGTTTGCCGGTGCTCACGCGTTTCGCCTGAAAACCCTCGCTGCCAATATCCTCGAGAAACTGTACCTCGCTCCCCTCCCCCAGTTTGTCAAAGTTATTTGCAGCGAGATTATCGCGGTGAAAATATAATTCTTCCCCGTCAGGTGTCTGGATAAAACCATAACCATCCTCCGCAATGAGGCGCACTACCTTGCCATGCAATATCGGCGCGTGCGTCTTGACTTCCCCGCGCTGTCGCCGGCCATAGTCTTCCAGCTGGCGCTTCGCGGCATCGAAGGCGTCGCGCAGTGCAACATACACGTCCTCATCCCCCTCGCGGTTTACCACAAATTCCTTTCCCGGCACGGTAATGTCCAGGCGCACGTTGAATACTCGTCCTTGATTTTTGTGCTTGTGCGGAATCTCGACTACTACCCGGCATCCGATGATATTTGGATAAAACGTCTCAAGCTTTTCCGCTTTTTGGCGAATATGACTATCTAATGCTTCAGAGTGGGGAACATCACGCGACGTGATTTGCAATGGAAATTTCATAGCTCTAACCTCTCTTTTCTCTTGACTTCTCGATGGTTCATATCACAGTCCATTTCATGAGTCTGGACGGCACGGTTTTAAACAATAGAATACTGATACCGCTATATTACTTCGAACCGGCCCGCCTATTCGCCCCGAATCAGTAAAACGGGGTATTTGTGCCGTGAGCACAACCCTCTTCGGCAACACTACCGAACAAAACGCGGCTGAAACCGGAACGGCTGTATGTACCGATCACGATCAGATCGGCCGACCAGCGCCTGGCTTCTTCCACTATTACGCTAGCGATGCGTCCGCCACGTGCCTCAATCAGTTTTGTTTCCGCTGCCATACCCATTTGCCGGGCCAGCTGTTGGGCCTGCGCGAGTATCTTTTCGCCACTAGTTCTCACCGTTCTCCCAAGCTCGGCATAATTAAAATAAATCTCGCTGTCAGAAAAAGAACGATCTCAATCACGTGCACCAATTCCAGCTGCGCGCCTTGCTGCCGGGGAGCTGGCATGCTTCCTGCAGCGCACGCTCGGAAATTGTACTGCCATCGACTGGAACCAGTATGTGCTTATATTACCTTTCCCGGCGAAAGTTACCCCTTGACGCATACTTTCGGCCGAAGGAAAGCAACCCGGCGGGCGAGCCCGGCTTGTTCCGTGACCTCTGCAACCAGATCAACATCCTTATAGGCCCCCGGGGCTTCTTCCGCCACCCCTCGCAGCGAGCGTGTGCGAATGAGGATACCCTGATGCGCGAGATCATCCACCAGTTCACGTCCGTTCCAGCGTGCCAGCGCCTTGTTGCGGCTCATGGCCCGGCCTGCGCCATGGCTTGCGGAGTCAAATGCCGCATTTCCGCTGGCACCGGCAAGCACGTAGGAACCAGTTCCCATGCTGCCGCCTATAACGACTGGCTGCCCGACTGCGCGGTAGCGTTCAGGCAGCATGGCGTTACCCGGACCCAATGCTCGCGTCGCGCCTTTCCGGTGGACATGCAGGAGTCTGGGGTTGCCGTCGATTTCGTGCATTTCCACCTTGCAAGTGTTGTGCGAAACATCAAACAGCGTTTCGAACTCCGCATGGGGATAAACTTTAGCGCAGGCAATGCGCGTCAGATGGGTCAGGATCTGCCGGTTGGCAAGTGCGCAGTTGATCGCGGCATTCATCGCACCGATATATTGCTGGCCTTCAGGAGACTTGATTGGCGCACAGGCGAGTTCCCGGCTGGGCACGCGAATGCCAACGCGGCCGGCCGCCTTTGCCAGCATGACCAGATAATCCGTACCGATCTGATGGCCCAGGCCACGCGAGCCGCAGTGTATGGAAATGACGATTTGCCCTTCATGCAGGCCAAAGGCGGCAGCGGCTGCAGCGTCGTGGATTCGGTCCACCACCTGAACTTCAAGATAGTGATTGCCGGAACCGAGCGTTCCCATCTCCCCACGCTGACGTTTTTTAGCCAATTCCGATACATGATCCGGCATTGCACCGGCGACGCGGCCACGCTCTTCAATATATTCGAGATCCGCAGTGTTGCCGTAGCCATGCTTTACTGCCCAGTAAGCGCCCTCCTGAAGTAATTGATCAAGCTGCGCCGGATTCAGTTTTATGTGCCCCTCTTCCCCTACGCCAGCAGGAATGGCCTGGAACAAGGTATTTGCAAGCTGGCCGAAACGCGACGTCGCATCACCCAAATCGAGATTACTGCGCAGGAAGCGTATGCCGCATGAAATATCGAAGCCGACACCGCCGGCGGAAATTACTCCGCCTTGCTCCGCATCGAACGCAGCGACACCTCCTATGGGAAACCCGTAGCCCCAATGCGCGTCCGGCATAGTCAGGGCAGCACCAACCAGACCAGGGAGGCTGGCGACTTGCGCTATCTGCTCCAGTACCTTATCGTCCATGCTGCCCAGCAAAGGTGCGGTACCATACAGCAGCACTTCCGCCCGCTTCTCGCCAGGTTGGCGCGGAAAGGTCCAGAGGTAGGCTCGCAGTTGGCGCAACTGGTCCAAATTCATTTCACACGTCCACAATGCAGCGTGCTTCCCATATTGGCCCGGTCTGCTTCACCGAAAGCATGGTCAGGGTTGCACCTTTAACTTCGACTCCACGTTCGAGACCGGCACGCCACTTTTCTCCCGACACTTCGGCACGCCATCTGTCGCCGTCGCGCCGTAAATGGAAACGGCTGAAAACCACGCCTAACTCACGTCCCCTCCCCAGCAATAAATTCAACCAGGAGATAAGAGCAAACTCGGGATCGGTTTCTTCGAACTCAATCGTTACCGCTATTGACGGCCGGACCGTATCCAGATCGGTAACGATGCCAAACATCGCTTCCGCTGCTGCCTCAAATGCCTGCTCGACAGTACCGCCGCGTCCGATGATACCCACATCGGCGTCGTGCTCGAAATATCCGCTGGACTGGGTGCGCATATTAGTTCCGCTAGTCTACCGTATCCGCCGTAATCATCTTCGGCCAAGATCATATAATTATAGTAGCTTTGGGAACGCCCGTTAGCCGGCTCTCAAGCCAGCGCAAGCCCGACCTGAGTCGGTCCCATTGTGATAAGCCACAGGATATATAACTAAGGAAGTCCTGAACAAGTCTTCCGCGAGCCCGTTGCCCCTGTTGCAAAGGACGTGATAAGAAAATTGAAAAAAACATATCCCGGCCGCCTATACTTGAAACAGTTCACCCTTTTCCATTTACGCAGGATGAGTGCTCGAGTGCAAATATCCGCGCAGAGGAGTTGTTATGATTTTCGCAGACCGGGCGGCGGCCGCCCGAGATCTTGCCGCGGCTCTTTCGGAATACCGCGGAAAACATCCACTGGTACTGGCCATCCCGAGAGGCGCAGTACCAATGGCAAAAATGATTGCGGACGAGTTGAACGGTGAATTGGACGTGGTGCTTGTACGTAAATTGCGCGCCCCCGGAAATCCGGAATTCGCCATCGGTTCAGTTGACGAGAGTGGATGGGTTTACGTTGCGGATTATGCTACCCAAGCGGGTGCGAGCGAAGAATACATCAGGATGGAAGTTTCGACGCAACTGGAGACAATACGGCAGCGCCGAACCCAGTACACACCCGTGCGAGAACCCATTGCTCCTGCCGGGCGCGTCGTCATCGTAATCGACGATGGCCTGGCTACTGGTTCAACCATGATTGCAGCACTGCATGCGCTCAGAGCAAATCAACCTGCGGAACTGGTGTGTGCAGTACCCGTGGCGCCGCCCGACACGCTGGAGAAAGTGCGCAAAAACGCCGATCGTGTAGTATGTCTTTCGGCTCCCCTTAATTTCGGGGCAGTCGCGCAGTTTTATATGGATTTCCCGCAAGTGACAGACGAAGAGGTTATCGCCGTTCTCGCCGCTAGTGGCCATGCGCACTGATCGAGCCGCCAGCTGCCCTCCCTGCGTTGTTTTTGACTCTTCACCAAGCCGATGTTGCCGGAGTAAGCACGACTGCCTGGAAAAGCCGCCGCAAGCTACCGGCGGAATGTGGCCAATGTTGACTTTTTTGCGGCGGGCCCTAAACTGAAGTACATGTCATCCCGACTCACGCAGCCGCTTCCCTCGCCGCTGGCTGGCAGGACTATGATGCTGGCGGCGCTCAAGAAGACATAAATAGCGAGCGTACAACCATGATCCGCAATCCCATTGATGTTGCCATTCGGGTCAGCCCCAATCTTTCGGCGCTTATCGAAAGCCGGGTCAACGATGCCGATGCCGAGGAACCCCCCACGTTAGCCACTATTCGCGCCTTTGCGGGCGACCTGGTACCTCCCACATGGAACGAGACTGAACGGCTACATCATTTCGATATCGATGCTTCGTTGCTGGACGAACTGGATGCGTTGATCGAAGAATATGGCGAAACCGCGCTGGCTATCGACTTTGCACGCAGTAACGCCAGCGAACCTCTTTCGCGCGTGATTGAAGCGGTGGTGAATGACGAGAATCGGGAAAACCCACCTACCCTTGAGACGGCGAGGGAAGCGATTATCTCCGGTCTGCCTGCAAGGCTGATCGGCGAGGGCGTGCTGGAGGATGACGAAGACGATACCTTGCTCTCCGAGATAGAAGGACTGATCAGGCGGTATGGAGCGGACTCTCCGGCGGAAGAGTTTTTGCGTTACGAGTGACGCGGCAGCGCTCCAGCGCCTCCAGCCGCCGGATCGGCTCGTGTTTGTTCGTTATCCGTTTCTCCTCATTCCCTGGCCGTGACAACTGACGAAAAAGGGAACCACTGGAGTAATAATGGCCGAAATCCAGCGGCCGAACGTCATCGGCTCTCCCAAGAATAACGGTATCCCCTGATTTATCACATTCAGGCATGAGCCCACTACCAAGGCAACGACAAGTGCGACTAATCTGGCATTTCTATCTTTAATGGAGGACCTAATCGCGTTTAGATGGCGCATTGTCTGACCTTTTCCTGTTCCTCTCATGACATTTCGGAATGACACCGGGTGCTTGCCTGGTGCGGTTTTCCGCGCCGCGTCAAATCCCAGCCCGTATGGCCCCGCCAGCCGGAAAATCGGGGAAGTGCCTGATACGGCGCGCAACAGTTACAATAATAGTTTTTTCTCATGATTATTTCCACGTGGAGCCGGACTATTTCCATTTATCCCCTACTCCACTCGCCGTGTGAAGCCATCTTTGGAAAACAAGCCTCATCCTTCGCGATGCGGAGATCCACAGAAAAGCAACTGTGCTGGAACTGAGAAATATCGGCAAAGCGTACTCGAACGGGCGGCGGGTGCTGGCTGATTTATCCTACACGCTGGAGGCCGGCGAGTATGTGGCCGTAATGGGCGAATCAGGTGTGGGGAAATCCACGCTATTGAATCTGATTGCCGGCCTGGATGCCCCGGATACGGGCGAAATACTGATTAATGGCGTAGTCATGTCATCGCTGGATGACGACGCAGCCACGCGGCGGCGGCGCAAGGAACTTGGCTTCGTGTTTCAGGCTTTTCATATCCTCCCGCATCTGACGCTAAGGCAAAACGTCTCCCTGCCCCTGCTGCTCAATGGGGTTCAGGTTGAAGGCGCGATAGAAGCTGCTGAGAAAATGCTGGATGCTGTTGGCCTAAATGGCAGAGGTGCACATTTCCCGCGCCAGTTATCCGGCGGCGAACTACAGCGTGTTGCCATTGGCCGGGCGTTGATCCATCACCCCAAACTCATTCTGGCCGATGAACCGACCGGCAACCTCGACCCCGACACCGCCCGCGACATCCTCATGCTCATGAGGACCGAAATTAAGGTGAATGGTGCCTCTGGCATCCTCGTCACTCATTCCCGCATGGCTGCCGCAACGGCAGATCGGATTCTGGTTCTGACAAAAGATGGGTTGCATCCGCTGGGTGCGGTGAATTCAGCAGCACTACATCAGAGCGGATGACAACGCGGACCCATGGCGGCACGCTGTCGCGATGGCTGTTTTTGGGAGAATGGCGCGCCCACAGGATACAGGCTGGAACCGCTATCGTTGCGATCGCGCTCGGGGTGGCGCTCGGCTTTGCGATCCATCTGATCAATACCGCAGCCTTTAACGAATTTTCTGCGGCCGCCAGAAGTCTTTCCGGCCAGGCCGATCTGCAAGTACGCGGTCCGCAGCCTACCTTCGACGAGTCGCTCTATCCCATGCTGGCGCAGCACACTAATGTGGAACTCGCCAACCCTGTGCTGGAACTCGATGTCGCTCTCCCCGGCAATTCGGGGGAACGAAAAAACAGCACTTTGAAAATTCTCGGACTGGACATTTTTCGCGCTTCGGACATGGCACCGGACCTCATCGGTATTCCGGCTGAAGACAAGTTACTCGATATCCTCGCGGACGATGCGATTTTCCTCTCGCCCGCCGCGATGGAATGGCTGGGGGTAAAGCAGGGCGATCCCCTGCAACTGCGTGTCGGCACCCAAACGATCACGCTGCGGATTGCAGGGGGTTTGAGGCGGGCGCGTGCGGGCCAACGTATTGGAATCATGGATATCGGCGCGGCGCAATGGCACTTCCACCATCTCGGTCAGTTGTCGCGCATCGAACTGAAACTGGTGCCCGGCATCGACCGGGCGGTCTTCACAGCGGCGCTGGGACAAGAGCTGGAGTTGCGCGGACAATACCTGGTCACCGACACGGCAGACCAGGAAGCACGCATCGCCAATATGTCGCGCGCCTACCGGGTCAACCTGAACATGCTCGCCATGGTTGCGCTGTTTACCGGCGCATTTCTGGTGTTCTCGACTCAGGCGCTATCCGTCGTCCGGCGGCGTCACCAATTCGCGCTGTTGCGTGTGCTCGGGCTAACGCGCAGGCAGCTGCTGAAACAAATTCTATTCGAGGGAGCGGCCCTCGGCTCCATCGGCTCGCTGGCCGGGCTTGTCCTTGGCTATCTCATCGCCGCTACCGCCCTGTATTATTTTGGCGGGGACCTCGGAGGCGGGTTTTTTCCAGGGGTGCGGCCAAGTGTACATTTCGACCCATCGACCACCATTGTCTTTTTCATTCTCGGACTGGGCATTACCTTGCTGGGCAGCGCCGCACCCGCTCTGGAAGCGGCGTCAGCTACCCCCGCCCCAGCGCTGAAATCCGGCAGCGAAGATGCCGCATTTTCGAAATTGGCTACGCCTTGGCCCGCCGTGGTGTGTCTGGGCGCCGGTGGCATGCTCTCGCAATTGCCTCCGGTTTTTGATTTGCCGGTTTTTGGTTATCTCGCGGTGGCGCTGCTATTGATTGGTGGCATCGCGCTCATGCCGCGCCTCTCTGCGTTGGTATTCAGCGCGATACTTGACGCAGTAACCCGGCGCGGACATGGCGCCATGCCGACACTTGCGCTGGCCCGGCTGGCTAATGCCCCCAACCAGGCATCAGTAGCGCTGGGCGGAGTACTGGCAAGTTTTACCCTGGTGGTGGCGATGGCAATCATGGTCGCGAGTTTTCGCGTATCAGTTGATGAGTGGCTGAAACACATCCTTCCCGCCGATTTATATGTACGGACGGCGGCAAGCGGAGATACGCGCGGCCTCAGGCCGGATGAGACAAAAGCACTTGCCGCCACACCCGGCATAGCGCGCGCCGATTTCTTCCGCTCGTCGCAACTGGTGCTGGACCCAAGCCGACCCAATGTTGCGTTGATTGCCCGTCCCATAGATATGGCCGATCCCGGCAATACCTTGCCGATGACGGGAGACGCAATCGACGCTGACTTGCTCCGAGAGGACGCAACGCCAATCTGGGTATCCGAAGCAATGGTTGATCTGTATGCTTATACGCCAGGTCGACGCGTAACATTACCCGTAGCGATTCCTCCGCCTGATTTCGTTGTGGCGGGTGTATGGCGCGACTACGGACGCCAGTTTGGCGCGATTCAGATGCGGTTGGCGGACTATCAAGCGCTATCGGGGGATCAGAAAGTAAACGATGCGGCGCTTTGGCTGGAAGCCGGCGTAACACCTGAGGAAGCAATTGCATCGTTGAAACGCCTGCCTTTCGGTGAAGCACTGGAATTTTCCGAGCCCGCGCAGATACGCGCGTTAAGCCTGAGTATTTTTGACCGCAGTTTTGCGGTAACCTACCTACTGGAAGGGGTGGCCATCATCATCGGACTGCTCGGCGTGGCGGCAAGCTTTTCCGCGCAGGCTCTGGCGCGGGGCAAGGAGTTCGGCATGTTGCGCCATATCGGCGTGACTCGCCGCCAGATCCTCGGTATGCTGGCCGCGGAAGGCGGGCTTTTGACGACACTCGGCATTGTGCTGGGATTCGCGCTGGGCTGGTGCATCAGCCTCATTCTCGTCTTCGTGGTGAACCCGCAATCATTCCATTGGACGATGCGCTTGAGCCTGCCATGGAGCGCCTTGCTCTCCGTGGCCGCGGCATTACTGTTATCTGCCGCATTGACTGCGCTGGCTTCGGGACGGCACACCGTTTCGAGCGATGTTATCCGCTCGGTACGGGAGGACTGGTAATGCAACTTTTCACACGCGATCGTACGCACACTTCGCATGCGCACACTGCGCACACCTCCTGTTCTCTCGCTCGACTCCGCATCGCCGCATTCAAACGAATTGCAATTTCTTCATCCGGTTTCCTCGCAATCTGTTTTGTCGCCACTTGCGTTCTTGCCGCCCCTCCCCAGTTTTCCCAGGTGATAAAAGGCAAACCGATTACCTTCCCCCGCGACTTCGGCGCCCATCCGGATTTCCGCACGGAGTGGTGGTACGTGACGGGCTGGCTGGAGACCCCTGATAACAAGCCTCTTGGCTTCCAAATCACTTTTTTCCGTTCAGCGACGGAGCACGACAGGGATAACCCGAGCCGATTTGCGCCCAGCCAGCTTATCATCGCGCACGCGGCATTGACTGACCCGGCCGCCGGCAAACTGCTGCATGACCAGAAAAGCGCGCGTTCGGGCTTGGGATTGGCCTATGCCAAAGAAGGCAACACCGACGTAAAGCTGGACGGCTGGCGTATGTTGCGCGAGGAAGACGGACGTTACCAGACGAGCATCAACGCGAACGACTTTACGTTACGCTTCTCGCTGACCCCTACACAAAAGCCTATGTTGCAGGGCGAGGACGGATTTTCACGCAAGGGACCACGGCCGGAACAGGCCAGTTATTACTATAGCCAGCCCCAGCTCAAGGTTTCGGGTAGCGTGATTCGCAATAACAAGGAGACGGCTGTCAGCGGCATCGCCTGGCTCGACCATGAGTGGTCGACCGAAATTCTCGACCCCGATGCCGATGGATGGGATTGGATAGGAATCAATCTCGACGATGGCTCCGCGCTGGTAGCGTTTCAGATACGCGGGAGGGATGGCACCAAGGTGTGGGCTTATGCCGGCTTGCGCGATGCTCATGGCCGCTTCACGCAATTTACACCGGAACAGGTGAAATTCGAACCGCAGCGCATGTGGCGCTCGCCGCGTACCGACGCGGAATATCCCGTGGCAATGCGGATTCAGACCGGCTCGACCGTATGGGTGCTTACCCCGCTCCTGGACGACCAGGAACTCGACTCGCGGCACTCAATCGGCGCAGTCTATTGGGAAGGCGCGGTAACTGTTACCCGAGATGGCAAACCCGCCGGCCGCGGATATTTTGAGATGACGGGATACGTGAAACCATTAAGGCTTTGAGTACCATGAGAGCAATACCTTCAGGCGAAGATGAGTGAAAATATTAGGGAACCTTCGGCAGCAGACGGTTCGCAGACATAATTTCTCCCACTAACACAATAGTTTTATATCTCTGGCGAGTTACATTGAGGGAACATGAGTCGATATTTAGTAACCGGACGGGCCGCAACCCCACCGGTTGTTGGCGGGGTTTTGACAACGAGTCTCTGCTTTTTTCCTGCGACGGGGCCGGGTGAAGCGGGAATAATTTCACAGCAATGCCCGCTTTTTGCCTGTTCAGGACTCGATGCTCCATTATTATTTTCTACATATTGCGGCTCTTTTTAATCAAATCGTAGGCAGTTTGCACTTCCTGGGTTTGCGCCGTGGCCATGGCGATCATATCTTCCGGAACACCCTGGCCCATCAGTTTATCGGGGTGATACTGGCTTATCAGCTTGCGGTAAGCGCGCTTGATCTCCTGATCGCTGCTTTCCTTGCTCACGCCCAAGGCCTTGTAGGCATCTTCCAGAGCGCTGGCTGACGTTACCTGACCCCCTGCAAAGTGCGATTGATTTAAAATCATCTCGAGCAGCTGCTTGAAAGCCTGCTCCTCATAGCCGAGATGCAGCGCCACTCCTTCTAATACGTTTTCTTCGGCCGCGTCCAGATGTCCGTCTGCCAATGCCATGACAACGAGGTAAACCAGCAGCATCTGCTTCAGGCTGTTCGTATGTCCGCACACAGCCATGAATTCGTTAAGCTTGGGCCCGGCATCAAAATCCGTCGCAGTCCCTTGCTTGAATAGAACAATTGCGAGTTGCCGGTGCGTTGGGGACATTCCTAGCTTTTGCATGAACTCTTCAACATGCGTAATCTCATTCTGGGAAATATGGCCGTCTGCCTTGGCAAGCTTCCCCATCAGCATGAATACGGTTTCAAGGAAAACGGTTTGACGATGAGCGCCGGTCAAAGGATTGACTGCCCCGACGCCGTAAGCTCTATAACGATCGATAATACTTCCGGCGATATAACCCAGGATCGCACCTAAAATACCGAAGAGGTAATAGCCTAATAAAGCTAGAATTATTTTGAACAAGCGAAATTCCTGCGATGAATATGAAATATGACGAGCATGAGACCACTACCGGCGGGGTCTCGACGTTCAGGCACGATAATATCAGGAAACCCCTTCAAACCGAGCTCGGCTCGCTTCGCGGCGAGGGAGCGCGATGGGTTACCTTTGCGTGATGCGTCTTCTCGAAGACGCATGAAAACAGGATGAAGGTCCGTTAAAGCAGCGCAAGACCCCGAGCCTTGCATACAACACAGAGGAGGAACCATGATTGAATTGCATTCAACCCCAACGCCTAACGGTCAGAAGGTCATGATCATGCTTGAAGAAATCGGAATCGAATGGAAGCATATCGATGTTAACATCGGAGTCGGCGAGCAGTTCCAGCCGCAGCACTTGAAACTCAACCCCAATAACAAGATTCCCGCGATCGTGGATACGGAGGGGCCTGACGGCGGGCTATACACAATGATGGAATCTGGCGCGATCCTCGTTTATCTCGCCGAAAAGTCCGGACGCTTTCTGCCGATGGATGCGCGCAAGCGCTATGACTCGCTACAGTGGCTGTTTTTCCAGGTAGCGCATATCGGCCCCATGTTCGGCCAGGCAAACCACTTCAACCAGCAGGTCAGAGACAATCAATACGCCAAGGACCGGTATAATAACGAGTCGGCGCGTCTTTACCGGGTGCTGGACAATCGGCTGAGCGAATGTAAATGGCTTGCTGGCGACGAATATACCATTGCGGATATCGCCACTTATCCATGGTGCAAGGGTCACGCCGATCTCGGCATCGAGGAATCTTCTTTCCCGAATTTCATGTGCTGGTTCGAGAGCATGGAAGCGCGCCCGGCGGTGAAGCGCAACAACGAATTGGCGGCCGCAATCCGGGCGCACATGGAAAAGGCGGCAAAGGATAAGCCGGCGATCAACATCTACGATACCAAAGATAATGCCGAGCGGCTCGCTCGCGCTAAATCCACTGAACCGCGCTAAGGCGACGCCTCCTGCATATTCTGCTGTACCGATATTCACTAGTGTTGCCTGATAAGCAGCAACTCAAACTGATCCGCAATGTGCGTCAGCTTAAGCTGAAACCAGGACTCGCATGAACCGAGTTTCCTGCGCAGAAGCGGAGGTTTAAAAGAGCGGGTCAATGACACCGCCCCGGGGCATATCACACACAAGGCTACAAAGGTCAGATGCTACCGGGACAGCCTGCAAACCCGCAGTCAGCCTGTCGACAGGCTTTTTTCAATGGAGGAAAGATGAAACATCAGCAATACAACATCAAGTTCCCTGTCACCGAATCTCATCAGCTTGGCCAGGACGAGGTCTTTTTCCACCTCACCCAAAACAGACAGGACATTAAGTTCCGTTTTCATGAATATGGCGAAATCTACAAGCGCCCCGGCTTGTACGAACAGCTTTTTTATCACCGCCTCCGGTGCAATTCACCCCAAAAAGTTGCCCATATCCTGGGCAAAGTTCTGAGAGACAACCGCGTCGAGATGACAGAGTTGCGAGTGCTTGATTTGGGAGCTGGAAATGGTATGTTTGGAGAGCAATTGCATACGGTGGGTGTAGCTCGCGTTATTGGCGTTGACATCTCCGAAGAAGCCCATATCGCCTGCGAGCGCGACAGACCGGGTGTATATGATGCGTATTATGTCTGCGACTTCTCCAATCTGGACGCTTCCACACGGCAAGAACTTGCCGCGTGGCGGATCGATTGTCTTTCTTGTGTCGCCGCACTCGGTTTTGGCGATATTCCAGCAAAAGCCTTTGCCAATGCATTCAATCTGGTTGCGCCGTCCGGATGGGTTGCCTTCAATATCAAAGAATCATTTCTGCTTGAGAGCGATACTTCGGGTTTCTCCCGCTTGATCAAGTCGCTGCTCGTAAACGATGCACTGGAGGTTCATCATTTGGAACGGTACAGGCATCGTATCTCCATTGATGGGCGTCAGTTATTCTATTACGCACTGGTCGGAAAGAAAGCATGTGATATCCCGGACCACCTCTTGAGCAGCCTCGGGGACTCCTGACGATTCGCTCCACCGCTTCATAGCTGTCAGATCGCAGCCGTCCTGGCAGTCAGGAATCGAATTCGTAGAAGAGCAGTTGTCTGTTGGCTGGTTGAATTTGTGGGACCTACCCCTACGACTTTTTCGCAAAGGTTCTCATGCGCAGCATCCCATGGGTTAAACTTGAATGGTTTTCTTACCCTGACATTACTTATGGCTCAATACGTGCTTACGATGAATCGTGTGGGCAAAGTTGTTCCGCCCAGGCGTACGATTCTCAAGGATATTTCCATCAGTTTCTTTCCCGGCGCCAAGATAGGGTTGCTGGGTTTGAACGGTTCCGGCAAATCCGCCGTGCTGAAAATCATGGCGGGATTGGACAAGGATATTGAAGGCGAGGTTACGGCAATGCCTAACCTCAAAATCGGCTATCTCCCGCAGGAACCGCAGCTCGAGCCCCGCCAGACCGTGCGCGATGCAGTGCAGGAAGGATTAAGCGAAGTGCTCGGTGCGCAGCGGCGGCTGGAAGAGGTATACGCCGCCTATGCCGAGCCGGACGCGGACTTCGATGCGCTTGCCTCCGAACAGGTTCGTCTGGAAGCCATCCTTGCCGCCAGCGGGGGAGATGGCGGTCAACAGATGGAGATCGCCGCCGATGCGCTGCGCTTACCAGAATGGGATGCCGTTATCCAGAATCTTTCGGGCGGCGAGAAACGCCGGGTTGCATTGTGCACACTTCTGCTTTCCAGGCCCGACATGCTGTTACTGGACGAACCCACCAACCACCTGGATGCCGAGTCAGTGGAATGGCTGGAACAATTCCTCACACGATTTCCGGGAACAGTCGTCGCTGTCACGCATGACCGCTATTTTCTCGATAACGCAGCAGAATGGATCCTGGAGCTTGATCGTGGTCATGGCATCCCCTGGAAGGGTAACTACAGCTCATGGCTGGAGCAGAAGGAAAATCGCTTGAAACAGGAAGAATCGTCTGAATCGGCCCGTCAGAAATCGCTGAAAAAAGAGCTTGACTGGGTACGGCAAAACCCGAAAGGACGGCAGACCAAATCAAAGGCGCGTATTGCCCGCTTTGAAGAGCTTAATTCGCAGGAATACCAGAAACGTAACGAAACGCAGGAGATATTCATTCCCGTGGCCGACAGGCTGGGTAATGAAGTGATTGAATTCAAGAGTATCTCTAAAGCCTACGGCGAGCGCCTGCTGATCGATAATTTGAGCTTCAGGGTGCCGCCGGGAGCCATCGTCGGCATTATAGGCCCTAACGGAGCAGGCAAGTCCACCCTGTTTCGCATGATCACGGGAAAAGAACAACCGGACTCAGGTGAAATAGATATAGGCGCAACCGTCAAAATAGCGCATGTGGACCAGTCACGCGATGCTTTGGAGAACGGTAAAACCGTGTTCGATACCATTTCCGGCGGACACGACATGCTGACCGTGGGCAGATACGAAACGCCCGCGCGTGCTTATCTTGGACGTTTCAACTTCAAGGGCGGCGATCAGCAGAAAATCGTCGGCAATCTGTCTGGCGGTGAGCGCGGACGGCTTCATCTTGCAAAAATACTCATTTCCGGGGGTAATGTGCTACTGCTGGACGAACCCTCCAACGACCTCGATGTCGAAACCCTGCGTGCCCTCGAGGACGCATTGCTCGAGTTTGCCGGGTGCGTACTGGTCATCTCGCATGACCGCTGGTTTCTCGATCGCATTGCTACGCATATCCTGGCGTTTGAAGGCAACTCGCAGGTGACATTCTTTAGCGGAAATTATCAGGAATATGAAGCCGACAAGCGGAAGCGGTTGGGCGACGAAGGCGCCAAGCCAAAACGGATAAGGTTCAAGCCGATTAACCGGTGATATTGCTTCAAGGACTCGGAACAAACGCCACGCATATGCCGAGAACTGTTTCAACGTTACTGGACGACCCCCAGCCGGCGGGATTTGTAGACTGGCCATGCTTCAGCCAGCCCGACAAGCAGCACGCGCCGGCTTGTTGCAACCCTGATCCGGATTACGATGAGTAGCCGCGCAGCTTGGGGCCATTTTTTCGCTCTCGCAATATGGATTGCCATCTTCAGCGCAATTTACGTATATCTTGACGCCTGGCAAAAACCGGAGATTGTCGTAGCGAGAGCAGATCTGACGGGTGGTGAAGTCGTCATTCCGAGATCAAGAGATGGACATTATTATGTCCGCGGCGCAATTAACGGCTATCCTGTCGATTTCATGGTGGACACGGGCGCCAGCATTGTTTCTATCAGTCACGACATCGCACAGCGTGCCGGACTGGGCGAGGGGATGCAGGCTAATTTTATAACCGCAAGCGGTACGGTCATGGGGAAGGTTATACCCGGGCAAACCATCGAGGCGGGCGGCATAGCCTTGCAGGGCCTCAGTATCGGCGTGGGTATCCATGGAAACATCGGGCTGCTTGGGCAAAATTTCTTGCGCAAGGTGGATGTTCTCCAGTCAGGAGACGAAATGGTGCTACGGATCGGTAGTTAATACCCCGGCTGGGCAGTAAAATAACCTTACCCATCGGAATCTTTACGCGACAAATACCGCCACTTGCCACCGCTTTCACCAGGATGGGCTCTCCATCCAAAGACGAGGCGGGATTCTCGCCATCCTTGTTGGCATAGGCTAACATGTAGCTTGTACGGTATGTCTGGCAAAGCCCATGCGAGATGCGGGCGGTGATTTTTCGGTCAATCCGTCCCGGGATGGATGGTTAAAAATTTCCTGCCCGATTTTCAGAAGGGAACACATGAAATCCGTTTACTCGACTTGCCTGCTTGGCTTTATTTTTTTGGTATCCGCGGAAGCAGGCGCGTTGGCGCCCAGCGACACGTCCGGGTGCGAGAGTAATACCACGATCGCAGGGGCGCCGACGAACCCTGAATGTGTGGAAGTCATGAGGCTGGCGGTGAAGACCGACAGGGGTGCCAGGGGTGCCAGCGGCGAAGCATCTGAAAATGAACGCTGGACGGAATTTGACACAGCCCAAGGCTTCGTCGAGCATACAGGAACCTCCGGAACTGAAATCCAGCTTGCCGCCCAGCATGAACGAGAGACGCTTGGCGAAAGCGAAAGCGCGGTGCCCAACGCTGTTAAAGGCCAGGAAGCGGATAGCGGCGCGTGTCCTGATTGCCCTGAACTGATACCTATTCCGGGTAATAAGTTCGCCCTGGGTAAATACACCGTCACCTTCGCAGAGTGGGATGCCTGCGTGGCGGAGGGTGGCTGCGGCGGGTATCACCCTTCGGATAACGGCTGGGGCCGCGGCAACAGACCTGTGATCAATGTAAACTGGAACGATGCGCAAGCCTACATCGAATGGCTGTCAAACAAAACCGGCAAGGCCTACCGTTTGCCAACCGCGAAGGAATGGGAAATTGCAGCACTCGCGGGTTCTACCACGAAGTATTACTGGGGCGACGATGCGGGACGCAATAACGCTAACTGCGACGGCTGCGGAAGCGAGTGGGATAATAAACGAACCGCGCCGGCAGGCAGCTTTAAACCCAATGCTTTTGGGCTCTACGATATGATGGGGAATGTATGGCAATGGACAGATAGTTGCTGGAAAGAAAATTGCGCAAGGCGCATGTTTTGCGGAGGCTCGTGGAATCACAGACCGGAGGATATGCGGGCTTCAGCCTGCAAGTGGTTTGATACAAGCAAGCGTATGCGCTACCTCGGATTTCGTCTCGCCCGGACACTCCCCTAACACCAGGATCCCGGACGAGCCATGCAAGCTTGTCAAAATTGTCGCAGGTAAGCGAAAGACTTGGAAAACAGCTCCCAATTCACGTCGTACTTCGTTTCAAATAAACTTCCCGCTTTTTTACCTTGATTGGAACTTGCCTCCAACTATATCCGCGTGATCCTCGCCCCTAGCCGGGATAGCTTATCCTCAATGCGTTCGTAGCCGCGATCAAGGTGATAGATGCGATCAACGACCGTTTCGCCCTTTGCGACCAACCCTGCCAGCACAAGACTGGCGGACGCACGCAAGTCGGTAGCCATGACGTTCGCGCCATCCAGGCTGGGCACCCCGCAGACTACAGCAGTATTGCCCTCTACCTTGATGTCCGCATTCATGCGTTTTAATTCCTGCACGTGCATGAAACGGTTTTCGAATATAGTCTCGGTGATAATTGCGGTTCCGCTGGCAATGCTGTTCAACACCATGAATTGCGCCTGCATATCGGTGGGAAAAGCCGGATACGGCGCAGTTCGCAGATTGGTAGACTTTAGCGGGTTATTCATTTTCAGATTTATCCAGTCGTCGCCCGACTCGATCGCCGCGCCCGCTTCCATCAATTTGTCGAGTACCGCGTCAAGCGTATCTGAGCGCGTTCCCTTGAGATTAATTTCGCCGCCACTGGCGGCGGCCGCCACCAAGAATGTGCCACTCTCTATTCGGTCAGCCATCACGCGATACGTTGCCCCTCGCAACGTCTCGACTCCTTCAATCGTGATGATATCGCTGCCCACTCCCTGGATTTTCGCCCCCATTGCAATCAGACAACCGGCCAGATCCGATACTTCTGGCTCGCGTGCCGCATTCTCGAGTATTGTAGTTCCGTCGGCCAGGGTTGCCGCCATCATCAGGTTTTCCGTGCCGGTAACAGTGACAATGTCCATGACGATGTGCGCGCCGTTAAGCCGTTTTGCTTTTGCGTGGATATAGCCATGCTCGATCTCAATCTCTGCCCCCATTGCCTGCAAGCCCTTGATATGCTGATCGACAGGGCGCAAGCCGATGGCGCATCCACCGGGCAGCGATACTCTTGCCGCCCCCGCGCGCGCCAGCATCGGGCCTAGCACCAGAATAGCGGCACGCATGGTTTTTACCATTTCATAAGGCGCGATAAGATTGGTAAGTTCCCCGGCGGTCAGCTCTGCGCCATTTCCATGCGCCGCGACTCCCACTCCCATTTGGCGGAGAAGGCTGAGCATGGTGCTTATGTCGTTCAGTCGCGGTACGTTTTCGATCGAAAGCGTTTCGCCGGTAAGCAGAGAAGCGCATAGAATGGGCAGCGCGGCATTTTTTGCGCCTGAAATCTGGACTTCGCCGTGAAGAGGGATGCCACCCTGAATGATCAATTTTTGCATGGTTGAAATGTGCGGAGGTTCCCTTCATCATATCGTAAAGGACGCCCTTATAGTTCCAGAAAACAACGCCCCCTTGCTAGGGAAGCCCTGAACAAGTCCGGGCGATTTCATAATTGAAGGAGATATCAGATGATAAAAAAAACGATTCAGACGTCCGAAGCACCTCAAGCCATCGGCACTTATTCGCAGGGCGTACGCGTGAGTGGTGGAGAAACAGTATACGTTTCCGGCCAGATAGGGCTGGATCCCGTGTCCATGGAAATGGTGGCCGGAATCGAGCAGCAGATCCACATGGTGTTTTTGAATATTACGGCGGTTGTAGCTGCCAGCGGCGGCAACCTGAGCGATATTGTCAAATTGAATGTCTATTTGACCGATCTCGCGAACTTTCAGAAAGTAAACGAAATCATGGCGGGCTACTTCGTTGCTCCTTATCCTGCACGGGCCGCGGTAGGTGTCGTAGCGCTACCGCGGGGGGCGCTCGTGGAGATGGATGCGGTTGTGGTATTGCCGGGGTAATGGGGAATACCGGATATACTTCAACGCCCGGTGTCTCCGCTCCTCTTGGCAGCAAGACGGTGCAGGAAAAATTCGCCAGGCTAGGCATCGCCGATGAGTTCGATCTGTTGTTGCATCTGCCGCTGCGCTACGAAGACGAAACACATCTTTATCCCATCAACAATGTGCCGGAAAACAAGACGGTGCAGGTTGAAGGCATCATTATCGATAGCCACGTCATGTACCGGCCGCGGAGGCAACTGGTATGTCAGGTGGAAGACGGCACCGGGGTGCTATTCATGCGCTTTCTCAATTTCTATGGCAGCCAGTTGAAAGCGTATTCGGTCGGCAAGCGGGTGCGGTTGCGGGGTGAAGCACGCACAGGCTTTTTCGGCGTAGAAATGGTACACCCCAAATGCCGCGTTGTGAGTGAAGATGAGCCATTGGCGGATGCGTTAACGCCGGTATACCCATCCACTGCGGGGCTTTCTTCGGAAACGATACGAAAATGGGTCCAGCACCTGCTGAGACAACCGGGGAATAAGGAAAAGCAGCAAAGGTATTTGTCTGAAACTCTGCCTGATGCCCTTTTACGGCGTTACCAGCTTCATGGCTTCAAGGACAGCCTGATTTTGTTACATCAGCCGCCACCAGATGCGCCAGCAAATTTGCTGCAGGAACGTAGCCACCCCGCCTGGCGGCGGGTCAAGTTCGACGAGTTGCTGGCCCAGCAACTGTCCATGCTGTTCCATTACCGGCAGCGCCGCGAAGGCAGCGCGCCGGTCCTGGATGCAAAAAACAGCTTGACCAAAGCGCTTCTCGAATCGCTGCCTTTTGAACTCACCAGCGCGCAAAAGAAGGCTTTCTCGGAAATCAGCCGCGATCTCTCCACGGCACACCCGATGCAAAGGCTATTGCAGGGAGACGTAGGCAGCGGCAAGACCGTTGTTGCCGCATTGGCTGTGTTTCAGGCAATTGAAAACGATTATCAGGCGGCTTTGATGGCCCCGACAGAAATCCTTGCCGAGCAGCACTATCTGAAATTTACTGCCTGGCTTGAGCCGGTGTTGGCTCCATTGGGCATGACGATAGCCTGGTTAGCCGGAAATCAAAAAAAAAAGCAACGGGAAACCATGCTCGCGAATATCGCCTCCGGCAATGCCATGCTTGTCGTCGGCACGCACGCATTGTTCCAGGAGCAGGTAGAGTTCGACAGGTTGGGGCTGGCCATCATCGACGAACAGCACCGGTTCGGGGTGCATCAGCGTCTGGCGCTACGAGGGAAAGGGGCCCGAGCACGCTATCTCCCGCATCAATTGATGATGAGCGCGACGCCCATTCCACGCACACTTTCGATGAGCTACTTTGCCGATCTGGATGTATCGGCAATAGAGGGATTGCCGCCGGGCCGAACCCCGGTAGTCACAAAACTGATTGCAGATACTCGCCGGGATGAAATCACCGCCCGCATCCGGGAGGCTTGCGATGGCGGGACACAGGCCTACTGGGTGTGTCCGCTGATTGAGGTATCCGACGCCTTGCAGCTTAAAACAGCCCTGGAGACTTACGAATCGCTGAGCGCCACGTTTCCTGATTTGAAGATAGGGTTAGTGCATGGACGGCTTCCTCCCCAGGAAAAATCCGCTGTGATGAAATCGTTCGCCCAAGGCGAGATTCAGCTACTGGTGGCAACGACGGTAATTGAAGTCGGTGTGGATGTGCCCAATGCCTCGCTAATGGTCGTTGAACACGCAGAGCGCATGGGGCTGGCGCAATTGCATCAGCTACGAGGCCGCATAGGTCGCGGGGACGCAGGCGGCATATGCATATTGATGTACCGGAAACCCTTGTCCACGACGGCGCAAGAGAGACTCAAGATTATTTTCGAGCAAACTGATGGCTTTGAGATAGCGCGTCATGATTTACGTCTTCGCGGGCCGGGCGAGTTTCTGGGCGAGCGCCAGAGCGGCGTACCCATGCTTCGGTTTGCCGATCTGGAGCAGGACGAGGACCTGCTTAATGCCGCCCGCGTTGCCGCGACGGAATTAATGCGCGACCACCCAACCGCGGCCCGAAAGCATGTTCAGCGCTGGCTTGGGAGGAAAAGTGAATACCTGCGGGTATGACAATACATCAGTTATCGCGTTCTCCATCTAAAATCAGGTCCGAGACATGCAAACGGATCGCCGCATAGTGCCACTGGAAATCAGCAACCTGACCCTGCAATACCCCGGCAAAGTGCTGTGCCAGGATTTGAGCCTGGCCATAAATCCGGGAGAATGCTGGGCCGTACTCGGTCAAAACGGTTGCGGCAAGACTACTCTGCTACACGCGCTAGGCGGCCTGCATCGGCCGGACAGGAACCCGGCGCCATCGGTAATGGTGGCGGGAAAGGCAGCGCAAACCTGGACGCGGCGGGAAATTGCACGCCATCTCGGTATTCTGTTGCAGGAAGAACCCGGTGAATTCTGGGGCGACGTGCATGAGTATGTATTACTGGGGCGATACCCCCACGCGAAATACATGTCTGGCTGGCAAGCCGTTGACCATGAAATGGCGGCCCGGGCCATCGAGCGCATGGAATTGGCAAGTCTCGCCCGTCGTCCGCTCGCGACTCTTTCTGGCGGCGAGCGCCAGCGCGCGCGTATCGCACTGTTACTGGCCCAGTCGCCGCAATGCTTTCTCCTGGATGAACCTCTGCAACACCTGGATCTGCGCCACCAGTTCAGTGCCATGACACTGTTTAACGAATTGGCAAGACAAGGTAAAGCGGTCGTGATGGTACTCCACGACATTGGCTGGGCAAGCCGTTTCTGCGACCATGTCCTGATGCTGTTCGAGAACGGCCGCACGATTGCCGGCCGCACCGAGGAGGTACTCAACCGTAACGATCTCGAGACGCTATACCAGTGCGGCATAAGCGAATTTGCCGCTGGAAGCGCGCGTCATTTCGTACCGGACAAGGCGTCAAGTGTATAATTCACAGCTTGATGCTCTTCTTAGCGCGTAATGATCCGTAAACTTCTCCATCGCGTCTTTGGCCGTAACCCATCTGTTCCCGTTTCTACTACGCGTCCCTCGTCTTCCAAGCTGCGTATCATCCCTCGGGAACAACACGGCATCACGCACGCTAATATTAGTCCGTGCGCCCTTAAAGTGACATCCGGCCTGCAGGAAGCGGGATATTCCGCTTTCGTTGTGGGCGGTGCGGCTCGCGATTTGCTCATGGGGCTGGAGCCGAAAGATTTTGACGTCGTAACCAATGCTACGCCTGAGGAAGTACGAGCGATTTTTCGCCGCTCGCGCATCATCGGTCGGCGCTTTCGCCTGGTGCATGTCATGTGCGGCGGTGAGACAGTGGAAGTGTCCACTTTCCGTGGCCCATCCGGAGACGAAGCCGAAGGAACGAATGGCGGCGCCGCGCATGCGGACGAGCACGGACGTCTGCTGCGCGACAATATATTTGGTAGCCAGGAGGAGGATGCCAAGCGGCGCGATTTCACTGTTAATGCATTGTTCTTTGATCCCGTCCACGAGGAAATCTGGGATTATCTTAACGGCTATCAGGATATCGAGGCACGTCGCCTGCGAATTATTGGCGACCCTGAGCGCCGATATCGTGAAGATCCGGTACGCATGCTTCGAGTAGTCCGGCTTGCAGCGAAGCTCGACATGCAGATAGACCCGAACACCGCCGCGCCCATCGGGGATCTTGCCCCTCTGTTGCAAAACGTTCCGCCTTCGCGGCTATTCGACGAAATGTTGAAACTGCTGCTATCCGGCCATGCGCTACCCTGTGTGATTGACTTGCGCAAACGTGGATTGCATCACGGCTTGCTGCCAATGCTGGACGTAATCCTGGAACAGCCGCTAGGGGAGCGCTTCATCACGCTGGCGCTCAAAAATACGGACGATCGCGTGCGCCAGGGAAAGCCCGTCTCACCCGGATTTCTCTTTGCAGCCCTGTTGTGGCACGAGGTCCTCGCGGCGTGGAATGTCCGTCAAGGTTCGGGCGAAAAACTGATTCCTGCTTTACATCAGGCGATGGACGATGTGCTAGCGGTACAAAACGGAAAGCTAGCAATTCCTCGCAGGTATGATGCAATCATGAAGGAAATATGGGCAATGCAGCCGCGCTTTACTGGCCGGTCAGGACGGAGACCTTTCCGTCTCCTGGAACACCCGCGCTTTCGTGCCGCGTATGACTTCATGTTGCTGCGTTGTGAAAGTGGTGAGGCCGATATGGAGCTGGCCCGGTGGTGGGAAGCGTTCCAGCATGCCGGTCCAGGGGAGCGCGAAGCCATGCTGCTCAAGGATGAAACGCAAAAGAAGCGAGGGAGAAGCCGCGGCCGCAAAAAAAACGAGGCTGGAACCATCGGCAACTCAGCTGCTGAAAACCTGGAATAACTTCAATGGCACCGCACCAGGCTGTAGACCCCCCAGTCTTTTTTCGCGCTTACATAGGCTTGGGCAGTAATCTGGATGACCCGAGGGCCCATGTGCAGCGCGCATTCGAGGAACTGGCGCGTCTTCCCTTAAGCCGCCTGCTTGCCCGATCTTCACTCTATCGCAGCGCGCCGCTAGGGTGGCTGGATCAACCCGATTTTATCAATGGGGCGGCTCTGATCGAAACCACTTTGTCTCCACGCAGCCTGCTCAAGGCTCTGCTCGAGATTGAGTATAATCACGGGCGACTGCGCGAATACGCGAATGCCCCGCGAACGCTTGATCTTGACATACTGATGTTTGATAACCTCCAATATGTCGGGGATGGCCTGATCTTGCCGCACCCGCGCATGCATCAGCGGGCCTTTGTGTTGCAACCGCTTTTGGAAATTGCCCCCGAGGGCCGGGTTCCCGGGCGCGGCACTGTTGCAGAACTGCTGGCCGCCTGTACAGGGCAGAGGCTCGAACGAGAGCAGGCCAAGTGAACCTGGAAGAATTTCGTTATATCGTTATCGAGGGGCCGATAGGCGCCGGCAAAACCAGTCTGGCACAACGCATGGCAGATCGCCTCGGGAGCGAACTTCTACTCGAAAAACCCGGAGAGAACCCGTTCCTGGAAAAATTCTACGACGATCCTCCTCGTTACGCGCTGCCGGCGCAGCTGTTCTTTCTGTTCCAGCGCGCCAATCAGTTACAAGGACTGGCGCAAACCGACATGTTCGCCACCACAACCGTAAGTGATTTCATGCTCGACAAGGATCATTTGTTCGCCCGACTGACATTGAGTGACGCTGAATACGATCTGTACCGGAAAATTTATCATCACCTGCAACCGAAAGCGCCACGGCCCGACCTCGTAATCTATTTGCAGGCATCTACCGCCACTTTGATCGGACGGGTAAAACGGCGCGGCAGCATTTTTGAAAAAAAAATTTCAGAGGAATACTTATGGCGGCTGGCGGACAGCTACGCCCGATTCTTTCACCAGTATGAAGAGGCGCCGTTGATGATAATCAACAGCGAAAATCTTAATTTTGTTGATAGGCAGGCGGATTTTGACCTATTTTTGAGGCAGGTGGAGGGGATGCGCGGTCCCAGAGAATACTTCAACCTCGGAATCTAGCCCAGTTTGCCGCGATATCGTGATTCAGGCTCCGGACAGATAACGGCCGTGCCGGTTGCACATCTGCTTCTTGCTTCATTCGTTTTATTTGCTGCTTTTCCTTTATTGCTTGGTTGCTTTGTTGACTATGAATAAAACGTGCCCCCAAATCTGACATATGCGGCACATCCGCTAGAATCTGTTACCCGGCGATATTTCCGACACACCCACCAGGAGTCCAGTTATGCGTACTACATACGGCGCTTTGCAAAAAATGCGGGATGATGGAGAGAAAATTGCCATCCTTACTTGCTATGATGCAAGTTTCGCGGCATTGCTCGAAAGTGCCGGCGTTGACATCCTGCTGGTTGGAGACTCGCTGGGCAATGTGCTGCAGGGGGAGGAAAGCACTTTGCCGGTAACGCTGGAAGACATGGTCTATCACACCCGTTGCGTCGCGCGTGGTTCTGGCGAGGCATTCATCATGGCTGACATGCCCTTCGGCACCTCGCAGGTAAGCCCGCAAAACACCTTCGTAAACGCTGCTGAGCTAATGGCCGCAGGTGCGCACATGGTCAAGCTTGAAGGGGGCTCCATTATGGCTGAAACAGTCGAGTTCCTCACACGGCGCGGCATCCCGGTTAGCGCGCATATCGGTTTGACACCCCAGTCAGTTCATCAGTTAGGCGGTTACAAGGTACAAGGCACCACTGACTATCAGGCGGAACAGTTGCTGGAGGACGCAGTTGCGCTGGAAAAGGCGGGAGCGGGGATGCTTCTTATGGAAGTTGTTCCCGCCGTGCTGGCTAGAAAGGTCACCGAGAAACTATCCATTCCCACCATCGGTATCGGCGCGGGCATCGATTGCTCCGCACAGGTACTGGTGTTATATGACATGCTGGGCATCTATTCGGGCAAGAAAGCGAGATTCATGAAGAACTTCATGGCTGGAGCAGACAGTATTCGCGAAGCAGTGGAAAACTATGTCAGGGCGGTGAAAGCCGGCGAGTTCCCGGGTCCGGAGCACGCGTTCTAGTTCGCTTTAACATGGAAGTTATCGCGGACATCTCATCCATGCGCGCCCGGCTTAGGCGTGAATCCTCCATTGCGTTTGTGCCGACCATGGGCGGCTTGCATGAAGGCCACGTATCCCTCGTACGCCTAGCACAACAAAAAGCGCAGTGCGGCGTGGTGAGTATTTTTGTCAACCGTCTGCAGTTTGCACCAACGGATGATTTTGACCGATATCCGCGCATGCTCGCCGTGGACTGCGAGCTATTGCAACAACAGGGCGTCGACGTGGTTTTCGCTCCCGACGAAAACACTCTCTACCCCGTGCGGCAGGAATTCATGGTGAAGCCGCCGCCGCTAGCGGAGACCCTGGAAGGCGAATTCCGACCCGGATTCTTGCAGGGAGTGGCCACGGTAGTGCTGAAGCTTTTCAATATTGTGCAACCCCAGATCGCGGTGTTTGGCAAAAAGGATTATCAACAGTTTCATATGGTGCGCGAGATGGTAAGGCAGTTTAACTCTCCGGAGGAAATTGTCGTGGGAGAAACCGTGCGGGCGCCGGATAATCTGGCATTAAGCTCCCGTAACCGCTACCTGACAAGCGAGGAGCGTGCCGAAGCACCTCGGCTTTATCAGGCATTGGCACGGGTCAAACGCGGAATAGAGGACGGCAACACACGTTTTGGTGATCTGGAGGAAAACGCAAAAGAAGCGCTTTGCCACCGCGGATGGAGAGTCGACTACATTGCAGTGCGGCATCGCGATACGCTTGCCCCGGCATGCGAGGGGGACCGGAACCTGGTAGTGCTCGGAGCAGCCCGGCTGGGAAACACCCGCTTGATAGACAATGTGGAAGCGTGCGCAAGGGGTTTCACCAGGAAGCGTTAACCCTCGCTAAATTCTTTCACCTTCCCCATCAGAGCGTCAGGAAGCGATCTCTTCCCTTACTTGGGACAATTTGCAATACAGCGTTCTTCTATGATTTTCCTGCCGCCGCAGCTCAAGAAACAAGCGTCCTGGACGGACTGACACCCGCATTCCACCTCACACTGCTCCTGGCGTAACCTGTCAAACTCCCTGTCCCGGCTCGGCCTGGATGGCGGTGGAGGGGCGTAATAGAAGGGATACGAATAGCCCAGTCCATAATAGGGTCCTCCCCACCCCCCGCCCCATGGCGACCCACCCCAACCCCACGGATATCCTCCCCAACCCCAGGCGGAACGTCCCCATCCTAACATCGCACGTCCTCCGCCCAAATATCTTGGGCTCATTTGCCGTCGATAGGTATCGAGTTCTCTTTCGTAGCGCTGGATGGCGCTATTGTACCGCTCTTCCACGAGCGGCTCGATCCTTCTCAGGCACGCCTGGTACGTGGACGCGCAACTTTGCTGGCATGACTTCAGCCGTCCGGCGCACTTCTCCAGGCACGCAACAGCTGCGGGATGGGTAGGCGGTTCATAGCGATGAGTTATCTGGTAGCGAGGACCAAGGAACGCGCAACCAGATACGCTGACGGACATAATCAGGACTATGGCGCGGTGGATTGAACTCATTCCTGTCTTTTATTCAACGCATGGCTTGCTTCATAGTCGAGTTTCCCCAAATACTGGCGACAAGCGAGGTTCCCATGCCTGAACGAATTTGGAGCTACGTTGCAAGACCTTTGTGGATAGGGTTAATAATGGTACTACTTTCAATCGATTTCACCCTAGAATTTAACCTGGTAAATCGGCGCCCCCCAGCCGCACGGAACGCAATAACTTGCTGATTTTACAAACGTTGAAAAAGTCGCTTTTTGGCGACATGTAATAATCCTTTGTTCTCAGCAGGTTAATATCAAAAAGCCGTTTCTCGTTGCTGATAAGCAACAATAAGCAAACGCTTTTCTTTTCTATCCTCGGACTAAGCTACTGTTTTTTTGGCTAAATATATCCTGGCACGATATGTGCTTACAGCTGTAGTAGCAGGATAGCGTAGCCTCGCGGGTGCGGCAATGAAAAAGGAGGACTCGTGTTCCCGGCAAACATCCCGATCTGTGATTGAAGGCAACATTACAGTCTACCAACAGCCTAATAAAAGAGGGTATTTCTTATGTTTTCACTACAGAGCCCGAAGCAAAACCGAATTCTTGCCGCCCTCCCTGCGGAAGATTATGCACGACTTAGCCCTTATCTCGAATTCACGCCGATGCCGCTGGGACAGATCATTTATGAGCCCGGCTCCTCCATAACTCACCTGTACTTTCCCGCCAGTAGCATTGTCGCGCCTCTGTACTACATGGAGAATGGTGCATCCGTGCGGCTTGCTGTTATTGGCAATGAGGGGCTCACCGGCACGTCGTTTCTTTTGGGTGGAGGCGGTACGCCTGCGGGAGCGGTGGTGCAAAGCGCGGGCAATGGATACCGGGTAAAGGCGGACGCGCTAAGAAAGGAATTCGGTTTCAAGGGAAAGCTGCAGGACTTGGTATTGCGTTTCACACAGGCATTGATGACGCAAACGGCGCAGAATGCCGTTTGCAACCGGCACCATAATGTAGAGCAACAGCTATCCCGTTTCCTTTTGATGAGCCTGGACCGGTTGCGAGGCTATGAGTTGCTGATGACGCACGAGCAAATTGCGATTATGCTGGGCGTTCGCCGCGAAAGCGTGACTCAGGCCGCGCTTAAATTGCAAACAGTCGGCGCCATCCGGTATAGCCGCGGACATATTACCGTTGTAGACCGTGAAGAACTGGAAAATTCTGTCTGCGAATGTTATGCAGTCGTGAATAATGAGTACGAGCGTCTGCTCTGGAACGGCGTTGCCACCGAACCCTTGCGGGAGCCGGCTAAGCGGGACACCAGTGAAAGGCTGTGGGCTGTAAACTGAGGAGAGCCCCGGGCTACTCGGCAAGAACCAGATTCACCCTCCCCTCACCCGGTTCACCGAGAAGCCCGGCTTGTCGCAAGCGGCAGCCAGCATTCTTCCTTTATCAAGTCAAAAGCTCCCTGAGGACGTAGGGTAATATGCCTCCGTGCAGATAGTAGTCTACCTCGGTGGCTGTATCAATCCTGCATAGCAAGTCAATTTCACGGCGTGAACCGTCTCCGTCATGAATGACAAGCAGCACATTCTGCTGTGGCTGGATGCCCTGCAAGCCCAGGACATCGAATTGTTCGTCGCCTTTGATCCCTAACGATTGAGCGCTGTCATTACCTTTAAATTGCAATGGCAGCACGCCCATGCCGATGAGATTGCTGCGGTGTATGCGTTCAAAACTCCTCGCGATCACAGCCTTGACCCCCAGTAGCTGGGTGCCTTTCGCAGCCCAGTCACGGCTGGACCCGGCGCCATATTCCTCTCCGCCAAATACCAGGGTCGAGACCCCGTCTGCGATATACCTCATCGCCGCGTCGTAAATGCTCATCTGCTGGCCATTCGGATAATGCGGAGTAATTCCCCCTTCGCTGCCAGGCAGCATCAGGTTCTTGATGCGCACGTTGGCGAAGGTGCCACGCATCATCACCTCGTGGTTGCCGCGCCGGGCGCCGTAACTATTGAAATCGGGCTTTGATACCCCGCTTGCAAGCAGGTATTTTCCAGCAGGAGAAGTATCCTTGATGGCGCCGGCAGGGCTGATGTGATCGGTAGTGACCGAGTCGCCGAATATTGCCAGGACACGCGCATCAGTTATTTTCCCCGGTTCGCGCGGGCGCATCGAAAAATCCTCGAAGAACGGCGGCTCGGCAATATATGTGGATTCCGGCCAATTGTAAACTTGGCCCGAAACAGATGACACGCCATTCCACAGTGGGTGATCTTTTGTTAAATTGCTGTAAAGCCTGCGAAACGTGTCCCCATTGGCAGCGAATTTCATCAGTTTTTGAATCTCGTCCTCGCTCGGCCATAGATCCGCAAGCCATACAGCTTTGCCGTCCTTCCCCACACCCAGCGCCTCAGTTGCCAGATCCCTGAGCATGGTTCCCGCCAGCGCATAGGCCACTACCAGGGGTGGCGAACCGAGGAAATTCGCCCGGATATTGGGATGTATTCGTGCCTCGAAATTGCGATTGCCGGAGAGCACCGCCGCACAGATCAGGTCACTCTCCAATATCACTTCCTCGATCGGCCCGGATAGCGGGCCCGAGTTGCCAATGCATGTGGTGCAGCCGTACCCCGCCAGATTAAAACCGAGTTTTTCCAGGTAGGGCAGCAATCCGGTAGCGGTAAGATACTCAGTAACCACCCGCGATCCCGGCGCAAGTGAAGTCTTGATATGCGGCTTTACAGTCAGTCCTTTTTCAACAGCCTTCTTTGCCAGCAACCCCGCGGCGAGCAGCACACTCGGGTTGGAAGTGTTCGTGCAGGAGGTAATCGCGGCAATCAAAACGTCCCCGTGACCAAGGTCGATTGGACCGTCAGGCACGCACACTGCCGCGTCATCCGAATGCAGTGTCGGGCGATTGATGACCATCTCCGCAATATGCCGCTCGGTACCCGGTTTCACGTTATCCTGGCTTGAGCTATCCTCTGCCTCAGTGTCGATACGCTGGTCACTACAAACATGCACCGCATGGCGCTGGCCAAGATCGGCCCTATCTCTACCATATCCCCCTTCCGTGACGGGTTTAGCGAAGAGTTCGGTAAATCTGGATTTAATGTGCCCGATTTCGATGCGGTCCTGAGGGCGGCGGGGCCCTGCTAGCGACGACGTGACGGTTCCCAGATCAAGCTCCAGTTCCCGTGTGTAATCGATCTCCCCCTTACGAGGGATACCGTACAGTTGCTGGGCTTTGAAATAGGATCGAAATGCGTCGATTTCTTCGTCGCTACGCCCGGTACCCTTAAAATACTCAATGGTAGCGTCATCCACGGGGAAAAAACCCATCGTCGCGCCATATTCGGGGGCCATATTGGCGATGGTGGCACGGTCCGGCACCGCCAGCGATGCAGTACCCTCGCCGAAAAACTCGACGAACTTGCCGACCACGTGCGCGTTGCGCAGCATCTCCGTAACAGTCAATACCAGGTCTGTAGCGGTGACTCCGTCGCGCAAACGGCCAGTAAGATTCACTCCGACGACATCGGGAGTAAGAAAATACACCGGCTGACCCAGCATTCCCGCCTCCGCCTCGATCCCGCCCACGCCCCAGCCGACCACGCCTATCGCGTTGATCATGGTGGTATGCGAATCGGTGCCGACAAGTGTATCGGGATACACAACGCCATCTTTCTGGTGTACCCCACGGGCGAGATATTCCAGGTTCACCTGGTGAACAATACCGATGCCGGGGGGCACCACCTTGAATGTATCGAAAGCCTGCATACCCCATTTTATGAACTGGTAGCGCTCATTGTTGCGACGGAATTCGATCTCCATGTTCAGCTTGAGCGCCTCGTTGTTACCGTAGTGATCGACCTGCACTGAGTGATCGACCACCAGGTCAACCGGTACCATCGGTTCGACCACTTTAGGATTCCGCCCCATTTTCTTTGCCACACCGCGCATTGTGGCCAGATCGACCAGGAGCGGTATGCCGGTGAAATCCTGCAGCAAAATCCGCGATACCACGAAGGGAACCTCTTCCATTCGAGTTGCGTTTGGTTGCCAGCTGGCTAGCTGTCTTACATGCGCTTCGGTTACTTTTTTACCATCGTGGTTGCGAAGAACCGATTCCAGCACGATGCGGATGGAAACGGGCAGGCGCGAGATCCTGCCCTCACCCGATGCCTCAAGGGCCGGCAAAGAATAAAACCTTGCCGTCCTGCTCGCGGAGAGAGGAAGTTCCTTCAGGGTGTTGAAAAGGTTATGGGTCATGAGCGCTTCCTCGAAAACAATTTGCGAAATTTACCAGCTTTGCGGACGATCATCCATGACGGATCGGGTTATTGCACGCATCTGGCCTAATGACACGCTCGCTGCCCCATTGCAATTATTTTCGGTCAAAGGACTGGAGATTCTTTTTGGATTGTTTCAGGCTTTATATTCTGCGAGATCCGCTTCTATCACGCTCACGGCAAAACCGTGGTAAGCGTTTTCAATACGTCGGGCCATCTTGTCGGGAAAGAGATGGTAATCCCCTGCTTTCAGTGCGGCAACAATGCCCTCGGACACAAGCTGGGGAGGCTCGGGCGTCCCGCTCAGGGCAGCGCCATCACTCATATCGGTGGCAATGAGACCAGGATGTACACTAAGCACCGCTATGCCCTCTTGTCCCAGCAACTCATGCAACGCCTGTGTAATGGAGTAAGCGGCCGCTTTGGTAGCACAGTGGGTCGCGAAGTTGGAAGAGCATTTCAGTGACGCGACCGAGTTGAGTTGCACGAACGCGCCACCCCCGTTTTGCTTGAGAATCGGAGCAAACCCCTGGGCCATGCGGATAAGACCGCACACATTGATCTTCATGCCAAGCTCAAGCGCATCTATCGCGTCACTGTCCAGCGGGGTGGAAGCCCTGAAGACAGCGGCATTATTGACTACTACCTGGACATCCCCCGCCGTACCGCTCGCAGCCGCGATAGTCTCCGGTTCGGACAAATCCAGCTGAACAGGAACGACCTTGTCGCCGTAGCGTTCGATCAAGGGCGCGGCGGAGTCCGGATTACGAACCGCCGCATAGATCCCTGCTGCTCCGTGATGCAGAAACGCCTCTGCTATCGCCTTGCCGATTCCACGATTTGCTCCAGTAACCAGCGCTATCTTACCCTTGATGTCGCAAGTTATCTTCACTTGTTCCCGATCCTTTACCTTGGTGAATAACGACTTTACCATGAATATGTCGTCCAATTTTATTCCCGTTAAATGCGCGACTGCCACGAATTGAAGCTGATTCTTTTCATTTTTAGCGCGCAACTGAAGGGGGAAAGCCCGGATTGGAGGGCCATCACGCATGTCTCTGGCATGGACGCTGCGCCAGTCCGAAAATCGTGTAATATGAAAACTGAAAGGCAATAAGTTGCGTAGCGCCTGTAGCCGGCCACCGCTTGCGCTGGCGTCCGGCGTGATGCAGCAAGTCCTGGCCTATAGCGCAGGGGGCATAGTGTCTGTGAATACTAATAATGGGCGGATGTATGGTTTCTCCCACGCTGGTCCTGGTGCACGGTTTTCTCGGTTTTTCACATTGCGGGCCCATCGAATATTTTCGCGGGGTAAAAAGGGCCTTGTACCGGGCACATGATATCACTCCCCTCATACCGCAGGTGCCGGCTGCGGGTACCATAGCCATGCGCGCGGAGATACTTGCCCGCCGACTTTTCCGCAGCAGTACCCCTGCGTTTGCCTTGATCGGGCATAGCATGGGAGGACTGGACGGACGATATCTGATCACCTATCTTGATCCGGATCGGCGCATAAAAAGTCTGCTCACCATTTCGTCACCACACCGGGGCACGCCCTTGGCAGAATGGGCTCTCAGATCGCGCGGACCCATCCCAGCCTGGATCCGGCACATCGGTAAACCCGGCTTGAGCGAACTGACCCCCGAAGCACGCGCGGCGATGCCCATTCCGGACCGCGAGGATGTGGACTATTCCTCCTACGCAAGCTGCCGCCCTCTTGAGGAGCTTCCATTCTGGTTCCGTCCCTACGGACGGGTCATTCCCGAGGGGAACGACGGCATGGTGCCTGTTAGCTCCGCCCAATGGGGGAGATTTCGCGGCATCGTGCGTGCGGATCATCTGGAGCTTATCGGATGGAGCCTGGGTTTTCCCGATGCCCGGTCGGCGCGGCCCTTTGATCACCTCCCTTTCTGGACGCGGGCCTCTGCCGAGGCTGTGGCTTCGGCAGAGGATAAAACTGGCTAAAACGGAGAGGGGGAAAGCATGGATCAAGACGGGGGAAAGAAATATGATATGTCATGGTACGACTGGGCGGTCTTTCTGGTGCCTGCGCTCTTTATTATCGGCTTGGGAGTGGAGTCCGCATTGGGTCCAGCACCGAGCGACGGAGTCATACACCGCGATTTCCGGGCAATCGCCCATTGGTTTGACCCCGTATTCTTTCAGTATAACCTTGTCATGGCGTTGCTAACAGTACTGGTAGTGCCATCGCTTGCTCTAAGCTATATACAAACGATGGCGACCCGAAAGGAACGCCGTCTACAGTACGAGATCCCGGTCGAGCGTCGCGGGGAAATAAACAGAAGGATGGGAGGGCGCCCTTCATTTAGCAGCTACCGGGGAAGTGTCTGGATAACCACCACAGTCGTGCTGCTCGGCGTTTCGATCCTGCTTCTGTTCAAGCCCGTCTCTTCAGGTGGCGGAGCAGGCGTGGATTTCAGTCTTGGCGCAAATATGTTGACCATGGGACCTTTTGCCGAGTTATATGAAAAAAATCCAGACGCCTATTATTCCCATCTTATCCGCAATCAGATCGCCTTCCAATTCGGTTTCCTGGGCGCCTACGTCTATTTCATCGGCTCCGTGGTCCGCGCATACTTCACGCTGGACTTGACTGCTCACACTTTTGTCGATGGTTCCATCCGGATGATAGTGGCAAGCATACTGGCCCTGGTGCTCTCCTTTGCTTTCAACCTTGCCGTGCCTGTCGAGCTTGAATCCATTCCGGCCTCGACGGTTGCCCAAGGCGCTGATTCTGCTGGATCCGTGTCCACTGTCGAGTCTTCGGCAGCTGGCGCTCCAATTCCCGACAAGCGTTCCGAAAGTTATTCCGATGAAGCAGGCGCGGCAATACCGGCCACCCTGAGCCTGCTTCCCGTCGTGGCCTTCTTCTTTGGCTTTTATCCAAAACGGGCGTCACTAGCGCTGGAGCGTATCGTGCTTAAGGTCGTGAGGAATATTATTCCCGGTGATAGTTACCGTGCGCTTCCGCTTTCCATGCTAGCAGGAATCAGTTATTCGCATGAATTGAGGCTGGAACGAGAAGGGTTCGATAACATCGAAAATTTGAGCAATGCCGATGCTGTCGATCTCGCGGTACGGACCTGCTTCAGTTATAACCAGCTAATAAAGTGGATAGACGAGGCATGGCTTGCGGCCCATTTGAGGGAAGATTATCCGGAATTCGTGCGTCGTACCGGAATCACGACTGGTGGCGAGTTGCGAAGCTATTTACTCTCGTGCGATTCGGCACAAATCGATGGTGTGGAACAGTTGGTTAACGGGTTGGCGGGCGACCCCGCCTTGACTTCGTCGTGGAAGGTGAGGCTGACGGCTCTTAAAATATTTCTCAATACTGATGAACCGGGAAATCCGGGCAACCGCGGCACGACCGGGCATGGATCGAAATGACGTCCTGCTTTACGACTGGGGAAAAACGGGTCAAACCAGGAACATATCAACAAACTCGTTAACGGGCGTGGTTTCCAGCTTTTTCTGATCAAGGCACAGGCCAAGTATCGACCTCTGTTGCCTTGCGGGGAAGCGCCGCGCAAGGTTAATTCTGAATTTTTTTTCCAGCAATGGGATACCTTCGTTGCGGCGTAATCTGTGGCCGATAGGGTACTCCACCACGATTTCATTCAGTCTGCTGCCATCCTTGAACTCCACCTCGAGACCATTGGTGATAGCCCGTTTTTGAGGATTGTAATAGTCCCTTGTAAATTCAGGATCCTCGACACAGGTCATTTTATCGCGCAATTCGTCAATGCGTGGATCAGTGGCAATGGCATCCTCGTAATCTTCAGCGGTGAGCCGTCCATAAATAAGTGGCACCGCAATGATGTATTGAATACAGTGATCGCGATCGGCATAATTGGTGAGCGGCCCTTTTTTATCGATAATGCGGATCGCGGCCTCGTGAGTTCGAATGGTTATTTTGCTGATATCGCCGATCCGCTCCCTCACGCAAGGATGCAGTTTCATTGCGCATTCCACCGCGGTCTGGGAGTGGAACTCTGCAGGGAAGGAAATCTTGAACAAGACGTTTTCCATCACGTAAGAGCCCCACTCTCTGACCGGTCTCTGAAAACCGAAGGGCTTTCCCTTGAACAGCACATCATAAAATCCCCAGGTTTTAGCGGTCAGCACGGTGGGGTAACCCATTTCCCCTCTCAGCGTGATAAGCGCGAGCCACACCGCCCGGCTAGTGGCATCACCCGCTGCCCAGGATTTACGTGAGCCGGTATTGGGCGCGTGACGATACGTACGTAGCGCTTGCCCATCCGCCCATGCTTGCGAAAGAGCATCGATCACCTGATCCCGGCTCCCCCCCAGCAAATGCGTCACCACCGCGACCGACGCAACCTTCACCAGGACTACATGATCCAGACCCACTTTATTAAAACTGTTCTCCAATGCAAGGCAGCCCTGAATTTCATATGCCTTAATCATCGCTGTCAACACGTCGCGTACCAGGAAGGGGTTTTTTCCCTCAGTCACCGCGTTTCGTGAACACCAGTCAGCAACGGCGAGAATGCCCCCCAGGTTATCTGATGGGTGCCCCCACTCGGCGGCCAGCCACGTATCGTTGAAATCCAGCCAGCGAATCATCGTGCCAATATTGAACGCAGCTTGTACCGGATCGAGCTGGAAGCCCGTGCCGGGAATGCGGGCTCCACATTGGACGGTCGCCCCAGGAACAATTGGCCCCACAAGTCGCGCACATGCTTGGTAAGTAAGCGCTTGCATGGCGCAACCCAGTGAATCGAGAAGACAGTAACGGGCGGTGTCATAGGCGAGCGCGCTTTGAATCTCCCGGTCAACGACATAGTCTGCGATGTCAACAAGAATTTGGTCGGGCTGGGAACGAATATTGGAGGTGTCGGGCGACATGGGTGCGTATTATAGAGCGGGTCATCGACCGTAGCATTGTCTTTCCCTTAAAACGGGAAACCAGGGTCTTCTCTAAACCATTTCTATTTAATGCCCGACTCTTCAAAAATAGTAATGAATGAGCGATTGGCAGTACAAGGCAACGAGCGACGCTGGCAACCCAGCGGCGCAGCGTGGCAAAGCAGTCTCCAGTCGGTGTTTTCTATCCGGATGGATTCAGCCTGTATCGACCGAAGCATCAAAGGGCAATGCGTCGATTGCGGCCCTCACAAACCTTTGCGTCGGCGCGGAGTAGTCCCAACGTTCAACCGTGCAGTAGCGCTGCCGTTGCGAGACCTCGTAACGGATCATGTTGATCGAATTGCTTCCGCCATGACGTACACGCCGCGACACTGCGGTGCCCGCCTGTACGGCCCAGACGCGGCGTCGGAGTCCGACATAGCGTTCATGCAGGGGACACACGTAAGGCAGATGGATATGGCCGCCCAGAATCAGGTCGGCACCGGCAGCAGCCCATCGGTGTACGGCGGCCTCATAACCGTGCAGCAAATTGGTTTCATCCTTTACCTGTATCACGCACACCGGTTGGTGCGTGATAACAATACGCAATTGGTTTGCAGACGCCATCTCCAGGCGGCTGGCCACGCGTTCGATTTGTGCTTTTGACACCTCGCCATCCGTGTGGCGGTAACGGCGAGTGGTGTTAAGAGCAATGGCAAGCAGCCGGGCCGACTCGAATATCGGTTCCAAGTCGTTGCCGAATTCCCGGCGGTAGTTGCCATAGGGATCGAAAAACCGGGCCAAGAAATTAAACAGAGGAATGTCGTGATTGCCAGGGATCACCAGGACCGCTGACACGCCGAGCCGATCAGTGAAGGTTTTGGCAGAGCGAAACTGACTCCGGCGTGCGCGCTGCGTGATATCGCCGGACAGCACAACAAGTTCCGGCGCCTCGTCCTGCACAAGGTGCACCAGCGCTTCGACTACCGGCGGCTGCTCTGTACCGAAATGCGGGTCGGAAATATGAATCAGCGGTTTCATGCATCTGAACCCGTAGCCAAAATTTCAGATTTAGGCATCGTGTCAGGCTTGAGCAAATACAAGGGTTGCGGAGAAACGCGAAATTCGAGGGGCATGTTCATCCAGCCAACCTCGCCGTCTGTCGCGACCTTCACGCGGGGGGCAAGACCACGAGAAGGTCTTACCGTCATGCGCTTGAAGCCAAAGCTGATGACATCGCCCGCTTCGCCCAATTCGCCAAAGGCTCCGCGAACTAGTAACCACAGCATCGCCACCACACCGATCGGCCGTAAGGCAATGGCAACGAGTTCATCATTCTCAAACGCTTTTTCAAGCGGGATCCCAATCTGCTCCAGCTGAAGCCGATTGTTGCCCACAAACAGAGTGGGCGTGCGGAGATCATAACCCTCACCGCGAAGCTCCAGGCTAATGAGCAGTTGACGGTGATGTCGCAGCAAGGTTACCAGTCCCGACGCAAATGCGACAAGACGGATGCGCCCATATTGCTGTTTGAAAGCCTCGCGATCTTCGAGCAACTGCGGGTAAAGTCCCAGGCTCGCATTGACCAAGAATAGTCGATCGTTAACAAAGCCAACTTGGACCGACTGGATGCGAGCGCTCAACAGCTCTCGTACAGCCTCGGCCGGATCAGATGATATGCCGTGCTCGCGGCCAAAGTAATTGAATGTGCCTAAAGGCAGCACGCCAAAAGGGCAACGCCTGCCCAGCGCCGCCTGGGCCACGGCGTTTATGCTGCCATCGCCACCAGCTACCACAACCGCCCCGCTGCATTCACAGGCTTTCTCAACTGTCTGACACGCGATGCAATCAAGCTGAGCCGTATCCTCCACCACGATCATTTGGTAGGATCGGCCCGACTGGATCAGCACTTCCTCAATGGTCGTGCAAACGGTGGAAATGTTGTTGTGGCCAGATGCGGCATTGAGAATGATGAAGAGCGGAAGGGCAGATTCGTCTGCGATAGGAGACATCGAATGTCGGAAAAAATTACATAAGGAAACGGTAGTCGGTAATCAGCGGCGAGTATAGCGATTATATGTCGCTGCGTTCGCGGAACGAAGGATGGCTGGCTTTTCAAGGCCTCCTCAGCTCCTTAGCTCAACTCCATCGGCTTTCATCAATTTAACAAAAAAACCCGACGCTGTGGCAAACGGTAATCAGCAGCAGTTCCGTATTCTGGTCACAGGCCATTGGTTGCACATTGTTTGTGCGGTTTCATCTGGTATACGTCATCATCTGAACACGCCTGCTCAGGTCATGGACCAAATGCAATCGCCGCCGGTATTATCGTTAAGCTCTTTTTTCAATCGCCACAAACTCCCGCTCCTCCAGCCCCACGTAATTCGCAGACGGCCGGATAATCTTGTTGTCCACGCGTTGTTCGATAATATGTGCGGCCCAGCCGCTGATGCGCGCGATCGCGAACAGTGGTGTAAACATCGCTCTGGGCACGCCCATCATGTGGTAGCTGACGGCGGAGAACCAGTCGAGGTTGGGGAACATCTTCTTGACGTCCCACATCACCGTTTCCAGCTTTGCTGCGATGTTGAACATTTTCATGTCACCCGTTTCCGTCGAGAGTGTTTTCGCTACCTCACGGATAATTCTGTTGCGTGGGTCGGCGATGGTATAAACGGGGTGGCCGAATCCGATAATGATTTCCCTATCCGCCACACGCCGGCGGACATCCGCCTCGGCTTCCTCGGGTGTTGCATAGCGTGTCTGGATATCGAACGCGGCCTCGTTGGCTCCGCCATGCTTCGGACCGCGCAATGCGCCGATGGCGCCGGTAATCGCGGAGTAAAAATCCGACCCGGTACTTGCGATAACACGCGCGGTAAAAGTGGAAGCATTGAACTCATGCTCGGCATAAAGTACCAGAGAGGTATGCATCGCCCTCAACCATGAACGAGAGGGCGGTTTGCCGTGCAACAGGTGCAGGAAGTGCCCGCCAATGGAATCATCGTCGGTTGCGACCTCAATGCGGCGGCGGTGATGAGAATAGTGATACCAGTACAGCAACATGGAGCCAAGGCATGCAAGGAGCCAATCTGCCAGTTCACGGGCCGCTTCGACAGTATGCTTCTCCGCTTCCGGCAGCACCGTGCCCATCGCGGAAACGCCCGTGCGCAGGACATCCATCGGATGAGCCGTCTCGGGAATCTTTTCCAGAATGTTTTTTACGCTCTCTGGCAAGTCGCGCAGGCTTTTGAGTTTCGCCTTGTATGCAATCAGTTCCGCCAGCGTGGGCAGCTTCTCATGCACCAGCAGATAGGCAATCTCTTCAAACTCACAGCTATCGGCCATATCCAGAATGTCATAGCCCCGATAATGCAGATCATTGCCGGTCTTGCCGACGCTGCAGATGGCGGTATTACCCGCCACCACCCCTGACAACACCACGGATTTCTTGCGTCCGGAAGGGAAATTTCCCGTCGCCTCACTCATTTCCAGGCGTTCCGGACGTTGAGGAAAACACGATATTCAGCTTCTCTTCGTAGGCATTGTAATCAAGGAAATCGTATAGCTCTGCGCGGGTCTGCATGCTTGCAATTACGTTTCTCTGAGAGCCTTCGTTGCGTATTGCCCGGTACACATTCAATGCAGCGGCGCTCATGGCGCGAAATGCGGAAAGCGGATAAAGAATCAGGGAGACATCCGCCCGTCTTAACTCCTCCACCGTATAAAGCGGAGTTTCGCCAAATTCGGTGATATTGGCCAGGATCGGCACTTTCACCGCAGCGGCAAACTGCCGGTACATATCGAGACTAGTCATCGCTTCGGGAAATATCATGTCCGCGCCGGCCTCCACATAGGCGCACGTCCGGTCAATGGAGGACTGCAACCCTTCCACCGCCAGCGCATCAGTGCGCGCCATGATCACAAAATCAGGATCGCTTCTGGCATCCACCGCCGCTTTGAGTCGATCGGACATCTCCTGTTCGCTTACAATCGCCTTGCCGGGGAGATGACCACAGCGCTTAGCCTGCACCTGATCCTCGATATGCATCGCTCCGGCTCCGGATTTCACCAGCAATTTCACCGTGCGCGCTATATTGAAAACGCTTCCCCCAAAGCCGGTATCCGCATCCACCAGCAAAGGCAGGTCAGTGATGTCCGTAATGCGGCGCACATCGGTCAGCACATCATCCAGCGAGGAAATGCCCAGGTCGGGAACACCCAGGGAAGCAGCCGCCACGCCGCCGCCCGACACATAAATTGCTTTAAATCCAGCACGTTCCGCCAAACGTGCCGAATACGCATTGATGCATCCTGCCACCTGCAAGGGCTTTTCCTTGACAAGTGCGGCGCGAAAACGTGAACCTGCGGAGGTGATCATGGAAGGGAAAATTTTGAACTCCGACCGGTTTTATCCAAGCAAATGCTTCACAGAATCTCGCTCCTCTACCAGTTCGCGGTAAGTCGCCTGCATTTTCTCTCTGCTGAATTCGCTGATTTCCAGATCAGCCACTATTC
Source organism: Nitrosospira sp. (assembly GCA_013821425.1). Taxonomy (GTDB): domain Bacteria; phylum Pseudomonadota; class Gammaproteobacteria; order Burkholderiales; family Nitrosomonadaceae; genus Nitrosospira. The sequence goes on along the minus strand of JACDGV010000012.1, from coordinate 24,847 downwards.
TGTAAGCACCCTCGCAACAAGTTACGGGGAATCCGTAAATGACACCAGCGGGAATGCCGTAGCTGCCATCCGAGAGGACACCCATGGACACCCAGTCATTTTCTCGTGTGCCGCAAACCCAGTCGCGGACATGGTCAATGGCGGCGTTCGCAGCGCTGGCTGCACTTGACAAGCCACGCACCTCAATGATTTCCGTACCTCGATTCTGCACGGCAGGAATAAAATGCGCTTCTATCCATGCTGCGTCATTGACAAGGCTGATAGCTTTTTTACCGTCGATCTCGGCATGATGAAGGTCCGGATACTGGGTGGAAGAATGGTTTCCCCACACGGTCATTTTTCTTATGCCCGCAACCGGTTGTCTAATTTTAGCGGCGAGCTGCCCCAGAGCGCGATTGTGGTCCAGTCGCATCATTGCCGAAAAATTCTCCGGTTTCAGGCCGGGCGCATTTTTCATGACGATATAAGCGTTGGTATTTGCCGGATTGCCCACTACGAGGACCTTGACACCGGGGCAAGCGGCTTCGTTTAGCGCCCTGCCCTGGCTGCTGAAAATTACGCCGTTTGCTTCCAGCAAATCCTTGCGCTCCATGCCCTTCCCGCGGGGGCGCGCTCCCACCAGAATGGCAATATCGGCGTCGCGGAAAGCGGCATGTGGATCATCCGTGACGACCACACTGACCAGCAGAGGAAACGCGCAATCTTCCAGCTCCATCACCACGCCCTTTAAAGAAGGCAGCAAGTGAGGTATGTCCAGCAATTGCAGGATAATAGGCTGATCCTTGCCCAGCATCTCGCCAACCGCGACGCGAAACAACAGACTGTAACCGATCTGGCCTGCAGCGCCAGTCACCGCCACGCGGATGGGCTTATTATTCATAGCTGCGCTCCTGTAGGAGATTGCCAGTACAGAAAAAACCTGGCTGGCTATTTCTTAACGCGGTCCGAGGGCCTCGGGTATGGGTAAATCGGCCCGACCTTCACTCGAAAAACATTCGCCCCGTGTTCCCAATAGCCCTTGAAACGGCAGGTTTAGTAGGAACAAATGAACCGGACTATAAAAACATTCACCTCGACTGTCAATTTTCGATCAATAACATTTCCGGTTAATAACGAGTAGGAATCAGGATTGCAAGCCAGGCCAACTGGTTACCCTGGCTCGGTTGTAACACCCAGTATAACCGTCTAAACTTAAGGAAGACCTGAGATCGCCTGTTTTTGAAACAACGACTCCGGCCCTCGCCACGGAAAACCAAATTGCAAAAAAAGCGCCCGAAGTATCTGAACCTGCTGCAAATCAGGCAACCGCTCCCTGCAGTAGTTTCGATTCTGCATCGCGTCAGCGGCGCGCTTCTGTTCTTTCCCGGCCTTCCCGCCCTGCTTTACGGCCTGGACACGGCGTTGGGCTCTCCTCATGGTTACGCCCGGCTTCAGCCACTTCTCCAGAGCCCCTTTTGCAAGGTCGCGCTCATACTTTCGCTATGGTTCTTTCTGCATCATTTCTGCGCTGGCATCCGTCATCTCGCGCTTGATCTGCATCTAGGCATCGAGCTGCAGCAGGCCCGCTGGAGCAGCAAGCTGGTAATAGCGGCGGGAATTATTTTAACGGTGCTGTTCGGAATATGGATATGGTGAAACCCGGGAGGCGTGTTATAACGGGTACGCATTATGGCCTGCGAGACTGGCTGGCACAGCGCGTGACTGCTGTAGTGATGGCAGTCTATATCCTATGGCTGGTTGCAACAATGCTGGCTTCCCCCCCACAGGATCATGCCGCATTGAAGGCAATCTTCAGTAACCAGTGGATCCGCATCGGCTCCCTCCTGTTCCTGGTCAGTTTATTCTGGCACTCATGGATTGGCATGCGCAATATTCTCATGGATTACGTCCACGATACCGGCGTCCGTCTTACATTACAGGTACTGGTCATTCTGTCCTTATTGGTCTATACCGTCTGGTCTGTGGAGATTCTATGGAATCTCTGAGGTTAACGATGAGATTAGCGTGACAATAATTAAAAGAAAATTCGATGTAGTCATTGTCGGGGCGGGCGGCGCGGGTATGCGCGCTGCATTGCAATTGTCGGAGGCAGGACTAAAAGTGGCCGTATTGTCGAAGGTGTTTCCTACTCGTTCACACACGGTGGCGGCGCAAGGAGGCATTGCCGCCGCGCTCGGTAACGTCACGGAGGATAACTGGCACTGGCACATGTACGACACTGTAAAGGGTTCCGATTATCTCGGCGACCAGGACGCGATTGAATTCATGTGCCGCCAGGCCAGCGAAGTCGTGTACGAACTGGAACATTACGGCATGCCCTTCGATCGTCTGGAGAACGGAAAAATATACCAGCGTCCGTTCGGGGGTCAATCGCAGAACTTCGGAGGCGCACAGGCAACGCGCTCGTGCGCGGCGGCCGATCGTACCGGTCACGCCATGCTGCACACGCTATATCAGCGCAATGTGCGGGCCTATACCCAGTTTTTCGTAGAATGGATGGGGCTCGATTTGATCCGGGCTGAAGATGGTGATGTTTGCGGCGTAACCGCGCTGGACATTGAAACCGGCGAAGTCATGGCGCTGCTGGCGAGGGCTACCCTGTTCGCTACCGGCGGCGCCGCGCGGATATTCAATGCCAGCACGAACGCATTCATTAATACGGGCGATGGGTTGGGCATGGCGGCACGCTCGGGCATCCCCCTGGAGGACATGGAATTCTGGCAATTCCATCCCACGGGCGTGCATGGGGTCGGCGTACTTATCAGCGAAGCGGTGCGTGGGGAAGGTGGTTATCTGCTCAATAAGGATGGAGAGCGTTTCATGGAACGTTATGCTCCCCATGCCAAGGACCTCGCCAGCCGGGATGTTGTATCGCGCGCTCTGACAATGGAAATAAAGGAAGGGCGGGGATGTGGCAGGGATGCGGATCATTTGCTGCTCAAGCTCGACCATCTGGGAGCGGATGTAATCCGGGCGCGACTGCCCGGCATCCGTGAAATCGCGATGAAGTTTGCCAACGCGGATCCGATCCATGCGCCGATTCCGGTTGTACCCACCGCACATTATATGATGGGCGGCATCCCGACCAATTTTTGGGGTCAGGTGGTAGCGCCGTACAAGACGGGCCCAGAGGAAGTGGTCCAGGGCTTTTATGCGGCGGGCGAGTGCGCCTGCGTTTCAGTGCACGGCGGCAATCGTCTCGGAACCAATTCGCTGCTCGATATCCTCGTTTTCGGCCGGGCGGCCGCCGTCAAGATTATCGAGGATCTCAAAAAGAATCCGCATCACAAGCCATTACCTGGTGATGCCGCTGACAAGGCCTTGGCAAGGCTAGCCCGCCTGGATAGCCAGAAGGATGGCGAGAACGTCGCGCAAGTAACGGCTACGATGCGGAAGACCATGCAGGCGCATTGTGGGGTATTTCGTTTTCCGGACATGCTCAGGCAGGGCGTGGAAAAAATGGGTGAAGTGGCGAAACGGGCCAGGCAAACGGAAATAAAAGACAAGAGCAGAGTATTCAATACCGCCCGGATCGAAGCGCTGGAGCTCGACAACCTGATTGAGGTGGCAATGGCCACCATGGTTTCGGCTGAGGCACGGACTGAAAGCCGCGGGGCGCACGCCCGTGATGATTTTCCGCAACGCGATGACGACAAGTGGCTGAAGCACACTTTGTATTTCAGTGAAGACCGCCGGCTAGACTACAAGCCTGTGCGCTTGAAACCGCTGACGGTGGAGTCGTTCCCCCCCAAAGCAAGGACGTACTAGTCGTAAAAAAATTTACCATTTAGCGTTATACCGGGAATAGAAATCATGAATTTCTCAATTTACCGCTTCGATCCCGACAAGGACGAGAAGCCCTACATGAAAGATTACGATATCGAGCTCGAGCCTACCGACAGGATGCTGCTGGACGCGTTGGAGCGCATCAAGATCCTGGACGACAGCTTGAGTCTGCGCCGCTCCTGCCGGGAAGGGGTTTGCGGATCGGACGGCATGAACATCAACGGCCGCAACGGGCTGGCTTGCACCACGCCGCTTCCGGGACTGAAAGAACCGGTGGAGGTTCGCCCGTTGCCTGGGTTGCCCGTGATACGCGACCTGATCGTGGACATGACGCAGTTCTTCAGGCAATACCATTCAATCAAGCCTTATCTCATCAATAATGACCCGCCGCCGGAAACCGAGCGGCTGCAATCGCCCGAAGAACGAGCGCAGCTGGATGGGCTGTATGAGTGCATTCTCTGCGCATGCTGCTCCACTGCATGCCCTTCGTTCTGGTGGAATCCCGATAAATTTGTCGGACCGGCGGGGCTGTTGCAGGCATACCGCTTTCTGGCCGACAGCCGTGACCAGGCTACCCCGGAACGCCTGGATTATCTGGAAGACCCTTATCGTCTGTTCCGGTGCCATACCATCATGAACTGTGCGGATGTGTGCCCGAAGGACTTGAATCCCGCCAGCGCCATTGAGAGCATCAAGGATATGATGGTAAAAAGGACGGTATGAAAGAACTGGAGCGGGCACGCTGGCGGTGCCGTCGCGGCCTGCTGGAACTGGACATCGTGTTGCAAAGGTTTATTGACGAATATTATTCCGGACTCGGTGAAATGGAGTTGCGGCAATTCGAAGCATTGCAGGATCTTCCGGATAATGATTTATGGGATATGATTGCGCTGAAAAAAGAACGTATAAATAGTGACCCGCAACCTGTATTGCATTTATTGCAGACCATCGCGGCTTTCCAAGAAACAAAAATTCCGGGGAACAAATATGGAACAAAAACGTAATGCGACTCTCGATCTGGGCAACGGCAGTGAGCCGCTCGAATTTCCAATCCTCTCCGGCACAATGGGACCGGATGTGGTGGACATTCGGACCTTGCATGCCAAGGGAGGCGTATTTACTTATGATCCCGGCTACCTTTCCACTGCCAGCAGCAGTTCGAAGATAACTTTTATCGACGGCGACAAGGGCATATTGCTTTACCGCGGCTATCCAATCGAGCAATTAGCCGAGCAGTGCGATTTTATGGAGGTTTGTTATTTGCTGATGAATGGCGAATTGCCCAATGGCGCGCAGAAGAAATCGTTCGATAACACCATCAAGGAACACACGATGGTGCATGAGCAGCTGGCCCGCTTCTATACAGGCTTTCGGCGCGACGCACATCCCATGGCGGTAATGGTCGGTGTCGTCGGTGCGTTGTCGGCCTTTTATCACGACGCAATGGATATTTCCGATGCCTCGCATCGTGAACTATCGGCCTTTCGCCTGATAGCGAAATTGCCAACCATCACCGCGATGGCTTATAAATACAATATCGGCCAGCCCTTCATCTACCCGCGGAACAACCTCAGCTACGCGGAAAACTTCATGCACATGATGTTCGCCACCCCATCCGAGGAATACAGGTCGAATCCGGTATTGGCCCGTGCCCTGGATCGCATCCTGATCCTGCATGCCGACCACGAGCAGAACGCGTCTACTTCCACCGTCCGGCTCGCCGGTTCCAGCGGCGCCAATCCTTTTGCCTGTATCTCCGCCGGTATCGCCTGCCTGTGGGGGCCAGCTCATGGAGGAGCTAATGAAGCCTGCCTTGATATGCTGGAAGAGATTGGGGACGACTCGCGTATCGGTGAATATATCGACCGCGCGAAAGACAAAAACGACCCGTTCAGATTAGTGGGGTTCGGCCACCGCGTATACAAGAATTTTGATCCGCGCGCAAAATTGATGCGGGAAACCTGCCATGAGGTATTGGATGAACTGGGGTTGAACGATGACCGGTTGTTCAAGCTTGCACTTCAACTGGAAAAAATTGCGCTGGAAGATGAGTATTTCATTTCCAGGAAACTGTATCCCAACGTCGATTTTTATTCGGGCATCGTGCAGCGAGCGCTGGGCATCCCCTCCTCTATGTTCACCGCCATATTTACCATGGCACGCACCGTGGGCTGGATTGCCCAGTGGAGCGAAATGATTGGGGACCCGGATTACAAGATAGGACGGCCGCGCCAGCTTTATACAGGCGCCGTTACCCGCGATGTGGTGCCAATTGCAGCCCGCAGATAACCGGCCGGCGAGGCAGGGGGGTCATCAGCCATCATGAAGCAGTTGTTCGAGGACTCTCTGCTATTCGGAGCGAATGCGCCATTCGTTGAAGGGCTTTTTGAACAATACCTGCAAAGTCCCCACTCAGTCCCGCCGGAATGGCACGAATACTTCGACAAACTACAAAGAGCCGAGGGCGAAGCAGCTTCTCGAGATGTCGCGCATGCTCCGATAATGGAATCGTTTGTTCGTCCGGCCAGAGAACATTCGAAGCGCGGAGGAGGAACAGTACGGACAGCAGGGCAAAACGAATATGGCCTGGTCAGCGAGCGCGATCAGATATCCGTGCTGCAGATGATCAATGCGTACCGCTTTCTGGGTGTGCGCCAAGCTGATCTCGACCCTCTCAAGCATCAGGAAAAGCCGCATATTCCTGAACTCGATCCCTTCTATTACGGCCTGAGCGAGGCCGACATGAGCACCGTTTTCAGCACGGGTTCGTTAATCGGCCCGCCCCGCGCACCGCTCGGGGAAATATTGCGGACACTGCGACAAACCTACTGTGGCAGTATCGGCGTCGAGTACATGTACATCACCGATACCGAGCAAAAGCGCTGGATACAGAATCGTATCGAAGGAACGCGCGCGCAGCCTGATTTTTCCGCCAAATATAAACGTCATATCCTGGAACGCCTGAATGCCGCGGAAGGGCTGGAGAAATACCTTCATAGGCGTTATGTTGGTCAAAAACGTTTTTCCGGCGAGGGCGGTGAGAGCCTGATCCCGCTATTGGATAGCCTGCTGCAGCGCGCGGGCGGTATGGGCGTTATACAGATGGTCATCGGCATGGCGCACCGCGGGCGGTTGAATGTGCTGGTCAACACCTTGGGTAAAGTGCCGGCCGATCTTTTCCAGGAATTTGAAGGTACGCATGCGCAGGAACTAAGCGGGGGTGATGTCAAATACCACCAGGGTTTTTCCTCGGCAGTATCCACACCTGGCGGAATCATGGGACTCTCGCTGGCGTTCAATCCCTCGCATCTGGAAATTGTGGACCCAGTGGTGCAGGGCTCGGTGCGGGCCCGCCAACACCGCCTGCGGGACAGGAACGGCGATTTGGTGCTGCCTGTGCTGCTGCACGGGGACGCCGCCTATTCTGCCCAGGGAGTTGTGATGGAAACCCTGAATCTTTCGCAGACGCGCGGTTATGGCACGGGCGGTACCGTGCACATTGTCATCAATAACCAGATCGGATTCACAACATCCGATCCGCGCGACGCCCGCTCCACGCTTTATTCTACCGACGTGTCGAAGATGATCGAGGCGCCTATCTTCCACGTCAACGGTGATGACCCGGAAGCGGTCGTTATGGTGACGGAAATCGCACTTGATTTCAGGATGACATTCCATAAGGATGTGGTCATCGACCTGGTCTGTTTTCGAGCTCTGGGCCACAACGAGCAGGATGAACCAATGGTGACGCAGCCATTGATGTACAAGATTATTGCCCGCCATCCAGGTGCGCGCAAACGCTATGCCGACAGGTTGGTCGCCGAAGGTGTCATCGCGGTCGACGAGGTTGAGCAAATGGCGAAAGCCTATCGCGATGACATGGATGCCGGCCGCAATCCTAACAAGACCATTCAATATGGTTACAAATCCGCACATGCGGTGGACTGGACGCCGTTCCTGAAAAATAGCAACTGGAACGCACCTGTTCAGACCGGGCTGCCGGTAGCGGAGCTCATGAAACTGGCCGAACGGCTAACTGATATCCCCGCCAGGTTCAAATTGCATGCGCGGGTGGAAAAGATTATTGCCGACCGCCGACTGATGGGCCAGGGAAAGCTCCCGCTGGATTGGGGAATGGCTGAAAACCTGGCTTATGCGGCACTCCTCAAGGATAGCTACGGCATACGCTTTTCGGGACAGGACTCCGGACGGGGAACGTTCTTTCACCGTCACGCCGTGCTCCACGACCAGAATCGCGAGCGATGGAACGAAGGCATATATATTCCACTGCGTCACATTGCTCCTGAACAAGCGGACTTCACGATTATCGATTCGGTATTGTCGGAAGAAGCAGTGCTCGGTTTCGAGTATGGCTATGCCACCGCGGAACCGGATGAACTGGTGGTCTGGGAGGCGCAGTTCGGCGACTTTGCCAATGGAGCGCAAGTAGTAATAGACCAGTTCATTGCTTCGGGCGAGGCGAAGTGGGGACGCCTGTGCGGACTGGTGATGATGCTTCCCCATGGCTACGAAGGTCAGGGGCCTGAACACTCTTCCGCACGCCTGGAGCGTTATCTGCAACTTTGCGCGCAATACAATATCCAGGTATGCGTTCCCTCGACGCCCGCGCAGATGTTTCACATGCTCCGGCGTCAGATGATCCGGCCAATCCGCAAGCCGCTTATCATCATGAGTCCGAAAAGCATGTTGCGGCACAAGGAATCCGTGTCGAGTCTGGAAGATCTCGCCAGCGGGAGCTTTCAGAACATCATTCCCGAAACTGAAAAACTTGACTCCAGCAAGGTGCGCCGTGTTATCGCCTGTTCCGGCAAGGTATATTATGATTTGTTGGCACACCGACGAAAACAAGAAATCGAAGATGTGGCCATCATTCGTATCGAGCAGTTGTATCCCTTTCCGCACGATGATTTCCAGATCGAGGTCGAGCGCTATCCCCAGGCCAGGGATATCCTGTGGTGCCAGGAGGAGCCCGGCAACCAGGGAGCCTGGCATCGCATCCAGCACTATCTGCTGCGGCATAAGCGTCCCGATCAGGTGTTGGGCTACGCATTGCGCGCGTCGTCAGCATCGCCCGCGGCGGGATATCTGGCGAAACACAACTTTCAGCAGAACGAATTAATAGTGGCGGCATTTCGCGAGAAACTCTGAACGAAAGGAAGAATTATGCTCGTTGAAGTCAAAGTTCCTGTGTTATCCGAATCGGTAGCGGAAGCCACACTGCTTTCCTGGCGTAAAAAGGAGGGCGAGCACGTCGACCGTGACGAAAACCTGATCGATGTCGAGACCGATAAAGTCGTGCTGGAGTTGCCCGCACCAGCCACGGGTGTACTGGCTAAAATCATCAAAGGGGATGGAGCGACAGTTAGCGGCGGTGAAATTATCGCCACCATTGATACGGAGGCCGCCGCAGCAGAGACTGCGAAGATTGACGCCGATACGGCAGCGGCAATCCCGGCTCCATCGGACGCGGATTCCCTTGCCGCACCCTCCTCAACGGCTGGGGCGGCCCCGGCAATGATGCCAGCTGCCCGTGCCAAGGCGGCGCAGGCAAAGCTCGAAGCAGAAGAAATTAGCTCGATCAAGGGCAGCGGGCGAAGCGGCCGAATCACCAAGCAGGATGTGGCGGAGCATGTGGAAAAAAAACCCGCATCCTCCGTGGCAACCTCTGCTTCTCCCACGCCTTCTCCATCTTTAGCGGCTCAGCCAGCTTCCACAGCCCCATCGGCTTCCGCACCTGCGGGCGGTCGGCACGAACAACGGGTGCCCATGTCGCGCCTGCGGGCAAGGATCGCTGAACGGCTGGTACAGTCGCAAGCCACCGCGGCGATACTCACTACGTTCAACGAAGTCAACATGCAGGCAATAATGGATTTGCGCGCCCGCTACAAGGAGAAGTTCGAAAAGGAACATGGTATCAAACTCGGGCTCACGTCTTTTTTTGTCAAGGCGGCGGTAGCGGCACTGAAAAGATTTCCAATCGTGAACGCGTCCGTGGATGGAAATGACATTGTCTATCACGGCTACTATGATATCGGCATCGCAGTAAGCAGCCCGCGCGGACTGGTCGTCCCTATCATTCGCGATGCGGACTCGTTGTCTCAGGCCGAGATTGAACGCCAAATTGCGGAGTTCGGCAAACGCGCCCAAGAGGGCAAACTGACCATTGAAGAATTGACCGGCGGCACCTTCTCAATAACCAATGGCGGGGTATTTGGATCCATGCTCTCGACCCCCATCATCAATCCGCCACAGAGCGCAATTCTTGGCATTCATGCCACCAGGGAACGACCGGTGGCTGAGAATGGCCAGGTGGTAATCCGGCCGATGTGTTACCTTGCCCTGTCTTACGATCATCGCATTATAGATGGGCGCGAAGCGGTACTTTCGCTGGTGGCAATGAAAGAGGCCCTGGAATATCCCATGAGCCCCCTGCTGGACGGCTGAACCTAAAACTGTAAATCTTTCGCCAGCGATTTTCGCTGCCTCATTTTTGCCTTTTTTCTTGAAATGCCAATATGCCCCAATCCTTCGATGTCGCAGTAATCGGCGCCGGTCCCGGCGGGTATGTAGCCGCGATCCGCTGCGCCCAATTGGGACTGAACACCGTTTGCATAGACGAGTGGAAAAGCCCGCAAGGCAAACCCAGCCTGGGCGGGACCTGCCTCAATGTCGGCTGCATCCCGTCCAAGGCACTGCTGGAATCATCCGAGAATTTCGAGCGCGCCGCGCACAAATTTGCGAGCCATGGCATCAGGGTGGAAGGGTTGTCAATTGATATTCCGACGATGATGTCCCGCAAGGACAAGATCGTGACAGGCTTCACCGGCGGCGTGGCCATGCTGCTCAAAAAAAATAAAGTCGCATCGATGCATGGACATGGAATTTTGCTCAAGGGCAGCAAAGACGAGAGCGGCAACCATAATCTATGGCAAATCGAAGTGAAAAACGGAGACAAGACCGACACCATCGAGGCAAAACATATCATTATCGCCACGGGCTCGACACCGCGCCCGTTGCCATTCGCGCAAGTGGACAATGAGCGAATACTGGACAATACCGGCGCATTGGCGATGACAGAAGCGCCTAAGCGGCTGGGGGTAATTGGTGGTGGAGTGATTGGCCTGGAAATGGGCAGTATGTGGCGGAGGCTCGGCTCGGAGGTCTCTATTCTTGAGGCGCTACCCGGGTTTCTCACGGCTGCCGACGAACAGGTGGCAAAAGAAGCAAAAAAAATCTTCACTAGAGAATCAGGTCTGGTAATCCACACCGGGATCAGGATAAGCGGGATCAAAACCGGCGAAAAGAGCATCACGATCGAGTATGCGAATGCAGGGGATGCCGATGGAAATGTACAAAAACTGGACGTGGACAAGCTGATCATAGCGGTAGGCCGGACTCCCCATACCCATGGATTGGGCGCGGAAAATATCGGTCTGAAGCTGGATGACCGCGGCTACATCGAAGTAGACAGCGAATGCCGCACCAATCTGTCCAATATATTCGCAGTGGGCGACGTAGTGCGTGGGCCCATGTTGGCACATAAGGCGTCGGAGGAAGGCGTCGCAGTAGCCGAAACGATCGCGGGGCAGCCGGGGCACGTTAATCTCGACACGATCCCGTGGGTGATATATACCTCGCCCGAGATAGCATGGGTGGGAAAAACCGAGCAACAATTAAAAACAGATGGCGTTCAATACAAAGCGGGACAGTTTCCCTTCATGGCTAACGGGCGCGCACGTGCCCTGGGGGAGACAGGCGGTTTCGTCAAAGTACTTGCAGACGCCCATACCGACCGCATCCTCGGCATTCACATAATCGGCCCCTACGCATCCGAACTGATTGCGGAGGCGGTAATGGCAATGGAATTTGCGGCCAGCAGCGAAGATATTGCACGCATCGTTCACGCCCATCCATCGCTGTCGGAAGTGCTGCATGAGGCCGCACTGGGGGTGGATAAGCGGGCGATTCACATATAAAGTTGTGTCGGGTCGGTCAGGCCGGCCATGTCTTCCTACTCCTTTATCTCTCTGCTTTTCAATAATAATCGAATTGACCGGCATAACCTATCCAAGTCATCAGGCACAGGCAACTACAAAATGCTGATGGGGTCCATCATCATTGCGGAGAGGATGTGCCGGGACGGGAACCAAAGAAAGAAGAAACAGCGGTAATGTCTGTGTACCTGCCATTCGCTATATGAGCCGGATCGCCGGTTTGCGTCACTCGTCGTACAATGCCTCTTCAGCCGCGCCGTCATAACACATCCGTGTTTGAGATGATCGCCCTTGGCCACCGTTGAGATACCCGTTACTCCCGGAAATTCTCGCGGTTTTTGTCAAGCATCACTCTCGTCAGTCCCTGATCTCTTTTTCCTCAATCTTGTGGACAATGAGTATAGTTCTCATTATCATTAATATTATTGATAGCGCTGGCCGGGCGAAGCAGGTCTACTTCTGAGCGGCCGCGCTGGAAAGTCCGCACAGTCTTCAACCTGCTGGACCAAAATACTGGCACTGGGCGAACGTGCCGGTCAGAGACATACACACAGCGATTCAATCGGAGAGCCCGACACACGCGGCCCGGCCGCAATTTTTCCATCAACCTCAATTATCACTTCTAACCATGCGAAATTCCAAAGAACGGGACGATAAGCCTTCGGTAAAGCTCTTGCTGGCAGCGTTGGCTTGGCTTACCACCCGACGGGGCCGCGCACCCGACCCTGCTACTCAGTTGGCAATTGCCCATCACCTTCATCTTCTAGTCCTGCATCCGGCAACAGACACTATCGACGTTCAGGCAGCCTTGTATATGGCGAGCAAGACGGGCATGGATGCAACCGGCCTTCTGGCTCGTTATGGGGGGATTACAGCAAGGCTTCATTAACGACGTAACTCCTGCATCAGTCCAGATGGTTAATGCCATTCTGAATCGTAATTGGCAAGATCATCACCCGCCCGCAGATTGTTTTTCTTGCTTGAGAAAATAGGGGTATTTTACCGTCAAAAAGATTTGTGTCGGCAGGTTTATAATGTATAATAGCAATCATTCTCATTATTGTTTGCATGTGGCAGGGTAGTGTGAGAAACACCTAAAATGCCGGCGGACCCATAACTCCGCAACTCGCCGGCAAAGATTGGGAATCGTGAATTTCCTGCACAACCGACCTAAGCTTATCCGTTGCCACTGGGTTTCTCCTACGCCAGTGGCATTTCAGCCAGCCAACCCCATCCGGGTAAGCCAGCCATTTTTTTTATTTCACACCTTTTCTCCCGCGCTTTCTCCCACACCCGACGCAACCGCTCCCCAAGGACAGCAGGTCCTAAGGAAGCCCTGCTTTAGCCACTGCTTTAGAGTAAAATGCTGTTTTGCACGAACCATCCATGACAAGCATCACGATTGCCCTTTCCAAGGGCCGTATTTTTGACGATACCGCTCCGCTGCTGAGCGCGGCAGACATAGTCTCGCTGCACGATCCTGAAACGTCGCGCAAACTGATTCTCGCGACCAATCGCGATAACGTGCGCCTTATAATCGTGCGCGCATCAGACGTGCCGACGTATGTGCAATACGGCGCTGCGGATCTGGGCATAGCCGGGAAGGACGTGTTGCTGGAGCACGGAGGTGCAGGGCTTTATCAGCCGCTCGACCTGAACATCGCCTGCTGCCGGATGATGGTGGCTGTGCGCGACGATTTCGACTATGAATCAGCAGTCCGGCGAGGAGCCCGGGTACGCGTGGCGACAAAATATCTCCATACCGCGCGTGAACACTTTGCTGAAAAGGGCATGCATGTAGATCTCATCAAGCTCTACGGCTCGATGGAACTCGCCCCGCTGGTGGGACTGGCAGACGCTATCGTGGATCTGGTTTCGAGCGGCAACACATTGAAAGCCAACCATCTCAAGGCGGTGGAAGAGATTATGCCGATTTCCGCCCGGTTGGTCATCAATCAGGCAGCATTGAAATTAAAGCGGGAAACAATACAGCCTATGCTTGAGGCGTTCTCGGCGGCAATTACGAAACAGGCGCCGTGAACCTGCCGGTCACCCATCACATTTATAGCTATAACTCCTTCTCATGATCCGGATTAGGCGACTCTCTTCCACCGATACGAGCTTCAATGAAGCGTTAGCGCAACTGCTTGCTTTTGAAGACGCCCACGATGGGCAGGTGGATGGCGACGTGGCAAGTATCCTTGCCGATATCAGAAAACGCGGCGATGAAGCCTTGTTGGAATACACTCGCCGCTTCGATCGCCTGGAAGCCGCCTCCGCAGCGGAGCTTGAACTGCCGCATGACCGCCTGCAACAGGCCCTGCACGATTTGCCCCTGGATCAGCGCAATGCCCTGGAAGAGGCTGCGAAGCGTGTGCACACCTACCACGCGAAACAGTTGACGCAATCGTGGAGTTATGTCGATCCCGACGGTACGCTGCTTGGGCAAAAAATTACCCCGCTGGACCGCGTCGGATTGTACGTCCCGGGCGGCAAGGCATCGTACCCATCCTCCGTGCTGATGAACGCGATTCCCGCCAAGGTCGCAGGGGTAGGCGAACTTGTCATGGTTACTCCCGCTCCCGGTGGCACAACGAATAACCTGGTACTTGCAGCTGCGGCAATTTGTGGGGTTGATCGAGTCTTTACCATTGGAGGTGCCCAGGCCGTGGGCGCGCTGGCATATGGTACTGCGGCTGTGCCGCAAGTGGACAAGATCGTCGGGCCGGGAAACGCTTATGTCGCCGCAGCCAAGCGTCGGGTATTCGGGGTGGTAGGGATCGACATGCTTGCGGGACCTTCGGAAATTCTGGTGATCTGCGACGGCAAAACCGACCCCGACTGGATCGCCATGGATTTATTTTCGCAAGCCGAGCACGATGAGATGGCTCAGGCAATCCTGCTTTCTCCCGATGCCCGTTTCATTGATGCAGTGGCCGCAAGCCTTGCGCGGCAATTGGAAGCAATGCCCCGCAAAGCGGTGATACGCGTCTCGCTCGAACGTCGCGGCGCCCTGATTGAGGTACGCGACCTGGATGAAGCCTGCGCCATCGCCAATCGCATCTCCCCGGAACATCTTGAATTGTCGGTTGAGCAGCCGGAGAAATGGGCGGAAAAAATAAGGCATGCCGGGGCAATCTTCCTGGGACGCCACACCTCCGAAGCTCTTGGCGATTATTGCGCAGGCGCGAACCACGTATTGCCTACCTCCCGGACTGCGCGCTTTTCGTCACCATTGGGAGTGTACGACTTCCAGAAACGGAGCAGCATTATCCAGGTGTCGGAACAGGGTTCGGAAAACCTGGGCAGGATTGCCTCCATCCTGGCTCGCGGAGAGGGTTTGCAGGCGCATGCGATGGCAGCCGAATATCGATTCATGAACAAGCCTGCAATAGCGGATACGCATGGCTCTTCCGAAAGTTGACGCAGCCTTTGCCCCCGCGAATCTTGATGCAATCGTAGGTCCTACCCGAATACCGAGAATGTCCAGATCACCAGATCACATCATCCGACCCGCCATTCTTGCGCTTTCCGCCTATCACGTGCCGCCGGCAAGCGGCATGGTGAAGCTGGATGCCATGGAAAATCCCTATTCTCTGCCACCCGGTGTGCGGGATGAAATCGCGCGACTGGCGGCCGACGCGCCGATTAACCGCTATCCCGACGCAAGCGGGGCCGCACTCAAGGCCGCATTGCGTGAATCGCTGGCGATACCCCCCGGACTGGAAATCATGCTGGGCAACGGTTCGGATGAGATTATCCAGATCATCGCCTTGGCCTGTGCGAAACCCGGTGCCACCCTGATGGGTGTTGAGCCTTCGTTCGTCATGTTTCGCATGATCGCCACTTTCGCCGGAATGGATTACGTAGGTGTGCCGCTAAACGCGGATTTTTCGCTCAATCTGGATGCAACGCTTGAAGCTATCGCACGGCGCCAGCCTGCTGTGATTTTCATTGCCTATCCTAACAACCCTACCGGCAATCTGTTTGACGACGAGGCGATCTCACGTATTATTGAAGCCGCACCTGGCGTGGTGGTAGTGGATGAGGCCTACCATGCTTTCGCCGACGCAAGCTTCATGGACAGGCTTGCACAGCACCCCAACCTGCTGCTGATGCGAACGCTTTCCAAGCAGGGACTGGCAGGTTTACGACTTGGACTCCTGTTGGGAAGGCCGGAATGGCTGATACAGCTGGAAAAGGTGCGTTTGCCGTATAATGTGGGGGTTGTCACCCAGTTGATCGCGGAGAAGGTCTTAAAGCATCGCGATATCCTGCTACAGCAGGCTGCGGCGATCAAGTGCGAACGAGCGGTGATCAGTCAGCGCTTGGCGGCGATGGAAAGTGTTGATGCTTTTCCGACAGATGCAAATTTTATTTTGTTCCGGGTAAATGAAGCCGGCCAGGTGTTTCAGAGCCTCAAGAAGCGCGGCGTATTGATCAAGAATCTTGATGGCTCCCACCCATTGCTCAAAAATTGCTTGCGCGTGACCGTGGGAACACCCGAAGAAAACATATTGTTTTTGGCGGCGCTCCAGGCCTCATTACCACAATCTAACGCGAAATTCGGGGCTAATGGCTAATTTTACTATTCCTGCCGTACTTAACGGCTGAATCCCATGCGGCAATCCCAGGTAAAGCGGAACACACTGGAAACCCAGATTGATCTCAACGTCAACCTGGATGGAACCGGCAAGGCAGTGCTCGATACCGGCGTGCCATTTCTCGATCACATGCTGGATCAGGTGGCGCGTCATGGCCTGATAGACCTGGAGATTGCCGCCAAGGGAGATTTACACATTGATGCCCACCACACGGTGGAGGATATCGGCATCACCCTTGGACAGGCATTTACGCAGGCTATCGGGGATAAGAAGGGTTTGCGCCGTTACGGACACTCTTATGTGCCGCTGGACGAAGCATTGTCGCGGGTGGTAGTGGATCTTTCCGGACGGCCCGGCATGGAGTTCAACGTGGAGTTCGTGCGCGCTCGCATCGGCGACTTCGACGTTGATCTGATCAGCGAGTTTTTCCAGGGTTTCGTCAATCACGCCCTGGTAACGTTGCATATCGATAATCTCTCGGGCGACAACGCTCATCACCAGGCGGAAACCGTTTTCAAGGCGTTTGGCCGCGCGTTGCGCATGGCGATGGAGTCTGATCCGCGCGCTACTGGCACGATTCCATCCACCAAGGGCTCCCTGTAGCTTCCTCATCTTCATCTCATCGCGCGGCATGACTGATATTGCAATCGTTGACTATGGCATGGGCAATTTGCGCTCGGTATCAAAAGCGCTGGAACATGTCGCTCCGGCCGCTTCCATCATCGTTACCGGCGATGCGGCCGCGGTGCGCAAGGCTGACCGCATAGTGGTTCCCGGTCAGGGCGCAATGCCCGACTGCCTACGTGAACTCGATGCCCGAGGATTACGTGGCGCGGTAATGGAAGCCGCAATGTGCAAGCCGTTTCTCGGTATTTGCCTGGGCCTGCAAATGCTGCTCGGCAGCAGCGAGGAAGGCAACGTGAAAGGTTTTGGCATCGTGTCTGGCAAGGTTCGGCATTTTCCAGCGCCAGAGGCAGCCGGGACGAATGAGCAACGACTCAAAGTGCCGCATATGGGATGGAACCAGGTGCATCAAGCCGCTGAGCATCCTCTATGGAAAGGCATACCGCAGGATGCGCGCTTCTATTTCGTGCACAGTTATTATGTCGAAACCGATAACCCGGAGCCCGTCGCAGCATACAGCCTTTATCCGTTTCCGTTTACCTGCGCTGTAGCCAAGGATAATATTTTCGCCGTTCAGTTCCACCCGGAAAAAAGCCAAGAGGCGGGCTTGACGCTGCTGAGCAACTTCGTGCGGTGGGAACCCGCTTCCTCGACAGACAAGAATATCGGGAAGTAGCGTCTGGTCCCATTTCAAACTCAGCCTAAATTTTAATTCTGACTCAAGATGCTGATCATCCCTGCGATAGACCTGAAAGACGGCCACTGCGTGCGCCTGAAACAGGGCGTTATGGAAAACGCCACGGTATTCTCGGAGGATCCGGGCGCCATGGCCAGGCATTGGTGGGGCCAGGGCGCGCGGCGACTGCACCTCGTGGATCTCAACGGCGCGTTTGCCGGCAAGCCGAAAAACGAGCTCGCAATCCGCGACATTGTTGGGGCAGTCGGCGATGAAATCCCGACTCAACTGGGCGGCGGGATACGTGATCTCGAAACAATTGAATGTTACCTCGACGACGGCATTACGTACGTTATCATCGGCACCGCCGCCGTCAAGACACCTGGCTTCCTCCGCGACGCCTGTAACGCGTTCCCCGGGCACATCATGGTGGGGCTGGATGCGAAGAACGGCAAGGTAGCCGTCGATGGCTGGTCAAAAGTCACTGGTCACGACGTAGTGGACCTCGCGAAAAAATTCGAGGATTACGGCGTTGAGGCAATCATCTATACCGATATCGGGCGTGATGGAATGTTAAGTGGTGTGAATGTCCAAGCCACCAGGGAACTCGCTAGCGCGCTTACTATACCGGTCATTGCCAGCGGGGGTATAAGTAATCTCGATGATGTTAAAGCGCTCTGCGAAATCGAACCCGAAGGTATCGTGGGCGCTATCACGGGACGTGCGATCTACGAAGGTGCGCTGGATTTTCGGTCGGCACAAGCGCTCGCGGATAAATTAGGCCTGAAAACAGGCCTCCGGTGATACGCCTTGCCTGCTGAAGTTCTCCTTTACACAGGGGGAAAAGCGGAACACCGTTAATCCTGTTCCCTGTTTTTTGCTTTCCTGTATTTCTGTTTACCTTTAAGGTGAAGGTCTTTACTGTATGGGTCTTGCCAAGCGTATCATTCCCTGCCTTGACGTGACAAATGGACGCGTTGTAAAGGGCGTTAATTTTGTCGGTCTTCGGGACGCTGGCAATCCCATTGAAATATCGCGCCGCTACGATGACCAGGGAGCAGATGAGCTGACTTTTCTCGATATTACCGCCAGTTCCGACAACCGGGATCTGATCCTGCATATCATTGAGGAAGTCGCAACCCAGGTATTCATCCCGTTGACGGTAGGCGGCGGAATTCGTAAGGTGGAAGACGTGAGGAGGCTGCTAAATGCCGGGGCTGATAAAGTAAGTATCAACACCTCGGCGGTGCAGGAGCCTGAACTGGTCGGGGAAGCCGCAAGCCGTTACGGTTCACAGTGCATCGTGGTAGCGATAGATGCCAAGCAAGTGGGAGGTAATAGCTGGGAAGTGTTCACCCACGGCGGACGCAGGGCTACGGGACTGGATGCCGTGGAGTGGGCGAAGAAGATGCAGTCATTGGGTGCGGGTGAAATACTGCTTACGAGTATGGATCGCGATGGAACACGTAACGGGTTTGATTTGGCGCTGACGCGAACAGTATCGGACGCGGTGAATGTGCCGGTAATCGCAAGTGGGGGAGTAGGCAACTTGCATCACCTTGTCGAAGGCGTCCTGGAAGGCCGTGCGGACGCGGTACTTGCAGCGAGCATTTTTCACTATGGCGAATACACCGTACGCGAGGCCAAAGCGTATATGGCGCAACATGGTATCGAAGCACGATTGTAGTAGATCCAACAATCTGATTCTCAAATACATCTATGTCCGATATCTGGCTTAACAAGATCAACTGGTCTGACGATGGGCTGGTGCAGGTGGTAACGCAAGAAACCGCCAGCGACACCGTGCTAATGGTTGCCTGGATGAATCGCGAGGCGGTGAAGCTTACTGTCCGGACGAACGAGGCACATTACTGGTCGCGGTCCCGAAAGAAGCTCTGGCATAAGGGGGAAGAATCGGGGCATGTGCAGAAGGTAAAGGAAATTCGCCTGGATTGCGATGGGGACGTTCTGCTGCTGAGGGTGGAACAAGTCGGTGGTATTGCTTGTCATACGGGCAGACGCAGCTGTTTCTTCCGCATGTTGCAAAGCGGCCAATGGGAGTTGGTTGAGCCAGTCATCAAGAGCCCGGACGAAATCTACAGCAAATGACCGACCCGGCTATTCTTTATCGCGTAGCTGACATTATTGAGGCGCGCAAAGGTTCCGCTCCCGCAGATTCCTACGTGGCGAAACTGTTCCACGGGGGACAGGATAAGATTCTCAAAAAAATTGCGGAAGAATTGGCGGAGGTTTTGTTGGCGTCCAAAGACGGCGACAAACCGCACGTGGTACATGAAATGGCAGACCTGTGGTTCCACTCCATGGTACTGTTGGCGCACCATGGCCTGAGGCCTGAAGATGTGCTAGACGAATTGCAGCGCCGGAAAGGAATTTCGGGGATAGAGGAAAAAGCGTCGCGGAAAGCGGAATAATATGGACAACTGCATTTTCTGCAAAATTGCCGGGGGAGAGATTCCCAGCGAAAAAGTATACGAGGACGCGGATGTATATGCGTTTCACGATATACACCCTGCAACGCCGGTACATTTCATGCTGATACCCAAATTGCATATCAGTTCGCTCGCAGAGGTCGAAGACAAGCACCGGGACTTGGTGGGCGGGATGATGGTGCTGATTCCCCGTCTGGCGAGACAACAAGGTTGTTCGGACGGCTTTCGTACTGTAATTAATACTGGCCGCGTGGGCGGCCAGGAAGTCTACCATTTGCATATTCATATCCTAGGCGGCAGGGAACGCCTGCCTGGCATGATTCCTCATCCCGGATAAAGGAGTAAATAATGGGATCATTCAGTATTTGGCATTGGCTGGTCGTGCTGGTCATTGTTGTTCTGGTATTCGGCACCAAAAAACTCCGCAATCTCGGCAGCGATCTGGGAGGTGCGGTAAAGGGCTTTAAGGAAGGCATGAAAAGCGCTGATGAAGAGGAAATATCCTCGGCATCTCAGCATACGGATGCCCGGATCATCGAGTCCGAGGCCAGGGACAAGTCCCGAACAAAATCGTGAAACGGGTCGCCGGTGAAAAGCTCGTGCCAGTAAGAGCGAGTGACCTCCCATAAATCCCGCTGGTACGCCGTGCAGTTTTTTTTGTACGCTTGTCAGTGACTTTGAGCAAAATGTTTGATATCAGTTTCACGGAAATTCTCGTTATAGCGGCAGTTGGGTTGGTCGTGATTGGCCCTGAGCGGCTTCCGAAAGTGGCCCGTACTCTAGGCCATCTGTTGGGCCGAGCCCAACGTTACGCGAATGATGTCAGGAATGACATCCAGCATGAAATGGAGTTGGAAGAACTCAAAAAATGGAAAACTTCGATCGAGGGTGCGGCGCGCTCCGTCGAAAATACCGTGCGGACAGAAATGAGTCAGTTTCAGCAGGCGATAGAAACAGAAAAAAAACCCTCTGCTGCCATGACGTCCGGATCACCCTCTGGACCTGTGGCAGAGCCTTCCCCACCACCTCATTCTTCCGCCACCACCACAGCCCCGCCAACTACCCCGCCCGAACGGCTAACGCCCGGCGCGGATACAACTGATACCGTTATACGCCGCGAGTAATTTGGCATTTGGCCAACTCGTATTTAAAGCGCGCCGCTGGTAGATCCGGATAATGAACAATCAGCGAGAACATGACAGGAACTCAGCTTTGGGATCAATGGCGATGCGAGGCAAGCGGTACAACCTGGCGGAATTTTTCCTGCTCCCTTTGACAACATGAGTGCGGACGAAACATTCATTTCACATCTTGTGGAACTGCGCTCCAGGCTTATCCGCGCGTGTGGGGGAATCATGCTTGGCTTTCTGCCTTGCGCCTACTACGCGAGGGAACTCTACTCTCTGCTGGCGCAGCCTTTACTGGAAAAACTGCCGGAAGGCGGCCAGATGATCGCTACCGAAGTGGTCACGCCATTTTTCGTACCAATGAAAGTGGCCATGATGGCGGCTTTCGTCGTTACTCTACCGCACACCCTCTATCAGATCTGGGCATTTGTGGCACCTGGACTATATTCGCATGAAAAACGCCTGGTACTCCCGCTAGTGCTCGCCAGCAGCGTCCTGTTTGTATGCGGGATGGCGTTTGCCTATTTCGCGGTCCTGCCCCTGGTATTTGAGTTCATCATCCATTTCGCGCCGGAGGGCGTTGCGGTGATGACGGACATAGGCCGGTATCTCGACTTCGTGTTGACCATGTTCATTGCCTTCGGCATAACCTTTGAAGTGCCAATACTCGTCGTGATACTGGTCCGGGCGGGTATCGTATCCATCGAGAAACTGAAGATGCTACGGCCCTATGTACTCGTTGGGGCATTTGTGGCAGGCGCTATATTCACTCCTCCGGACGTGGTTTCCCAATTCTTGCTGGCTGTCCCGCTTTATCTGCTCTACGAATTTGGCATACTAGTTGCGGGACTGCTGGAGAAATCAACCAACCGGGCCGCACGGGCGGTCCAAGCGCCTTATCACCCGGCAACTGAAACAGATCAGGAGCCCGAACTGGATAATGGCGAAATGGGCGAAAAGAAAAAAGTCTGAGTACGGCCCGCCAGGTAGCCGCAGCCCAACGTGCGGTGATGCCACGGACGGACCTGCCTTATCTGGCTCCGAATGAAGAAGGTAGAGTGTTCGCAGTGCGGGCCATTCGTGCCATTCCATGAGACCTATCCGAGGCTGGATTCACTCCATCGCACCCGCATCCGGATCAAAATACTGCTCTTGAGACAAGGGCATTGGGCGCTTGCCGACCTTGAGCTTGATCGATCTTTCCGTCTGGTTGCGAATTACCGTGATGGTGGCCGTCTCTCCTGGTAACAATGCCGCGATCAGGTTAAGCATGCCGGATGAGTCAATAACCGGTTCACCTTTTACTTCCACGATTATATCCCCTGGCTTAACCCCTGCCTGATCTGCAGGCCCGCCCTTAAGTACTCCTGCAATCAAGGCTCCGCTGGTACTGGGGCGTTTGAATGATTCGGCCAATTCGGGCGTCACGTCTTGCACCTCCACGCCGATCCAGCCGCGGGTCACGCTACCCGTTTTTACTATTTGCTCCATTATCTGCGTGGCCACGCTCGCCGTGATGGCAAATCCTATGCCGAGCGAACCACCTGTTCTGGATACAATCGCCGTGTTGATACCAATCAGATTACCGGCCGTATCCACCAGCGCACCTCCCGAATTACCCGGATTGATGGCGGCATCAGTCTGGATGAAATCTTCAAAAGTGTTAATGCCGAGATGAGTCCGTCCAAGTGCGCTAATAATACCCATGGTCACGGTTTGCCCCACACCGAAAGGGTTACCGATGGCGAGCACGATATCGCCGACCCGCGCATTATCGGAGTGACCGAAAGTCATCGTAGGAAGGTCTTCCATGTCGACTCTTATAACGGCGAGATCCGTTTCCGGATCTGATCCGATCACGCGCGCTTTGGCCTTTCTTCCATCGGCAAGCGCAATTTCGATTTCATCGGCAGCATCAATAACATGATGATTAGTGAGTATGTAGCCTTCGGGGCTTACAATTACGCCGGAACCGAGGCTCGATGCACGACGGCTCTGGGATTCGAAGCGGTCACCGAAGAAGCGCCGGAACATGGGGTCATCCAGTAGCGGATGGGAAGACACCTTGATTTCTTTGGTGGTAAAAACGTTTACCACCGATGGCATGGCCTTTTGCGCAGCATCGCTGTAACTGCCGGGCTGAGGAGCCGCTTGGGACGGCCGGTCGGAAACAGCCTCTTTTATAGTTACCAACGTCCCACCCGGGGATTTCCAGGGTAACAGTTCAGGCCGTAGGGTGGAGATAACGAACAACGCGGCAAGGACGACCGTTGTCGTTTGTGCGAAAATCAGCCAGAGTTTTTGCATTTAGGGGATGTAGATTTCGAGACTAAAGGGTTTCGATAAGGACAGGATGAATGCCGATGCAATTGAAGGAACTCGAAATCTATCTGAACCAACTGCTAAATGTCGACAGGTTTCATGATTATTGCCCAAATGGGCTGCAAGTGGAAGGCCGAAGTGAGGTGCGTAGGCTGGTTAGCGGCGTAACTGCCTCCTTCGACTTCCTTCGGGCCGCCATGCTGGCAGATGCGGACGTCGTGCTCGTACATCACGGTTATTTCTGGCGAGGCGAGGACCCGTGCCTCGTAGGTATAAAGCAACGCCGCATTGCATTCCTCATGGCGCACGGGATCGGCCTGCTTTCCTATCATTTACCGCTGGATGCACACCCGGAATTGGGCAATAACATCCAGCTGGCCCGTAGATTGGGCTTCGTTGAAACCGGCTGGTTTGGCGATCAGAACCTCGCAATGCATGGAACGCTTCCGCCATCGATGTCGAACCTGAAAAAGCTCCGCTTGAATGTGGAACGCATCCTCTCTCGTACGCCCCTGGTAATCGGGGACGACGCAAAACCGGTTCGGCGTGTTGGCTGGTGTACCGGCGGTGCCCAGGATTATTTCGATGAGGCTGTCCGGCTGAATGTGGACGCGTTCATCACCGGTGAAATTTCCGAACGGACCGTCCATGTCTCCCGCGAATCGGGGGTAGCATTTATCTCGGCCGGACATCATGCAACAGAGCGATATGGTGTACAGGCTCTAGGGGAACACATATCCCAAAAATTTGGAATTGCGCATCAATACATCGATATTGACAGTCCGGTATAGACCTATATCCTGGATGGGACTGTTCATCTGGTCCCCGGTCAAACAGCATCCGCTGCAAACCTGGTTGCCGGCGCCGCAATATGTGCAACTCATCGACAAGCAGCACCCGTTAGCGGCACCCGCCCGCACATATCAATCGGCCGAGGCGCGGGGTGGTACCAGAAAGAGTCTTGGCACTGGCGCTACCGGTTCGCATAAACCCGGGATACAGTATGATCATATAACAATAACAAGGGGTCGTCCGCCTGAAAGGAATAACCAGGAGCGTCCAATGAAATGAGGGCTGTCGAAGCAATTTTCCTGGGCAACCTGGATTACCGGCATTGGCGGGCTATATTTTCGGTACTGGAGCACAACGAAAAATCGATACGGAACGAAGGAGAGAAGAGATGGTAGTGAAGCCTTGGCTGAGGCTGGTTACGCTGACATGTGGGGCGCTGATGGCGGCGTCT
>JACDGV010000011.1 GCA_013821425.1 Nitrosospira sp. | reverse complement strand
CCAGACTGACTTGCGAGCCGCACCGCCTCGCGTTTGAATTCATCCGTAAACTGCCGTCGTTCCATTTAACACCTCCAATAGTAATCATAACCTATCGAATGTGTCCGTCTTATCGGGGGAAGGTCACTGATCAGCCACTGCCCAAGGCAGTAGCTCGGCGACACGATTGACCGGATAATCTGCAAATGCGATCAATGACGAAACGCAGATAGCCCTCTGGGTCGAGGCCATTAAGCTTGGCTGAACCGATGAGGCTATAGATTGCGGCGGCGCGTTTGCCGCCTGTCATGGGGAGTGTCCGAATTTTTGTGTGCGAGGCACTGGCAGCTTTTCCACGGCACGCTCACCGCCCATGCGCAGCGCAAGAGCATGCAGAACGCAGGGAACGCTCCGCCGCGTTATTATCGATCTCGATTCGGCCATAGCTCGTGTAACGGACGAGTGCCACCCAAAGCTTCAAGGCATAGCAAATGCCCTTAAGCCAAGGGCATTTCTGCGACAGACTCGGGAGCGTTTCCTGCAACTAGCCATACAAGCTGATCAGTAAAGGGCTGGCTTGGGCGTCTCGTACCGGCAACAATCTGCCTTTCCGTAAATCGCAATTTCTTCATTCGACTTCCAGCTAATAGCCGGCCCAGATTGAGCCACCGAGAAGTCACTCTGCAACGTATACCTGTAAAACTCTACAGCTATTCAGCGACATTCCCTGCATGATGTAATTTAACTACCGGTATTTAACTTACCCGAGATAAGCCGCGAGATTTATCGGAATGCAACCCCCGGACTACCTGTCGATGGGATTGAAGGGCAATTGAGGGCCGGACACATTTGTGTTCTTTCCAGCTTTTAGCTTCTTCGCTACTGTTCCTTATGTATGCCTGTCTATTCTAATGCAGGCATCAATTGGAGTTCAGAAGCCGCGTTTCCGATAGCACCCGATTAATTGAGTTGCTTCTCATATCTAAAAGAATTAAAAACGATGATGTTGCCAGATCATATTCACTTTATTGGAGGCTGTGGCCGGGCGATGTCTGGTGTGATGGTCGCGGTCGCTGACTTAGGGGTACGCGTTTCCGGATCGGATAGCGAGAACACCTATGGCTCAGCAAGACACTGGCTGGCAAAAAAGGGGATCATAATTAGCCCTGGATTCAGTTCACGCAACCTTGACCCCCTACCCGATCTTGTCGTAATTGGTCGGCAGCATGGAAGGGGCAATACCGAGGTTGAATACGTTCTCGAAAGGCGAATTCCCTATCTTTCACTACCTGAGTTTCTGTGTTTTTATTTCCTCAATGGCAGTCGCAACATTCTGGTGACGGGAAGTAAGGGCAAGACAACTACGACGGCCATGCTGGCGAAAATTCTGGAAAGCGCGGGCCTTGCGCCGGGATACATGATTGGAGGCATGCCACGCTCGGGCATTGATCCCGTTAAGCTTGGTCGGAGCACTTATGTCCTTGAGGCCGATGACTATTCGACTCTCTGGTGGAATGACAATCCGAAAGCGCTGTATTGTCGACCTGAAGTCGTTGTTCTATGCAATAGCTTCAATGATCATCCTGAACATCACACTACTAAAGACGTCAGGCTGCGACATTTCACAGCTCTGATTGAGCAATTACCAAAAAGCGGCTTACTCGTGTTAGCAGACTGCAAGAATTCGATTGGCCTTGATCGCTTGATGGAGGTTGCACGCTGCCAAGTCAGAACCGTGGATACGGCGGATGGGTCTGGCGAAGCCATCCAGGGATATAAGAACGTTGAGAACGGTGTGGTTTTTGAATGGAATGATGCGAAGTTCTTTCTAGAAGCACAGGGTTACATGAATGCCTGAAACGCTGTTTCAGCAGCGATTGCAGCTCAGCACTTTGGTGTCACCCCCGATGTTGCAGCTTCAGCTTTATCTGGGTTTGCAGGTGTTTCGGGCAGAATGGAGCGCGCGCTCAGCACGAGGGATTTAGACGTATATATTGATTGCTACGGTTATCTTCCTGAAAGCCTTGCTGAGAACGTATCGGCTATCAGGGACATGCACCCGGAGCGCCGGCATGTTCTCGTTTATCAACTCCTTATCGTCAATGGAATTCCAGAAGCCCAAGGACCGCTTCAAATCAGTCTCGCTGGATGGGATAAGGTTCTGATTGCCAGTTACCAGCCGTCTTCTAGTCTCATACTGGCGGCTGGAGACGACTATCTCTTTGATCTTGAGATACTACTTCGAGAAAGCGGGGTCGACGCCACGTTCATTGGTCCGCTGGAAAATGGGTTATCTGTTTTACCCGACTTGTTAGAGGTGGGGGATGTCCTTTTTTTCTCGGTACACCCCAGGTCAGCGGATTTAGCTTGGCAAATTGCTCGTCATACTGGTATTCATGAAAATACTCATTACCAACAATACCCTCGCCAGCTTGGGAGGTAGCGAGTGGGTCGTGGTTGAACTCGCCAGGGCATTGGCTTCTCGAGGACATCAAGTTGCCGCATGCAGCTCACAAATAGGCGAAGCAGGATCATTGCTAAAAGAGATGTCGATCCCCGCGATTCTCGATCCTTTTACCTCTCCGTTTAAGCCTGATGTCATTCATGGGCAGCATCATTTAGATATGATGCGTGCTTTGTGTGCATTTCCGGATGTCCCTGCCATCTATCATTGCCATGGATATCTACCTTGGGTTGAAGAGCCTCCAGCTCATCCACGAATCCTGTACTACGTCGGAATGTGTTCGACGGTTTCTGATCGTATTCGTTTATCACTCGGCTTGCCTGATCAACAGGTCATGACTATTTCAAATTGGGTTGATCTTGATCGGTTTCGTTTTGTACGTAATCCGATGCAAAAACCTCAGAAGGCCCTGCTTTACTTGAGGAGTTTTGATCGCAATAGCTGGCACGCATCCCAGCTCTGCCAGGCTTTCGAATCGATGGGCATAAAGCTGGATCTTTGGTTGCCGCAGGGAGAGACACGTGCGCCCGAGGTAGTGCTGCCCCAGTACGATATCGTACTTGCCTCCGGCCGATCAGCAATTGAGGCGATGGCTTCTGGATGTGCTGTCTTGCCAATTAGCCCTTCCGCCTGCCCTGACCTTATTGATCTAAACAACTTTGATTTATTCCAAAGTCAAAACTTTTCGCCAAGACTGAACACAGGCCAGTTTAATGCTGAATCCGTAGTTCGCGCTATTTCTTCATACGATCCTGGGCGTGTTAAAGCTCTAGCCGCAGCCGTCAGGAGCAACTGCACGCTTGATGCGGCGACTGACGCTCTGGAATCTTTGTATGTGAGGACAGTCGAGGGTTTCAGTGCACAATATCCTTTTCCTTCAGCCAGATTTACAACTGAGCTACATGCTCTGGCCAACTATATTCAATCCGTCATGCCGATGGTGCGAGATCGAGAGAGGTTGCTTGTAGAAAATCACGATACTCATCAGGTAATCGCCGTGAAGGAGCAAACAATAACAGCACTCCTTAGATGCAATTCAATGCGCATAACCAAACCAATACGAGTGATAAGTACGTTGCTAAGATGTCTTAAGGAAACGTCGATCAGATGAATTTTTGTGCAACAGACAATAACAGTGCAGAAATTGGGGCCCGCGCCAGCGTCGCTACATTCAGATTTTAGTTAAATGCGAAGTTTGCTCTTCTTTTTTCCGGTGTTTCTTCATGTTTTGCGGATATTTCTTTGTTTCCTTGATCATGTGAGCAACTTGCCTCTGACCATATACAGATTACTCAAGGCAGACAGCAGGCAAACAGCACATTGAGCTGTGCGTATATTTTTTTCAATTCCCTTGTAGGGGGATCTTCTTGTATTTGAAGATGTAGGCGCGCGAATGAGAAATGACTACATAGCACCTCCATGGAAAGGACAAAAGCAAATGGCTTGTAAGTAGATACTTACAAGCCATTTAATTGATTTTGGTTGCGGGGGCAGGATTTGAACCTACGACCTTCGGGTTATGAGCCCGACGAGCTGCCAGACTGCTCCACCCCGCGCCAGAGTAATGATTATATCAAGGTAGATCAGCCAGGTCAAATGGTGCCCCAACGTAATAGCCGTGTGGCGCTCTGCGCATGCGCGCCAACCCCCCCCCGCCGCCGCCCGCTTTTTCCATGAATGACTTATTTTAAAAATGTTATGAGAGATAGCGCACAGAGAAGAGGCGGCTATTGAGGCAAAATGTCCCATTGATTATGGCGTGATGGGCGGATAAGCAGTAAAAAGAGTCAACTTGCGCTCTCGCCGGGGTATAGGCCGAGGAAAAGTTTCGCCTTACAGGTTGTTCCCATGAACATGTAAACGATCAATATGATCAGTGAAGCCGATATTCATAACGCCAGGATACTGATTGTTGACGATCAGGAGTCTAACGTTCAATTGCTGGAACGCGTGCTGAAGGAGGCAAACTATACCTCGGTTTCCTCCACGATGGATCCGTATGCCGTTTATGAACTGCACCGTCAGAACAATTATGATCTGATTCTGCTTGATTTGAAAATGGCAGGCATGGATGGATTTCAGGTGCTGGAAGCGCTGAAGGAAATTGAAGCGGATGGATATCTGTCGGTACTGGTAGTTACCGCTAATCCGGGGTGCAAGCTGAGGTCGCTTCAATCCGGGGCCAAGGACTTCGTAAGCAAGCCATTCGATATGGCCGAAGTACTTGCACGCGTCCATAACTTGCTCGAAGTACGTTTGCTGCATCAGCATGCACGGAATTATGCGAAAACTCAGGAATTCCTAGCCCTCCACGACCCGTTGACCGGCCTTGCCAACAGGCGGCTTCTGGTCGAGAGGGTATCCCAGGCCATCATCCATGCAAAAAGAAACAACGGCATTATGGCAATTGTTTACCTGGATCTGGATGGATTCCGGCAGGTCAACAACACGTTGGGGCATGATATTGGCGATCTTCTTCTGAAACTGGTTGCCGCGCGCCTGGTGGCCACCGTGCGGCAGGAGGATACGGTGGCACGCCTTGGCGGTGACGAATTCGTGATCGCCATGCCCTACGTGAATAGCGTCGATGGCGTTGCTCTCGCCACAGAAAAAATAATTAAGGCGTTGTCACAGCCTTACAGTATCCAGCGGCAGGAGGTGAGTCTGACCGCCAGCGCAGGGATTGGCCTCTATCCTGTCAACGGCAGCAATGTAAGGACGCTCCTGAAGAATGCGGACACCGCTTTGCTCGAAGCCAAACGAGCCAACAAGAACACCTACAGAATTTCGGAGCGGGCGAGCCTGTAAGCTGATTATGCTTACGAAAACAGTTATTGCTCCATTTCATTCTCTTTACCGCAACCCTGCGGAACATCGCGCGATACGGGAGGAAAAAGGGGGTCGAGCGGATACTTTTGGATGCTGTTTCTAGCCGAACGTGTACTTCAGTCCAGTTGTTTCTGTTGGTGAAGGAAATATAATCCCAGGTAGCTATAGAGGGAAGTAACCACTTTCGCATATCATATATACGAAAAACGGGCCGTATCAGGCGGGTTGGCAAGTGTGGCACCGATAGTTGCGGTAAACAGGACGATAATGATCAGTAAACTTGAGATTCTTAACGCCAAGATCCTGATTGTGGATGATCAGGAAGCTAATGTCCGGCTGCTTGAACAAATGCTGAGTGATGCGGGCTATACCCGCATTGCGTCAACAATGAATCCTCGCGAGGTGGCTGGTCTCTATCGTCGAAACCGTTACGATCTCGTTCTTCTCGATCTCCAGATGCCAGGCATGGATGGCTTCCAGGTACTCGAAGGCCTGAAGGAAATTGAACCGCACGGCTATCTGCCCGTACTGGTAATTACCGCGCAGCCCGGCCATAAGCTGCGCGCCCTGCAAGCAGGTGCCAAGGATTTTGTGAGTAAGCCATTTGATCTGGTTGAGGTCCAGACGCGCATCTATAATATGCTGGAAGTGCGGCTGTTGTATAAGCAACTGGAGAACTATAACAAGGTGCTGGAACAGACCGTAGCGGAGCGGACTGCGGAGCTAAGCGAGAGCGAAGCACGATTTCGCCGCCTGACGGAACTGGCCTCGGACTGGTACTGGGAACAGGACGAGAAAGGGCACTTTACCAAGGTCTACGGGCCGGTACTTGATATGCTCGGGATTACTGTCGATAACCTGATGGGTGAATCAAGAGAAAATAACGGCGCGCGCTGGAACGAGACTGAATACGCGATGTTCAAGGCGAATATCGCGGCAAGAAGGCCGTTTATTGATTTTGTTTACAGCCGCACCAAATCCGACGGGTCGCTACAATACTTGATGGTAAGCGGGGAGCCCATGTTCGATGTGGCCGGCCGTTTTATCGGCTATCGAGGGATAGGCAAGGACGTTACAGAGAGCATGCATCCGAAATAAAATCATGGCATCTGTTCGGTGCCTATAAGCCTTTTGGGAGATATTCCCCCCTCTGCCGTGATTTCCCCAAGCCCCAGAAAACGGTTTTCCTGGTCATATAGCCGGATTGTTTGGCCATCCGCAAAACTCTCGTCTGCCAAATAGCCGACCCTGCGCCCTTGCTGCACAGAGGCCGCTGCCGAGGCTTCCAGGGTAGCAGCGGGTAGATCTCGGACCAGGCTATCAACAGGAAGCAGAAGTGAATCGCGCGGGGGAACGGGCATGGCTTCAAGCGCATGCAGTGTATAGGCCTGCGAGAGCCCGAACCTGCCGAGGATGGTGCGGCGCAAGGCGGTAAGATAGGCCCCTCCGCAACCGAGCGCCTTACCGATGTCTTCCGCCAGCGTGCGAATATAAGTGCCGGAACCGCACCGGACCCTGATCCGCATTTCATCACTTTCCAGAGCTTCTACGTATAAATCGTGAATTACCGCTTCGCGGGGTTGCCGTTCGATTTGCACTCCTTCCCTGGCGTACACATACATAGGTTTTCCCCGGTGCTTCAACGCGCTGTACATGGGCGGCACCTGCATGATCACCCCTGCAAAATCTTGCAGTACCGTCTCGACTTGCGGCAACGTAAGCTTCAAATTCCGGGGCGCGACGCCGCCTGCAACCGATATTTCTCCTTCGGCATCGCCCGTCGTACTGTAATAGCCAAGTCTTAAGGTCGCCTCGTATGTTTTGTCTGCGCCTAGCAACGCGGATGAAAATTTTGTGGCCTGCCCGAAACAAATCGGCAAAAGCCCGGTGGCCATCGGATCCAGCGTTCCAGTATGGCCAGCTTTTCGCCCGCCAAAGATGCGTTTGACGATTTGCAGCGCCTGGTTGGACGAAACACGAGAGGGCTTATCCAGCAGCAGGACGCCACTGATGTCGCGCTTGATCCGCGCGGGTTTCGAAACGTGAGGATTCAATCTGCTAGGGAACTCACAATTTAGCCGGGCGGAGAGGATCAATTCTCATCTGGCTTGGCGGGTGCCTCGGCTGCCACCGCCTCGTCTATCAGCTGTGACAAGCGCACACCACGCTCGATCGATTCATCATAGATGAAATGGAGTTGCGGTATCACCCGAAGCTGCAATCGATGCGACAACTGGCTGCGTAAAAACCCGCCCGCATGTTCCAGCCCATTACTGATGAGAAAGTTGTCACTGTCGCTACGCAGGGTGGTGTAGAAAACCTTGGCGTGCGAATAGTCCTGACTCACCTCAACACCCGTCAAAGTGATCATGCCAATGCGCGGATCCTTAAGCTCATGTCTTATCAGGTCAGCCAATTCACGCTGAATCTGGTCGGCAATGCGCAGCGAGCGGGAATAATCTTTAGGCATAATGACTCCGTTCGGACGGACTGGGCCGAATCACAGGCTACGCGCGACTTCGACGATTTCATAGGTTTCCAGTTGATCGCCAACCTGGAGATCGTTGAAGTTTTTTATCGAGAGGCCGCATTCGAACCCCGCTCTCACCTCTTTCACATCATCCTTGAAGCGCTTCAGGGAATCCAGCTCACCTGTATGAATCAATGCCCCATTTCGCACCAATCGCACCAGCGAGCCGCGCTTGATGGTGCCCTCGAGTACGTAGCAACCAGCGACGGTGCCGACCTTGGAAATGCGAAATACTTCGCGAATTTCCACCAGTCCGGTGATGTTCTCCCTGCGATCGGGTGCCATCATTCCAGATAGCGCAGCCTTGATTTCGTCTACAGCCTCATAAATAATGCTGTAGTAACGTACATCCACGCCAGTTGAGCCGATCAGCTTACGCGCGACTGTATCCGCGCGGCTATTGAAGCCAATCACAACGGCTTTGGAAGCCAGTGCAAGATTAATATCGGATTCAGTAATTGCGCCAACACCGCTGTGGATGATATTTACCCTGACCTCGTCGGTGGAAAGTCTTTGCAAAGCATGTGTCAACGCCTCGTAAGAACCCTGCACGTCGGCCTTCAGGATGAGCGGCAGGATTTTTACCTCGCCCTTCTGCTCGAATACATTTTCCAGTTTGGCCGCCTGTTGCCTGGCAAGCTTTACGTCCCGGAATTTGCCTTGACGGAACAGCGCAATTTCCCGAGCTTTACGCTCATCGGTCAACGCCACGACCACCTCCCCTGCCACCGGCACTTCGGACAAGCCCTGGATTTCTACGGGAATAGAAGGCCCTGCCTGCTCCACGGGCTTGCCATTTTCATCCAGCATCGCCCGTATCCGGCCAAACACCGCCCCTGCAAGCAGTATATCGCCCCGGTTCAAGGTTCCCGATTGCACAAGTATTGTTGCCACCGGGCCGCGTCCCTTGTCCAGACGGGATTCGATGACAATGCCTTTGGCTGGCGCGTCTCGAGAGGCTCTCAGCTCCAGCACTTCTGCCTGAAGCAGTACGCTTTCGAGAAGTTCGTCTATGCCCCCACCCGTCTTCGCTGAAACCTCAACGAACATTGTGTCGCCACCCCAATCCTCCGGCACCACTTCCTGTGCGACCAGTTCCTGCCTGATGCGTTCGGGGTTGGCGTCCGGTTTGTCGATTTTTGTTAGCGCCACCACCAATGGCACCTTGGCGGCCTTTGCATGATGGATCGCCTCGATTGTCTGAGGCATTACCCCGTCATCCGCCGCAACGACCAGCACAACCAGATCCGTAACCTTTGCACCCCGTGCGCGCATGGCTGTGAAAGCTTCGTGCCCCGGCGTATCCAGGAACGTAACCATGCCGCGATCGGTCTCTACATGGTAAGCTCCGATGTGCTGCGTGATGCCGCCAGCCTCGCCACTTGCCACCCGCGTACGCCGTATGTAATCCAGAAGCGAAGTCTTGCCATGGTCGACGTGTCCCATTACGGTGACTACCGGCGCGCGGGGCTCTGTTTTGAATTCCGTCACGGGTAGCTCCGTGTCCGCCAGAAAAGCTTCCGGGCTATCCAGCGCCGCATATTTGGCAATATGGCCAAGCTCCTCCACCACTATCATGGCAGTTTCCTGGTCCAGCATCTGGTTGATAGTCACCATGTTTCCCATCTTCATCAAAGCCTTGATGACTTCAGCTGCCTTGACCGACATTCTTTGGGCGAGCGCCCCCACAGAAATGGTTTCAGGTATCATCACCTCATGGACGACACGTTCGGTTGGCGCGGAAAAGGCGTGAGCGGACTGGTCTTCGCTGGACGTTTTACCGTGCTTATCCCTGCGTGTACGCCACCCCTTGCCTCCGGATAAATCGCTACGCGTCTTCAGTCCGCGCTTCTCGCCTCGTTCGTCTTTCCAGACAACTTGCTTGGCCTGTTTCTTTTTCTTGTCCGCCTTCGCTGCCTTGTCTTCCGGCTTGACTACGGGTTTATGCAACGTTCCCCCGGTGGGAGCGGGCTGCGGCTGGGGCGCCGTTTCAGCCTCCTGGCCCAGGGATGGAGCCGCGGCAGGCACAGCCCCGGGCGATGTTGACGGTTCGGCAACAGGCGCGCCTGGCATGGGAGCGGTTACCTCGGGTTCCTTGAGATCGACTGCTCCAGGCTTCTCACGCTGCTTCTTTTCCCTTAGCTCCGCAGTTTGGCGTGCAATCAGTTCGGCCTGCCTTCTTGCCTCCTCTTCCCGCAATGCCTGCTGTGCTGCATCTATCACCGGCATGGTGGTGAATACCGGGGTAGCAGTGGCAAGGGCAGCCTGGGGCGTGTCGACCGTCGCTGAGACCTCACTTCCGGCTACCCCCTTGTCGCTCACCAGGTCATTTTTTACAAATACGCGCTTCTTCCGCACCTCTACCTGGATGCTGCGGGCTTTGCCGGGGCCAATCGATTTCTTGATCTCGGATGTCTGCCGCCGCGGAAGTGAAATTCTGCCCTTTTCCTCTTTAGCGCCGTGAATTTTGCGCAGGTAATCCAGAAGCTGGGTTTTGTCTTCTTCGGTCAAATAATCCTCAGTCAGGCGCTTGCTGACGCCGGCAGCCTGTAGCTGCTCCAGCAATACTGCTGGAAGCACACCCAGTTCACTAGCGAATTGTTCTACATTCATTTGAGACATTGATAACCTTTATAAACCTATGCCCTATCCGCCGCCGCAAACCACGGCGCGCGCGCTGCCATGATCAATTGCCTGGCGCGTTCGATATCCATCTCGACCATTTCAACCAGATCATCCACAGCCAGATCGGCAAGATCCTCTTGCGTGTTCACTCCCTTGGCGGCCAATTCGCGCGCAGTCTGGCTGTCCATACCCTCCAGCGAAAGCAAGTCTTCCGCTATATGCTCCAACTTTTCCTCGCTGACGATTGCCTCGGTCAGAAGGGCGTTGCGGGCGCGGGCACGAAGCTCGTTGACGGTCTGCTCGTCAAACGCCTCAATTTCCAGCATTTCGTTAAGTGGTACGTAAGCGACTTCTTCCAGGGTAGAAAAACCTTCCTGCACAAGTATATCCGCCACTTCCTCATCCACATCGAGTTTTTGCATGAAGAGCTGACGCAGAACGGAAAATTCTTCCTCATTTTTTGCCTGCGACTCTTCCATTGTCATGATATTGAGCTCCCAGCCAGTTAGCTCCGAGGCAAGCCTTACGTTCTGTCCTCCGCGCCCGATAGCCTGCGCGAGGTTGTCCTCATCCACCACGATATCCATGCTGTGTTTTTCCTCATCCACCAGGATGCTGCTGATTTCCGCCGGCGCGAGGGCGTTAATCACAAAGGTCGCGGGATCGTCTGACCACAGAATGATGTCGACTCTTTCTCCGGCCAGCTCGCCTGTTACAGCCTGCACCCGGGAGCCACGCATACCTACACATGTGCCGATCGGATCAACGCGTGGATCGTTGGATTTCACTGCAATCTTGGCGCGCGAGCCTGGGTCCCGCGCCGCCATCTTGATCTCCAGCAAGCCCTCCTCGATCTCCGGTACTTCCAGTTCGAACAGTTTTACCAGAAACTCCGGTACGATCCGTGACAGCATTAACTGCGGTCCGCGCGCGGACCGGTCTATCTTGTATACATAAGCCCGCACGCGGTCCCCGACCCTCAAGTTCTCCTTGGGGATCATCTGGTCACGAGGCAAAGCCGCTTCGACCCTGCCGGATTCAATAATCGCATTGCCGCGCTCCATGCGTTTGATGGTCCCGGTAACCGTGAATTCCTTGCGCTCGAGAAAATCGTTCAGTATCTGCTCGCGTTCAGCGTCGCGTATCTTCTGGAATATCACCTGCTTGGCCGCCTGGGCGCCGATCCTTCCAAACTCTATCGGCTCCAGCACCTCCTCGATAAATTCGTCCAGCTCGACTTCGGGATCACGGTGCAATGCCTCGCTCAACGGTATTTGGCGGGCGCGATCCTCCACGGCATCGTCGGCCACCACCTGCCAGCGCCGTAGCGACTGATGGTCGCCCGTCTCGTGGTCAATCGACACGCGCACATCAGCGTCCTCGTGAAAACGCTTCTTTGTAGCGGATGCCAACGCCAGTTCGAGTGCGACAAAAACAATGTCCTTGTCGACATTCTTTTCGCGCGCCAGCGCATCCACCAATAGCAAAACCTCGCGGGTCATGTTCCCTCCACCCCAATTTCTCGGATTGTTACAATTTTGGAACCAGACGGGCCTTCTCGAGATTACTCAGCTCAAGATCAAGCATTTTTCCGTCCACTTCCAGTTTTAATACTCCATCCTTCACTTCGCGCAGAATTCCGATAAAATTCCGTTGCCCCTGCAACGCCACGCGCAACTTCAGTTTAACCGACTCTCCCGTGAAACGGACAAAGTCAGAGGCTTTTTTTAGGGGCCTGTCCAAGCCGGGCGATGACACTTCCAGCCGATCATAATCAATATTCTCAACAACCAGCAAACGGCTCAGATGGTTGCTGACCGCTACGCAATCATCTACATTGACCCCGCCGGGTTTGTCAATGAACAGCCGCAGTAACTTCCCGCGCCCCGACCGCT
Source organism: Nitrosospira sp. (assembly GCA_013821425.1). Classification (GTDB taxonomy): domain Bacteria; phylum Pseudomonadota; class Gammaproteobacteria; order Burkholderiales; family Nitrosomonadaceae; genus Nitrosospira. The sequence goes on along the minus strand of JACDGV010000011.1, from coordinate 82,019 downwards.
CCAGGTCAACCAGCTCATAACCCAGTCCAGCCAAGGTCGATTCGAGCAATTCATATAGTTCCATGGCACCGATACAAACAAAAAATGGGCTGAAAAGCGCCCATATTTAGAGCGGCATTTTAGCAAAAATTTATAATTAATGAAATAGATCATCAGTGGTTGTCTCCCGGAGCACTGTTGACACCGCCTCTTCCCGCTCGCTTGTTCCCCAGGCCAGGGCCCGGTTGCCAGACATGTACCGTGGAATTATTAGAGTATGACGATGCAATCAAAGTTTCCCCCTTGTCTGATGGGAAACTGACGGGAAGCAACCTTCATTTCACTCCCAGATGTTATAATTTAACGTTTGGGAAAAAATTCACCGGAGGCGCGGCGTGTCCACGTTTAAATCTATTTTGCATGAAACCCGTGTGTTCCCGCCCGCCGCGGGATTTGTAAACCAGGCTAATCTGTCCGGCATGAAAAGCTACCACGCCCTCTGTGACGAGGCCGATAAAGACCTGCCCGCCTTCTGGGGCAAACTGGCGCGAGAGCATATCATGTGGCGCAAACCATTCACCAGAGTACTTGATGAAAGTGATCATCCCTTCTTCAAGTGGTTTGACGATGGCGAGCTGAACGTTTCGTATAACTGCCTCGACCGCCACCTTGCCACTCAGCCGGATAAAATCGCGATCATATTCGAGGCGGATGACGGCAAGGTCACCCGTTGTACCTATCGCGATCTTCATCACCGTGTTTGTCGGCTGGCTAATGGATTAAAGTCGCTCCGTATAAAAAAAGGCGACCGTGTCATTATCTATATGCCAATGAGCATTGAAGCCGTGGTGGCAATGCAAGCCTGCGCCCGCATTGGTGCCACTCATTCGGTCGTGTTCGGCGGCTTCTCGGCCAGAAGCCTGCATGAACGCATTGTTGACGCCGGCGCGGTGGCGGTGATCACCGCCGATGAACTACATCGCGGGGGCAAATGCATTCATCTGAAAGCCGCGGTGGACGAAGCGATTTCGATGGGAGGCGTCGATTCCGTGCAATCGGTGGTCGTTTACCAACGCGGCGGCGGCAACGTCTCGTTTGACCTTTCCCGTGATGTCTGGTGGCACGAGCTAACCCGCAATCAGGATGATACTTGCGAACCCGCATGGGTCAATGCCGAACAGCCGCTGTTCACGCTCTACACGTCTGGTTCCACCGGTAAGCCGAAAGGCGTGCAACACTCTTCCGCGGGTTACCTGCTGGGCACCATTATCAGCATGAAATGGATTTTCGATTACAAGCCCAGCGACGTTTTCTGGTGTACAGCTGATGTGGGCTGGGTAACGGGGCACAGCTATGTCACGTATGGCCCATTGGCAATCGGTGCTACCCAAGTCATATTCGAAGGGGTTCCGACCTATCCCGACGCGGGCCGCTTCTGGAAGATGATCCAGGACCATAAAGTTACCACTTTTTACACCGCGCCTACCGCGATCCGGTCACTTATCAAGCTTGGGCCCGCCCTCCCGGGAAAATATGATCTTTCCTCATTGCGCCTGCTTGGTTCGGTGGGAGAACCAATCAACCCGGAAGCATGGATGTGGTATTACACGGTCGTCGGCCAGTCCCGCTGCCCCGTCGTGGATACTTGGTGGCAGACCGAAACCGGCTGTCACATGATCGCACCCTCACCGGGTGCCGTGCCGCTCAAGCCGGGTTCCTGCACTTTGCCCCTGCCGGGCATCAGCGCGGCAATCGTGGATGAAGCGGGACACGACGTGCCCGATGGCAAGGGCGGATTTCTTGTTATCAAACGCCCGTTCCCGTCCCAGGCGCGAACACTCTGGGGCGATCCGGAGCGGTTCAAGAAAACGTATTTTCCGAAGGACCTGGGTGGAAAATACTATCTGGCCGGGGATTCGGCCAATCGCGACTCGGATGGGTATTTCTGGATCATGGGGCGCATCGACGACGTGCTGAATGTGTCCGGCCATCGGTTGGGAACCATGGAAATCGAATCTGCACTGGTCGCAAATCCGCTGGTAGCGGAAGCGGCCGTGGTGGGCAAACCTGATGAAATCAAAACGGAAGCAATTGTCGCGTTCGTGGTGCTGAAAGGTACTCGGCCCGAGGGTGAGACCGCCCATAGTATCGCGACCGAATTGCGTAACTGGGTAGCCAAGGAAATTGGCCCTATTGCGAAGCCCGACGAAATCCGCTTCGGCGACAATCTGCCAAAAACCCGTTCCGGCAAAATCATGCGCCGCCTGCTACGCACCCTGGCCCGGGGTGAAGAAATAACCCAGGACATCTCTACGCTGGAAAATCCCGCGATACTTGAGCAACTGAAGGATGCAATTGCGTAATACGGGGAAACTTCCTGTGGATCAAGACTTGTCTTGCCACGAGGGAGCGCTCGCGGACCCATGCATCCCGCATCGGATCACGGATTACGATGGCGGTACCAGCGCTATCGATGCAGGGTATCTCCGCGCGGGGCTTGCTGCGATTCACCTGATCGTTGAAGGCGGCAAGGCGGCCCTGGTGGACACAGGGACCTCATCTTCCGTCGCCGGCGTGCTGGAGGCGTTGCGAACAAAGGATATTGCGCCCGAAGAGGTTGTTTATGTGTTTGTTACACATATACATCTTGACCATGCAGGCGGAGCGGGAGAATTCATGCGTCGTCTTCCCAATGCGAAACTGGTGGTACACCCCCGTGGCGCACGGCATATGGCCGATCCTGGCAAACTCATCGCAAGCGCAATGACGGTTTACGGCGAAGTGGAATTCAAACGCATGTATGGGGTCATCCATCCAGTGGATGCGAACCGCATTATCGAGGCACCCGATGGATTCCGCCTGGATTTCAACGGCAGGTCATTACTTTTCCTCGACACGGCAGGTCATGCGCGCCATCACTATTGCATCTTTGACGAACGAAACCGTTCTTTTTTTACCGGCGACACGTTCGGTGTTTCCTACCGGGAATTCGACGTGGACGGCTTGGAATTCGTGTTTCCGACCACCACCCCGGTTCAGTTCGATCCCGTCGCAGCCCATGCCTCGCTGGACCGGCTCATGAGTTATGGCCCTTCGTGTGCTTTTCTCACGCATTATGGCCGCATCGGCAACTTGCCACATCATGCCGCCCAGATGCATGAGCTGATAGATGACCATGTTACTATCGCCAAGAAGCTGCGCGACAACCCCGATAGGCATGATGCGTTGGTAGAGAAACTGGGGGAGTTGTTGTTAAACCGGATAATCGCACACGGCTGCAAATTGCCGGAGGAAGAGATTCGCAACCTGTTGGATCTTGATGTCGGGCTGAACGCCCAGGGACTGGAAAATTGGCTGAATCAGTTGGGGGGCGCAAATTAGGAGGCACTGGCAGCAGGCCACCTGGTCCAGAACTAAGGAAGCCCTGAACAAGTCCTCCGCGGAGCGCGTTGCCGGTAAATCGGGATGCTCACAAGGCGCACGACACAGGCCGTAGCTTGGTCTACGATACCAAGGAGTGCAACGCAGTGGCGCCCCAAAGCGTTGCCCGAGGGGTCCCGCGTAGCGGGGAACGGGCAGCGGCGGGGATGCCCGGCCGCGTCCATAGCCCTTGGGGCGCCTGCATCCCGCTGGGGGTCGCATCTTCCTGCGGAAGGCACTGCTCCGCCCTTCGTGGTCGCGCGCGATTCTCCCGCAACCCGAAGGGACGGGGCTTTGCGGGCGGTCTGCTTTGTCAGTCTCCTAGCGAAGGGACGCCCCAGAGCGTGGCACGAGGGGCCCTGCGAAGCGGGGATCGGGCAGCGGCGGGGATGCTTGACCGCTTTTGCGTCTCCTTGGGCGCCTGCGTCGCGCCCGCGTGGGACTTGTTCAGGGCTTCCCTAAGTGTTTCCCGCCGCCAGTTTAATCTGCCGCGCCCTCTCAAAAAAACACACCGCCGCGGCAGCCGCCACGTTCAATGATTCCGTTCCGCCGGACATCGGGATGCGGATTTGCTCACCGGTGGCTTGCAGGACCCGCTCCGACAGGCCCATCCCTTCGTTGCCAAATACGAACGCAACCGGTCCGCTCAATCGTGTCCCATAAAGACTTTTTTTCGCGTCGGAAGAGGTGGCGATCACTTTCCCCCCGAACTTCCGACCCACTTCAGCAAGGTCGGATTGTTCATGTATCCGAATCAGAAAATGCGCGCCCATCCCTGCGCGCACGGTCTTCGGCGACCAGGCATCGGCACAACCATCTGACAGATACACATCGCTTGCCCCCGCAGCGGCGGCGGACCGGAGTATCGAACCGAGGTTTCCCGGGTCTTGTATGGCTTCGAGCAATACGTAAAAGGCGTCATTCTCCATACCTTCTTGCAGGGGAATGATTCCGGATGAAGGGATATCGATTAACGCCATGACGCCCGTCGGCGTCTGGACTGGAGAAATTTGGCGAAACAGAGCGTCGCTCAGCACAACCACATCCGGCCCTTTTTCAGTTTTAATTTGGCCTAGCAGATCTTTTATTTCCGCTATCCCCCAACTGGCCTCGCTCATGATCAGGCTCCTCGGTGGACCCAGCGCAAGCTGATAAGCACTGATCAGATGAGGGCCATCAAGCAGCGTCTGCCCGGCCACCCTACGTTGCCGCACCGAGTTTTTCAGTTTGATGAGTTGCTTGAAGAACGGATTTTCGCGAGAGGCAATGGATTTCGATTTCATTAGCCGCTCGGGTTATTTGTCCCCGTAATCCCTGTCCCTGTTCCTGCATCATCCGCTTCCCCGAATGGTCCCATCGGGATTGCCTGATATTTGACTTCGAGGATTTCCAGCTCTTCAGTTCCACCCGGCGCATGCAGCGTTACCACATCGCCTTCACGCGCCTTCATTAACGCTCTCGCCATCGGCGAAACCCAGCTGATATAGCCCCTGGAGGTGTCGATTTCATCGACGCCCACGATGGAGACCGTTTTCTCCTTTCCTTTCCCGTTGACGAACGTAACAGTAGCGCCAAAGAAAATCCGTGTTTCATCCTCCCTGGGCCCAGCCGGGTCCACCACTTCTGCCATGTCGAGCCGCTTCGTCAGAAAACGGATCCGCCGGTCGATTTCGCGCATACGCTTCTTGCCGTAAATATAATCGGCGTTCTCGGAACGGTCCCCATTCGCGGCGGCCCACGCAACTGTGGCGGTCACCTGCGGGCGCTCCTTATTCATCAGCCACTGGAACTCGTCCATTAACCGTTTATAGCCTCCGGGAGTTATATAGTTTTTGCTGCCGGAAGGTAAAGGCGGGAAGGGCGCGGCCATTTCTTCTTCGCCAGGATTGGTATCCGGCTCGGCTTCCCTGGTAAATGCCTTACTCATATTCTGACGTTCAATGAAATCGACTGTTTATCGGGAAATTCTAGATGAACTTCGCCATTCCGGGCTTAATCGAAACTCAGCCCAAAACAACCGCAGCCGCTTTGCACGCGGCCAACTACAGGCTTCCGCCGGTACAACTTTTTACTGTTTGCACCATTTGCGCGGGGGATCAATAGAAGTGTTAACAAAGCGCGACCGTCAATATAGCGTAGCGGCAATTCAGTCATTTTTGATCAGCATCCGCTGCGCCTCACTCGCCGCTCCTAGCAGCCCGGATTTCGAATTCATTACCACATGCACGGGAATCTCCTCCATCAAGGCGGAAAAACGTCCTTTTTCACGGAATGCTTTCATAAATCCCCCTTCTCGCAACTTGGAGACGATTTTGGGCGCAATACCGCCCGCCACATACACGCCGCTGCGGCACATCCCTGCCAGCGCCAGATTGCCGGCATAAGCACCGTAAATCTCGACAAATAAATCCATCGCTTTCAGCGCGATAGAATGCTTCTGGTTAAAGGCGAGATCAGTCACTTTCGGAGCCTCATTTTCTTCCAATAGAGCCTGCGCAGGCCGCGCGGCACTCTCTGACTCAACCATAAGGAAGTTGTAAATATTTGTCAATCCCGGCCCTGACAACGTCCTCTCGACCGATACATGCCCAAATTTCCTTCGTAAATACTGGAGTAGCCGTGCCTGTAAATCATCCGCGGGAGCAAAATCCATATGTCCCGCCTCTGTGGGCAACGGTATGTAGCGGCCTTGCCATGTGAGCCACGCCACACCCATGCCTGTGCCCGCGCCAAGGGCCACCCGCATCTCTCTCGCATAAGGCTTCCCTGCCTGCAACTCTACCAGGTCGGCTGCGGGCAGCACTTCAACGCTCAAAGCCACGGCTTCGAAATCATTGATGAGTTTAACAGCGGGGATGGAAAATTCTCTGGCAAGCGCCGCCCCATCCATCAGCCAGGGCAAATTGGTAAGAGTCGCGCGCTGTTTGGCGACTGGCCCCGCCACTGCAAAACAAGCGCTCGCGGGAATGGAATCCATGCCAGGCACCGACGCAGTATTTAGGAAATCTCCCAGCACATCGGAAAAACTTGGATACTCGCGGCTATCATAACGGCGTTCGCAAAGCACCTGCGCCCCGTCCTCGTTCAGCCTGGCTGCTTGCAGCAGGGTTTTAGTGCCACCAATATCGCCACTGATGATGTAACGTGTCACGATTCACTCCACCGTTGCACCGGATCCTGGCGGTAAAACAGGGTCAGCTGGTTATACACCGCCGAATAATGCGTTTGAACCGCAAGGGGCGTCTCGAAAAATGCCTCCGTCATTACCGCGAAGAATTCGGCCGGATTCTCGGCGGCATACGAGTCCACTGGAACAGCCTCATCTGCATCAACCCTCGTACAAAAATCGGCATAGGCTCTACTGAATACTTCGCTCCATTCCTGGCGACTCATATCCGGGTGCAGGGGAGGAAAGCCGTTGGCATCGCCGTTCAGCATGTCGAGCTTATGCGCAAATTCGTGTATCACCACATTATAGCCGGCCCCGATCCCAGCAGCCTCGACATCCTCCCAAGAAAGAATCACCGGGCCGCCCAGCCAGGACTCACCAGACACCGATTCCCTCGCATGGTGTGCCACCCCATCTTCATCCACGTACTCGTAATCACGAACGAATTCGCCCGGGTACACAATAATTTCGACCCAGCCTTCATAATAATCGAGGTCGAGGTTCAGAATCAGGATGCAAGCCTGGGCTGCGATCAGTACGTGCATTTCATCGGTGACAGTCAGGCCGTGCGCACCACTTACCTGCTTGGCATGTAGGAACAGCGTCACATATTCACGTAACCGGTCATGCTCGGCGGCACTCAGGCCTTGCATAAATCGCAGACGCGTTATTGCGCGTTGCCACAGATCGTCGGCAATCGGTTCGTTCTTGAGAACCCGGCGGTGATACCAGGACTTGAAGTTCCAGGGACTGGGAATTGAAATCAGTCGCCTCCCGATTCCAGCGAACCCTCCTCCCCCGTGGGCACATCCAGTTCCACCGCATCAATCCTTGCGAATCGCTGGCTGATTTTGCGACTGGAGATATGCACCTCTTCCACATCCTGGTTGGCCTGCCGGATGTGCTCCGCAAGTTTTTTCATGCGCTCGTCGAAACGCGCAAAATCCTTGCCAAGCCTGGATAGTTCAATCTTGATAATATGTACCTGCTCGCGGGTTTCAATGTCTTTCAGCACTGCCCGCGCCGTATTCAGGACGGCCATCAGCGTCGTGGGTGAAACGATCCACACCTGCTTCTGCATGGCGTAATCCACCACATCCGCATGGTAGGCATGAATTTCGGCAAAAACCGCTTCTGCTGGAACAAACATCACGGCGCCGTCGCAGGTTTCCGGCGGAAGAATGTATTTGCCTGCAATATCGTCGACGTGTCTTTTTACGTCCGCCTTGAATTGCTTTTGCGCCAGTGCGCGGCCCGCGTCATTCGCATCGCGGTCGAACATGCGATGAAAATTTTCCAGCGGAAACTTTGAATCGATCGCCACCATGCCCGTCGGTGGAGGCAGGCGTAACACGCAGTCGGCGCGACTGCCGTTTGAAAGAGTATGCTGCATGGTGTAGGCGGCAGCGGGTAAAACATTGCGCACCAGGGCTTCGAGTTGCACTTCGCCATATGCCCCACGCGACCGCTTATCACCCAATAGTTCCTGCAGGCTCACCACGTTGGTAGTAAGACTATCTATTTTCTTTTGCGCTTCGTCGATTGTCGCAAGCCGTGCCATCACGCTCGTAAAGGTCTCGTTTGTTTTCTTGAACCCTTCATCCAGACGCTCGGCAACGTGACCGCTGATATGATCCAACCTGGCTTCTATTATTCCGCGTAGCTGCTCTGACGTCTTGCCGAGAGACTCGGATAACCGGTCGCCCTGATTTAACAATCCTTCGTGCAAATCCTTGAGCATGTCGCGGTGCTTGTCTTCCATTGACTTCGTTTGTTCTCGAAGCAGTTCGCGCACCATCGTTGAAAGCATACCGAGCCTGACCACCAGAAAAGCCATGGTGACAAGCATGATGGCCGCAGACGCGGTAATGAGCAGGGTTTCGGACATGATTTTAAAGTATACCGGAGAAAGAGGACGCCGGGCGGTTGCAGCCAGTTGCAGCCAGTCGCAGCCTTTAAACGCGCATCTCTTACTTATCCCGGATGGGGCACAAAATATTGTTGGGCCGGCTGATCAAATGCCTGGCGGATTCCATCGCAGCTTTAACTCATCCGCCGCTGAACACGGATAACCTTCGCCACTTTGACGCGGTTATCTTATCCCCGGCGGGTAGTACCGTTCGCTTTCCATCTGATGCCGCCGCCATTTGTCCTGGCGCTGCCTCACGCGGTCCTGAGTACCTTCGGCCCCCGGGATATTTTCGGTCTTTTTCTCAAGTTGCTCCTTGCGGGCTTTTCTGCCGACACGCCGTCGCTCATCCATGGCATTTCTTTCCCTCCCCTGTCTCAATTCTTCTTGCCCCGGCTCCCCCGGGTTCGTCTCCCATGGCCTCGCCTCCCAAGGTCTTGTTGGCAAGTTTTCTCGCCCTCGTTGATTTGCCTGACCTGTACCTGGTCCTTGCTGTCCGGCCAAGCTTCCCTCGTATGCGATAGCGGGGTGGGACATCGGCATGGACAAGGCGATGAGCACGGCCCATCGTATGCATCTTATGCATCTTATGCATCTTATGCATCTTATGTTCATAATGTTGCTCCTTGCGGCAGTTCTGATTCCGGGATCTGATTGCCGGCCGAAATAACTTCGGCCGTCACCTCGACAAGCAACGGCTCATCCGTCTCTTTTGTACATCTATCCACACTGGCCACGATTGTGATTGCATGAGGGGTACCAGATCTTCAAACCATCCGTTCGTGCCCAAGGCGTCATTAATCGCGGCTTCCGCGCCTGAGTGCCTATGATATCTTCAACACGCATGCCGCGCAGGATAAGCGCATCGGCGATTAGCGAACGGTGGCAACGCCATGGCAACGCCTCGGCACACATCAATGCACACGGTTCGGAGGCTGCAAGTGCCGCGACATCCTAAACATTTTCTGCAAATTCCGGAGTTTGCATGTAGTCGGCATATCCACGAAAAGAGGCATTTCGCCAGGCTCCGTTGATCGAATCTTTGTGCGCGCGCCTGAGCCCGCCAAGCCCCGGCATGTGCCTGTATTTGATTCCCGCGGCGAACAGAGCCTCCGGGAGGGTTTCCTTGTTGAACTGGGGATTCTGCCGGGACCGCGGGACCGTGCGCACATCAAGGACATGCGTGATTTCATTTGTCTTTAACATGCTGACGAATACGTTCAACGGGTGTGTTGAATGTCCGATCGTGTATATCAGGGGCCCCGATGCCGAGGGTGATTTTCCCGCCATTTACAATTCTCTTGCGCCATGATCCAAGGAAGCCCTGAACAAGTGCTTCCTGGACGGATTCTGCAATGCCCTTCACGAAAATCCAGCCAAACGGCTTACAGCAAAAACCGTTATTAGCATTCACCTCTGCATTGACGATACTCGTGGCGCTGCAAGACACCCGAAACGCGATGCGGTAAGGTCCACGTCCGCCCGGGCCCAGGCCTTTCTGAACCGGGCCTCGATCAGCGCCGCCTGGTCCGTTTCGTTTTGCGCGCGAAGCGCCTGCAACAGACCGTACAGTGCCCACCCCGTATTGCGATTCCGTCGCAAGTCCTCCCAGTATACGGTCTCCGCTTCGGCGGGGTGGCCAGATTCCAGCAGGACAGCACCCAGCGTCAACCTTGGAGGGGCAAGCCATTCCGGTGGCTCGGTGTAAATCAGGGCATCCTCAAGGCGGACTGCCCGTTCGAGGTGAGAAATGGCAGTAACGAACTGCCCACGAGCTGCGGCGATCTCCCCGGCAAGCACTTCGGGACCGATTGTCAGAACAGCACGCGCGCTATTGGGGGACATGAGCAAATGGTCCAGGGAGGGGTCCTTCATGATCCCGCGCAGCGCTTCGAGTTCCTGCTCGGCCTGCTGCAACTGCCGCGTTGCAGTAAAAGCCAGGCCGCGCGCATAGTGCCAGCCCCCTTTCACAAACGCATTGCTGGAGGACGGGTGAGGCTCGCTGAGCATTTCTTCCCATTTACCGAATCTCGCCAAAGCCCAGTATGGTACTACACGGTATATGGCAGTCAGCGGCACCTCTTTCAGGGTCGCATCGTCTACCGTCCTGGCTAATTTTCGCGCGGCCTCTATTGCAACGCGGCTTTGGCCGTCGAAAGTGGCCGCTGCCCATAGGAAATGGATGTTATGAGGAAAATATCCCATCGGATACAAACCTTGCGCGTGTTGACCCGCGAGATATTCCTCGTCGGCAGCGATTGCCCGTTGGTTGCTCTTTATCGCATCTTCGTATCGGCCCATGCGCAAGTAAATGTGTGATGGCATATGCACCAGATGGCCGGCCGCCGGCATGAGCGTAAGCAGCTTATCCGCCGCTTTTTCTGCGCGCTCGGGCGTCTTCGTCGGCTCTACGAGGTGGATATACAGGTGCAGCGCGCCGGGATGCTCCGGGTTGCGGCGCATTACATCCTCGGTAATCGCTACTATTTCAGTAGTGCCCTCCATCGGGTAATCGTCACGCATCCAGTAACCCCAGGAGTTGAGGTCCATTACTGACTCAACGTAGAGCATGGCGATGTCGGGGTCATCTGCGAAACGTTTGTGCACATCCCGCATCGCGTCCGCGTACGCCTTGTCATTCGCCTGCCGGTGTTCGGCGTTTCCGTTATAGCGCTTCTGGAGCGCACCAATGAGCGCTCGCTCGCGCGGGGACGCGTTCCCGCTAAGGGATGCGGCTTTTCGCACAGATTCCAGAGCCGGTATCTCATCGTCCGGTTCCATTGGGGCATTGATGTTGGGGCCCAGTACGAGCGCCTGCCCCCAATAAGCCATCGCAAGCGATGGGTCAAGGCGTGCCGCTTCCTGGAATGCACGGCCGGCCTCGGCATGATTGAATGCATAGGAGAGATTCAGTCCCTGGTTGATGAACCGCTGCGCCAGCTTGTTGCGGGTGCTGACCGGAAATGTGTGTGAACCCAGATTTAGCAGTTGCGGCGCGGCCTGCCTGTCCGCTCCGGACTTCGTCAAATTTGGGTCTGCGTAGTGCTTGTAAGCGCCACCGGAATCCCTGGCCGCTGACGCGGGGTTTTCTGTCTGGGCTAACCCGATGGAAGCAATGCCTGTTCCTGCGGTTACCGCAAATGCCAGACTCATGAAATAAAAATTACGGATTTGCATGACATTACTTCCTTGTGACGACTTGGTAACGATTATAACGGCCGCGAGTCGGCAGCTGAATGCCGCAGATGTGCGAGGCGCGCCAGGCCAAAATGAACGAAGGCCAATCCCGCCAAAACGGGTGCGACCAGGTTCAAAAATGGTATGAATTGTACCAGCCCGGTGAGCAGCCCCAAGCCCAACAATGACGTCCGGTTCGTGGAAAATATCGCTTGCATTTCTTCGCGGCTGGCGTGTTCCGCCAACGCGTCATACCGGAACAGACGCTGGTTCAGATAGGCCGTAGCAATAAACGGAATAATCACGCCCGCACCAAGTAACCATAGGGGAAGGGTAACCACCCAGATTCCGGTAAATATCCCCAGGGCAACCAAGGCGTTAACCAGACTGCCAAGGAAACCGGCGTGCTGTTCCCGGCGAAGTTGGGGATAATTGCGACCGGCCACCAGGCGGACCAGTGCGGGCATCGCGAACAAGGCGGTAATTACCAGCGCGGTAATAAAAACCAGCGGCACGAACAGGATCAGATGCGCAATTGCCTGAATTCCGTACGCAACCGATCTTGGCTCAACACCTTCGAGCCAGGTTTGAATGCCGATGGCCGTAAGGGCAGTTGCAATCCATCCTGAGAAAGTACTCCAGAAGGTCACACCTAAAACCAGCCATAAGAGGCTTGCCGCCAGTATGGGCCAAATAGCGATCCATAACACCTGTAACTGGAATAAGTCGCGAAAAGCGCGCGAAAGCGCGCCGAATACAGATATCACGCATTCTCCTTCCCGGGACCGATGCGGCAGAATTCTGCTCGATCTATGAGAAATCCGGAAAAACCATCGCTTGTCAATGGCATATGAATAGCCGGAGAGCGGGTATTCCCAAAACCCGTATGAACTTGTTTATCATACTCCCAGTCACGAAGCAGCAGGACAGTCGGCCTCATTGTATTCCGCTCTTGCAACGGGACTCGTCTTCATAGGTAAAAGAATTGTACCAGATGATATGCTCCCAGATTTCGTTGCATACCTCGCCGCAAATTTTGCGCTCGAATCCGCAGATGCCGCCGAGCGTAAAGCTTGCCGTATACGCACCAGCCGCTGTCCCACCCTTGAGTTTTACAACAATCAGGCCTTTCTGTTCAAAAACGTTTACATAGTACGTATTGGTCAGGTCTCTATAGAATTTTTTGGGAATCACGAATTCCCTGCCGTCTATAAGGACGAGAAATGTTGCCGTGACAAGCCTCGGGACACCACCGTCCATGCCCCACATACCCGCGTCCACCTCGCGGCACTCTCCGCTTTCACAGTGACGCTCCCGAAACGTCACAGCAACTTTCTTGCCGGAGGGCAGCCAATACGTTTTCTCGTGCACAAACGGCGTTGCCTGCGTTTGCGCGAGGATGCAAGAGGACCATGCGAAGGAAGCAAGGATCAGTATTCTCACGTAGCTCAACATCGCTAATGCTTGCAGCCTTACGCTATTTCAATAAAAGTTCGTTCGGTCTTTGGTGTCGCCGTCATTTTCTCGAATAAGCGCTCGAAAGCCAACTTGCTTTGGCTGACAAAATTCGCGCTTTTTGTCTGACCGACCAGTACGCACCCTTCCGTGTTGACAGCCGTGTTTCCGCTGTGTATACGGACACCTTCGAAGTTGGGCACATTGAGGAGAAGCGGAAGTAATCGTCCAAACCGCTGGGATTGGTCAATGATGACTTCATAGCGTCCAGGGGGTATGGCTGTCCTCCCCGGTATCTTGAGCGGCCGCACCTTATCCTCAAGCGTATAGCACTCAAACTGGCCATCCACCGATAACTCGCCGATCGTACTCTCGTCCGAAAAATCCGTTCTTTTAAGCTGAAGCTCCATTATCGACCCTCCTTATGTAAAAATGGCACGACTCAGCAGCAAGATACATTCGCGACTCAACGATATGCCAAAGCGTTGCCATCACTGCAAGGGAACCCTCTTTCAGTAATTTCTGTATCTCTATATTCTGGCTTCGTTTTTTCGCCTTACTGCAAGATGTTGCTGCTCTTTCAACTATCCGTGCCATAACCCCGAGCTCAACTGGTTCCAGACGCCTTGGCGATTAATGCGCTAGCGCGTACATTCTTGTAGCATCGCGTCCTTGACCGGCCCGCGTCCCGTACTGTTGAATTCCTCAAGATCCTTGTGGATCAGATTCCAGAACTTGGCGCGCTCAGGTTCACCGGCTTGCTCATATTCGACTCGCCGTGACTCGTCGGCTTGCTGCGGCTCGCTGAAGACCTTATTGACTGTGCCCCCCCTGTACGTTGTCAATTGATCAAACGCGCGAGCATATTCATTGAAAAACCGGGTCATGTTCGCCTTATGCGCATCAATACTCCTGGAGAATGCTTCTACCATTTCGGAATCCCCTGATTCGGTGGCAATGCGCAATCCGGTTTCTTTTCTTTTTAATGTTTCCTGTTCCCGGCATAGCTGGGAATAACTATCCGTCGCCAGGGTGGCGAGACTGCGTACGGCTTTTTCGTTCTGCACAGAGTACCAAACACCGGCCGCTATTAAGATAGACAAGCTCAGTCCCCAAATCTTCCAGTTTTTGCCGCGCTCATAAGACTTGATGGCTTCCAGAAAATGCAGCCCTCCCTGAAAACGCTTTTCAGGTTCCTTTTGCGTTGCCTTCAGAACGATTTGAGCCAGACTCTTTTTTATCTTTGGGTTGATTGTACGGGGGTTGGGCAAAGGAGCACCCAGATGCTGCTCCTTAAGCGCTGCCTGAGATGTGCCTCTAAACGGCAATTGACCGGTCAACATCTCGAATAATAGAATTCCCGCCGAGTAGATGTCGGATCTATGATCGATCTTGTCAGAGTCAATAAACTGTTCCGGGCTCATGTACTCCGGTGTCCCTATTACCCTCCCCAGATTTGCGGCCTTTTCGTCACCCGCCTGGCGCGCGATGCCAAAGTCCGTCGTCAAGGCTCTGTTGGAGCTATCGACCATTACATTTGACGCTTTTATATCCCTATGCAAGATCGCTTTTTGATGGGCGCAGTCGAGCCCGGCGAGAATACCCTTGAAAATGTATAAAGCTTGCTTCTCCGGCATGGGTCCATGCAACGAATCGATTATGTCAGCGAGAGACTTTCCGTCTACATATTCAAGAACGAGAAAATAGTCTTCGCCTTCCTTGAAATAATCAGTCATCTGGACGATATTCGGGTGGGATAGCTGCGCCTGGTGTGCCGCCTCGTCGTAGAACTGCTTCATGAAATTGGGGTTGGTGGTCAGCTCCCGCTTAAGAACTTTCACCGCATATTTCTTATCTCTGACCATGACGTTCTCGGCAAGATAGACGCGACCCATGGCGCCCTCGCCCAGCTTGGATACAATGGCATAACTGCCATGAACTGTTCTGCCGATGAGGTCATCTTTCGTTTCCACTTGTTCAGGCTCCGAATTTATTGGGCTATTACCAGGCAGATTTAGATATCATAAGCTGGGGTTCCAGCCATTCATGCAGCCATTCACGAAGAGATGCAACCAAATCCCGCTGATTCAAGCAGCGGTTTTATTATAGAAAGCTTCGGTATTGAGCGCGTCGTCTTCTATCTCACGCATGGGCGCTATTCCCCGGCCATCAAATGGCACACCACGGGGAGTCACCAGGTATCCTGTTGTCAATATCAAGGCGCCTCCACCTTTCAGTTCCACAAGATCCTGTCGAGTCCCCTTTCCAGCGCTGGTCATACCGATTGATATGGCGCGAGCATTTTCGGTAAGAGCGGCGAGAAAGATCTCCGCTGCACTTGCCGTGAATTCATCCTGCCAGAGAAACACACGCTGCATGGGCGGCGGCCTTGCGGTGGTGTCGGTATAAGAACGCGTTCCGGAGCGCTGCCTTACCGAGATGATCGGCTCTCCCTTTTTAAGAAAAAGCATGGCTGAATCCACCGCCGCGTAGAAGTCCCCGCCACCACAGCCGCGCAGATCGATAATGATAGGTTTATTCTTTCGCCAATTGGAAATCAGGTAATCCAGTTCGTGTCTCGTGCTTGAGGTGAAGGTCGACAACTTAATGATGCGCGTGGAACGATAGGTATAGTCGGATATCCCGGGTTTCGGTGTTTTCGAGCGCGTAACAACGATTAGCCTGCGCTGTCCGGAACGGCTTTCAAGTTCAACAAGAGCGCCCGTTCCGGCCTCTCCTGCCGCCAGCGCGACGATGGCCGGGAGCGACATGCCGCTCGTAGAAATTCCATCCAGCGACAGGAGCCGTTCGCCCGGCTTGACCCCTGCAATTGCGGCCGGGCCTTCCGGGACCGGGTAGCAGATAATATCGCCATTGCGCCGTTTCTCCACATCAAGGCCTATACCTGCATACTTCGAGCTGCTGGCCGCTCTGAAACTGGCATATTCCTCGGCAGTCAATAAACTCGAATAAGGGTCTTTTTTGGCGAGATAAGCGTTTAATGACGAGGTAGTCATATATCGCAAATCTTCACGAGGTACTGGAAAAAAAGCTCGCTGCTGAATGTGGGCAAGCACTTCAGCGTACTGCTTCGTCGGGTAACCATCTCCGGGATAGGATGCTGCTTCAGACGTACTTCCTGAACCCGTCGCATGCAGAGGGCTTCTGATTACTTGGCCCCCCAGTAATACGGCGGACAATATCAGTATGGCGGTCCTCTTGTTAAAATTGATCTTCGTCATCCTACCCGGCAGGTCAGGAGTGCTCTATCAAAACAAGTGATTTCCGGATCTCCCCCTTGAGGTGTTCAAGCCTCTTTTTCTTTTCCTCGATCGTAGCGCCACTTTGCTGAATTTCAGTCACTGCTTTCTGATGTTTTTTTAATGTCGTCTCACGCTGACGCTTCCGCCCCTGCTCCTCCCGCGTTTTTGCCAACGTGGTCTCATTTACTTTCCTGAGTTCGATTAAACGTGCCTCCAAGTCATCCAGCGACATTTGCCGGGTTGCAAGGTCCTGTTGCAACGTTTTAACTTCCTCCTGTAACTGTGCCTGACGCGCTTCTTCGATTCGCAACTCGTCTTCTTTGCTGGTTACCCGCGATTCATCGCTCTTCACTTCCTGCCTCAGCTCCATCACTGTGCAGGAAAACAGAGCAGGAATAAGGGCTGCTGCCACTACCATTGAGTTCATGTTTGCCACAGTCGTTTCCTTATTTTTCGCGGTGAAATGATCTATATTCTTTGCCGCTGGGAAGCAAATGCGGTAGTAGTGCGTTTTGTCTCCTCCAGTAAGCGCTCCTGTTTCTGGATTTCCGCGTCCAGTTCGGCATGAAGCGCCTTATCTTCCACTCCACTGGTTTTATGCAATTGCTCCGCCTGAAAACGCTTCATATCCGCCAACGCGGCTTCCTGAACCACAACCTGTTCTTTTGCGGCGGTTTCTTCCTTAAGCAAGGTCTCCCTTTCCTTTGCCAGCTGCTGACTGGAAATCGTGCCCTGCTGGATCTGCTCAACAGTTCTGTCGGTGTGTTGCGAGATCTCATCGACTCGCGCATTCAGTTCCCGGTTTAATTTTTCGGAATCCTCATTGAGCCCTTGCACGTATGTCAATCGCGCGTCGAGGTCGTTTTCTTTCCCCGCCAGTTCCTTTCGCCGTTTTTCATAGTTCGAGGCAAAACCGTAGCATACTCCCCCACCCACGGTTGCTGCCCCCGCCGCAATGCCCGCGCACATCGCATCGCTGCCACCCAGCAATTTGCAGGCGAGAAAGCCGCCTCCAGCCCCAACAACCCCGCACTCGAGCGCGGCAGTGCCCGACCTGTCCGGCCCTCCCCCCGTCGCCGCGCAACCTGCGATCACCATTGAGATTAGCAGCAGCCCAATAATTTTTCTCATCGTTGCTTCCCCCTGTTAACAATCCATACGTAAGAGCACTTCGTTTTTTCAGAAAAACCTGATCTCCAGCGTTGCCCGTGTTTGCTGGAATCGCTGTTTAAAAACCCTAGCTGATTACTCTGTAGAGCACATATATGAACGCCGCAGCGCCAGCGGCCAGGAAAGCTCCGCTTGCCGCTAACCGCAGCGATGGGCGGACCTCCACGCTATTCTGAGACATGCCCTGGGAGTCGCGGGCCGCCAGTAATAAGCGTGAAAATTCAGCACAACCCTGTGGCCGCTGATTCGGATCCTTGTTCAAAGCTGACATGATTACACCGCTGATGTCCACGGGTATTGACGGCTGCAGCTGGTCTGGATGCACGGGCACCCTGTTTACATGAGCTGACCTGAGTGCAATATCCGCCGTTGTCCCTCCTAGCTCGGAGTGGATGAACGGCGGCCTCCCTGTCAGCATTTCGTACAACACGCATCCAGAGCTATATACATCCGTCCTGTGATCTATCTGCTCAGGGGTGCGAATCTGTTCCGGACTCATGTATTCAGCTGTTCCTACTGCCACCCCGGCTCGGGTAAGCCGCGCTTCGCCGATAGCCAGCGAGATTCCAAAATCGGCCAGATAGGCGTGTTGCGCTGAATCCAACAGGATATTGGGGGGTTTGACGTCCCGGTGCAATATGCCGTGACGATGGGCGTAATCAAGAGCGGCCAGCACATCGGTCATAATTTGCAGGGCAACATCCAGCGGCAGGCTATGATGGGGGCTACGTTCCAAAAGTGTTTCGAGAGATTCGCCCTGTATTAGGCTCATCACCATGCACTGCTGGTCATGAAGTGAAAAGGTGTCGAGTAACGCGACAATGCGGGGATGGTTTAAACGTGCGTGACGTCTTACTTCGTCCTGAAAGCGGGCCCCGATACCCGGCTCTGCAAGAAGACCTTCGGCGACGACTTTCAGGGCAACATGCCGCTTCGCTTTGGGATCCCAGGCTTTCCAGACAACACCCATTCCGCCGTTGCCAAGCACTTGCTCCAGCACATATCTTCCGCAGGCCTGTCCTTTCGATAAAGCCAGGCGCCCGGTATGGCGATATCCAGACCGGTTCATCTCCAAACTCATGTAGGATCAGGAACCGATAGAGCAGCAGGGGCGCCGCTCAATTTGCTTTTGATAGCGCCCCGTTGCCGGCTAGATAGCGGTTTCACCGGGACCCCTGCTTCGAGAATGGCCCTCTTCATATTCCTGCCGTTCGCGGCGGATGACTTTATCACCGCCGCTCGTTATCTTCCTGAACTCGAATACCGTTCCCCCGGTTTTGATACTCCCGCCGTCAACTAGATCCGCACCATCCCTTGCCACATATTTCTCGTTCAGGAAAGTGCCATTCGTGCTGAGCAGATCGTGCAGCTCGTCCCTTCCGGCGCGGCAGAGGATGACAGCATGTTCGCCCGACATGCCTGGATCAGTAGTAATCTGTATATCGCTTGATGCCGCTGAACCGATCACATTACGACCTTCATAGAGCACGAATAACTCACCTTGGAACCTCCATGAAAACGTAACCAGCACTCCTGTGATTTTTCGCTCCTGAGTTCCGGACTTCTTCCTTTGTGGCGTATCGGTATCGGTACCCGTGTCGATTTTGGTCGTGCCTCTGGGCTCATCTGGCAGTCCCGAGTCTATCTTTGTTGTTCCTCTCTCCATGAATTTGCTCCTTTGCATGTTTTCGTTTGATTCAAAGTCATCTGACTCGGCGGTATTCGGGGTTGCGGTTTTCTGGTTAGCACGGCTTTCGGCGTCGCAATAGGCACAAACCGACCAATTTGGATCCATGGGATGCCCCTTGTCGCAGTAACGGGTGAGAGCATCAGATGTAGTTCCTCCGACAACCTGCTTCCACCATTTCGAAACTCCGCCTGGCTTCGACTTGTCGCTCATTGTCATTAACCTCTCGAATCTGTAATCAAAATTGCGGTTATGCTTTACTACTCGTCGTGCTTGCTCATCGGCTTAAACCCTATAGATGGTCTCTAAAAACATTACCGAGAGCCAGAAGCGGCGCATGGTTGGCGACAAATGCGGTTGTAGCGGAGATACACAGGAGAGTCGAGATGAGCGTAGATCGACTCATGGCAGGTATGCATCCCCCACAGCCGGAATGATGGTACCCTACTAGCTGCACCGTGATATTGTCTTCACCCCCTTTCTGCAAAGCGAGGTCTACAAGCTGATGCGCCAACTCCTGCGGCGCGATCCTGTTATTAAGGATAGCGCCAATCTCACCATCAGAAACATAACCATGAAGCCCATCAGAGCAAAGTAGAATCTGATCTCCATCATCCAACTCGAACCAGGAAGAAACATCCGCCGCGACGTCCGGCGAAACGCCAATCGCCCTTTCCAATAGATTTGAAGCAGGATGTGACGCAGCTTCGGCATCTGTCAGAATGCCCGCGTCCACCATGCGTTGTACGCGGCTATGGTCTTTGGTCAACCTGCGCAGTTCTCCCTGCCTGAACAGATATGCCCGGCTATCGCCTACGTGTGCAACCATGGCCTGTGATCCAGCCACAAGCAGCACGACGGCTGTTGCGCCCATGCCCTGAGTTTCCGTATCGCCGGAATGCCCTCTTTCATAAACAGTCCTGTTTGCGTTCTCGAAAGCCAGCTCGAATTCCGCCCTGGCAGATTCACCAGACTCAACCCCCAATAAATTACGACCCAGCGTTTCGACTGTCAGCTCGGCTGCAAGTGCACCCCCCTGATGACCCCCCATGCCGTCAGATACGATATACACGTCCCCTAGCGGAGCTCGCACGCCGCTCATCCTATCCTGATTTTCATTCCGGACATAACCCGTTTCGGAGCGCGCTCCCACAGACAACGGATTTGAGCTTGGCCCCTTCACAGATTGAATTCCAGGTTTTCTTCCATCACATTCTTCCAGCAATCAAGATCACGGAACGTGCTGTTCTTTCCAATTTCCGTCTCCCCCCGGTGAGGGGCTACCTCTTGTCGCCACAAGCTTGAAAGTTGTTCTTCCTGTGCGAATTTCATCACCGGGAGAAAGCGTCATTGAGGTCTCATGCAGACGTATATCGTTGAGAAACGTACCGTTCCGAGATCCGTTATCGCTAAGATAAAGAGCCCCTGAATCATATCTGATAGAAGCATGCTGCTGCGATACGTAGTCATCGCTTAGCTGCAATTCGTTCTCGCTGCTTGAGCCGATACGGCAAAAGGATTGCTCGATGGGAAATTGGCGTCCCTTGGCATTGCCACTGATGCAATTCAGGTACGCCGCCGGCTGCCCCCCGCCAGGCGGTGGAAATCTGGCGCTTACCATTGTCTGCGCTCGCCTTCCGGTTAACGGCCGGGCGGCCTCGGCAGCTGCGCGTGTTCGCGAAACTTCTGGCGGAGGCGGCGGTGGCGCTGGTTCGGCGGATTTCTTCCTGCTTAGCATATATGCGGCAAGAATCGCGATTAAACCCGCTACGACCCCCAGCAAAATCCGGTAGTCGATGCCCTGCTTGTCGCTTGCGAGTGGTTTGACTGGTTCTGATGGACGGCCCATACTCAAAGCTGAAATACCCTGCTCGATAATCTGGATGAGGGGGGGTTGCCCAGCTCGCGTAAATTCCAGCTTTGTGGAATGACTCAGCTCTCCTTTACCCGCTGTTTCATAATTGAACAACACATCGAATACGCGCGGAGGTGGAAGATTCAACAACTTATTAAGTTCGCTTGAAAGCTGCACGGAACCTTTTGCAGGAACAAAATGCCCTCCCGTATTTTCCGCTAACCGGACAAGCAACTCTGAACCTGCGGCCGAAACCTTTCCAAACCCAATTGCGCTGATAGCAACGCCTTTCGCATTAGCTTCCGTGATAACCACCTGCTCAGTAATACTGCTGCCATCGTCAATCCCATCCGTTATCAGGATAAGCCGTTTCGGGCCCTTTGCCTCATGATTACGCAACTCGGATAGCCCTAGCGCAATCGCGTCATGGAGTTTTGTTTTACCATCCCGAGCAGACCTGATGCCAATTTCGCCCACGCTTTTCGCCAGCTCCGCGGTATTCGGAGAAAAACCGTGGATTTTTTTTACCTCCGTATCGAAAACCCAAAGTGCCACGTTCAATTGCGCTGCGGGCTTCGATAGCGCCCGTGTCAGCGCGTCTCTTATATCCTTGATGTTGTCCACCCCCATCGAACCGCTTTGATCGACACCGAGAATAACCGAGGTCTCAAGCTCGGCCGGTGCCACCACCTTCACCTCTTTCGCCGGTATTGCGGTCTTTTCGTCAAAGCGAAGCCGAAAATCAGCTGCATTGGGAGTATCTCCGGCAAAAACGGCGATGGTAGCGGTAACAGTGCCCGGGGCTTTTTCCTGAACCGAAAGAAGTTTTAGTTTATCTGCGTAACAGATCTGGCTCGTCATGAGGATAGCCGTCGCCACTACCAGACCGAGCATAACCGGGTAAGAGGCACGGGTAAGTCGCCGCTCGGATTGCGGGAAAGAACTTTCTCGGGCCAGGAATCCTGGTTCGAATCGCCTCATTGGTTTCGGTCCCCTTTGTACTTTAAGCTCGTGACACTCAATACGGCACCCATGCGGCCCACACCCATCCGGTGCATCGACACAGAAAACCAAGCAAGCTTCATGCCGGTACGATGGCAAAAGTCCACCTCGACGATTCACAGCCATCGGTTTCACCTGCTCCAACCACACAGCGGTTCTCTTATGCAAGTTTCGCCACTGCGGCAAGTAGTTATCAACATATGTCAGGACACCTGGGACGAGAATAATTCCTTTCTTTAACCCTTTCTATTTTGCAGGAGTAGAGAAGAAAACTCCGCCACATGGTTTCGCAAAGGAAGAATACGCAGGTTCGACCCATATGGGTAGGTTTCAACCCATGTGTGCAAGTTATTGAATTTACAGTAATTACTTTCTAGGCAGGTTGTTTTCTCGCCTTTAAAATAAATTGGTACCCATGCCAGGAATGGAGCTTCAGTTATAGCACCTTGATATCTTGGCCTTTTTTTCCTTTTCATGATGGGCATGGATATTGCGTGGAGGGAGGTCTACACGAGAACTGATTCCGGCTAATTTAGCAACACGGCGAATGTCAGGTGGTGAGCATGACACAACAAAACTTATTTTTCGGGTTGTGAGAAACCGATAGCAGTCATGATTAATGACCTGGACGAGACACTCTCAGTGTTATTGAAGCGCGAGCTCCCAAAAGGATTGGCGGACCAGGTACAGGTGAGTTTCAGCGCTCCGGATGACCAATTTCCGCCACCCTCGGTAACCTTGCCGGCCATTGATCTGTTTCTATACGATATCCGGGAGAATCTGGACCTTCGGAGCAATGAAATTTATATCGAGCGGAACCCGGATGGAACTGCCACCAAAACGGTAGCGCCTGTACGCATAGACATTTCATACCTGATCACGGCATGGCCCAGTCAGAGCGTAGCCGATCCATCCGAGGACGAGCACCGCCTGTTGGGAGAAGTGATTCGGGCACTGCTGCGCTACCGCACCATTCCGGAAGATACCTTGCAAGGGGATTTGATGTCGCAGGATCTGCCGCTACCCGTCACCACGCTTCAGCCGGGGCGATTGCAGAGCCTCGGCGAATTTTGGCAGGCGCTGGGGGGAAAGCCCAAGGCCGCGCTGAATTATACCGTCACGCTGGCAGTGGACGTCTCCAAGCCTGAAACAGTCGGTCTGGTCACCGAAAAAGTGCTCAAGTTTCAAATGCAGGTCGGAGCCGGCTCATGACAACATGGACCGAGTGGGAAGTGATGCGGCACCACATCAGTATATGCGGCCGAGTGTTGGACGCGACTCATAACCCGATGCCCGGCATACACCTCAGCATATCTCCGCTTGGAAAACAATCTGCATCCCAACCTGAAATTCGCGCGAAACGCGTTCAAAGAGGTCCGGCGAAAGTTCAGCGGGAACCGGGAATAGAGGTTGTTGATACCTTCAAGCAGACAGAGTCACGCCCAGATGGCACATTTTTCTTCCTCGACTGCCCCGGTGGGCAATACTCCCTGACTGCTGTGGAGAAGCGATCTGGATTACGAACCGAAAAACTGATTTCTGTCGCTGAGATCGCTATGAAAAAGCGGATGAAAGATCGAGGAACTGAAGACGGGTATCGGATCGAGATTGTGCTGAAGAAGTAAGGTCATACCTCGTGAATTTTGAGGCTTAAAAGTGGATGACAGTTTGGGGGATGACAATTTAGGTTTCCTTAAGGCGGTCTCGCTTTACTGAAACAATTTACGATCAACAACGAGAAGGGGATGCGCAATGGCAAGACTTACATATCATGCTCCGGGTGTTTATGTGGAAGAGATACCTTCCGCCCGGCAACCGATCGCAGGTGTCGGAACCAATACTGCGGCATTTATCGGTATCATTCCAGATACCATTTATTATCCTGTATCAAACGATAATTACGACCCGGTCGCAGCTCGCGCCGCCTTGGGAATACAACCTGAGGGTGCCGTCCCAGCGGCAGCGGCGGCCGGCGGTGAAAGCCTGGATGCCGCAGTGGCGAGGCTGGACGGGGAATTGACAGCGCTAAAAAATACAGAAGGAACACCCAGAAAACAGATAACGGACAAGGAAAGAGAACTGGATAGAGCAAGAGCCGCTGTTGCCACAGCCAACGCGCCGACGCCTGTGGACACCGAGGATTTCACCGACTATGCAGGAGAGGTGGACCGCGGCTGGCTGGAACCACCGGAGGGACAGCCCGCGCCAAAGGAACATCCTTACTACCTCAAAGTATTCAACGTTGAAGTGGCCCCCGGAGATACCAAGTTCTGCACGAACTTTACCGAATACACAAACCGTTTTGGGTCATTTTCTGCCTTCAGGTTCGGAGCGGAAGCTTCAAGACCGATGTATCCAGGACATCACGCCCTGACTCATGCGGTCTACGGGTTCTTTAAAAATGGAGGAACCCGTTGTTTCGTTGCTCGCGTTAGATCGGATGCCGAACTTAATATGGCATTGAGGAATTTCGAGTCTATTGATGATGTGGCGCTGATTAGCGCACCAGGACTTACGCAAAATGCGGGCACATGGAACGCGCTCATGGACTACAGCGAGGACGAGAATCGCCAAAATGTATTCGCGATTCTGGATAGTCGGAAATTGCTACCAGACCCGAATGATCCGAATAGCTTTGATACCCAAAAACTTAAGCATACCGACGATGAGGGCAATAAAGATACCATTCCTCGCCCAAGCAAGAATGCGGCCTTCTATTTTCCGCACATAGAAGTAGTAGACCCGGCGAAACTGATACAGGATAGCGACCCGGCGCGGCTTGTCGAAATAAAATATCGAGGAAGAACCTGCGTCGCGCCAAGCGGACATATGGCCGGAGTTTATGCCCGTACCGATGAACAGCGAGGGGTGCACAAGGCACCAGCCAACTGTGTCATTCGCGGCGCAATCGGCGTCAAGTACTATGTCAGCAAGCCAAAGCAGGAAATACTCAATCCTCAAGGCGTCAATGCCATTCGCACTATAAACGGAGCGGTCACCGTATGGGGCGCGCGAACAATCGGCGGAGACCGCAATGGCGAATGGAAGTACATTAATGTCCGCCGCTTCTTCCTTTTCCTGCAAGAGTCGATAGATGAGGGCACGCAATGGATTGTGTTTGAACCAAATGATCCAGCCTTATGGGACAAGATCCGCCTGAACATTACATCGTTCCTAATGAATATTTGGCGTAGCGGTGCTCTTTTCGGGTTAACCCCTGAAGAGGCATTCTATGTGAAATGCGATGCCGAACTCAACCCGCCTGAGGTCCGTGACTTGGGTCAAGTTATCACCGAGATTGGGGTGGCCATTGTGAGGCCGGCAGAATTCGTGATTTTTCGTATTTCGCAGTCAACCGGATTGGAAAAGCCCTGATCCCTCTGTTTTTTAGACATCCAGGACGCTAGTGGAAATCCGAACTTCTAACTTCGGCGTACACCCCAGCTACGGTACGCCTGGGGTGTACTATGAAACGCGGCGGGAAACGCCCACACAACCGGCGTTTCGTACCGGCGTCCCCCTTTTCGTCGGGTTTGCCCGAGCAATACAAAGGAATAGCAGCGATTGCATGTCCGGAATCCGTTATCTCGACCGTTGGCAACAATTTGAGCAATGGTATGAGTCCTCTCCCGATGGTTACCTGAGCTACGCGGTGCGGGGGTTTTTCGAAAACGGTGGCGAGTCCTGTGCTGTAGCGCCTGTCCAAAGCAAGTCGAAAAACCCTGACTCATCAGATATGGGTTCGGCGTTGGCATGGAGTTTCGAACCTGGGGGTGTGCTCGACGATATCGAAAATATCGACCTCGTCTGTGTACCGGACGCAATGTCACGTGTTATCCAGGAAACTGGGCGAGACGCTATTGTAAAAATTCAATCGGCCGTATTGGAGCATTGCCACAGAATGGGCGATCGCTTCGCTATTCTGGATGGGTTCGAAAGTTACGAGGGTGCCAGTTCAGCGGATATGCGAAGAGTGGAACAAGCTGTCAAGCATTGGCAGGACCTTCCGCCGGAACATGGCGCACTATATTTTCCCTGGATCCATGTTGATGAATCTTTTCCTGCCGGTGATCCCCATATTGGGCCTCACATAAAGACGCCGTGCGAAACCGCACATAACACTGATTCTACAATGTGGTTCAAGGATTCCCTCGTTACTAAGCCGATTCCCCCCTGCGGTCACATTGCGGGCATTTATTCTCGAACCGACGCAACGAGCGGGGTACATAAGGCTCCGGCCAACGAACTTCTTGAAGGAGTCATCAGGTTGGCAATGGATTTGAGTGATAAAGAGCAAAGCTTTCTTAATAAGGACGGTGTTAACTGTTTGCGCACCCTTCCCGGTCGCGGTATTCGCGTCTGGGGAGCGAGAACCTTGAGCGGTCAACCAGATTGGTCATATGTCAATGTGCGGCGACTGTTCCTTACGCTTACAAGATGGATCAGGCAGAACATGCATGATCTGGTTTATGAGATAAATAACCCAAGCCTGTGGGAACGTGTCCGAGAACGTTTAACTGACTACTGCCGGAGCCTGTTCGATCAGGGAGCATTAAAAGGGAGCAGTCCGGTGCAGGCGTTTTATGTGAAATGCGACGCCGAGACCAACACTCTAGAGACACGGGACGCCGGCAAGGTGATCGCCGAGGTCGGCTTGGCGCCGACTGTCCCCACGGAGTTCATTGTTGTTCGTATTACCCAAAGAGCCAGCATGCTTTCTGTGACTGGGTTGAACGTCTGACGATAATTTAGGAGGTAATGAGCATGGCACGCAAAGATCCTTATCGAGGATTCAGGTTTCGGGTCGAGATCGGTGGTGATGATAAAGCCGGGTTTCGTGAAGTATCTGGACTGGATTCATCAACAGATCCTATAGATTATCGGGAGGGCAACCAGAAGGGCGCCACAACGACGCACAAGCTGTCAGGCTTGAATAAATACTCGAATATTACCCTAAAGCAAGGTGTTACGGACGACATAAGCCTGTGGAAATGGCGCAAGGACATAGTGGACGGAAAACAAAAAGATGCCAGAAAGGATATCTCAATTATCCTCATGGACATTGAGGGTAACGATGCCGCGCGGTGGAATATCACCGATGCTTGGCCAACCAAGTGGACCGGACCGACATTCAATGCGACAGCTAATGAGGTGGCAATAGATACGCTTGAGCTTGCGCATGAAGGCTGTCTAAGAGAGAAATGATGAGCTTGCAAACAGAATTTAATTTCTCCCTTCCACACGGTTACGTAGACTCCGAGGGAGACATCCACAAGGAAGGCGTAATGAGGCTCGCGACAGCAAAAGATGAGATCGCGCCAATGAAGGACGTACGCGTTCAGTCCAATCCAGGATATCTGGCGATCCTGCTTTTGTCGCGGGTCGTGACCCGATTGGGGAACCTGCCACAAATAAATTCCGGAGTCATCGAGCAATTGTTTGCGGCGGACTTTGCATATCTTGAAGAAATGTACCGCCGCATCAACTCCAGCGGACATAACCGGATTGATGCGACCTGTCCTGAATGCAACGCGAATTTTCAAGCCGAGGTCGAACGGTCGGGGGAGCATTAGGCTACCCCTCAGAAAAAATATTTGAGGAGGTAGCCTACATTGCTTATCACTTCCACTGGTCTTATTCAGATTTGATGGATCTGAACCATATGGAGCGGCAACTGTGGATCCAGGAAATCGCGAAAATTAATGAGCGCCTGAACGAGGCGAAAGAAAATGATGACGACTATAGGTGGCAACTATGAGCAGGCTACCTGATCCTTATGGGAGTTTCCGCTTCTCCATCGAAGTTACAGGCGAAACTACAGTGGGGGGATTTAATGAAGTTTCCGGCCTGGTATTCGAAACCGAGGTTCAGACTTTACGCGTGGGTGGCATCAACAATTATGAACATCAGCTGCCCGGCCCCTCAAAGTTTCCCTCCCGCCTCGTGCTGAAGCGTGGCTTGGGCAATATAACTTTTCTCTGGACCTGGTACCGATCAGTCTCGCAGGGAGAGATTAAACGCAAGAACATCACAATCAAGCTTAAGGACGAAAATGGCGGCGACTTGATGACCTGGGGTTTTAAGGACGCCTGCCCAGTAAAATGGACTGGTCCCGATTTGCGTGCGAGTAACTCGGCAGTCGCGTTCGAATCGCTTGAATTAGTGCACCGTGGGTATTTTGCTTTATAAAGATCGCATCATAATCTGAAATAAACTCATTAAGACGATATGCAAGATTCGCCAACACCTGAGCAGAACAATTCCTGGAGAAATCCCGGATCACTCGGCTTCAGGACATGGGAAAGTCATACTAGCGCCAATCTTTCCACGAGCAATCAGGTTATGCACCGAAGGCAAAATGGTTTGCTGACGATATACAACCGCCACTCATCATTTGCAAATGGCATGATTGGCCGTCGAGTCAATCAAGGCGGGTCCCGAGCCAATACCATCGGATTTGTTTTTGCGCCCAGTCAATATGGAAGGCAACGCTACAGGAGCGTAGCGACGAAGCATGACTTGCCCGAGCTTCTGCCCACACGGCACTCACGCTCGGACGATGTGGTGGCTCGGAGGACCGTGGGAAGCTTTGGTCCCGGCGCGCTATCGACTGCACCTATTGGCGAAGCTACCCGTTCCATGCTGTCCAGGAAAGTGCCGCTCGGAAAGGGAGACTCTCCCTTTCCTCTCAGGCGATCAATTGTCGCGCCCGACGTGCCCGCCTCAGGTAGCCTGATCGGCGGAAATAGCTCGCCAGATAAAGGTGGCCCCAAGCTGACGTCCCGCAAAGAGCTCGGTCTTTCGCTTGCCATTGCTCCAGAGTATGGCTCCATCCGCCGATTAGCATCCACCCGCGGGGTTTCCGGACCGGCACACGAATATGAGC
Organism: Nitrosospira sp.; assembly: GCA_013821425.1. GTDB lineage: Bacteria > Pseudomonadota > Gammaproteobacteria > Burkholderiales > Nitrosomonadaceae > Nitrosospira. The sequence goes on along the minus strand of JACDGV010000011.1, from coordinate 53,047 downwards.
CATCACCTATCAGGTCTTTGAAGCAAATTGCAGGGAAGATAACGCTTCTCGACCCCTCCCGGCCGTTTGCTCATGCCACCTCACTCGCTCGAGCGTCATTATCCACCGGGGCAGCGCCACCCCTACTACTTCCCACCGCGGATCCGATACATGTAGGCAGAGGGAAGCCATCCTTATCAGGCGTTACTTCAAGGAGCGTGTTGGCTCGTACGGCACTAGTTGTATCTCAGCACCCAGCTGACTTACAGATTTATCAGCATGTCCCCTTAACGCAAGGCCCAGCAACCCCGAGTTCAATGGTCCTTCTAAGACAATCGCAAGCCCTCGGCTCAGGCCAGGCGGAAAAATCCTTACATCCAGAGCTGCGTCCGGCAGGCCTGCCCGCGATCTCGGAGACGATTAGAAGAAGTCCCGTACACCGCAATCTTTCTGAAAGGAAGGCTGCGCCCCGGCAAGTCCCGATCCATATTCTGGCTGGGTCTCGATTAACACCAGATGCTGCGCCTGAATCGCAAAGCCCAGGGCTCCTTAGCCTTTCTCCAGCAGGGAACCCCCAGACCGGCAATAGTGTTCCAGCCTCTCCAACCCTTATAGGTCATGTGTTGCGTCGCTCAACACAATATTTGCCTGCCACTGGCAGCGGGGCCGGCGCTCAGGATTTGCCAGGGAATATACCGCTTCATCGGGCAGCGCTTTCTCTCACGACAGGATCGGCGTTGCCCGCTTCTCATTCCCTTCCTGGCACTGCAGGCGATTTCCTTCCGCCCCCTGCATTACCTCGGCAGCAGTCGCTTCAACGGAAGCAAACTCATGGGCAATCGGCGCGACTATGCCATGGAGCCCTGGGATTACGTGAAACATTCGTACAGCGCACTGCTGGCACAAGGAATGGTTTGGCATCCGCTGTTATAGCGAAGCGCATTTCATCGCCTGCAAACCACACTATCCCCGATGCCGAGTTGGGGTCGGGGTCCGCACATAATATGCACGACTTGGAATCAGGACTTCGTACTTATGTCACAGTGAGTCAACCCGCCGTGCAACGCTTACCAGACAAAACAGATCCCTTAGCCGTGCATCGTAATGCAATATCAACCCGTCCGCCTATCGAGAGGTTCAGCACGCGGCATTATGCCACGGAGTCTAATGAATCAGCACTGCTGCTACCTGCGCCTCTACCATTTCATCGGACTATTCATCCATCAAGACCCATATTGCGCAGACAATTAGAAGCGGTGGCATCAGGAACTTACGCCCCGCGCGTCGTAGGCGGTCAAAACCGTTCCGGGACGTTACACCTTTGGCGCGACGCTATTGCAGGCTCCGGCGCAGCAACGCCAGGTAGATACCATACGGGACCGAGTGCTCCTTATATCTTGCGGAAAGCAGGTCAAACTCCGTCAACAGACTTTTCACTAGCTAACATCATCAGCAATTCCAACGAACAAATAACTACCACGAACAGCCGGGACGTTATCGATGGTAGCCAGGGAGCAACTTCCATAACACCGACGGATTTTCAGCCAAAAAAAAACGCCCCTCACGCTGTAGCTGTCCTCCTCAAACCCGCGGCCCGTCTGCTCCCCACAATCTTAAATGTGTCCCCCACCGCTTCAGTCTCCCGGACCATGATTCAGCGTTTACACGCTGGTCCGGGTTTGATGCCTATGAGATTACCCTATGCAGTGTCGAGGCAAACTATGCGGGCGCCTACACTGCCGGCCGAAACTGCACGCATGAGCCTAAGTAATTCGAACATCGCAAAAACCGCTGAAGCTCATGCGTCCATCTACCGATTTGCCATTGCTCCTGTTCATGGGTTAACAGCGCAGCATAGTCCTGGGGTACAAGGAAATAGCGAGCGGCCACTTGCAATCGTGCGGCGTGCGGAGAACAAGCTCATGCGTAATCCGGATAAAGCAAGCAACATTATCCCTCATCCGGCTCCTCCCCAGGAACATTATGGCTTGGTATCGCCGTCGAATGAAGAGTCAGCCCAAGCCAATACACGAGGCTCGCCTGATCAAATGGGATCTGCTGCCAAGCCCGATTCAGGAGTAATTGATCCAGAGGAAATCGCTGAGCAAACCTGGCGGATTATGGCAGAGCAGCTTGTGATTGAGCAGGAAAGACGAGGACTGACAAAATGGATGTAGCACAACTGGAGATTCTGGCTGAAGAACCAGGCGCCGGGCTTCCTCAGTTCAATCCTACTAATTTCGACAACAAAATTATCTGCAGTAGCGACTTCAAAAATAACGGTGTGAAGATGTTCAATCCCAACCGTTTGACAGTAACACGCACCGTTGCATGGCCGCCTCAGGGAGTAACAAAACGTGATTCCCCAGAGCTCCATCATGCTGGCGCCATCGAACCTAGCACACTTAATGTCGAATTGTTCCTGGATTCGTATGATAACGACCGTCCACGTGAAGAAAAGAAGAGCGTACGTGAGGTTACGGACAGGCTGATTAAGCTAACTCACGTCATAGATACCAAGCATCGACCCCCGGTATGTAGGCTCACATGGGGCAAAATGGGGAACATGAAGGGGTTTTTTCAAGGTGTATTGGAAAACCTGGCTTTGCAGTTCAATCTTTTTTTGGAGAACGGCACCCCGGTCCGCGCTACCGCAACTTGTACATTCAAAGCGTGGACACCAAATACACAGGACCTGAAAGATCAAAATTTAATGTCGGCCGATGTCGCCAAGGTGTGGGTGGTTAAGCGCGGCCAGACACTGGCCTCCATAGCAATGCACGAATACGGCGACCCTGGCAAGTGGCGGCCCATTGCTTTGGCTAATGGCATCGACAATCCGGCGGACCTTAATCCGGGTGCCGTGCTCGTATTGCCTGCTATTCGCAACGCGTGAAAAGGTAAACATTGCGATGACCGCCAGAGACGAATTCGAAACACTCACACCGGAATTCGGCGTCCATATCAACGGTTCCGAGAAATCGATTGATGCAATTACCGCTGATCTGATCTCCCTTCAGGTGCTTGATGATGTGGATGCCATGAGCATGTTTGCACTCTCGATTTCCGCATGGAATTCGGCGGAATCGAAAGTAAAGTGGATAGACGACGAGCTATTTCAGGAAGGCAACCCGGTCAAAATTACTATGGGATATCACAATCATCTTGAAACACTTTTTAGTGGGGAGATCACCGCACTTGAGCCATACTTTCCTGAAGGACGTACACCTATTCTTACCGTGCGAGGGTATGACCGGCGGCACAGGTTGATGCGGCAACGAAAAACCAGGTCATACACCAATCTGAAGGACAGCGCCATAGCAAACCAATTGGCGACGCAAGCAACGTTACAGGCTGAAACGGAAGACACCGGAGTTGTGTTGCCGTATGTGTTGCAACACAACCAGACCGATTACGATTTCCTGATCGGACGCGCCCGTCTTATTGGATACGAGCTGGTCATAAATGATCGCACGCTCCTGTTCCGTCCCCGCAAGATCCAGGAAGAAGCCACGCTTACATTGAGAAGAGATATTGAATTGCTTGAATTCCGCCCACGAATGACAACAATGAGTCAAATAGAAGAATTCACCGTACGCGGCTGGAACCCAAAAGAAAAGAAAGAAATCGTTGCACGTTCGTCCGCCGGGGAAGAACCCCGAAAGATGGGAGGAACGGTTTCAGGCCCCGCAAATGTTCGTGAACGTTTTTCAGGTACCGGAGGTACCCGAGTCACCATGCCCGTGCAAAGTCAGGACGAGGCGGATCAACTGGCGAAGCAGGCACTCTCTGAGGTAGCACTTGACTACATTAGAGCCGAAGGATTATGCATCGGCGACCCACGCTTACGGGCTGGAACGGTGGTCAATGTCGAAGGAATTGGGGTTCGGTTCAGCGGTCCCTATTACGTCTGTTCCGCTGATCATCGCTTTTCAATGAGTAAGGGGTACCGCACGGCCATTTTTGCACGGAGAAATGCAACATGAACCATGCAGACATACTGGGCGGTTTGCTCGCCTATCAAAATACGGATAGCAAATGTTATGGGATTGTGGTTGGCATCGTAACAAACAATCAGGATCCGGATAACATGCATCGAGTCAAGGTACGCTTTCCCTGGTTGAGTCCAGATGAGGACAGCAACTGGGCACGCGTGGCGACTCCCATGGCCGGCAATGGCCGCGGCATATACTTTTTGCCCGAGGTAGATGACGAAGTCCTGGTCGCCTTCGAGCATGGCAGTATCGAACATCCGTATGTGGTGGGTTCTCTATGGAACGGCAAAGATCAGGCGCATGAAAACAACTCGGATGGGGCAAATAATAACCGTGGCATCAAGTCGCGCAGCGGCCATGTCATCCGTCTTTGCGATCGCTCGGGATCGGAGAGTATTGAGATCATCGATAAGACTGGCAATAACAAAATAACAATCGAGACCTCGGGAAACAAGATCTTGATCGAGGCAGCAGGAGACATCTCAATAACGTCTCAAAGCGGAAAAATCACCTTGAGCGCCGTGGGCATCGAACTGAAATCCCGGGCCAATGTAGATATCACAGCCAACTCGCAAATCAAGATCGAAGCAAATGCACAGACCAATATCAAGGGTGCATTGGTTAATATAAATTGATACAAAAGATGGATTCCACACGTTTCGATAGTTGAGCATCGGAAAAAGGTCAGCGAGGCAAAATTATGCGAATACCCATTCTTGGCGTCGGTTGGGGATTCCCCGTAGTGGCGGCCGACGGGTCACCAACCGGAGAATCAAATCGTTTTTCTGTTGCCGAGTATGAGGAAAGCGTCCGGCAATCCATCCTGATCATATTATCGACCGCCAAAGGCGAGAGAGCCATGCGGCCCACCTTCGGTACCGGACTCAGCGAACTGGTATTCGCTGTGAACAACAGTACAACACATGCTTTAGTCCAGTTCGAGGTGAGCGAGGCACTAAAAAATTGGGAACCCAGAATAGAAGTGCTTGGCGTAGAAACATCCTCCGGTGGAGCCCGGGGTGAGCAATTATTGATTTTTATCGATTATCGAGTTCGCACAACCGACAGCCGCTTCAACCTCGTTTATCCCTTCTACCTCGATAGACCGCTTACATGAGTATTTCGAAGCCCCCCTTGGTATGCGAGAAACTTCTCTCGGAGACCGAAATTGCCGCTCACGTATCGCGCAAATTGGACGAGCACGGTTTTGCCCCTGCCGGCACTGATTCCCTCAAAGATGCGCTGGTAAATGTTTTTGCACGTTACTGCGAGATATTGACCCATCGCCTTAATCGGATTCCGGATAGTCACCGCGGCGCTTACCTGAGTATGTTAGGCGCCCGGCCGGCCCCGGCTACTCCAGCGAGGGTGCCACTCTCCTTCAAAACAGTAAAGTCGCAACAGATCTTTAGCGCAGTCGTGCCCAAATATACACAGGTTACAGCCCCGGCAGAAGACGGAGGCCAAGCGGTAATATTTGAAAGCGAAAGGGATTTGCCGCTTGTGCAGGCAGAGCCCGAACACGCAGTGGCAGTAGACCCACGACGTCTGGTCCAAGCCAATGTCAGCAGCATGGTGTCTGTGGAGTCGGCGTCGGGCTTCACCAAACCTTCTCTCCTCTCTGATGCCGGCCCGCTGGTTCGGGCGATGCATATCGGAGCACCAGATATCATCGGTTTCCCCAAGGTCACCCGGTTAAAACTCGAATTTGAATTGGATCATGATTCTGCCATAACCCCTGAGCAAGGGATCGAATGGGGGTATGAGTCTGAAAAAGGTTTTGTTTTGCTACAACCAGAATCAGATACCAGCGAGGGCCTGACCCAAAGCGGTGAACTCGTCTTTATTCCACCGGAAAAATGGCCAAGCTTTACAATTCTCGATGAAACGGTGCCGTGGCTAACGTGCCGCCTGCGTCCGAGTAACCTCGCGCAGCCTCTGCCCAACGAGGCGAAGAAGCATCCGGCATCAATTACGGGCGTCGCCATAACGGGGTATAGCACTCTCAACGCTGTCCAAGCCGCCGGAGCATATCAAGGCGGCGTTCCGCTGGATATAAGCCGTGACTTCTACCCGCTTGGAGAACGGCCCCGCTTTGGGGAAGTCTTTTATATCCTATCGGAAAGCTTCGCCAACCCCGGCACAAGAGTTGTTATCGACATTAAGCTGACGAACCCGACGGGAGCCGTTGATTCGCCGATTCCGGCGGTAAGCAGAAAAGGCTCTCCGAAGCTGCGCTGGGAAAGTCACACCGCGAGTGGATGGGTAGAATTGGACTGCGTGGATGGCACACGCTCGCTGACACAGGACGGAGAGATCGAATTAATCACGCCGCGCGATCCGGTACTGACAACGATCAATGGAAGGGAAGGTCACTGGGTGCGTGCGCGGCTGACTGGCGGCCACTATATGGCGGATGGCATTCCCCCGCGACCTGGCGATATTCATGCGGTCAATCCACCCTCTATCGCGACAATGCAGATCAATTCCGTTGCGACGTTTGGCCCGGCAAAGCCCCGTTACCTCATCGTCGAAAGCAATTTTGAGTACAACAAAGTCGATCCCGCGCTGGCCCTGTCATTTAATCCCTTTCCCTCGCCCAAGGAAAAAGGCGTGATGCTTTACCTGAGCCTGAAAGTTCAGAATCCGCAAACCAACGCGCAACTGGCAGGCCGGACGATCAGTTTTTATGCCGTGCCATTCGATGCCGGCCGGCAGCGCGGGGTCGGCCCGAATACGCGTATGCAAGCAGCCGCAACGCCACGGTGGCAAGCGCGCACAGCGTGCGGGTGGCATGAGTGCAATGTCAGCGATTCGACGCAGGGACTGCGTGATCCCGGCATCATCGAGGTTCAGCTACCCGATGACATTTCCAAATGGATTGGCTCGAGCCTCGACGTGGCGCACCACTTTTTTTGGCTTCGCATCCTCTGGGATATCGAGACGCCAGAAGATCAGCCCCTCTATCCTCAACGGCTGCTACTCAATACCGTCTTCGGCTCGCAAACGCTTCGACTGCGGAATGAACTTCTTGGATCGAGCAACGGCCGGGCCAACCAGGCATTTAACACACTGTACAAGCCCATAATTGGCAAAATGGAGGTGGAAGTACGCGAACGTGGCGGCCAGGCTCGCAAGCAAGCAGGAACAGAGCGAAGCGAGGAAACAGGGTATGAGTTCGAGCTCATCAGGATGGCCAAAATCGTCAACGAAGTATGGATTCCCTGGTCCGAGGTCGAGGATTTTTCCACTTCTGATTCGCATTCACGTCACTATATCCTCGACCGCCTCACTGGCCGCATCTCATTCGGGGACGGCAAAAATGGTGCCATTCCTCCGGCGGGGGCCAATAACCTCCGGTTGCACGAATACCATACCGGAGGAGGCCGACGCGGTAACCTGCCGGCAGGAAAAGTTGCACAGTTGCGAACGACGATACCTTATGTGGACTCGGCAAGGAATCTGGAGCCCGCGAGGGGTGGGCAGGACCAGGAGAGCCCTGATTCGCTCAGCCGTGGAGCCACCGCCTGGCTCCGGCACCGCGGGCGGGCAATTTCGATGGATGACTATGCAGAACTGGCGCGCAAGGCATCGCCCGAGGTTGCCCGAGCGGCTTGTGCCTCAGCCCGTGATCTGCTTCGCGATCCACGCGAAGATAAAACGGAACCCGGGGTGGTCAGCGTAATTGTCGTACCTCATAGCGTCGAGCGCCGGCCTCGCCCTTCGCTCGAACTGCTAAAAAATGTCAGGTTATTTCTTGACGACCGGCGCCCGATCGGAGTAGATCTGATCGTACTTGAACCGGAATACGTCAGCATATGCGTGGTCGCGGAAATCGTGTGGGGTACGGATTATTCAATGGCAGGCACGCTGGCTGAATGCGAAAAACAGCTAGACCGTTTTCTCCATCCGGTTACCGGTGGAGTGGACGGGCAGGGCTGGCGATTCGGCGATGTGCCTCATACATCCGATATTTACCCTTTGCTCGGCGCCATAGAAGGATTAGATCACATCCGTAGTTTAGAACTGCATAGCGTAGAAGATCGTCCTGGATTATTGTCCGCGCAAAACTTTCTTGTTTGTTCCGGCACGCACGAGATTCATTTATGTCGACACGTCTAGCCTCAGGCGCCGAACGCTTGTGCATGAGTCGAAGTGCGCTTGGCGCGCTATCGCGTCAGTCGGAACGCACTCCCCATGGAGAGTTCCCATGAGCATGAGCGTGCCGATACCGAGTCTTGATGACCGGACGTTCGACGATCTCGTGGGAGAAGCCGTTACCCTGTTGCCGACACTTGCGCCGGAATGGACAAACCATAATCCGTCCGATCCCGGCATCACGCTTATAGAACTCCTGGCCTACTTTACCGAGATACTCGTCTACCGCTTGGGCCGCGTTACGCCCGCAAGCCAGCTGCAGTTTCTAAAATTGCTGGGAGGCCCAAAATGGGAAGGGTTGACTCCCGATAGCAAGATCGAGTTTCTGAAATTATTGATGGGTACGGGGTGGGAAGGATGGAAGACGATCACCGAAAACTGCCCAGCCGATTTGGGAAAAGAAATTGACTGTGCGGTTATTCAAGCAAGCCCCGGCCATTTGGATAAGGCGATCAAGTACGTGGTCGGAGAACTCACACGCAACGAATGCGCGGTCACTACCGAGGATTTCGAGCGATTTGCGCGCGAGGCTGCGCGCCAATACAGCGGATACAGCTTGGCCGTTCGGACGCAGGCTGTACCTTCCATTAATCTCGAAACGGCTCGCACTACAATTGCGCCCCCAAGTGACCGCGCTCATGTAAGCGTCGTTGTCGTGCCAAACGGTAATGTGTCCGATGATGAAGCGGAAAACCTCCGAAAAAAAATAAAAGACGATCTGACAAACCGGTGCCTGCTTACCACTCGTGTACACGTCGTAGCACCTGTCTACCTTAATGTGGCTATACGCGTAAAACTTGCAGCAAAACCTGGCCAATCGAAAGGCGAATTGTCGAAGGGTTTGGGAGATATATTGAAACAACGATTCGGCTCGGAGCCAGGCCAGGGTCCATCGGGCGAAGGCTGGCCCTTTGGCAGAGCCCTGAGAATATCCGAACTGATCGAAGCTATCGATGACACCGCGGGCGTGGACTATGTCGAGGATACGGCTATTCTCCAGATAAGCACGCGCGAGGAGGATCTCCCCCTTCCCGAATTCGCCCTGGGCGTCCAGATCGGGGTCCGTTCGACTGTCGGGGTAGATACGCTCCTCGGCGGATCTCGCATCCTTGGGCCAGATCGGTTGCTGTGCAACGCCGAGGGGAGACTGGTTTCCGTACTCTTGAAACCTTGGGAACTTTTGCGGATGAACCTCGCGGAAGAATACATCGTATCTGGCAACGAGCGGCCAAACGAGGCGCCCAATGAGTGAGCCTGGCGCCCGCCTGCTGGAAAGTTTGCCGGCGATTTATCGCGCTGGAGACACCTCAGGGCATCTTCAGTGCCTCCTCGGCGTGTTCGAGGAAGTGCTTTTCCGGAATGACACACCGGACTCTCCAGGGATCGAACAGCAAATCGAGGCCATCCCCAGCTTTTTCTCGCCATCGGGGGTTGGCCATATCGGCGAACATATAAAACTGGATGAGCATGCCAGGGCACCCGATCGTTTTTTGCCGTGGCTCGCAACCTGGGTCGCATTCAAGCCTCACGCGCTATTTACGGCGGAACAGCTCAGGGTCATCATTTCCGGGATCGCTCCGCTTTACCAGAAACGAGGAACGCGCGCATATCTTGAACAATTGCTGGAACTCTGTTTTCCAGAAATCCTGGACGTCGATATTGACGATAATCCCATACTTGGATTCATCATCGGGCAGGCCAAAGTTGGCGAGGACACGCTTTTCGGGGATGAGCGACCGTTCTGGTTCCGCATCAGTATTGAAGTGCAACGTCAGAGCTTCGGATCGAGAGTCACCGAATCCCACCGGGAGTTCGAGCAACGGGTCCGCGCTATCATCGATTTTGCCAAGCCCGCGCATACGGGCTATGACCTGCGTTTGGATTTTTCCGCACGGGAGCAAAATGGCAGATATACAGTTTGACGTCGCGTTAATTACCACGCGAGGCTATCTGCCGATCCCTGGCAGAGCCGCTTCTAAAGGAATGATGAGGATGAAAATGATGCTGGATCGGGAAAAATACCCGCAAGGGAGAATCTAAATGCGTAAAAAACAACTTATCGGCAAAAAGCCCGCATATTTCCAGGGACAATTGCTGCTCAAAGACGACTTTATCGATGAACAGAAATATCATATCGGTGAACTTGCGCGCCACAACCTGAACCTGCACGGCTGGGGAGTCGTGCGCGGGCTTGAGGTAACCGCGGCGGGGGATTCATCGCTGAGCATAGGCCCCGGCTTTGCCGTTGACGGCAAGGGCCGCGCAATCGCCATCGGTCAAGCGGAAACACTCGAATTATCGGCCTTCCCACCTTCCTCACTGCTGCAAATCACGGCGAGCTACGAAACCGAGCAACCTTCCAAAGACCGCCCTCGGATTGAGTGCTATGGAATTTTAGCCGCCTCCACAGGGACGGAAGAAGCCGCGGTGACCCTTGCAACAGTACAGCTCGACAGCCGGGGAAAACTTAAACCGGAATCGATCAGCACCGCCAGCCGGCGTCAATTGCATACTCCCCTTTCGCCCGGTTCGGTGAATGCGGAAATACTGGCTCCCAGCTTGCGCAAGGGGTGGCTGCGGGTACCGTTTCGCCCGATCCAGATTCCGCACGACCAGGAAAACGCTCAGCCCCCCTTCCGGGTGGGTACTACGGAAGCAAGATCGCACAAGAAGAACGACGACGGAACGCCCAACACCAAGGGTGCGGGGGGAACCATGGCCATTTCGCTCCCGCCGGGTGTAACGCGGGTTCATCGTCTGCGCATCGCGGGGGAGGCCAATGACAAGAAGGTCACGCTCGCATTGATCAGGGGGGGCTGGAATCCTGCCGGCAAAAAGCACGTCGGCAAAGAGGATGCCGATAAACTGCTAACACAGGAAATATCGGGTGGCCCATACGACCAGACGTATGAGATAGCCGAAGGGCATCTTGACGCCGAATCCAGCACGCTATCCGTGGAAATCAGGAGCACAGGCTATTGCAGTGTCTCCCTGATAGCGGTGGAGATATCCCACTAATTGCCGTTTCAAGCCGGGAAAATCGACCAGGACGAATCATGCAAGCGCTTACCGACTCCATGGCACACCTTCTCGCCGAGATGGAGCGTATCGATCTGCTGATCCGGCTGCAGATGGTCAGGCGAAGCATGCTTCGGGCAGAAGATGAGCAATTTCGCGGCTTATATATTTCCGAGCAGGAAGTGGATGCGTTATTGCGCAAGCCAATGGGGGTGCCACAGTGGCTCGCATCGAACCCCGAGGTTCCGGCTGAGCTGGCAGCGAAACTTGACCAGCTTGAAGCACAGTTGCAGGAGCGCAGGAAAAAAAGCCCGAGCCTGGGAGCTGAACTCCGGCTTGAACGCCTCCAGGAGCTTTTTGAACTGACCCGGCTTGATATCGACACTCTACTGGTGTGCATGACTTCGGAGTTGGATCTACGCTATGAAAAACTCTATGCCTACCTTCAGGACGACCTCAACAAGAAGAAACCGAGCGTCGAGCTTCTGCTGAACCTGCTTGCGCCCTCCCTGGAATCCAGTGTGGCAGCGAGGCAGCGCTTCTCGCCAGAAGCCCCGCTGTTACAGTTTCGGCTTATCGAACTTTTCGAAGAGCCCCCCCATCTCCCCTGCCCTCTTCTCTCGCGATTTGTCAAAGTTGATGATCGCATTGTCCAGTATCTGCTTGGCGCGGAAGGGCCGGATGAGCGCATCCGCGCGTTTACCGAGTTGGAGATTGAGAGCCCCGGCCTGGAACAGCTCCCCCTGGATGACGAGATCAAACAGGGGTTAATACGCCTCGCAATCGGCACGCCCGATCCGCGGACTGTTGTCGTTCACCTGAAAGGCCCTTCCGTTACCGACAAGCAGAGCGTAGCGCAAGCAGTGTGCCGCCACCGAAAGCAGCGGCTGCTAATAATTGATCTGGAACGGCTCGCGGCAGAACCCGAAGCCGGGCTCAGCAAGGCGCTGACGTTAATCCATCGCGAGGCCCGCCTGCAGCATGCCGCGCTGTTCTGGAAAGGTGTCGAGGCGCTGCATACTGAACAACGCCGAGGCATGCTCATTATTTTCATCCAGAGCCTGAAACACGGCTGCTCCATGGAGTTTCTGGATGGCGAGATTGCTCTTGAGGCGACCCATTCCCTGCGGGGCATGACTTATTTTACGGTTACGCTCCCACGGCCGAGCTTCCTCCACCGCACGCAGACCTGGCTCACCGCGCTTGAAGAATACCAGGCAGCAATCGAACCAACAGATATTGCCGAGCTTGCCGTAAAATTCAAGTTTTCCCGCAGCCAAATCCACAACGCGACCTCTACCGCGAAGAATCTGGCTCGATGGCACGATCCCGGCTCGCAGCATATCACTATGCGCGAGCTTTATGAGGCCTGCCGCATTCATTCAAACCAGAAGCTATCCTCGCTGGCCCATAAAATTGCCCTGAAATACCGTTGGAATGACATTATCTTACCGCTGGATCGAACCGAGCAGCTGCGGGAAATTTGCAACCATGTCAAATATCGCGATCGGATTTATACCGAATGGGGATTTGATATAAAGCTCGCAATGGGAAAAGGCCTGTGCGTGCTGTTCGCCGGCCCGTCTGGCACGGGCAAGACCATGTCAGCCGACATAATCGCCGGAGAACTGGGCCTGGATCTCTACAAGATCGACCTCTCAAATGTCGTCAGCAAATACATCGGGGAGACGGAAAAGAACCTTTCCCGTATTTTCGACGAAGCGGAGACCTCGAACGCCATTCTATTCTTTGACGAAGCCGATGCATTGTTCGGGAAACGCAGTGAAGTCAAGGATTCCCATGACCGCTACGCCAACATCGAGACAGGCTATTTGCTCCAGCGCATGGAAGAACACGAAGGCATTGTCATCCTGGCGAGCAACTTTCGCAAGAACATGGATGAGGCTTTCGTCCGGCGCCTGCATTTCACTGTTGAATTCCCATTCCCCAATGAAGAGGACCGGCTGCGGATATGGGAGAACGTATGGCCTGAAGCCATGCCCCGCGATCCAAACCTGGATCTGGAATTTCTGGCAAGGCGTTTCCAGGTGACAGGCGGCAACATACGCAACATCGCTCTCTCGGCGGCGTTTCTGGCAGCGGACGACACCGGTGTAGTAGGTATGAGGCATCTCGTTCGGGCGACTCAGCGCGAGTATCAGAAAATGGGCAAGCTGGTTTCGGAAAGCGATTTTGGAGCGCAGACCAAAGATGTGGTTACGATTGCCCAAGCGAAGGCTGGTTTTTCTAACATTGAATAAAAGCTGGCAATCATATACGTGGGCAAGGAGGGGCAGTCCCCGATCAGGGTGGATGTATCCAATATCGTATGGACATCATCAAAGAGCGACGAAAGGGCGCGCGAAACCGGCATGGATGTGGCTATCCTGAAACTTGTTCGGCCGCTCGCGGAGAGACCGAGCGTTACCTTTGCCACAAGTAGCTCGGCTCTGATCAATGACAACGTCTATTCGGCAGAATTTCCCGGAGCATCTGGAAATGCGTGACCTCGACAAGATATGTCCCGACGCTGAAAAAGGGCATCGTGAGCAAGTTAGGCGGGGAATCGCCAGACGTCACCGAGACAGCAAAGGGAAAGGGGTGGAAGGGCGTCGCTGTTATTGAGACAGATGCGGCGATCAGCGCAGGTAATTCCGGTGGCCCGCTCTACAACCAATATGGAGAAGTACTTGGCATCAACAGCTTTGTTTCGACACAAGCATCAGGAATCGGCTGGGCGCAGGATATTGCTGTGGTTATCCCTGTGTTAAAAGACCTCGGGCTGCCACTGCCACGCATAGTAGATAAACCGCGGACATGGATCGACAAGAACTCCACCCTGGTCTGGACCGGGGCGGGCACAGCCGGACTCGCATTAGTGTTAGGTTTGCTTTTTTTGCGCCGCGGTCAACACGCCAAGATATCCGGTCAGGCGAATGGGTTGCGACCTAGCTCTAGTAAATCCTATCAACCAGCTGCATCCAGCCCTGTAAAGCAGGGACCAGTCATCAAAGGGATCAGCGGAGAATATACCGGAGCATCGATTCCTATTCCAGCCGGTGGATTGGTCTTGGGCCGCACCTCAGGCGGAGAGGGACGTCTCATGTTTAGCGACAACAGCGATGTCAGCCGTCGGCATTGCTCCATCATATACAGTGCGGGATCCCAGCGATTTGCTGAATTTGCGGGAGCCCAAACCGCCTGGGGGAAAAAGACGAGCCTTAAATCCAGGGTGTTATACCACACTGCCTAACGCCATTGCACGGAGGGAGGGAACAGTTATGGCCCAGCAATTTTTTACCGATCCGTCCGAGAGAATAAATCAGCAAATCGCGCGCGGCAGGTCATCCCCAGTTCCTGCCCGTTTCTCTCACGAGGGTTCCCCTTCTCCTATCTTCCACTTACAACGCGCATTGGGCAACCGCCGTGTAGCAGAGTTAATTCAAGCCAAGCGCCTCACGCCGGAGGGCAAGATTGTCCGCCTTCAGCCCAAGCTCACCGTTGGGGCTGTGGACGATCAATATGAGCAGGAAGCCGATCAGGTAGCCTGCCAAGTAATTAGCATGCCCGACGCGGTGTCTTCGAATACAGCGACAGCGCAACGAGCGATTTCACCAGAAGAAGACAAGAATGAGGCGTTGCAATCTAAGCCTCTGGCCATCTCAATCACCCCGTTTGCCCAACGGCAAATAGAAATCAACCAAGAATCAGAAGAGAAAGAGATGACTGTTCAAGCGAAGCCTGTAGTCGAGACGAGCAACGGCTCTCTTCTGCGGCAATCCGTCGAGGAAGATGACGAGTCGGCAGCATCTAGCCCACGTCCCTCACTTCAGCGAACCTGCGCCACGTGCTATGCAGGCAAGGAAGAAAAATCTGCATCAGATCCCAACGAGCAGTAGTTTTAAAAGACGCTCGTGTCTCAGCAGCCGAAAACAGAGTCACCAGAGAAAGCAAAGCAGCGAATCGAGCGCCGTGAGCCTCGTCCCGAGTCCACCCGGTCATTTCAGGGCGGACCTAATCCCATCCTTCAATTGCAGCGTACCTTAGGCAATCGACGCGTAGCGCAGCTGATTCAAGCCAAACACCTCACGCCTGAGGGCAAGATTATCGGTCTTCAGCCAAAACTGACCGTTGGGGCTGCGGATGATCAATACGAGCAGGAAGCAGACCGCGTCGCTCGGCAAGTGGTGAGCATGCCCGATTCAGTGGCGCTGGCCTCTGTCCAGCAATCGCGTGCAGTAGAAGGAGAGCCGAACCAGGCCCATCTTGTGCAAAGTAAGCCCCTGCCTCTTGCTGCCTCAATCACGCCGTTCGTACAGCGGGAAATGGAACAAGGGGCAGAGAAAGAAGAAGACCACGACAGGGAAGAGGACAAAGACGAGTTACTTCAGGCGAAGTTCTTCAATAAGTCCGCCGCACTTCCCTTTCAAAGACAAACAACCAGCGACGAAGAAGAAACAGAACCGATCCAGGCCAAATCCGGCGACTCAATAAACGGCAGTTTTGAGGCTGGGGATGATGTTGAGTCCCGTCTCGGTCGGAGCAAGGGTGGAGGTAGCCCGTTACCTGATCCCGTGCGTTCCTATATGGAACCAAGGTTTGGGGTGGATTTCAGTCATGTGCGCGTCCACACCGGCAGCGATGCTATCAAGATGAATCGGGACGTTGGTGCCCAGGCCTTTACTCATGGCTCTGATGTTTACTTTGGTGCGGGAAGTAGTCCTACTAATTTGGAGCTTACGGCGCATGAATTGACGCATGTCGTTCAGCAGACGGGAGGCATGCCATTACAACCGAAGCGTGCCCCTCACTCAATCAATATAGACTTGCCGGCTCGATTAAGCCCCACGGGGGACGCGACAGCTAATAGGGAAGAAAAGAAATCCATTTCCAGCTCTTCCCTTCAGCGATACGCAAGGCCAGCAAGCAGGCGTCCGTCTGAGGCCGTTACACCTCAACCCGGCTCTAATGCATTACCTACAGCAGCTCAACCCCCAACGCACGCTGCTGTTTCCCCTGCTTCCGATGAGACTGGCACGCCTTCTTCCCCGCGTACCGCCACTCCTCAAACACGGCCTTCAGGACGTGAATCTGAAACCGGAGCGGGAGCCTTTCCCGCGGGACCAAGCAGCAGAGTAACTGATACCGGCGGCCCCCAGCTCCTGTTGCCTGAGCCCTCGTCAGATATTTCAGAAGATGACCGCTCACGTTTGCACCAGGTACAAGACAATGCCGAGGAAGCAACCGCAACGGAAACAGATCTTCCGCCTGCGGAAACCACAGCTGCTGAAGCGAGAGAAGCTGTGGAGGAGCCTGAAGCCGAAGTAGACGCCCGTGCAGCAGGAAATCTCGTTGCTGCGCTGGAGCAACGCGAGCCTCCAAGCCCTGAAATAGAAGATCTTTGTGAGCGAATTCGCGAAGTCATTCGCAATAAGCGTCCCCCAGATGAAGAGGCTCTGGTTGAGGCTGATCCTGAAGAAATGGCCAGACAGTCAGGTGAGCAGCTAAATGATGCGATTGAAAGTGACACGACTCGGGTGCAGTCCAGCTACGATCAGTTGGAAATGCCTCCAGAGGGCCAGACAACTAGAGAAGCCCAGGAAATAGAACCACCCGCAGCAAAGGTAGCAGCACCACCTATCAATGCCGAGACTGCGGTTCCAGAGCCCGTCCCCGAAGAAAACATCTCCCTTGATGCCGACGTGCAAGCGAATCAGCAACGTATGCAAGATTCCGGGATGAACTCAGAGCCCGCACAGTTGGTGCAAAGTGGTCCCATTGCTGAAGCGCAGGCTGCACAAGGTGAACTGGAAAGTGTGGCGGAACGCGATCCTGCCGAGGTGATGGCGGAACAAATGGCGGCTCGCGACCGAGCCGGCACGGACATGATCGGGTTGCAGCAAAGGGCATTAGAAGCGCTTGCGTCGGCACGCGCAAGCACGATCGGCCAAATAGGGGCGGGCCAACAAAACATGGTTGGATCCGAGGAACAGATGCGGGCCCGAATTGGTGCCGAGGCTCAGGGAATTTTCAATGCGGCACAGACGCAGGTCAATGATCTGCTAGAGCCTCTGTCACGCACCGCCATGTCTCAATGGGAAACGGGAGTAGCCGTCCTTTCCGAGCGCTTCAAGCAACGATTGCATCGGGTCAAAGAGTGGATCGACGAGCGTTATTCCGGCGCAAAAGGCGCCGTCCTTGAAGTTGTGGAGTACGTTACCGGTCTGCCGGACTGGGTCACGGACGAGTACGAAGCCGCCGAACACGAGTTTGGGGACGGCGTATGTGACCTGATCCGGGAAATCTCCAGTAATGTCAACGGCGTCATTGTGACCTGCGAGGGCTTGATAGAAGATGCCCGGACCGATATTGGCGAACTGTTCTCCAATTTACCCGCTGAACTTCAGGAATGGGCGGCTGGAGAGCAGGCACGATTTGGGGAACAGCTCGATAGCTTGCACGATCGGGCGATCCAGACTCGGGATGACTTTAACCGGGATATGGCCAACCGGGCAGCGCAATCGGTACAAGAAGTGCGTGAACAGATTTACTCTCTGCGACAAGCGGCGGGGGGCATCATCGGCCGTATTGTCGATGCCGTCGGTCGTTTCGTGGAAGACCCTGCGAAGTTCATCATCGAGGGTTTACTCGAACTCCTGGGTATCCCCCCCGCATCCTTCTGGGCACTTGTAGCACGCATCCAGTCTGTCATTAGCGATATTGCCGAAGATCCCGTAGGGTTTGCCGGCCACCTGCTGACCGCACTTGGCCAGGGGTTTCAGCAATTCTTTAGCAATGTTGGAACGCACTTAATCGGAGGGCTTCTCGATTGGTTAACAGCTGGATTGGCGGCTGCCGGTATAACTATTCCCCCGGATTTTTCGCTCAAGAGCATCATTTCCTTCTTCCTGGAACTGATGGGTATCACCTGGACCCGTATCAGGCGTCTCCTGGCGAAGCATATCGGAGAAGAAAATGTAGCCTTGATCGAACGCGCCTACGAACTGGTGTCGAGCCTGATTGAACAAGGCCCGCAGGGCATCTTTGAAATGATCAAGGATCGGCTCGATCCGCGGCAGATTCTGGATCAGGTTTTGGAAGCAGCCAAGAGTTTCCTGGTGGAAGCCCTCATTACACAGGTGTCAGTCCGGATCATTGCCCTGTTTAACCCCGCTGGAGCCATTCTTCAGGCGCTCGAGGCGGTCTATCGCGTCCTCAAGTGGATTTTCGAGAACGCGGCCCGCATCTTCACTCTTGTTGAGACTGTAGTGGGTGGTATTGCCAACCTTGTGGCAGGCAATATTGGCCCAATGGCCAATGCAGTTGAAACCGCCCTGTCCCGTTTAATTGGACCGGTGATCGATTTTCTTGCCGATTATATCGGCCTCGGTGATCTCCCCAACAAGATCAAGGAAACGATCGAAGGTATGCAGAATTGGATAGAAGGCATTCTGGACCAGGTCATCGGATGGCTCGCGGAACGGGCGCGAGGATTGCTGCGGACACTTGGGATTGGGGGAGAGCAAGGCGAGGAGAACGATCAACGACAGGAAGGCGATAGCGAAGTGGGCAAAACAATCAGCTTTAGCGCGGCGGGGGAAAGCCACCGGCTTTGGATCAATGTCCAAGGTACTTCAGCCAAGGTCATGATGGCAAGTTCCCCGGAAGAGGTTACAGCTAAGCTTGATGACTGGCAGGAAAGATTGGAAGCGGTTCCTGAGGAGAGGCGCACCGAAGCACAGCGTTTGCTTACTTCTGCTCGTCAAGCGCTTGGCAATACGCAGCGAGATGCCCAAGAAGCCGTGCAGGAAAAAGAACAAGCGGAGCGTGAACCTAATGATCCGCAAGCAGGTCAAGAATTTACTCAAGCAGACGAGGAGACGGAAGCGGTCGAACAAAGCTTGGCTGAGATTCTGGAACCATTGTGCGAGGTTTTTGAGGAGACCTTCGTTGACTCTAATCCTGAGCAACTGAAAGTGGCGGCTTCTCAAATGATGGCTGAGGAGGTGGCGGCAGGTCTGCCGCTAAATCAGGTTCCTGCCGCTACTGAGCGTGTAAAGCGCAGGATCGTCGCGCGTGGTGCCGACGACATACGGACGCAATCGCAATCCGATGAGAGCATCCTCGTCAGCTTTCGCGCGAACGATGAGTACTTTCCACTGGGCGAGTTGAGAAGGACGCTGGGACGAGGACGTGCTCCGCCGGGACGCACAGTGCAATCGGCAACTCGCCTTCACCTCGTTTCAAATCACCCTATCACCAATCTCTCCAGCATCCTCCCGAGAGAGCTTCCCTCGGGTGGGCTTGATCCCACTATTCCAACGGGCGGAGGGGTAGTGAATGTACAGGAAAATGAAATCCAATTGCTGACATGGAACAGCAGTCCAACGAGAAAAACGGGGGGTAGCCATGCGGAAGCGCATACAACAGCAGTATTCGAGTCCGAGCTTGCCAAGGAGGCCTTAAAATATATAGAGTCGATCGAGATGCGGAATTTTAACTACAGTGCATGCTCGAGTTGCTCGGATGCGCTCGTTGGGATGCTCAGGCAGATTTGCGCAGCCCAACGTGGAACCGGCCAGGTAGTGCTAAGGCGAGCAGAGATTTATTGGACTCGGCTATATGGTGATGAGGAAAAGTTCTTGCGAGAAGATCGCACGACATGGAACACAATCCAAGATCTTGCTCGAGCAGGCTGGACGATTCATGCTCCAACAGCAGCGCTCCCTAACCCGGAAAATTCACCGGGAAATGTGGTAGCGGAGAAAACCGGCCGGCGACCATTGAGCCAAGCAGTCGTTGTGATCGAAGGGACGATACACTGTTAAATTACATTAAGCTTTATTCAGAGATTCATTCCTACCGGCTACTCGCGCAGTCGGTATTTCCCGGTATCTCAACCTTTATTGCGAGGAAATGGCAATTATGGAGAAAGATGACGACAAGGTCCTTTGGTCTGATCTCGCTCGGTCGCGCTATTTCCTTATCCCAAGGGAACACAGTATGCCCATTGGTGATTTTATCATCCGTGGCGGCTTAAGTCGGCAAAAGCAGATTGAGTTGGACGCCATTATTCGCTTCGAGATCGCCGGTGAGGAAGCCAAGGCATGGCTGGATTCCCAGTTTGAGCACGTTCTGGAAAAGGCGAAGAGTGGATTTCTGGATTCCCTCAAACAAACACTTGAAGGCAAGCCTGCTGCTGCTAAATCAAAAGAATCTGTCGACCCCGCAGCGACCTCCGCTCAGCGTTTGCGTGAGTCAAACGAGATTGAAGCAGCACTGTCACTCTTTTCAGCTCTAGTGCATGAGCCTGCTGTTTCGCTGCGAAGCGACCCTGAAGTGGTGATCCGAGGGATGCAAAAAATAGGTGCCGATATTACCGCGATCCTCTCAAATGCAACCTCCCAATCGCCCGAGGATTTGCAAGCAGCCCGTACACAATTCAAATCCATACTCGAAACTCTGCGTGAGCACGGTCTTTCGGTCAGCAATCAAGCGGACACTCTTCCCGATAGATTGCATGATTTATCGAAGTCCTTCAGGCATTCGCGCAAGCAAAATGACGGAGAATAGCAGGAAAGAAAAGGGTCAAGTCTTGACATAGGGAACCCGATAAATGTTTCTCCTGCTTGCCTTATCCCATAGAAATGTAGACGATTCTAAACATCATTCCTGCCACTAACTGCCCAGTTGCTGTTTCCCATTCCGTATGAAACCTCCAAATTTCGGCTTGTTCACGGCTTCCCCAAGGGCTAAACACCTAATAACAGCAACACAATAAAGGGGTCAGGTCTTGACATAACTGGTTGCTACGCTACACTTCGCTCATGACTTGCACTTTACGCTAGAGTACGCTACACCTTGGCTGTATATCCCTGAGCTTGATAGAAATTGTCCATGATAGACAATCGCCGGTTTCGACTCGATAGACGATTGTGCTCGAGTCCGTAAGGGAGATAGGATGCGCTATAATTTCGAGTGGGATTTCAATAAGGCTACAACCAATATTAATAAGCACGGTGTCAGCTTCGAGCAGGCTACCAGGATTTTTCTTGATCCGTTACAGATGGTAATTTTAGACAGTGAGCACAGTGAGGCCGAGGAACATGGGGTGACACTCGGTAAAACGAACGATGGGACCATGCTCGTTGTGATACACCCTTTTAAGGAGCATGAAGATAGCGCCACGATTCGCGTTATCTCTGCCCGAAAAGCGACTATGCGTGAACAACGTCAATATGAGGAATGCTGATGAACGAAGAATATGATTTTTCCAAAGGTTCGCGCGGTAAATTTTATCAACCTGATACTCAATTAAACCTACCGATGTATCTTGATCCCGACGTTCTGAATTACCTCTCCATCAAAGCCAAAGCCAAAGGCGTTGAGGTTAATGAGATTGTCAATGATTTGCTACGTAAAGATATAGCATTGATTGAGGGAATGAATTGAAAACGAAAGCCTGAAAGGCTGGTTATCGTTTCTGAAAAACAGAAGAACAGGGTCAAGTATTGACCTAACGGCGTATCGCGCTACATTTCAGCCATGAGCCGACCGCTACGACTAGAATTTGCCGGTGCCATTTATCATGTGGCGGCGCGTGGCAATGCACGGGCGGCAATCTTTCTTGATGATGAGGGTCGAAGCTTGTTCCTGGATGTGCTGGCGGAATGCGTGGCGCGGTTTGGCTGGCTCTGCCACGCCTATTGCCTAATGGACAATCACTACCATTTGCTGATCGAGACGCCAAAAGGCAATCTTTCTGCTGGGATGCGCCAACTGAATGGAATTTATACCCAGCGATTTAATCGCCGCCACGGGCGCATTGGCCATGTTTTTCAGGGGCGCTTCAAAGCTATTCTGGTGGAGCGCGAGAGCTATCTGCTGGAGCTCTGCCGCTACGTGGTGCTGAACCCTGTGCGGGCGAAGATGGTACAAGATCCTGCAGAGCATGGGTGGAGCAGCTATCCAGCCATGATAGGTGCAATAGTCACGCCACAATGGCTTTATGCCGATTGGCTATTGAGCCAATTTGGACAAAATCGCGCGGCCGCCCGGATCAAGTATGCGCAATTCGTGGCGGAAGGATGCGACCTACCCTCGCCGTGGGTTGCTTTAAAGGGACAGGTGCTGCTGGGTGCCGACGGTTTTGTGGAAAGCCTGTTGCCGCTCATTGAGAAAAAAGGCGATCTTAAGGAATTCCCTAAAGCTCAGCGCCTGGCGCACCGCCCTGAGCTCAACATTATTTTTCCTGCGGAGACAAAAGCGGACAAAGGAATACGCGATGCAGTGATTCGCAAGGCTCATCTTGAATTCGGCTATTCCATGGCTGCAATTGCCGGGCAGATCGGAATTCATTATTCGACGGTAAGCAAGGTGATCAAGGGCGTGCGATGAATTCCTTTCACGCCATAGCATGGAATCGGAGCCGGTACAATTGGAAACTTTCTCAGGGGCAGGCCTAAAACCAGGTGTTGATCCGGATAACGCACGCAGTTTGAACGACATTATGGATGATCATTAATGTTTTTAATGGATGTCAATGTACTGGTTTATGCGCATAGAGGGGATACCCCTGATCATTTGGCCTATCGGAGCAAGCTAACGCCAAAGAAAATGATATTCCCGATGCTTATCATGCGGCCTTAGCCATGGAATGGAATTGCGAGTGGATAACGACAGACAAGGGTTTTAAACGTTTCAAGGGTTTGAAGTTTGGCATCCCCTGGTATTATCAGGTTACTGATGCTTTTATCAGACGGGATGCCGATGCATGTGTTTCAGCAGGGACATAATCGGAACATTCACTCCTCGAGGTCTACCGGAACTATGAAAACGTGCTTAAAGCAAAAGAATTCAATGAGCATTCACCCGTGAAAGTGCCAAGAAGTGCGGGGGGTTCAACGGACGCGAGTTTAACCATATCGCTGGGGCGGCTTCCGAGGCTGTCAGTAGACCTCTTGAGGCCAGCGGTTGAGCTTGTCGAATTTGTAGAGCACCCTTAAATGTTCAAACGCTTGGGAGCGTTCACGGGGGGGTGGAAAAAGAAGGCGCAATCTCCTCTTTTTGCTGCTCTTGGCTTGATTCTCTATGCAGGCTTGGCGCCTGCCGCTGGTTTTGACTGCGCCAAAGCTGTCACGCTCATAGAGAAGATGATTTGCGCTAACCCGGAGTTATCCCAGCTCGATACCGATCTTGCCCGCTATTACCTGATTGCCTCAGGCGAATTAGAAGAAAGCAAAGCCTGTCTCAAGAACGACCAGTTGCGATGGCTAAAGTCCGTGCGTAATGTTTGCAACGATAATGCTTGCCTGAAAACTGCCTATGTTAATCGGCTGAGCGAACTGGATGGATTCCAGCCGGGGGCAAGCGCTATTAGGTACATTGAACTACCTGGAGCACCAACTCTTGTCTGGATAATCCCACCGCTTAAAGGAATTACACCTTCAAAAACATCGGTGCCGCTAGAACTGATTGGAAAACCCGGATGGGCAGAGGACGGAAGCGATGTTTATAGCCTAAAAACAAAATCTGGAAACACTTACCTCTTGGATTTCCCAGGCCTGCGTGACATCAAAAGAGACCGTTTTCCCGAGTTGACGAATGAACGGATCGCGCGTCACGAAAACGAAACTCCTGCTTTCATGATACGCGGTAGAGGAGAATTACGGAGTCACGAAGCCTATTTCGACCCTGCCCACTGCGTGTTCTTTTATCGAATGCCTTGATACCAGAAGGAGCGGTACGGGAATGCACAACCATTGCCCGTCGTGAGTAATCCTAATCTCATGGCGGCTGGTGAGTCAGTATTTTAGCATTATGAGCACCGATAACTGGGCCTTCGGGTATTTTGCTGAGCATTTATATATAGAAGGAATAGATGAAGCAGCAAAAGCATCTGATGATTTCCCTGATGCTCACCTTTCGGAGCAGTGCTACAAAAGCCGAATCCCGGCCAATTGGCCTCCCCCAATTCTGCCGGGGGCGGATTCAAAACTAGAATCTGGCCGCTTCTCTTGTTACCCCTTCACCCAAACCACCTCAACCACCGGTTCGCCTAAACAGATTTAGTCTCCAACATGGCGGCGCTAGCTGATGTGTTATTAAGTAAATTCTTTCATTTCAAGAGGCCGTCTGAGCATGTTAACGAAGACTAGCCGATTGTTTTGCTCCCAGCTTCGATAGACTATCATTACGAATTACAAATCGATACATAACGATAAGGACATCGAGAGGGGGAAAATAGCCATGAAATAAACAAAAGGTAGGGAGAAAATGACTGATTTCTTGTGTCTTGTATCAAATTTCGAGTTCTCAATTACCGATAACAACTGAGTAGAAGAAAGATAACCAAGGGTTATTAGCAGCGCCGTAAGCGTCCCTGCTAAAAGTGTGGATGTAGTCGCTGACGCACTATCTTCGAGGAAAAATATTTGGATGATCAGCTTGCTTAGTCCGCTCGCTTCCCCAAAAGAATTTAGGCAAAGACCTCCCCAAAGATGTAGAAGCCATTTTGATGGTCTGCCCTTGTATTGTTCTTGGACGGAATCACACATTTAATTTATCCTTCATCGTACTTCGCTCTGAATTCATCTCATCAAGCGGCTGAATTAGCTATTCGCCGTGCTTTCTATCAAAGATTCTACGCGGCCTGATCCTGGCGCCAATTGGACTAAGGTACACCTTGGCCGAGCTTCAAAGAAAAATGCGACGGGAACTCACCATTGACTGAAGTGCGGTTCTTATTTATCTATACTTGTAGTTGGTCGATAAGTTTGCGTCGTGTTTGTAAAAATTCCCCCCAATGCATCTAAAGAAGCGAAATTAACTAGCGTCACTATTTAGAAACGTGGGGCAGGCAAGCGTACTAATGAGGGAAAACTAGGTTACGAACCGTTAAGCCATCTACACGTATGGATTGTGCCCGCGCATCAGTGTGGTTCCTTTTAACGCTTGTCTGATTTGGAGTTCCAGAGGTGAATCATCCGACGCGGCAAACTCCCGGAATAGTTTTGGGGTAGGATTAACTTGGCCTTTCGACCGCCTGGCCACCTCCAACAGCGCGTTTTCATGCTGCGTTGTTGTAGCGATAAGAAAGAATCCGAGGCGTTCGTGATTACCTTCGCGTGATAAAAGTTAAATCCACATGAATAGCGCTCTGCCGCCGTCTCATAAGGGCTCTCCCGCCAGGAAGACCAAACTACTACCGCCAGAGTCGGTGCCGACCGGACAGAACGGGAAACCGATGAGTCAGAACGTGCTGCCTCTTGGGACCCAATTGCAGGAATTCGAAATCGTAGGCTTTATTGGTGAAGGCGGCTTCGGGATCGTTTATCTCGCATACGACCACTCACTTCATCGCGAGGTTGCAGTCAAGGAATATATGCCTGTTTCCCTCGCTACAAGAAGTGAGGATACGACAGTAATAGTGAAATCCACCCGATACGCGGAAACATTTCAAGTAGGCCTGAGCAGCTTTGTAAAGGAAGCGCGGCTCCTCGCCCACTTCGATCACCCTTCCCTCTTGAAGGTGTACCGCTTTTGGGAGAGTAATGGGACCGCGTATATGGCCATGCCTTTTTACGAAGGGGTAACACTAGAGGAAAAACTGAGCCTCATGAGTGAAACCCCCGATGAGGGGTGGTTAAAGTGGCTGTTAGCGCAACTGCTCGAAGCATTGGCAGTCGTCCATGCAGGCGGCTGCCTTCATCGCGATATCGCGCCGGACAATATATTAATTCTTCCTGATTGCCGTCCTCTTCTGCTGGATTTCGGGGCAGCGCGACGAGTAATCAGTGATAAGACGCAATCTCTTACCGTAATTCTCAAGCCGGGCTACGCGCCGGTGGAGCAGTATGCGAATGACCATACAATGAAACAAGGAACGTGGACCGATATCTACGCACTCGGAGGGGTAATATATTATGCAATCGAGCGCGAGGCGCCCCTTCCATCCGTCGCCCGTATAATATCTGATTCGCAGGAGCCTCTGACTAAAACTGGCAAGGGGCGATACAGCAATGAATTCCTTAAAGCGATTGATTCGGCGCTTGCGGTAAGGCCCGAAAATCGGCCGCAGAATACTGAAGAATTTCGTGCGCGGCTTGGATTGAAGGGTCAACCATCGACTACTTCGCCACCACCCATCGAATCGGTCGCTTCAACAAAGCGGGCTAGAGGCCTCTTTCTGGGCGCGAGCATTGTGGTCGTGGCGGTCCTCGGACTGGGGATTTTTCTCGCGCGTGAAGAGCCAATTGCCGACTCGACCGTACCGATCGCTATAACTTCTGGTCAACTGCCTGGCACCCTTCGACATGCCGAAAAAGAGTATGGTCCATTAAAGGCACTGGACGAAATATTTGAAGGGCGCAATCGCAACCATGCCTTGACCGTTTCTACTGATAAAGCACAGGCACGTATTGGTAAAGACCCCCTTCGCTTTAGTATTCGTTCTGCAAAGCCAGGCTATGCTTATGTACTGATGTTGGGAACAAATAATTCAGACTTCTTTCTCCTTGTTCCCAACGCTCCAGACAAGCAAAACTACGTTGAAGCAGGAGAACAACTAGAGCTGCCGAAATGGGAAATGATTGCGCAAGGACCGCCGGGTACGAATCATTTAGCTGTGATTGTTTCCGATCAACCACGAAACCTTTCGATCGCCGGTTTGGAACCCGTCAATCCCCTTGCAGATTCAACACTGGATCAGGCGGCGCCACAGAATCGGGAGCTATGGTTTCAAATTCTCACCGATCCCACGCCGTTATTCATTGGTAAAGGCGTTTGCTCTGGCTCGACCCCTGCCCTCTGTTACGGAGCTGCCGTATTCTCTATAGAGGAAATCTACTGAGGTGATTTTTCTAGACGACGGGATGGACGCTATTCCTGCCTGGATTTTCTCACTACCGTTACACGGCGGTTGTTAGGGTGGGTCGGGTCTAGTTTATTCCAAAGCTCCTGAGCTCCCTTGCCGACCGCAGTCAACCTCTCTACGCCAATATACTTCCTGAGATGTTCCACGAGCGCTCGCGCCCGCGCTTCCGATAGCCATCTGTTGAATTCCGCCCCTCCGCGCGGATCTGCATGGCCCTCTATTGTGAAAGAGCAGTTCTTTAGCGCGTCCTCTTTTAAAACATTGGCGATCATATCGGCTTGCTCCTGCCCGAGTGGGGTCAGATCAGCCGAGCCTGTAGGAAAGGTAATCAAAATATTTGCAATCGCTATTTCTTCCGGGCAAGGTTGATTCGAAGTAGGCATGAAACTTCTAGTACGAATACCATCTTTTGGGACAAGCGCATTACGCAATGCTTCCTCATTGATCCCGGACCCTTGAAGCACCTCTGGCTGCCCCGCTGCCAAAGGAATCGTAAAGCCACCCAAAGTCATCAAAGCAAATACCGCTATTTTCACAGACACCTCCAGTATCGGTTAGCCCAGTGCACAATGGTTCCCCTGGGTCAATCTTTCTTAACCAGCAATTGACATTGCGTGTGCTAATATAGTAATGGATAGTTCCTTCGCACTATGTGCGGCATCGCACCGTCCTTAAGTAAACTTTCTCTATGTAATCAGTAGCTTGACACGAGGGAGAATAAAATGCCGAATCTGCCTAACCGCCGGACATGCTGGCTAACAATAGCAAATATTGTTCTTCTGGCGTTTTCATTCAAGTGGGTGTTTCCTGAAGCCTCTGTGGCTGACATTCCCCTCGTTATTGCATTTATTGCGTGGGGGGCAGCCACCCTGATCGATGTCCTGATGAGCAAATGTTTTCGCCCCAAGCGCGCCCCCGACCATGCGAACCAGAGTTAGCCACTTAACTTTATTTGGTCCCGGGATAATTGTATTGCTCGCACTCGCTCTCTCCTCATGTAGCACCACCCAACAAAAAACGGGGGTCGAAAAGCAAGAGCAAGCGTCAAAGCCGGGAACAAGGGAAATCCCGAGGACCCGCGGCTTTCCTGTTAGAACGCGATCCTTCCCCACCGCCCACGTATGGGCTACCTTACCAAGCTATGGGGAGGAGGAAGAAGGATACGCCACTTATACATATGTTCTTATCGGTAGAGACAAGTCTCACAAGGCGACTTGGCACCGTTATAACACCCTGATCACCGCGGTAACGTCTTCGACTGCGAAAAATAGTACGATGATGGCAGATAAATCCCTGCTTAATTTATTCCTCATACCGGTCTCAGCACGTGAAGGGCAGAATCCAACTTCTCCCAACGACAAGCTATCCATGGAACTGCTCACCGCTTTATCGACCGCTTTCCCGGGTAAATTCGATAATCCTGGTCCATATCTGATTACGCTTTATCAGCCCATAAGACACGGACGGCCCGGGCAGATTGCAGATATTCTTTTTATCGATTTGTCTAAAATGCACGAGAAAGCGATCCAGGAAGTGGTTCGCTCCTACAAAACAGAAATTATCAAATCGGAATTCCACGGCACGCAGAAGCTGGAGCAACTTGCTCTGTTATTGCTCAATAGCGCCCTTTCTGTTGAAGACAGCTACGGTTTTGTGAAGATTGCGTTCGCAGAATTACAAAAGGCGTGGAGTGCCTCTGCTGCAGAGTAAGTATGCTTTATTGCACAGAAGTATTTTGGTTACGTTTTTTACAAGATAAAAGTAAGCAGCCAAGCGGATGTTACCTACGGACAAGAAATCGAGAAAAAATATTTTCTTCTCGTCGTTGAGTTGTTTGAGTTGTAATTGCGCGCATGCCTTGTCTAAATCTCTTTCAGCATTGGTACCATGCACCAGGATGAGGAGTGCGCTACTACTGCTTTGCTGCCTTGTTTATCATCGCGCCTGCAATTCTCTGAACTCAAACAGGTGATCAGTTCCCTCCTCATTCCCTGCTGATTTAACACCGCCGTATTGCGGCGTTTGCGGAAACGCCTTCCTGACCTCGCGCTGAACTTGTTGGAAGAGATTGGTTCCAGGCTCCCAATTGTCGACATTGCGCAGGGCTTCCATCAGATACCAGGCAAAGATGGAGTGGTTCTCCCTGCCGCTGTCCGCAACGGGCTCATCGCCTCCAGACGACATGACGACTACCGAGCGCTTGACCAAGACTTCATCGGGGTTCAACTTGCCCTCCAACGATACATTCTGCTCTTTTGCAAAGGCTCCGGAATAACAGCTATCGGAAATCATCATCACCTGATTGGAGCGGATGAGCGACAACATTCTCGAAATGTCAGTATTCGATATCCAGCTTCTTGGGTCGGTTGTCGATGCGTCTGCTGGAATCCAGTAGCCGCTTCCCGTTTTCTCGTCAAGATAGCCGTGCCCGGCATAGTAGATGGCCACGCTATCGTTGGGTCGCATTTCCAGCGCAAGCCGGTTCATGGCCCGAACGATTTCTGCTTTCGTCGCATTCCTGGCCACACGTACTTCGTAGCCCAGCTCGCTGGCAAGCAATGTTCCCACCACCTCTGCATCGGATATTGCATTCTCCAACGCTGGAATGGCCGGGTCAGAGTATTGGTCGATTCCGAAAAGCACGGTGAACTTGCGCTCGATTTGCGGGAGTCGGGTAACCCCTTTCCGCTTCGTAGCCTGTGGCGCCGCTTCGGTAGTTCTACCCTGCGGCAGCTGTGGTTCCGCTAAGGCCTCCTTTCTGGACAGATATTCCTCGATCTGAGCATTGGTAACCTTACATTGGCCGGAATCTGCTTCAGCCAAGCTCCGGCAGGAAGGCACATCTGCGTAGCTTGGATATCCTTCAAGCGTACATAGTGCATCAGCAAAGACCCCACGCTTGCGTTCCTTCCGGTCCACGACAAGCTGTTGCATCTCCTCTCGGCTCATGCTCGCCAAGCTTACTATGCCGAAATCGGGATCGGGCAAGGAGGCCCTGTCGTTGACCCTGCAACGGATATCCGGATCATATAGCGGCAAAGCGCCAGCCATGGCGCGGTTGGTGCTTGTTGGGTTATCGTTTTCAAATCCTCTGCTAGAAATTGTAAGCGCTGTAGCGTTGCTGGGAGCTTGCTGGAAGGTGTAATTAAGCGCTGTAAGGCCGGTTCCGTCAATGGGATATACTCCTGCGGGCGAAGCGGCGGTGGCCGGGGTTGCCCAGAACAAACTCCCAGTAGTGTCGTCTAACTGGTTATCCGTACCGATAAAACCCGTAACTCTACCAGCGAGAGGAGGAGGTTGTATCAGCGCCCCCGTCAATCGAAAAGCCTGGTCAGCAAGATAGGTGAGTTCGGCAGAAGTAATGCTTGCGGTTAGAGGCCCTCCTCCGGTATTTCCATTGCTGCCGAGGCCGCCAGGAAGGTCCGCGGCCACATAATTACCTGCGTCAGCGCCCGTGAAGGAGATGGCCGAGAGGTTGATGGGCTTATCGTTCCCGACATTTTTGTCGTTGAAAGCTGCAGTTGCACCTGACAATGAGACAACGTCCCTTGGAACCACGCCAGAGAGGAAACCGCCAGACAATGTCACCGCGGTAGTCGCATCGTAAATCTTGTCACCCGCGGTTATCCCGGTAGGAAAAACCGGCGCCCTGCTCACTGTTAGTTCATTGCTAATGCTCGTATTGTCCGCAAACTGATACCCGCGATCGCTGGTTAGCCCACCAGTGTAAGCCACGTTATGCCCACCCGCAGTCAGATTGCCTGAGGAGGAATTCGGGCCGGCAACAGCCCAGGCCGGAGTGCCGCTAACGGCAAAAGTGGGAGAATCTGCATCCCCTTGTAACGAATTAGCCGTGTCCCCATCAATAAACCCGCTCAAGGTAGGCGTAAAAGTAGTAGGAGTTGAACTGCCGTAAGTCATGGTCTGACTACTGGGCGCCACAGAAATAATGGGTGCCACGCTATAAAGGAACCAGTTGCCGCTGGTGGCGCTTCTGGCATACGAAGGGGTTTCGCTGCCCACTCCGAGAAATTGCTGATTATAGTGCTTGCTATAGCTGAAGCTGGAAAAACCCTCTGTGCTGCTATCTGGGTCTCTCGCATAGATCAGCCAGCGGCCGGCGCCGGATGTTTGAATGGAGCCGCTGTTGGAAACAACACCATCCCGCGCTACTAAAACTGCAGTTCCTGTGCCAACATTCAAGCTAGCCTCTGGAAATATGTCAAGCCTTGCCAAACCGTCATCCCTATTACCTGCAACGGCGCCGGCATCCCCCGCCACTATCGTCAGATTTTGGTTGGCGGTGTTAATCTGGAGAGCATTTCTCCCCGCTATAGAACCATCGCTGTTGTAGGTAATATTTCTATTAAGATTGATGCTTCGCCCTGCCTGCAGAGTTAGGTTTCCTACGTTTTCTGTGCTAGGGACAATAATATTCGCAGTGACTAGAATGTCATTATTTGCTTGCAGGATAACTGCGGTTCCTTCACTTAATAACCCGGTGATCGTTGATGCAAAAATTGTCGTATCAGAGCCTTCATCCTCACCAAATAATGACGCTGGTATACCTGGAAGACTTGCCGCGGCCGGCGAAACGTTTATTTGGGGTGGGATTTCGTTCCTGATGTTGATATTCTTCGGATCGAACAGCAAGGTCCCGCCTACTCCCGCCTGTATATCGCCCTGAGTACTAAAAGTGCCTCGCGAGGATAGCTCGATTCTTCCCCCATCGCGCGCCTGCAATAGGCCATAGTGCTGGCTGCTCAGAGTGGACCAGACCGCGATCTCGCCGCCCTTGGCACTGCCACTCGCGCTACCGTTTCCGTCCGCCTTCACTTCACTGCCTGTATTGATAAGTACCTGCCGCGCGTGCGGCAAATTTCCCCCACCTTGCCACCCACCCCCCACGTGAACCGTTCCGCCTTGCATACCGCCGGAAGCGTCAACGTCTGCATTGCGCAGATACACCTGATCGCCCGTGACTTCAATCATGCCACCCTTCAAACCGCCAATTGCTGACAATTTCGTGGAAAAGTCCACCAATCCGCTGCCCTCGATCCGTATATGCCCCCCCTCCTCGCCGCTTGCATTTAAGCTGCTGCCTGCCACACCTTCCAGCTTGCTAGTGTTAAGTAGGATGTTGCCCGCCGCCCCCTGTTGCCTGGAGACATCGACAAGGCCAGCCAGATAAGTAGTGGTTGCCGCCGCCATTGTCACCTCGCCGCCGTGCGCTTGCGTCACGCTGTTCTCTGCCAGAGTGAGGTCCTGGCTCGCTTTGAGTACAATACGCCCGGTCGCATCAGCACCTACACTATTGGCGCGTGCGATACCTTCCTGATTTACGATGCTGCCGTGCAAATCCACGCTGCCGCCACTTGCCGCCACCAGGCTCCCAAGGTTGGTTATCTGGTTCTCCGGCGCGGCTATACGCACAATCACGTTCGGGGCGCCGGAATCGATGAGTTCGAGGCTTTTGCCGGCAGCAAGCGCGATATTGCCGCCGGGACTTTGAATCGTGCCTTCGTTCCGCACCTGTCCACCCAGTAACCATACGCGGCCACCGAAAGAGGTGCGCACCTCCCCCTGATTTGTCACTTGCTCCTTGCCGTTGCCACCGTTAACAAAGTTATATTTCCCGGCAAGAAAATCGAGATTGGAGATATCGAGCGTCGAAGCAACAAGCCCGGCCACGTTAACAGTGGCAGTCGGACCGAACAATATGCCGTGAGGATTGATCAGCCATACGCCCCCATTGCTGCCCAGGCTGCCCAGAATCTGCGAGGGCTCGGTTCCCGTGACGCGATTCAGCACCTGGCTGGTTATGTCGTTTTGCTCAAAATACACGTCCTGATGACTGCCGATGGAAAAATCCTGCCAGTTGAGGATGGCGTTTGGGCTACTTGTTACCGTCATCTGGTCGCCAACGGTATGAATAACGGCGGTGCCGTGCTCAACCGTCGGGTCGGTTGGCAAATGGGCGGGCACGTCGGCATGAGCCAGGACGGATGATAAAAACAGTGAGGCACCCATCAAGAGAATGGATTGCCGTAATACCGGGTACCGCTTGCACGTATCGCCGGCAAAGAGGCGCGCGAAGGTCTTACTGACGTGGGAGAAAGGACTTATGTTTTGCAATGCGTTGCCCATGTTCGCCTCAGAAAGAAAAATTCACGACCATGTGGCCGCGGGAACTGTTTGCAGTCGTCTGATTGCCATCCAGGAGCGCCTGCCCCATATCCAGTCGCGCGGAGAAACGTTTTCCGTAACCCAGGCGTATGCCTCCCCCAACTCCCGCCAGCGTGCAGGAGGTATCATTGATCATGCAGCGTGTATGATGGTTGTTTCCCACCCAGCCGACGTCGAAGAATACGAGTGGCCGCAGGTGAACCCCCCAGAGATTGATGTACCTGCCGACATCGGGGCCGAGAGCCTCCAGATTGAGGAACGAGCCATAATCGCCAACGACCTCCCTTTCACGATAGCCCCGCACGCTTATAATCCCGCCAAGCGCGCTACCTGCACCCCCGATTCCTAGCTGTTCGCCGGGAACTAGCGCATCCGGGCTGTATTGCGCGGCAATGCGCGCGGTCAGGGAAAAAGCTGCTGGGAGCGCAACGTTGGTAAATCCAGCAAAACGGTAGACGGTGTAATTTCTTTCGGCTCCAAATCTCGCGGCGTTGAACTCCTGGTTGCTGCTGCCCCCGGGATTGCCGGAGGCCGTCACGTTAAATCCCCATGAAAGGTTAGGGCCCTGCGAATCGCCGGTGTAACCTAAACTGAGAGGAAGAATCGTCACGTCTGCCCCTGCCGTGCCGCACCCCGCCGACCCGAAGGCGCCGAGCGAGCAATTGTTGTTATAGTGGCGCCAATCCCAGCCAAATGTCACCCGATGATCGTAGTCACCCATGCGGGAAAGGTACCGGTGAAGCCGGAATCCGCCCACATCGCCGCTCCCGGTAAAACCAAGCGGGCCAGCAGGGGTGGTTGCCGACACACTGCTGATATTGGAATGCGCGAAGAACATGTCCAGAGCGGCGGAGTTGCCGTAAAACGGTATCCGGTAACCTACGCTGAAGACATGAACTTTGCTCGGTTCGACGGGCGAGGTCTGAAACTGGAACGTACCGATGTGATCGCGATTCCACAAGTTGGAATGCTGAATTCCGATATTGGTGCGAAAGCGGTTTGTTCCAAGGGTGCCCGAACTGTCAAGCCCGAGGAGAAGCCGAATGGATTTCTCCTCTGCTACTTTGACCTTTGCATCGATCTCACCCGGTTTTTCACCGGCGGCAAGCGTAACTCGCAGATCTTTCCCCGGGTTTTCGTTCGCCAACTGTATATCCCGGTCTAGACCTCGTATGTTCGGGGTCTCACCGTCTCGTATATGCGGCAAGCTGTATCGAATGTTCGTCTCGTCATAAAGCTGATTGTCCGTAATCTCAATCTTGGCGATCTTGCCCTCCACTACCTGGATGACAATATCGCCACTGCTCAATTCCTGCTCCGGGACAAAGGCGATCACCCCCCCGTAGCCGGCCTTGCGATAGGCTTGTTGTATCGCCGCGGCGCCTTGCTGGAGGTCGCCCAGGGTTTTGTTCTCCCCAACAAGATGCGACATCAGTGCCGCAAGCTCGCGATCGGGAAGCAAGGTATTGCCTTCGACCTGTATTTTTTTTACGGGAAAATGTTGTACTTGAGAGGATGACGCGGGTGGAATAACTTGCTCTTGTGCCCCCACGCAACTTGGCCGTATTGCACCTAGAAACAGCGAGAGCCAAAAGGCCACGGCTGAACTTTTTACCCAGCCGCTGGTGCAACGCATAGCTCGGGCGCCACCTACCACAGAGGTTACTGTGCCGGCTAAAAATCTTGACTGAACCGCAGTCCTTTCCTTACTCGTTTCCTCTTTGTTCCCTGCTGATGTTTGTACAAACGGCGTGAGGGTGAGGCCGTTGGGGGATGAGTCATTTTGGACGATTCTGGATCGGATCAAGTCGTCTTGCGCCTGGGCTGATCGATGGAGAACTCTGACCGCCACCATCGCACGCATGCCCGAAAGTTGCCCGGAGCCAGTCGGCTTTCTGTTCATACCGGTTATCCCTTGCGTCGCCTAGTGTTTCTTGAGGTAAATAACTTAATCCTCGGCTTCCACGTCTAGGAGTTGCTCTGCGCTACTCAACCAGCTTATCCAAATCTATGCTCTGTATTGTAAGAGGCAGCGCGAACGTGGTCTCAATATCAATCTTGATCTTTCACGAATGCAATATTCATGCCGGTTTCGGATTAAATAACAACTTTGGGAATCAATGAGTTACATTTCCCATACAGTGTAAGCGGGGGGCGTGGAAATATACATTTAAAGTCATCGATACTGGAACAGGAGCAGTTTAATTATGTAGAATCAGGTTCTTATTTCTTATCTTGGGTGGGTAAAAAATTTCCCACAGTGGGTCAGACTTGTCCTAGCGGGAAGAGCGCCAACGCGGAACATAAGCGGTTGCAGTAGACTTTCGCCAAGATTGTCCGGTGCTCAATGCCGTTGGCCTTGAATATGGGATTTCGAACATATGCATGCGCAATCTGCTGTTGGGCCATTTCTGCGCGAGGGAAGATTACAGAACTGGATGCTGTTGGCTGTGAGCACGAGTGCACCTGTAGGGCACCGAGCAGATCAATGCCTTCAGGAACACTATGGCCTGCGGATATCGCTAAATCCTGATGATTTGCCTGCACGAGCCAATCCTCAAGCGATAGGGGCACGCGTAATCACCCCTTTTGTTCAGCGCGATAAAATTCCTCACGGCTCCCTCGTCTGGGAGGACTTCAAGGGCAAGGTGCCTAAAAAAGCGAAATATGAGGCGGCAACCTATTCGGATCTTGAAGATCCAGCACTTTGCGCCTTGGTACCCAAAAACGCAGCGGTCGATACAGGTGAACCCTGCAGGGTAAAAGGCAAGGAACTACCCGATTCACTGTCGACATCACCGTCGACTCCGGCAAATTAGAAGTGAAGTCGTTCATGGATCAGAATAAATCGTGGCATAAGCCGTGGACGACTGACGAGGCAGCAAGACGCGCAAAGTGCGAGAAGGAATGGGCACCCAAATGCAAAAAAAGCTTTCGACAAGCAGATCGCGAAGGCCAAAAAGACAGTCTTTCAAAGCAGAGCAAGTTGTGACAATACATTCGATAAAACCAAAAAGGAAGCCACCATGCGCTGCACTCCTCTTGTTGCAGAATGCAAGGCAGCGTTTAAAAGGGGAGATGCAAACTTTACCATTGAAATTGGCGATTCCGAAATTCAGGCTAATACTGCCAAGGAATGCACGAGCATCTTGTTGCCGGGTTGCATCGCCTCTTCCATGGCAGAGACCGAGGTTTCACAAACCGTCGACGCGGAATCGGCCACAGCCAAGTCTAAAGCCGAGTGCAAGACTGTCCTTGCCCCTGAACTGGAAAAGCTATTAAAAGATAAGATGGAGTGGGAAGCGAGTTCCGGTGGCGCGTCGGTTGCGGTGGCAAAACGCGGGGACTGCAGCACAACGTTTATTGACAGCTGTGCAGCAGACCTTTTGCAAGCAAGCAGCGACGATCTCCTAAAACACGAACAGACGCACTTTGACCTGACCGAAGCTATGGCTCAAAAGGCCCAGAGCAATCTTCGAAACCTCATGGGCACCTTCCCTGCGGAGGTTGACGGCTGCGGCGAAGCGGCTGCAAAAGCAAAGGCAAAGAGCGTACTTGCGAGCGAACTTGCGAAGCTAAAAAAGATGTATGCTGCCCACAGAAAATCGATGAGCAAAAATCAAGCCCAGTACGACAAGGAAACAAAGCACGGGGTTATCGAAAAGAAACAAGCCGAATGGGAAGAAAAAATCAGTAAAGGCTTTTGACGCCGCTTTTCCTGACGCTACGTCGAGAGACATCCAGTGGTTCGGCGGTTGAAGTCGTTTGCCTAGCGCCATTAGAAGTAAGGTAACGGGTAGTCAAACGGCACGCTACCCGCACACTTCATATTTAGGAGAGGTTTTCAATTCAGTGTCAAATTAACGGAAATCCACGGAACGCTCCGGTTAAAATGTACTGATGCAGGAATTTTAACGCCTATAATTGAGTAGGTGGCCGCAAGAGCGGGTAAGAAAAGAGTAATGGCAAGGCCAGAAGGGAGTAGAATTTTTATCGTGCCTGCTTGGTAACGCGAGTAAGTCGGGGAGGATTGATCATGGCCCAGCAATTTCTCAGAGCTTCGACCGAGCGGGTATTAACTCCTGCTCCCCGTCCTGCCGTATCCCGTTTTCCCCCAAGAAACTCCAGCCTGCCTCCCCCCCTCCTCCAACTGCAACGAACGTTGGGCAACCGGCGTGTTGCGCAGTTGATCCAGTCAAAGCGCCTCACTCCCCAGGGCAGGCTGACCAAGGTTCAGCCCAAGCTTGTGGTCGGCGCCGCGAATAATGCCTACGAGCAGGAAGCGGACCGTGTCTCCGGAGAAGTGATGAGCATGCCTGACGCGACTGCATCCAATGCAACGGAATCATTGGCTTCCCAAGACGAGGACAAGGATAAGACCCTCCAGACGATGCCCCTCACACCCCTTTCCGCTTCGATCACGCCCTTTTCGACCACACCCGCTACGCAGCGCCAGATGGAGAGTACCGAGGAGCCGGAAGAGCAGGAAGCACCCGTGCAGGCAAAGCGGGGAGGAACAGAGATGGGTCTGCAACGGCAGCCGGAGATGGATGAAGAAGAGAAGAAACCCATTCAGGCCAAAAATGCTGGGCCGGGGATGGAGAGCTTCGAGGCTGGCGATGAGGTCGAACCCCGGCTCGACCGGAGCAAAGGCGGCGGCAGCCCCCTGCCGGAGCCGGTGCTTGCCTACATGGAGCCGCGGTTTGGAATGGAATTCAGTCATGTCCGGATGCATACGGGAAGCGAATCCATCCAGATGAACCGCGATGTGGGCGCCAAGGCCTTCACCCATGGCTCCGATATCTACTATGGGGCGGACAGCAGCCCGACCGATCTTGCCCTTACCGCGCACGAACTCACCCATGTCGTGCAGCAGACGGGAAGCGCCCCGTTGCAGGCGAAAAGGCTGAATAGCTCATCTTCAGGCCATGCCGGCCCTTCCATTCACCGCGCCTGTACCGCGTGCGAAGGGAGAAAGGATAAAAAAGACGAAGACCAAGCTTTGGCAGGACGCCTCCAGGCTAAACCAAGCACAGGCTCCGGCAATGACGGAAATTCGGTGCAACGTTCGCTAGGCAGTCCAAACATCATTGGGCGAACCGGCGCGCCGGTTGTCCAGAGAGCATGGGCGCTTACGGAAACCGTATCGAATACTAAACCCATTATTGGAGACCGTACACGCGAAAATGGAAGCACCATGGCAGTCCCGGGCCCAACCGGTGTTTACGGCAAAGCCAGTGCCTGGCAGAAAGCGGGATTCTGGCAAATCTATGGCGGCAATGCCCATCTGGTGATGCGCCGTGATACACGATATACGTTCGTCCATACCGGAGCCGATAACAATTTGCTTACCCTCAGGGGTGGTGCCAGCATCTTTGGCGGGGCTGAGGCCGATGATCTGCACTACGGCCAAGCCGGGGCGGCAATAGCGGGAAACATCGCTGTGCGAACGTTAGCTGACCTGGAGCCAAAACAGAAATCTCTCTTCCCCCCCATTCACGATGGCGGACGGAGCGAGGCCAAAAAGTCGTCGATTGGCGAGGTCGATGTGTCCCTCCCTGTGGGTGACGCGACAGTTGACGTGAACATTCCGCTTACTAAAACCGATGAAGGCGAATTGGCTACCTTAAGTGAGTCAATGCCTTTCAATCACGACGTAGCTGGGGGAAGTGACTGGAAGAGCGTGGATGTCTATCTGGTCGCCTATATCGAGCTGGCAGCAGATATTGAAAACGAATTCTGGGGAACAGATGGGGACGTCAACTGGGCGCACGCCGCCGCCCAATACAGCTTGACGTGGCAAGAGCGTCCGGTGCCAGCTGTCCCGGACGAAGAAGGCGAAGAAGGCGAGATACTTGTCAAGCGCCGATGCTGGTCTGGACGGGATTGCGATGGCAAGGCCTACAACCAGAAATTTTCACACTGTCACAACTGCAAAAACTACGCGAGCGGCAAATCGCTCGGGGAACCGGGCAACTGCGAAAGATGCTAGAAAATCCATATGACAAGGGCGACGAAACGGGAACAGGTGTGTCGTGAGATACTAAAAGAAATTGTGCCATTGGAGGTGCAATGATGTCTCAGCAACGAATTGCAAGGTCGCAAGAAAAAGCAAATCAACGTCGAGTCCTGAGCAAGACGGACTTTCCGTCTTCCGCACCCCCCCTCTCAAGGCCGGCTCCCTTCGCCTATTCTCCAGCTGCAACACACGTTGGGCAACCACCGGGTGCCCCAATTGATCCGTACCAGGCACCTCACTGCGCAAGGAAAAATAATCAGCCTTCAGCGCAAGTTAACACTCGGCGCGCATTTACTGCTGCTCTCACCGCCGCTCAAGCTAATTGGCTTACCCAGATACTGGTACTGGTTGCTGCTGATCATGCCGCAGGAGGCGCGACGGACACGGAGGAACATGCCATAGTGGATCCGATGAGAAGGCGAATTTGCTGGCACGCAAGGGCTAGTGGCTGGCCTGCCTGCCCTCCGCTCTGTCCTTAATCCTTAACCTTTGCCTGATGAAGAAAACGTTCCGGGTAATAAAGCTACTGCTCTTGCTACTAATAATTCAATCGGCCGCCGCGGAAGATCCCCATGAGGCCAAATCTCAAAAAATGAATAACGCAAGCGTAAAAATAATGGATTTTTATGATATTAAAAAAAGTTGATGGTTTAGGGGATATTATTGCGTTTTCGGCGATGCTAACCATCGCGGAGAAACAATCTCCATTAAATGGCGGGATTAACTTCGAACTCAGCTTGCAATATGAAGGCGCCGGCAATAGCATAGAAATTCACAATCCGCTCTACTCTTTACAGTATATTTTGACCGGAAGCGACAAGACGCAGCAACTTAAGGGAGGAAAACCGCCAATCCCTTTGATTAATCGCCAGGGACCGATCAGCGCAAACACTGATTTTAATTTTAATATTCTTGGAATAAAAAAAATGGAGAAACCCTGCCTATTCATGAGCAGGTTGCCGCGTCCACTCTTACTTTCAAGAATGGCGACGAGCAAAGCTATTTCTTGGGAATCTCCAAATATTTAAACCAGCAAACCGGGAAAATTGAAGACATCCTTCAAGGAATGTATCAGCTAGAGGTGCTTTTTTCGATCGGTGGGGTTGAGAAAACCAAAAATGGCCTTCAAAGCCGGATATTGAAAGTTCAGAACATTTCAGTTTCATTTAGGGAATAGGGAACCGAAAAAAAAAGAATAAATAAAACTGAGCAGCCATCCTTTTCGTATGTCGAGGTCCCGTTTGCAGAATGGGGAGCCCTTCCCCTATCAAACAGAATTGGAGTAATTGAGATGCCACAACATGTATGTAATGGTGCTTTATTGACATGCAGTTTTGGCGTAGCGCCCAGTCAGCTCACCGTATTGCCCGTGAATAGGGTCATGACGAGCAGTCAGCCCGCCGCAACAATCATGGATCATAAACCCATGGTAAATGTCATGCCATTCGCAATGTGCATGAGTCTAACCAATCCAGCGGTGGCTGCCGCAACTTCCGCTGCGCTGGGCGTGCTAACACCGCAGCCCTGCATCCCGGTCACCGTCAGCCCATGGGTGCCCGGGGCAACAACGGTATTGCTTGGTAATCAGCCGTCGCTGGATAACACCTGTACGCTTAACTGTATGTGGGGCGGCATCATCCAGGTCACCGTGCCCGGACAATTCACCGAGCTCATCCCTTAAGGTTGAGTCATGGCTCCTGCCTTCCTTCTTGATTGGTACGCTATCGAACAGACGGCAATTTATTCCCATTCCATTCTCTTCTTCGTCCTTATTAAAGTCTTCTATACGTTATTCGATATGGGAGATGAAGAGGAGCCAGGGCTGCTGATCAGATAAGTAGTAAGGTTCCCGAACATCGCTTCAAGGGAGAAAAATGAATCAACAGGAACTCGACACCTTTGATCCGTCCAAAGCCAAGCCGCGGCCCTGGGTAACTTCCCCAAATGCAGCCACCGCCCTTGACAGAGAGACAGATAGTTTTACGCTGCTTGGAAACTCTTCCGCATTCAAGCGAATGCTTCTTCTTGTCGATAAACTTTCCAAAGTCAACGCACCCGTTCTTTTGGAAGGAGAAACGGGAACGGGAAAAGAAATGGTTGCCCGTGCAATACATTATCGTGGTGTACGGCGTGGACAGGCTTTTGTGCCACTGAACTGTGGCGCTTTTCCGGATAACCTGATCGAGAGCGAGCTGTTTGGTCACGTGAAAGGCGCATTTACCGATGCCCGGACCGACCAGCCCGGGCTCGTGGAAACGGCTGCTGGCGGCACGCTATTTCTCGATGAGGTTGACTCGCTTACACCCAGAGCACAGGTGGCATTGTTACGCTTCCTTCAGGATGGCAGCTATCGCCCAATTGGCGCTCGCGTGGAAAGGAAAGTTGATGTAAGAGTGATTGCCGCCACAAATGGCCTTGTGGATGATCTTGTTGCATCCCGAGCCTTTCGCTGCGACTTATTATACCGGCTCCGAATTCTTGGCATGAAATTACCGCCCCTTCGTGACCGGGAAAACGACGCAATGCTATTGGCGAACTTTTTCTTCGCTCGCTGCAAGGCGCAATTCCCGTCCAACCCGCAAGAAATTGATCGGGGCAGTTGTAGTTGGTTCCGAAGCTACGCATGGCCGGGCAACGTGCGGGAGCTGGAGGGGCTTGTCTATAGAGAAACGGTAATGTGCGACGATGCGACACTTCGCCTTGCTTCTCCTGTTTGCGCCAGTGGGTGCCTGCCCACAACTGAAGGGCCTTTGGGCGAATTTGGGAACCGAACCTACTCGTCCGCAAAATCTGCTGTGCTGGAACAGTTCGAACGTCAGTATCTCAGCCAATTAATGGAGCGGGCTCGAGGTAATGTCAGCCAAGCAGCCCGACTGGCCGGAAAGGAAAGACGAGCCCTTGGAAAGCTTCTAAAGAAACACGGCATTACTGGCCGCGACATGTGATTATTCCAACCCACTATGGGTTATTTCTCCCCCAGTTATTCTCCCCCAACTCACATGATTTTCTAGTTGAACGGTAAGAGAAATCCTGGACATGTACAAGCATCCAACCCGTACTTACTGTCCGGGTTTTTCTAATCAATTAAAGAATGGCATAAATCTTGCTTATAATCTATCCAGTCGAGTTTAGCTGGAGATTACATCAGCTCCGGGTAACTGACTCCCTGACCTACTTTTTAACCGGACCTAAGCAAAGATGGTTTCAGACCGTGATACGGTTCCAGATTTCACCCCGCAAGATCCCAGAGAAGAAATTATCGAGTACCTGCGGGCTCATCCCGCCGCCGCCGATACAGTGGATGGAATACTGGAATGGTGGCTTTGTAGTCAGCGTTATAAAACTACAAAAGACGCGATACAGAAAGCTTTGGATGATCTTGTCCACGAGGGGCTCATCGATTTTCGGGACACGGGTGAGGAGAAAAGAATTTTTTTTTCCGCGAACCGAAGCAGGAAAGATCCACAATAAAAGCATGGAGACCGGAACAGTAACCCACTTCGATGGGCTTGAATATCGGCTTTTACAGTGCTTGCTCGGCATAATCCCAGCCCGAGCTTTCAAGTGTCGTTAGCCCCAACTCAACCATCATCGGCTAACAACCGGCGGGTTAGCAGTGGGTTAGCGGTGGGTTGAGGATCGCGCACTGAAGTCCGCATACACGGCGTCTGAGCAACGCAGGCTAATCGGGTTCCATCTTGAAAATCAGGGTGTAGTCTCGGCGCAAGTGGCACTCCAAAGCCGGTTGGTCATCTCTTCTGTTATTTACCTGACCATGGCACAAAGTAACCCCTCGCCAGAAATATTTTCCCCCATGCCTCTTCTTCAGTGAGGAACAGCCTGCTCGATGCGCACCCCTTGATCCGGCTCATAATCTCCCGTGGCGCAAACGCCTACCCCCGCCGCCAAGCGGTGCCAGTGGCGCTATCCTCAAGAATAACGCCGGCATCCAGCAACTCCTTGCGGATGCCGTCTGCTTCACTGTAATTTCTATTTGTGCGGGCAATGAGACGCCGCTGGATCATCTGCTCAATGCGTTCCTGCGTGAAGGCTGCCACTCCCTCACCCCGAGGGTCCTGAAAATATTCCTGCGGATCCTGCTGCAACAATCCCAGAACCCTCCCCAGCGCTTTCATTGAAGCGATATCCTTTGACGATGCGGTCCTGTTCGCCTCATTTGCAAGGTCAAACAGCACTGCGACGGCATCGGAAGTGTTGAAATCATCATTCATGGCTTCCCTGAAACGAGTGGCATGAAGCTCATCCCAGTCTATCTCCGCAGACGCTCCGGGGGCTTCACGGCCCCTTAGCGCGGTGTAAAGCCGGTCCAGCGCACGTTTGGCATCTTCCAGGTGCTGATCCGAATAATTGAGCGGGCTGCGGTAATGCGCGCGCAGGATGAAAAAGCGCACCACTTCGGGCTGGTAACGGCCAAGAATGTCGCGCACGGTAAAAAAATTACCCAGTGACTTCGACATCTTTTCGTCATTGACGCGCACGAAGCCGTTATGCATCCAATAATTGACGAAGGGATGGCCATGCGCCCCTTCGCTTTGCGCAATCTCGTTTTCATGATGCGGAAACTGCAAGTCCTGTCCACCGCCATGTATATCGAAATGATCGCCCAGATAATGCTCGCTCATCGCCGAGCACTCGATATGCCAGCCGGGGCGGCCCTTTCCCCAAGGCGAGTCCCATCGGGGTTCACCCGGTTTCGCCGCCTTCCATAACACAAAATCCAGCGGATCTTTTTTATAGGGATCGATGGTCACTCGCTCCCCTGCACGCAAATCCTCGAGCGATTTGCCGGAAAGTTTTCCGTAGCCCGGAAAGCTGTGGACTGCAAAATACACGTCGCCGTTGGATGCGGCATAGGCAAATTTTTTTTCTACCAGCACCCGGATCATGGCAACCATATTCTCCACGTGATGCGTGGCTCGCGGCTCGCATGAAAGCGGCTCTACGCCAAGCGCGGCAGCATCTTCCTCCATCGCCTGGATGAAGCGGGCCGTCAGTGTTTCGATGGGCTCGCTATTTTCTTGCGCACGCCTGATAATTTTGTCGTCGATATCGGTTATATTGCGAACATAAGTGACATCGAAACCGCTTGTCCGAAACCATCGCTGCACCATGTCGAAAACCACCATCATACGGGCGTGGCCAAGATGGCAATAATCATAGACAGTCATGCCACAGACATATATTTTCACCTTTCCGGGAATAAGGGGAGCAAAGTCCTGCTTTTCCCTGGCGAGCGAGTTATGGATTCTGAGCATTTGGCAATTCTGACGATTCGGGGAGATTGTGAATTGAACAGGCTTCTTGGTAGAATCTGGAAGATTCCAGAGACCGATCAACAAAACCGGAGAAGTATAGCACAATGAAAAAGCTCGATTTTCGCCGGATAAATATGTCCATTGCGGTTTGCGCCGCCGCTTTGCTCCCACTCGCAAGTCCTGCGGTATTTGCGGATGAAAACGAGGAAGTCGCGAAACTTTACAAACACGGCAATCTGGCAAAAGCGCTGGAGCAAGCCGACGCCTATCTCGCTCGCAACCCGAAAGATGCGCAAATGCGCTTCAACAAGGGACTGATTCTGACGGAGCAAAAGAAGACCGCG
Source organism: Nitrosospira sp. (assembly GCA_013821425.1). GTDB lineage: Bacteria > Pseudomonadota > Gammaproteobacteria > Burkholderiales > Nitrosomonadaceae > Nitrosospira. Next base: position 8,198 of record JACDGV010000011.1, on the reverse strand, counting down.
GACGCCATCAGGATGTTTTCTACATTGTCGGAAGACTACCCGGGCCTGCCGGAGCCATACAATAATCTCGCTGTGCTTTACGCCAGTCAGGGCCAGTACGACAAGGCCAAAGCCGCCCTTGAAGCGGCGATACGAACTCACCCAAGCTATTCTACGGCGCATGAGAATCTGGGCGATATCTATGCGAAGATGGCAAGCCAGGCGTATGGCAAGGCACTCCAGCTGGACAATCGCAATGCAGGTGCGCAGACCAAGCTCGCCATGGTCAAGGATTTGTTTGCGAGTAGACCGTGGGGAATTCAGCCGACATCCGCGTCTCCTGCCATAGCAACCGTTTTGCCCGCGCCTTCGGAGAAGCCTTCGGATAAAACGGTGCAGAAGACGACCGAAAAAACAGAGCAGGCCGAAAAGCCATCGACCCAGAAAGCCAGGCCTGCCGAAAAACCCTTACCTGAAAAACCTGCTGTTTCCGATGATTCCTCCGAAATAATCAAAACCGTGGATGCGTGGGCAAAAGCCTGGTCGGATAAGGATGTTGCGGCATATCTGGAGTTTTATGCAAGGGATTTCCGGGCCTCCGGCGGGGTCTCGCGCGCGGCGTGGGAAAAAACCCGCCGGGAGCGCATTACCAAACCAAAATCCATTCAGGTCGACGTTGCCAATCCCAAAGTGAGCTTTACGGATAAGGCCCGTGCCAGAGTAAGTTTCCAGCAATCATATCAATCTGACGCACTCAAAAGCACGGCGAACAAAACCCTTGAAATGATCAGGTCAGGGGAAAAATGGCTCATCCAGCAGGAACAGGTGGGACGATGAAATCACCTAGCGGCATGTTCAGCCTGCGTCGACTGTTGTTTACGATGATAACAGCCGCAGTGACGGCTTTCTGTCCGATCGTACCCACTGCAAAGGCAAGTGATCTTCCATCCTTGCCAGAACTGTCCGCAACCGGACCAGAAATAATGCTCATCAAGAGCTTGCAGGAGATCGCCGAGCGGCGGATGGATTCGGCCTTGAATGGAATCGAACAACTGCTTCAGGCCAGCCCCAATTTCCGCCTTGCCCATCTGATTAAAGGTGATCTATTGCTTGCTCGCACCCGTCCAATCAGCGACATGGGGGAAACCGCAGGATTCTCGCAGCAGCACATTGCCGATTTTCGCGAGGAAGCAAGAGTAAGAGTGCAGCGCCACCGGGAACCGGCGCCGCTTGATAAAACGCCAAAATATCTCCTGCAAATGCAGCCCGACCAGAAATATGCGGTTATCGCGGACACTGCCAGATCCCGGCTCTACCTATACCAGAATGTGGGTAATCAGCCCCGCTATCTTGCCGATTACTATATCAGCACGGGCAAAAATGGCCCCCAAAAATTAAAGGAGGGCGATAAGAAAACACCCCTCGGGGTATATTTCGTCACCGCCAGCCTGCCTCGGGAGCAGCTTACCGATTTTTACGGAGGAAAGGCATTCCCCATTAACTATCCCAACGAATGGGACAAGCGTCACGGCCGTAGCGGTTATGGGATCTGGGTCCACGGCACGCCTTCCGATACATACAGCCGCGCGCCCCGCGCCAGCGACGGTTGCGTAGTACTCTCCAATCAGGATCTGGACCGCATCAGTACAAAGCTGCAAGTCGGTATAACACCCGTCATCATCAGTAATGAAATCGAATGGGTAAGGCCGGGCGACACCATGGTGCTGCGCGACAAACTGGCTCAGCATCTGGAAAACTGGCGGCGTGATTGGGAAAGCGGGAATATCGAAGCCTATCTAGGGAACTATGGACGTGATTTTTCGAGTGGCAAGCAGAATCTGGAACAGTGGTCGAGGCATAAACGGCAAGTCAATGCTGCCAAGAGATGGATAAAAGTGGGGATCAGCAATGTTGGCATGTTTTTGTATCCCGGAAGAGACGACCTGGCGGTAGTGGTTTTCCATCAGGAGTATGCGAGCAACAACCTATCGAACAGGATGAAAAAGCGCCAATACTGGATGAAGGAGCCCGGGAATGGGTCCTGGAAAATTATTTACGAAAGCACGGCTTAATCGACGAGGCCAAGTTGATCCATGAATCCTAAATAATCAGGATCTCCAGTTCATTTGACAACCGTACCCTCCAAGGACTCGCACGAAAGACTTTATTCGAAGGATTTCGAGCTCTGGACTCTTAAACCTAATCCCCTTAGCGATAAATTATCTTCCTACCAACCCTTCCCAACTTTCGGCTAGCTCATGCATACTTCAAAACTTTACGTCGCTACTCTCGCACTTCTTTCCAGCATGGCAAGTTATGCAGCTAATCCACAAATTGAAATACGGACTAATTTCGGTAATGTGGTAGTGGAGCTTTATCCCGATAAAGCGCCCAAGACGGTGGATAATTTTTTACGTTATGTGAAGGACGGATACTACACAGGCACCGTGTTCCACCGCGTCATTCCTGGCTTCATGATCCAGGGCGGGGGATTCGACCAAAGCCTGAAGCAGAAGCCCACACGGCAGCCCGTTCAGAATGAAGCAGCAAATGGCCTCAGAAATGAGACCGGAACTGTTGCAATGGCCCGTACCCCCGATCCACACTCGGCCACGGCCCAATTTTTTATCAACGCCGCCGATAACGTGTTTCTTAACCATACGGCGCCTACGGCACAAGGATATGGCTATACCGTATTCGGAAAAGTCGTTAGCGGAATGGACGTGGTCAACAGGATCGCCGGCACGCCCACTGGTCCTTCCGGGCCCTTCTCCAGTGACGTCCCCAAAAGAGCTGTAATAATTGAGGAAGTCACGGTCATTACAGATAAATCGCTTCTGGCGTCCGATCCATCCACAAAATAGGGGGTAGACATGATCAGATTACGCACCAACTATGGAGACATTACACTTGAACTCGATAACGAAAAGGCGCCGTTAACTGCCCAGAACTTCGTGGACTATGTGAACAGCGGGCATTACGACAATACGATATTTCATCGCGTCATTGACGGCTTCATGATCCAGGGTGGCGGCTTTGAGCCGGGAATGGTACAAAAACAGAGCCGCGCTCCTATTCAGAATGAGGCCGGGAACGGGCTCAGAAATGACGAATATACCGTCGCCATGGCCCGCACAGCTGACCCGCACTCCGCCACGGCGCAATTTTTTATCAATGTCGCCGACAACGATTTTCTCAATTACAGTTCACCGACATCCCAGGGGTTCGGCTACTGCGTGTTTGGCAAGGTCGTGGAAGGCATGGATGTAGTGGACACGATCAGGAAGGTGAAAACCGGCAATAGAAGCGGTCATCAGAACGTGCCGCTTGAGAACGTAATGCTGGAGAAAGCGGAAGTGGTTTAACAAGGATACCGCAAGGATAACATGCCCATGAAAAAGAAATGCCTTTCGCTCGGACTGGCGGCAGTTCTCCTCATATCACCTGCATTGCATGCCCTGCCCCTGGCTGACTCCGTGATCAGTTTTACGCTTCACTACCGGCGAGGTTGTTGATGGTGCCGGCCCCGATCTCAGGCTTTACGATACTTTCAGCTTCCAGGACGGCTTTAGTCTGGACATCAGCGCTGACGGATCAAATTTTACCAATGCCCTGTTCTTCGTCGGGGACCTCGGCATAGTGACATGCTCGCCTGAATCCCCCTGCATTACTGATGCAGACATCTCTGGTACAGGACTTGGCGCGATCAGTTACCTGAGGATCACCGCTGCGGGAAACAGTGCGCAAGGGTGGCCGGAAGCCTATACACTCGATGCCGTCGAGGCGCTTAACTTTCGCGCTTTCCAGGTTTACGAGCCAGGAACGCTTGCATTGCTAGCGGCAGCTGCTCTTGCCCTAGCTCTTGTTCGACACCGAAAATCCTGAGAATCCGCGAAGAAATATCTCAAGAAACCCTTAATAGAGGAAATCATGTCCATTTTTCGACTTCTGGCCGCAGCAACAATTGGTTTTGGGTTGGCAGTGCTAGCCGGATGTGCAACGACCACCGAAGGCGGCGCGGTCGGCGCTGACCGCTCTCAGCTGATGCTCATATCGTCGGAGCAGCTCGAACAAACAGCCGCACTGGGGTACAACAAGCTGAAGTCGGAGGCGATACAGAAAGGCGCCCTGAACAAGGATCAGAAGCTGTTGCAACGGGTTCAGGCAATAGCCCGCCGCATTGAGCCTCAAACCGCCGTATTCCGCAGCGATGCGCCTGGCTGGAACTGGGAAGTCAATGTGATCGACAGCGACGAGCTTAATGCCTTCTGCATGCCCGGCGGCAAAATTATGTTTTATTCCGGTCTGATCAACCGGCTTAAACTCACCGATGAGGAAATCGCAGTTGTGATGGGGCATGAAGTTGCCCATGCCCTGCGCGAGCATTCACGGGAACAGGTATCGCAGGCGATCGCGGCGCAAACGGCCCTCGGGCTAGGTGCCGCAGTGTTTGGCCTTAGTCAGAACGCCACCACTCTTGCGGGTATCGGTTACGAAACTCTGCTCGCAACCCATTTCAGCCGTACCGATGAGGCGGAGGCTGACCGTATCGGGCTAGAACTGACCGCACGTGCGGGCTACAACCCGCGTGCCGGAGTTACGTTATGGCAAAAAATGATGAGTGCCAAGAGTGGAGGCCAGATGCCCGAATTCCTCAGCAGCCATCCCGCGGACTCCACGCGGGTTCAGCAGGTCGAATCGCTTTTGCCCATCGTCATGCCACTCTACAAAGCCACGCGCCGCTGAGATGCATTTTCCGGAAATCGTCCGCAAGGTTCAAGGGCGTATGTTAAACCTGGAACAAACTAAAACCCGACCGGGTGCGAATGTCGTACCTGGTCCGGCTTCGTAGTCAAGTTCTTAAGGTCTTTTCAGCTACTTGATCAACGTCACGTTCACGGAAGTGGACGAAGCGTTGCCGGCTGCATCCGTCACCGTTGCGTGGATAACATGAGTTCCAGCCGCGATTTTGCGAATATTCCAGTTATAGCCAAGCGTGCTTCCGGTTCCCGTCGCCTTCAGCACTCCATCGATATAGAGCCGCTGGGTAATGCCCGGGGCGCCACTATCATCAGTTGCGTTCAAGCTGATAGGCACGTTATTTCCCGAGACACTGCCGGCAACCGGATTAATAATTTTTACAACCGGTGACGTCGTGTCCGAGGGAACCGTAACAGTTCCATTCGCCACGTTTACCCCCACGGCGGCCGAAGCCTTCGAGTTACCGGCCGCATCGAACGCATAGGCAACCAAGTTTGCCATACCGTTGGGCATCCCTGCCGAATCCCAAGCGAATGCGAACGGTGCACTACTATCAATAGCCACCGTCGTGTTGTTCACCTTCAGCTCAACGCGGGTCACGCCGACATTATCTGTCGCCGATACGTTCACGCTAACCAGTCCACTCACGGTTGCTCCGGCAATGGGGGTGGAGACGGAAACCGACGGAGCCTGGGTGTCGGCAGTTGAAGTGGCCGCAACGGCAGCCTGCAAGGCGCGCCCCGCATCCACGCGCCCATGGCCGTAATAGGCATCCCGGCCGGCAACCCCTAGATCGACCGCGGTGGAATAGAGCAGGCTTTCTATCTGGGTATTGGGTAGCGCTGGCTTTGCGGCCATCATGAGTGCGACAACGCCCGCAGTGACTGGGCTGGAAAACGACGTGCCGGAGACCGAACCGTAGCCGCCTCCCCGAGCTGTAGTCCAGATTCCGGCCCCAGGCGCAGCCATCGCGATGTAACTGCCATAGCTCGACCAGCTCGTCTTGACGTCATTGCTACCCGTCGCAGAGACCGGAATCATGGTCGTGGTTTGAGGGTAGTTTTCCTGGATTCCGGTGTTACCGGCACTCACAATGACAAGACCGCCCTTGTTCTTCATGTACTGGGCAGCGTTCTGCACAGTCAGGCTGCTCGGAAGCCCGCGAAAGCTGGCATTCGCGACCCGCGCACCATGATCGGCAGCATAAATGATGGCTTGCGCGATCATGCTGTAATATCCCTGCCCGTTGAGGTCGGTGATGCGAAGGGGCATGATTTTCGCCTGACCCGCGACCGAGGCGACGCCCATGCTGTTATTGCTGGCCGCCGCCGCTGCGCCTGCAACAGAGGTGCCGTGACCATAAACGTCCGAAGTATTAGAGTTATTGTCGTAAAAATTCCAACCCGTCACCATACGGCCCGTCAGGTCAAGGTGAGCACTATCGACCCCCGAGTCCAGAATGGCAATGGTGACCCCAGCTCCCTCGGAAATGTCCCAGGCTGACGACGCACCAATCTTGGGCAAATGCCACGCGCTGCCGTAGTACGGATCGTTTGGTATCATGTTGGGTGGAACCATTTGGTCGAGTTCCACCGATTTGAGTTCAGGATGGCGGGCCAGTTGGGCGGCGATGGCCTTTTCCGAAGCATTGGGCGGCAGGTCCACAATGTATAAATCGCTCTGGCCCATCTTCCTGCCCTTGCCGCCGTAAGCATTGAGAATCTTCCCAAGCTCCTTTTCGGGAAGTCCCGCGCGCGGCATCACCAGAATCCGCCCCTTCGCAAAAGCCTCTGGGCCATTACCTCCGCTTCCTTTTCCTGCTCGCGGCTCAGCGTTGGAAATGGATGGCGCCAGACCCACGGAACATGTAAGGATGGCCGCAGCTATACAGCGCGGCAGGGAAAATATACGGCTTACGCCGCGAGTAGTCGAACGGGTGATTTCTTTAGCTGAATCCCCTGAGCTTCCAGCCGGAAATGGCTGATTGTTGGTATTCATTTTCAGTTCCTCCTCGTAATAGGAGGCGGAACCGCCGGGATAAGTCTGAACAACGCCGCCGGAATAACCAATCCCGACTAAAACGTTTGACTTGCCGCACTCAATGAGGAATGATGAAGAGCGGCGTCACCTGGCAGTCCTGCCGTCCTGGGGCGTTTGCCCGGTAGACCGATGACTTTGCGTCCCCCGCTTTCGCGAGGTATGCCCTTTTCAGATTAAAATTGCAGCTCGATTGTAACGGAATGACGCTTGTTTTCTATTGGACCAAAGTACAATGGCCGCGCGATAAAAGAGTATATAAGATGCTGCTTAATTAGCTTTTGCCCGTTATTTCGAATTGGACCAAAGTACAATAGCAGGCGGACAAAGGATCAGATAAGATGCTGTTTAATTGCTTTTACCCGTTATTTTGAATTGGACCAAAGTACAATAGCAGGCGGACAAAGGATCAGATAAGATGCTGCTTAATAGCTTTTACCCATTTGTTTAATTGACGTGACATGTTATGCAACCCATTATGATAATGATAAGAGCATTGATGCGCCGAGGCCCGGTTAGTTGGATCATAAACATGATATCTCATGGAGTGTTTCCATTGCGTTCACCAATAACAAACCCGCCGAAGCGGGTCTGTATATTGCCAGCAGAATTAGACTATTTTTTACGTCTGCGGGTGGCAGCGATACCTAACAGCCCGAGACCAAGGAGTGCAAGCGTTACTGGTTCCGAAATTTGTTCTGGCGGGGTGCCGGGATCGTAACCACCAAATGCGAAACCGCTGTCCGAGCAATTGGTAGAGGTTCCGCAATTTCCTGCGGTGGTGAGACTTTGTAGGTGCGCCCCCAACTGACCCGTGCCGGCATCGTTAGCCAAGGCTATGGGTGCATTGGTGAATAACCCTGTAGTAAAGTTACCGCCTGCGTAGGTCATCATGAAGGTCAGGTTCTGGGTGTTAGTGACGTCAGCTGCGTTAGGAGGGCCAGCAGGATCCAGACTTTCGAACATAAAGGTGGCTCCACCAGCTCCTTGAACCGTTGCTGGTGACTGTACGTTCCAATCTGCCGGACTAAAATTGCTGAAGGTGTAATCGCTGGCTAAGCCGCTCATGTTGAAATAAAACTCGTCCAACTTGACGTCCGGATGTGCTGGCGAATTTATATCGATGGTCCAGAACGCAACATTTGAATCGGTATCTCCTGTTATCGATACATTCATGAATAAATTGTCAGGATTGTTCGGCCTGATATCTCCCGTAAGCAGCCCATTGATCGTGAATAGTGCGGAGTGAGCCAGGGGCGCAGACAGGCCAATTATCAGGGCGAATGCAGAGGCGGGTGACCTGCCAGGAATTTTGTAGCCACCCCTTGAGTGAGTCTTCATGTTAATTTTTGACATGGAGGCGAATATGAAGAAGCGATTTAGCGAAGAGCAGGTTATTGGGATTTTGCGTGAAGGAGAAA
>JACDGV010000010.1 GCA_013821425.1 Nitrosospira sp. | reverse complement strand
GGGCAAGAAAACACCTGATGAGGCTTATGCCGTGATGCTGCCGACGGTTAAACTGGCAGCGTGAGATTCAGCAGAGATTCCACTTAAAATACTCAGATTGCTGTTCAAACAATCGGGACCACTTCTGCTCTCGTAGTCTGCCCGGTGCCAGCAGTTAATTTTCGTGAGCCGTTTTAGCTATCACCGGCTTCCTGCAACGTGTTCAGATAATAATTTCTGTCACCGCATGGATTCACGAGGGCTACCCTGTGATAAGTTTGAGAAACACCTGCGCACGATGTTCTGCTCGCACAAAGGCAATCACCTCGCTATAACCGTCGATCCCTATCACTTTGACTGGGCCCGGGGAGCGGCTGTGCATGCAAACGAGTGTGATGGTAGTGAGATTTTCGGGGACAATGGCCTCGTGGAAAGTTTGGCGCTCAATGCGGTACATTCCGCCAGGTCCGACTGACTCACGGCGTCGAACGGTGGGTTCTAGGCGTCTATCGGTTCTTCTCAGGAGATTGGCCGTCGAGGACGCATAGCGATCCCCACCATACTCGACGATGTAAAGTGGCCGCCCCCCGAAGCTAACCCCGCCCACATCGTAGAGAATATTGGTAAGTTCACCTTGCAAGACCCGACTTTCAATGTGGCGATCATGAGTGTGAATAAACGCGGGCATCCCCGCAACGTTCCTTGCTCCCTTCGGCCATAAATGAAAACGCCATTCTTCCGCTTCCGTACGGTGTAAAAGCACAACGTAAAAACCGTGTGGGTGCATTAAGCAAACTGGATTTTCACTAGCGAGCCAAGATTTAAGTCCAGTGAGGAGAAGGGATGCAGGTGCAGACTGAACATCGGTGAGCGCGAAGGGAAAACCAGTATCAGCGTGCATACGGAGACGGCTCACCGATGGCCTTCCGGGCCAAATCCTCCAACTCGGTGATGACAGGGATATCGTCGAACATCTCACTAAGATTGGAAGGTAAAACACCTCTCGCTCCCTTTTTTATGTCGTAAGCCTCATCGCGTATCCAGCAGAACTCGACGATAAGTGCAGAGAAGTCGCGGTGGGTACGGAGATAGCGTGAAGCTTCGTCTTTTGGATCTTCACGAGTGACTAGAATTTCGTCAGAAGATCCTTCGATTCGGAAGGTCGATAGCCGTTTGCTTAGAAATAAATTAATGTCAACAAAGCCTTGATTGCCGTTGGAAACCTCGATGAGCTTCAGAATGGTTGCCAGGATTTCTTTCTGCACATAGCCCGTATTCCATACCTCCTTGTCAAAGGAGACAATCTTTCGATAAGTGGCGTATCTTTCGCATACATCGGCGTCCCTGAAATCGAGCAGAATCACCTCGACGTTGATGGGATGGCGTGAACGGCGGGCCCGCTCTACGAGAAGCGGAAGAATCTCGGCGCGGAAATGGCGCCCAGTTCGGACATAAATTTTGTAATCTACAGCTTTTGTCGCTACGTCGCACAATGCTTGTCCGATGTCCTCAGGTAGCAAGATCGATTTGGCAGCCATCTCGACGGGGTCAACGAAGAAATATGAGATGAATAGGCCTGACACCAGTGCGAAACAGCCGCTAGCAAGCATAGAAATGAGTAGGCTGATAAGGATATTCCAGCTGCGCGTGTCCGGCGCAAATAGAAAGATTAAGCAGATTACAATTGCTGCAAGAACTATGATTAAGGCGGATATAAGCAGAAATGTCCGCCTCTGTGATGGCGAGGTAAGAATACCGGAAAGGGACATAGAGCGAGGCAATGGGTCTTTAATTGAACTGGGTTTGTAGACCGTTTGATGAGAATCCCACTGCTCAATCTGCACGAACGCGGACTACTGGCTAACGCTCGAGCTGTAACCTAGACTTGACCGCTTCCAGCTTCTTGAATAGGGCCGCGTCATTTAATGGTGAGAAAACTGGGGGGCTGGATGATGGGTTAGACGCAATTATCCGCGTATGTTACTGTTTTCTATGAATATATGGCGGAGAGGGTGGGATTCGAACCCACGTGCCAGGTTACCCTGACCATCTGATTTCGAGTCAGCGCCGTTATGGCCACTTCGGTACCTCTCCGTTGAGGTTGGACCACTATTTTATCAGTTTGTCCGGCGTTTTTCTCACGCTTGTTCGAGACAGCATGGCAGAATGTTTTTGAATTCTGCTTGTCTCTCACCCCATGCGCCCATTTATCCTGCTGTTCATTATGGTTATTGGCCCAAGCCTCATGCTAGCCGCTTGCGAGCGGTATGAAGAGCCGATATCGCCACTAGGCGAAACCGACGAACTGGTCGTCCTTACGGTTAATAGTCCCGATACCTATTACGAAAACGCCGAAGGTATTTACGCCGGGCTGGAGGTTGACCTCGCGACCGAATTCGCGCGCGACCTCGGATTGAAAGTGAGATTCAAGATCATGCCCAAACTGGATAAGGCTTTGCTGGACCTGGATAGGCAGCAGGGGCACCTTGCCGCCGGCTTGAACATTAGCCCAAAGAATTTGCTTCGAGCACGTTTCGGCCCGGTCTATCAGCTTATACAACCTCAGGTTGCCTACAACACAGATTATCCGCGGCCAAGAAGTATCCATCATCTGGCGAGAAGAAAGATCGAAACTCCAGGCGGAACGTCGCATACCGAAGCGCTGAATAGAGCCAGGCAGCAAGTCCCCGACCTGGAGTGGACGGAAGTGGACATGACCGCTGAGGATCTTTTGGCAAAACTGGCCGAGGGCAAAATCGATTACGCGGTAGCAGACTCTACCCAGATCAACATGGCAAAGAATTTTTATCCCAACATTGGCGCGGCATTCGATCTAGGCCAGCCCACCGGCAAGGCATGGGCGTTTTCACAATATACGGACCGGACCTTACTGGATAAAACACAACAATTCTTCAAACGTATCGAACAGGACGGTACCTTGATGCGCCTGCTCGACCGGTATTATGGCCATGTCGAGCGTCTGGAACGGGCAGACGTGAGCGGCATCTTGCAGAAAAGACGCACCGTATTACCGGATTTGCGCAACCATTTTTATGATGCCGAGGAATTGACGGGAATTGACTGGCGGCTGCTCGCGGCGCTGGCCTACCAGGAATCGCACTGGAACCCGATGGCAATATCTCCATCAAACGTGCGCGGCATAATGATGTTGACGGAAACGACCGCGGACCGGATGAAAGTGACCGATCGCCTGGACGCCCGGCAAAGCATACTCGCTGGGGCGCGTTATCTGGAGCTACTTAAGAATAGCCTGCCACCGCGCATCAGGGAACCTGACCGTACCTGGATGGCACTCGCCGCATATAACCAGGGCTATGGGCATCTGGAGGATGCGCGAATTCTGGCGCAACGTCTCAACCTCAACCCGGACTCGTGGCTGGACCTGAAGAAAACGTTGCCACTATTGAGCCGCCGCAAGCACTTCCAGGACCTGAAGCATGGCTATGCGCGGGGTGGCGAAGCGGTTATCCTTACTGAATCCGTCCGGACATATTACGAAATTCTCCTGAAATACGAGCCTCCTCACACATGGGGTTTTCCCGCTGGGGATACGGCTACCCCCCTTATGACTCTGAGCCCGGCAGCAACACTGCTGAATCTTATCTATCCCGAAGCAAGCCGATGAATTCTCAGCCCCTCAATGATCTCAACCCCCATATGAAACATATAAATTTGTGCCTGCATAATAATGGTTGAGTCATTGCGGCAGCCGGGCTATATTGGAACCGTTAACTTAAATTAAATTAAAATCATTTTTTAATAGGGAGGATGCCATGACTTTACGCTTGGGCGACACTGCACCTGATTTCGAGCAAGATTCCTCGATCGGCAAGATCAAATTTCATGAATGGATGGGCGATTCGTGGGCAGTGCTATTCTCACATCCCGCGGATTTCACGCCGGTGTGCACCACTGAACTGGGAATGACGGCAAAGCTCAAGTCCGAATTCGAGAAGCGCAACGTTAAAGCAATCGGGTTATCGGTCGATCCTGTGGATAAGCACACTGGATGGATCAAGGATATAGAAGAAACCCAGAATTGCAGTGTCGGTTTTCCCATTGTCGCGGATGTGGACAAAAAGGTTGCAACTCTCTACGACATGATTCACCCGAATCAGTCTGAAACCATGACGGTGCGCTCGCTGTTCATAATCGATCCGAAGAAGAAGGTGCGGCTCATAATCACTTACCCCATGAGCACCGGGAGGAATTTCGACGAGGTCTTGCGGGTTATCGACGCGCTACAACTGACCGATGGCTACACGGTCGCAACCCCGGCCAACTGGAAAGATGGAGATGACGTAATTATCCCGCTGACAATCCAGGATGAAGAAATGATCAAGCAGAAATTCCCGAAGGGTTATCAGGCGCCGCGCCCGTATCTGCGTATCACGCCGCAACCGAATAAATAAAATTGATGGGAGTTGAAACACCACGCGCGGCGGTTGGGGGCTTATATAAAACAGTGGCTTTAGGAATAGACATCCGCCGCTGCCCGATCCCCCTTGGCGGGGCCCCTCGGGCGACGCTCTGGGGCGTCACAGCGCAAGGTCGCGCATAAAATAGCTTCGGAAGGAAATACGACGAGAAGGGAAGTGCACGCGCCAGCAACGCTGAAGGTATCCCCGCCGCTGCCCGATCCCCTGACGGGGCCCCTCGGGCGACGCTCTGGGGCGTCACAGCGCAAGGTCGCGCATAAAATAGCTTCGGAAGGAAATACGACGAGAAGGGAAGTGCACGCGCCAGCAACGCTGAAGGCATCCCCGCCGCTGCCCGATCCCCTGACGGGGCCCCTCGGGCGACGCTCTGGGGCGCTACCCAGCAAGCCGGCGCAGGGCTTCCTGATATTTTGCCAACGTTTTTGCGAGCACTTCAGCGGGCAGTTCCGGTGCGGGCGCTTTTTTGTTCCAATTTTGCGTTTCAAGCCAGTCGCGTACGAACTGCTTGTCATAGCTGGGAGGAGTGCTTCCCGGCGCATACTGGGCGCCGGGCCAGAAGCGGGATGAATCAGGGGTAAGCGCCTCGTCTATGAGGAAAAGCCTACCTGCGTCATCCTGACCGAATTCGAATTTGGTATCCGCGATAATTATGCCCTTTGTTATCGCATACTCCGCTGCTTCCGTATATAAGGCGACAGCCTTGTCGCGCACGTGCGCAGCCAGTTCCTTGCCCAGCAGGGTTTCCGCTTCCGCAAATGGAATATTCTCGTCGTGCGATCCTCGCGCGGCCTTGGTTGAAGGGGTAAAGATTGCCCCACCCGGTAGTTCTGTCGATTCCTTCAATCCGGGGGGAAGCCTGATTCCACAGATCATGCCGGACTGCTGGTAATCCTTCCATGCGGAACCCGCAAGGTACCCGCGTACAATAGCCTCTATCGGTAGCGCTTTCAGCCGCTTTACGATGAATGCGCGGCCACTCACCTGTTCGCGCTCAGCCTCCAGCACTACCGATTCGGGCAGGATGCCAGTGAGGTGATTGGGAATAATATGAGAAAGTTTTTCAAACCAGAAGCCGGATAACGCGGTCAGCAACCTGCCCTTGCCAGGTACCGGGGTGGGTAGGATCACATCAAATGCGGAAATCCTGTCCGTCTGGATGAGCAAGAGCCTGTCTTCGTCAACCCGGTAAATGTCGCGTACCTTGCCCCGATGCAGTAGAGGCAGGCTTCGCAGGCTGGTTTCAAACAGTGCAGTTTGATCACTCATCGGTTTTTGTCCTGTATGCGTCCTGTAGGCAAGGCCCAGGTTCAAAAGCGGAGCTGTGGGCACACTCCAGCGAGCGCTTGATTTCCAGCGCAAGCTGCAACGCGGCTTCGGTGGTTTCGCCGAGCACCGTGTAGTGCCCCATTTTCCGGCCGGGCCGCGCGGCGAGCTTGCCGTACAGATGCAGCTTCACATGGGGATGCCGCAGCACATGTTCCCACTCCGGCTCCCCCCCCTGCCATAGGTCGCCCAACAGATTCACCATCACTGCCGCCCCATGCATTGAGGTACCGCCAAGCGGCAGGCCGCAAAGGACTCGTACCTGCTGTTCGAACTGTGAGGTAACGCAGGTATCGATGGAGTAGTGGCCGCTATTGTGAGGACGCGGGGCAATTTCATTCACCAGAAGCTGCCCATCGCCAAGCACAAAAAACTCCACGCACAGCACGCCATGATATTCGAGCGTCTCGGCCACGCGAAGGGCAGCTTCGCGCGCGTTTTGAACAATCGACGGCGATACCCTGGCGGGAACTATGCTGACGTCGAGTATGCCTTTGCGATGCTGATTCTCAGATACGGGAAAAGTGATCGCCGTGCCGTCAAATCCGCGCGCCACCACCACCGATACTTCGTTGGCCAATGGCAACAACTGTTCCAGCACACATGGCTCCCGGTTCATGCCGCTGAATGCACGATCAAGTTGCGTTGGCTCGTCCACCCGCACCTGCCCCTTGCCGTCATAACCCAAGCGGCTTACCTTGAGTATTCCGGGAAATAAACCGGGAGGCAGCCGGAACCATTCAGTGTGTGAATTTTGAGAATCGCGTGAATCCTCAATGATGGCGTAGGGCGCCACCTGGAACCCGTTAGCTGATAGAAAGTTCTTTTCCAGAATGCGATTCTGGGCAATCGACACGCTGCTCGAGGCTGGGCTGACCACGCAGTGTTGGGCCAGTATGCGAAGGGATTCCGCAGGCACGTTCTCGAATTCCGTCGTAATCGCTGCACAGGTAGCGCCGATCTCATGTAATGCCGCGCTGTCGAGGTAATCCGCCCGCAGATGGCGCTCGGCTATGCTGCCCGCCGGGCCGTTTTCGACCGGGTCCAGCACGGTGACGCGGTAGCCGAGACTTTGTGCTGCCATGGTGAACATGCGGCCGAGCTGCCCGCCACCAAGGAGCCCCAGCATCGCGCCCGGCGGGATGATCATGACTTGGGCAAGGTCATGGCAGCAACCGCTGCCGCCTGTGTTTCCCGGAAACTGGCAAGAATGCCGGCAAGTTTTCTATCTTCCACCGCGAGCAGTGCGACCGCGAACAACGCCGCGTTAGCCGCACCCGCCTCGCCTATGGCGAAGGTGGCAACGGGAACGCCCCGTGGCATTTGCACGATGGAAAGAAGCGAGTCCAGGCCGTGAAGGTGACGGGAGTTGACCGGCACGCCCAGTACCGGCAGGGTGGTTTTCGCGGCAATCATTCCGGGAAGGTGCGCGGCCCCGCCAGCGCCGGCGATAATGCATTTAAGCCCGCGCCTGATCGCGGTTTCGGCATACTCGAACATGCGATTCGGGGTTCGATGAGCGGAAACCACTTCTTTCTCATAAGGCACATTGAAATTGCTCAAGATCCCAGCGGCGTGCTGCATGACTTCCCAGTCACTACTGCTGCCCATGATGACGCCTACCAGGGGGTTGTTCATTGGCGTTCCAATCAGTCGCGAAGATTATTCTGGATGGAGGTCGCTTTCTTCAGATCCTCCAGGTCTTCCAGATAGGGGTAACGCACGTGCCCGTAGCGAATGACCAGCACAGCCAAAGCGATAAGCACTATCGCGGCGGAGACGCCCAGCAGCCTGGTGTTATCCATCTCCTTGATATCCACTACCACATACCGCGCCATCGCGACCATTGCGATATAAAGAGGAAAACGCACCGGCAGCTTGCCAGACCCGAAATACAATCCGACCATGGTCAGGATTTCCAGATAGAGAAACATCAGCAATAAATCCGCCAGCGTGACCCTGGCGTTGTTGATCATCAGCATCGTTTCCTGATAACCCGCATAGACGGTGGCAATGGCAATGACAATAAGCCCCACGCCTTCAAAGTAGTAGAGGATTCGACGAGAATAGTTGGCGGCGCGCGGATGCAACATCTGATTTTCTTCCGGGAATGCTCAGCGATTGTGAGATTTTGACCTGGCAGCTGCCAATACTACCTCTTCCATATGACAATTCCAATTTTCGAATAAAATCCATGGAATCCATCTGGTGATGTTGAATAATCCCTCCCTCTTCGGCAGTAAGGAATCACTCGGGAAAAGCCTATACGGTTTCTCCAGCGATTCGCTAACTTTTCAAGTTTAGCAGGAGATTGGCATCCACCCAGCCGCTATCGAGGCCATCCCCGCGTAGCACAGTAAATGGTTGCGCCGGTTCGCCCAGATCCGACAGGACCAGCTTCGCTCCGGTAAAGTCCTGCAATCGTGTGTAATCGCTGACCGTAACCACCGTATCCAGCCCCGCGGCAAGCGATGCTCGCAGGCCATTTTCCGAGTCTTCTATTGCGATACACTCTTGTGCTGGCAACTTCAGCCGCTCGAGTACCCAGTCATAAATATCGGGCTCGGGTTTTTTTCCAGGAACAATATCTCCCGCGCCTATAACGTCGAACCAGCCGGGAGAGTCGTCACCCAAAGTGGATTTGAGAAGCGCCGTTACGTTTTCCGGCGTCGTGGTAGTCGCAATGGCAATTTTTATGTTCGCATCGCGCAAATGCCGTATCAGGCGAGCCACACCGGGACGCAGTGGAATTCCTCCGCTTTCCAGCAAACTCACATAATGCCTTGTCTTGACTTTATGCAAGCCCGCAATCCAGCCATCGAGCCCGCTTCTGGCCAGTTCGGCAGGAGCGTAATGTTCCACAAAATATCGGATACGCTCCTTGCCCCCCGTGATCGCCAGCAATTCGCCATAAAGCTCTACGCCCCACTGCCAGTCGAGACCGCATTCCTCGAACGCGGCATTGAAAGCGAGACGATGCCCGTCTCGCTCGGTGTCCGCCAGGGTGCCATCGACATCAAACAATACCGCGCGAACTGCGCTAACTCTGTTATTCATCATACAGCCTCCTTCGCAGCATTCTTATGTGCTCGCGTCCTGGCACCGCCGCCGGCCCTCGCGTTACAGCGTGGGACGCTGTTTGCACGCCGCAACCGATCCGCAATGGCTGTCCAGGCAGGGTTATCGGGGGGGGCTTCCACCAGGATACGGTCGAATCCTTCATGATCAAAACAGCGCAAGGTAGCGTACAAAACACGGCCATACTCGATGGATGCGGCCGGCATAAGAAAAAAGACCATTTGTTCAGTCGCAGGCCGATTGAGATCGTTGACTTGTAGCGAGTACGCCAATATTGCTACGCGCAACCCCTTCGCCTCCAGTTCGCTTGCCCGCAGCAACAGGGATTCCGATGGCCATAGCTCGAGGGGCGTTACGGGAGCGTAATGGGATACAAGAGCGCCCGGCACGCGGAGCGCACTTTTTGCAGCGTCGGAAAGCACGATCTTTACCTTCAGTACTTCCTCCAACGCTTGCTGAGAAATACCGCCGGGCCGCAGGATCATTGCGCCTTGACCGTCAAAGCCGACGATTGTGCTCTCCAGGCCGACCCTGCAAGGACCCCCGTCCAGAACCATGTCCACCGCATCGCCCAGTTCATCGCGGACATGCGCTGCAGTGGTGGGGCTTACATGCCCGAACCGGTTAGCCGAGGGTGCGGCGAGGGCGTGCCCAGGACCCAGTTCATGGAGCAGGCCAAGTGCGACAGGGTGATCGGGTACACGCAATCCCACCGTATCCTGCCCTCCCGTTACATTTTCCGGGACCTGGCGGCTGCGCGGCAGTATTAATGTCAGGGGTCCCGGCCAGAAGTGTTGGGCGAGCCGCAAGGCCTGCTGCGGCACTTGCCTGGCCCAGTGGCCCAGCCCGGAGGCATCGACAAAATGTACGATAAGCGGATGGTCCTCAGGCCGTCCTTTGATTTCGAATATGCGTCGTACCGCCGACGGATGGGATATATCGGCACCAAGTCCATAGACGGTTTCCGTCGGGAATGCTACGACGCCTCCCGCCCTCAGCAGAGCGGCGGCTTCCCCGATCTGGCTGTGACCACTGTACATTGGGGATGCGGTCATCTACGGATCATCCTTGCGGACAACACCGCGTGATCGGAAATTTTTGACCAGGGACGACCTTGATGCACCCGTGTCTCTTCAACGTGGAAACCTCGCACATAGATGCGGTCGAGGCGAAATAGCGGCAACATGGAGGGGAAACTACGGGCGACTCTCCCCCCCGTCAATTCAAATGCTTCGACCAAGGCAAGGCGTTTCACCAGAATCCGGCTCGCCAGTTCGCGCCAATCGTTGAAATCCCCGGCCAGGATAAGCGGTGCCTGTTGCGGCACCAGTTGTTCGATATGCTGTTCCAGCACCTGCAATTGCTTCGATTGACCGCGCTTGAAGAGCCCAAGGTGAACGCAAATGCAGTGGAGATTTTCCGGCCAGCCGGGAATCTCGATTTCGCAGTGGAGCAGGCCGCGGCTTTCGAAACGATGTGCGGAAACATCGCGGTTATCCCAACGCACGATAGGATAACGACTCAGAATGGCGTTACCGTGGTGCCCTTCATCGTACACCGCATTTTTTCCGTAGGCAAAATCGGACCAAACCGAATCCGCCAGGAACTCGTATTGCGGACTGCATGGCCAGTTCTCGAAACGCGCCTCATGCCCT
The DNA here is from genome assembly GCA_013821425.1 of Nitrosospira sp. Classification (GTDB taxonomy): domain Bacteria; phylum Pseudomonadota; class Gammaproteobacteria; order Burkholderiales; family Nitrosomonadaceae; genus Nitrosospira. Next base: position 84,568 of record JACDGV010000010.1, on the reverse strand, counting down.
TTATGCTGCCCGACCACCTCTTGCAAAAAAATGATGTCGGCATTCAAGGCGCGCAGGCTGTCGCGCAGTTGATGGACCATCATTTGCCGCTTGAAATGAGAGAACCCTTTGTGAATATTATAGGTGGCAATATGCAGCTTATTGAACATACGATGAACGGCAGTATCGATATTAGCGTGCGGGCTGGCCTAAAGAATCGAGACGCTAATCAATCCGCATAGCTGCCCCGGATCAACTTGCAAGAAATTGCAGCGCCGATTGCAGCCACCTATCACAGGGAAACCTCCAGCATTCGGTCCAGGGCGAGCTTCGCCAGTCCCGCCTCGGCTGCTGGCACTTTGATCTGGTTCACCACTTTTCCAGCGACCAGATTCTCCAGCGTCCAGGCGAGATGTTGAGGATCGATGCGAGCCATCGTCGAACACATGCATATTGTCGACGCCATGAACTGCACCATCTTCCCTTCAGGCTTGAATTCTTCCGCAATGCGGCTGACCAGGTTCAGTTCGGTGCCCACGAGCCAGCGGGTGCCTGCTTCCGCTTCGCGTATGGTCTTGATGATGTACTCGGTTGAACCGACATAATCCGAATTTTTGCACACCTCGAAACTGCATTCGGGGTGTGAAATCACCTTCCCCTCGGGATGCTGGTTGCGGAACCGCAGTATATGCTGCGGCTGGAACATCTGATGCACGGAACAATGTCCTTTCCACAAAAGAATCCTGGCTTTCCCGATCTGCTCCGGCGTCAGCCCGCCCATCGGCTCGTCAAAATCCCATACAACCATTTCGTCGGGCGGAATTCCCAGCTGATGGCCACTCCAGCGCCCCAAATGCTGATCGGGGAAAAACAACACCTTCTCGCGCCGGGAAAAGGACCACTGCAATATCCTGACGGCATTGCTGGACGTGCAGACGATACCCTCGTGCTCGCCACAGAAGGCTTTCAGGTCAGCAGCGGAATTTATGTAGGTTACAGGCGTGACCGTCTCATCGGGGTCAAGCACTTCCGCCAGTTCGCGCCAAGCCCGCTCGACCTTGGTGAGACTGGCCATGTCGGCCATCGAACAACCGGCAGCGAGGTCCGGCAGAATAGTGACCTGCTCCGGCTTGGAAAGAATATCGGCTACCTCAGCCATGAAATGGACCCCACAAAACACGAGGTAGTCGGCTTCGGTTGCGGCCGCCAGGCGCGAGAGCTTCAGGGAATCTCCTGTCAGATCGGCGTGTTTATAAACGTCCGCGCGTTGATAATGATGCGCAAGTATCACTGCGCGGCGTCCGAGGGCCGCTTTGGCCTCCTTGATGCGCCCCTCGCAATCATCATCCTTCAAGTTGTCGAAGCTTTCAAACGCAATGGCTTCCGCTTGCATGGCTACTCCCGTTTTGTCCAAGATCAGCAGTAGAAAAGTGACAAAACAATATGAGACAAAAATATACGGTATCAGTTCGTCTTCGAATAGTGACCTCGGCGCAGGCCCATCAGGGCAAGTAGCCTTATTCCCGGGTTCCTCGAGGTCAGGTATCTCCGCCGCCACCACTTTCAATTCTGGCTGCAGCAAGTCTGTGTATCGCCTCCGCATTGCTGGGAGAAAACACTCTTTGTGCCGCCTCCTGCCAGGGCAGCCATACAAAACGCAGATGCTCTCTTGCCGCCACTGTGACCGGAACGGGTGCCGGCACAAGCAGCCCGAAAACATGCTCGGTATTGCGTATCACCTGGGGAGCATAGCGCCAGCGCCATTCTTCATAAATCTCAAATTCGTTCTGAATGTTCCAGTCGGTCAGCTGGTAGCGGCTGGTATCCAGACCCGTTTCTTCCGCCACCTCGCGCACCGCCGTTTGTAATAGCGTTTCGCCCTGATTCTGGCTGCCCGTTACCGATTGCCAGAACCCGGGATGATCGGCACGTTCCAGTAGCAGAACCCGCATGTCGGGGGTGTGTATAATTACCAGAACGGAAACCGGGATCTTATACATTTTCAACTTGAGGATGCCCGCGAAAAGACATATCGGAAATTGGCGCGCCGCTGGCCGCCGCGTTTTCCTTACCGGATCCCCCCCTTCCTGCTTTCGCCGCGCTGACGCTAGATGTGACGAAGCTTGATGTGCAACTCCCGCAATTGCTTTTCATCCACGGCGCTGGGTGCATGGGTCAACAGGCATTGCGCGCGCTGCGTCTTGGGAAAGGCTATGACGTCACGAATGGAATCGGCGCCGGCCATCATGGCCACGACACGATCAAGCCCGAACGCAATGCCGCCATGAGGCGGAGCCCCATATTGCAGCGCCTCGAGCAAAAAGCCGAATTTCTCCCGTGCCTCATCTGCGCCAATATTCAGGGCGCGGAATACCTTTGACTGCACTTCCTGACGATGAATGCGCACCGAACCCCCACCTATTTCCGAACCATTCAGCACCATGTCATAGGCCTTCGATAACGCCTTTTCGGGATCGGTCTCCAGGAGTTCCTCATGACCATCGGCGGGAGACGTAAACGGATGATGCAGCGCTTTCCAGCGATTTTCGTCTTCGTCTCGTTCGAACATGGGAAAATCGACCACCCATAAAGGCCGCCAGCCAGGCTCCGCCAGCCCAAGATCATGCCCGACCTTGGCACGCAGCGCACCCAGCGCTTCATTCACTACGTGAGCCTTGTCAGCGCCGAAAAATATGAGATCGCCGTCCTTCGCGCCCGTACGCGCCAGGATATCGGCGACTACCGCACCGGGCAAAAACTTCAATATCGGCGACTGCAAGCCTTCTACGCCTTTTTCCAGCGCGTTAACTTTGATGTATGCAAGCCCTTTCGCCCCATATATCCCCACGAAGGCGGTGTAATCATCTATCTCCTTGCGTGACAATTCTCCCCCGCCGGGCACTCGCAACGCCGCCACGCGTCCACGCGTTTTTTGGGCAGCCTCCCGAAAAACCTTGAATTCCACTTCCTTCATCACGTCGGTCAGTTCGGTCAGCACGAGCGGCACGCGCAAATCCGGCTTGTCGGAGCCGTAGCGCGACATCGCCTGGTCGTGTGTCAACCGCGGAAATGGATTCGGCAAATCAATATTCATGACGCTTTTGAACACGCCGCAAATCATCTCTTCCATCATCGCCATGATTTGAGCTTCATTCAGGAAAGACGTCTCGATATCGATCTGGGTGAATTCCGGCTGACGGTCGGCACGCAAATCTTCGTCGCGAAAGCATTTGGTAATCTGGTAGTAACGATCGAGCCCCGCGACCATCAGCAGTTGCTTGAATAACTGCGGCGACTGCGGCAGCGCAAAAAAATGGCCGGTGTTGACCCGCGACGGCACTAGGTAATCACGCGCACCCTCGGGCGTTGATTTGGTCAGCATTGGCGTTTCCACATCGATGAAGCCGTGCCCATCGAGAAACATCCGAACAGCCATCGCTACCTTGTAGCGCAGCCGCAAGTTCGCCTGCATCTGCGGACGCCGCAAATCGAGATAGCGGTGTTCGAGCCGCACGGCTTCACTCAGGTTTTCGTCATCCATCAGAAACGGCGGCGTTAACGAGGCATTGAGAATTTCGATGGACTGTACCAATACTTCAATCTCGCCGCTGACGAGATTAGGGTTAACCGTGCCCGCGGGACGATGCCGCACCCTGCCAGTGACCTTGAGCACGAACTCATTGCGTATTTTTTCGCCAACTTCGAAAGCAGCCCCGTTATCGGGATCGCACACCACTTGCACCAGGCCCTCGCGGTCGCGCAGGTCGACAAAAATAACGCCACCGTGGTCCCGGCGACGATGCACCCAACCGTACAGGGTGACCTCGTGATTCAGATATCTGGCGTCTATGAGGCCGCAGTAGTCAGAACGCATGACAATCCAGGAAATCGGTAAGATGGGAAAATCAGGTTTTGTCGCCTGAGGCTGGACTGGCGGCGCTGGTGCCATGCAGCAATACCGCGTGCGACGGGGCAGGATGTTTTCTGCCATTGTCAGGCGAGACCACGCCCATGGAAATGATGTATTTCAGCGCCGCATCCACGCTCATGTCCAACTCGATCACATCGCTTTTCGGCATCATCAAAAAGAAACCGGAAGTGGGATTGGGCGTCGTCGGCACATAGACACTGACATACTCGCCCTTGAGATGATTCACGACATCGCCGCCGGGAGATCCGGTCATGAACGCGATGGTCCACGAGCCCTGGCGGGGGTATTGCACCAGCAGTGCCTTGCGGAACGCCTCTCCCTGGCTCGAAAATAAGGTGTCGCTTACTTGTTTGACGCCGTAATAGATCGACTTCACTACCGGGATGCGCCATAGCACGCCTTCCCAGAATAGTACCAACCGCTGGCCAATAATGTTTGTCGTGAGCAGACCCGTGAGGAAGACCACAAGCAACGTCAGAACCGCGCCCATGCCGGGCACATAGATGCCCACAAGGGCTTCCGGGTGTAAACTGGCCGGCACGAGCAGCAGCGATTGATCCATGGTGCTAATCAGGAATTTCAACGCCCAAGCCGTAATACCCAGCGGCACCCAGATCAATAGCCCGGTGATGAAATAACGTTTCATGTCGAGGACATTTGCATCTAGTCGGCGGGGCAAGCGGGGCATGCCGCGGGCGTGGCAGTCTTCTCGTTGGGTGCCGGAGCGCAGGCTTCCGCATCCGGCTTGGATTTCGGCTGCGTGTTAGTCTTGAAATCAGTCGCGTACCATCCGCTGCCCTTCAACTGGAAACCCGCGGCAGAAATGAGTTTGGCATAAGCGTCGCTGCCGCATGCGGGACAGACCGCAATCGGCGCGTCGCTCACCTTTTGCAGGTACTCCTTTTCAAAATTACAGGATCCGCAACGGTATTCGTAAATCGGCATGACAACGCTCCAACAAAAGGGAAATTAGAAAAAATGAAATTATACCTCAATCACTTGGTTACCCGGAAAATATGGGCGTCTTGCGCAATTACAAGAGGACTACAGTGATCAGATGCATCAAAAAGCTGGAGCAGCTTTTCCCGCAGGGGCTGCGGCAATTTGCACGGATTGCGCGAAGATCAGGCAACGTGGGATAAACGGTTCCTTCTTAATTCACGCTTATGATGTAGTCATCACGATTGTGAGAGCGGTAGGGGTTTTCCTGACAGAACCGGCCGAATGCCAGTTCTCTGGCTTCAGCTTCCGAACCGGTTTCGATTTCGTAGTCGGCGAGAACACCGCTGAAACTGGGGTGGTCATCTATCGATGGCTCTACCGCTGTAATAAGAACTTTGTATTTCATTCCTTATCTCCTTTCATTCTTGCTATCGCCTCATGGATTTTACAGCAGGAATGGACGGATACCGAACTTAATGCCAGGGAATCCGCTTGGGGCCTGGGCGTGTTCCTAATCCCGCTTTGATGGAAACTCAAAGAATGTCCTTCCGCATACTGGCGGGCATCCGGGCAGGCAGCGGCGCGCGCGTCAGACAGGCAGCCATCTTCGACCCCCAGTAGCCCTTGTTCGGTTCATGCATCTGGCGGGAGTTATGAAAACGTTTGGACGTTAAACGGTAAATGTGCCCTGTAAGCCTTGCTGTGCCTAGATGTGTCTGTTGTACCCGCTTTTGTACCCCCAAAATGTTTTATGCCCCTAAAAATTCTGTCGGCTTGTCCGTCCTAAGCTACTTAATTTACCTTTCTGGGTAACGTTAATCAGTATAGGCGGGTGTTATGTAGAATAGCCGAGTTTTCAGGGGTCAGCACTCGAATGGAATACATCGCAGAGCCATCGGTTCAATCGCTGTTTATTGAAATGAAGTTCAACGGGCAACCGCTCTCAACGGGGACTGCTTTTGTCGTGCTTTCCCCAAAAGGCCCTTATCTTGTTACCAACCGTCACAACGTCACAGGGCGGCATCAGCATTCAGACGCTCCGCTGTCCCCAACAGGGGGCATACCAAACGAAATCGTGATTGTTCATAACCGCAAGGGCACCCTAGGCCAATGGATACCGAAGAATGAACCCTTGTATCTTGATGACACTCCGCGCTGGTGCGAGCATCCAACACTCGGCTCCAAAGCTGATTTCGTCGCTCTGCCACTTTCAGACTTAACGGACGTTGAGATATACCCTCACAATCTTGGAAATCGAGAACAATCAATTCGTGTCGGTGTAGCGGACGTAGTTAGTGTTATTGGTTTTCCGTTTGGAATTGCGGCGGGAGGGGCAATGGCAGTTTGGGCAACTGGATTTCTAGCATCTGAGCCAGCGGTTGACTTCAATGACCTACCAATCCAGCTAATCGACTGCCGTAGCCGGCAAGGACAGTCTGGCTCGCCAGTTATCGCTTATAGAGGCTCGGGCATGGCCGAAACCGCGCCCGGCCGTCTTGCGTTTGTTAATGGCCCATTATCGAAGTTCATCGGTGTTTACAGCGGTCGCATAAACGCCGAATCTGATATTGGGATTGTATGGAAAGCATCGGCTTTACAGCAATTGATCTTGTCGCTATGAAGTCAATTTTCTAGCAACAGGATGGGGAAGAGTGCCTAAAAAAACCTTAACAAACCTTAACAAGCCAAGCCTCTTTTTATTGCCGCGGGGAATTACGGAGTCAATTTTGGTAGTACGTCAAATGGAGTGTAGTCCCGCGTCATTTGATCACTTCTAGCTTAGTGCAAAGGTTCAAAAGGCAGGACAAAGCGGGGCGGCATTCAGCTTCGTCGTACTTGGATTTCGAGTAATGTATCCACCAGCCGCCTGACATTTTCTGGCGCGCGATCGGCAAAACGTCTCGAACTTAGCTGTACTCATCAATTGGAACGTGGAACATGGCCACAAGGCAGACCTCCCACAGGATGTGGACGTAATCAGCAATATGGTCGTAACGTCTAAATCAATACTGGGTATGAACTTCTGTAACCTTGCGAAGATTAATGTCTTCGCCTTTGCGAGGTCTTCGGCCGCGCCACTAGTATTGCCTTCTTTGAGTCGCCCCTCTGCTAATTTGGAGTTGCTCAAGTTGCCCAAACTTTTCAAGCTTTTCTAATGCTCCATCGTTTCGTTATAGCTCTCAGCATCAGCCCCTACCGCTATCTTGTCAGTGAGCAAGGCGCAAGAGCCCTGTAAAGCTTCGGCATTGCTTGCGTCACTCGCTAGCGCCTGAATATGGCGATACAAGATATTGTCTTGCTGGTAGTCGTCTAACGCATATTTTCTGTTATATCCTGCGCGCCCTCAATCTCTGCCAGCATACCAACTGCCATTTTAAAACCGTCTTGCTTGGTAAACATATTAAACCCCTAAAAAATGAGGCTTTGAGTGATTTTTGATAATGCTTGATATGCTCCGAAATGTATTCAACCGGTTCAAACCAACCGGTTCAAACGTTGAAGCGGAAATGCATCACATCCCCGTCCTTGACCACATACTCCTTCCCTTCCAGCCGCATCTTGCCTGCCTCCTTCGCTGCCTGCTCACCTTTGCAGGCAATAAAGTCGTCATAACCGATGACCTCGGCGCGGATAAAGCCTTTCTCGAAATCGGTATGAATCGCAGCAGCGGCCTGCGGAGCGGTATCCCCTTTCAATATCGTCCAGGCCCGGACCTCTTTCACACCCGCGGTAAAATACGTTTGCAACCCGAGAAGCTGGTAGGCGGCGCGGATAAGGCGGTCCAATCCCGGCTCTTCCAGGTTCATGTCGGCAAGAAAAATCTGCTTGTCTTCATCGGGCATCTCCGCAATTTCTGATTCCAGCGCGGCACAGATCGCGACCACCGGGGCGCCCTCGCGCGCAGCGTATTCCTGCACGCGTTCCAGTAGCGGATTATTAGCGAAACCCTTTTCATCGACATTGGCCACGTAGATAGCCGGTTTGGCCGTCAGGAGGCATAACGGTTTCAGCAGTTGCTGCTGTTCCCTATCCAGTCCCTGGCTTGGAGCCAGGCTCCTGACCGGCTTGCCCTGGTCCAGGTGCGCTCGTGTCATTTCCAGTAGCGCCACCAGCTTGATTGCGTCCTTGGTGCCGGACCTCGCCAGTTTTGTTTCGCGGTGCAGCGCCTTTTCCACCGTTGCCAGGTCGGCCAGGGCCAGTTCGGTCAGTATGGTTTCAATATCCGAAACGGGGTCCACGTTGCCCGCAACGTGGACGACGTTGTCATTTGAAAAGCAGCGCACCATGTTGATGATACCGTCGGTCTCCCGAATGGTGGCGAGAAACTTGTTACCCAATCCTTCGCCTTTGGATGCTCCTGCGACAAGCCCGGCAATATCCACAAATTCCACAATGGCAGGCTGCACTTTTTGCGGCTTGACGATGGCGGAGAGTTCCGCCAGGCGCTTGTCAGGAACTTCGACGATACCGATATTGGGCTCAATCGTGCAGAACGGGTAGTTTTCCGCGGCTATTCCTGCCTTGGTCAGGGCATTGAACAGAGTGGACTTTCCCACGTTGGGCAAACCAACGATACCGCATTTCAGGCTCATAGGTTTATCTGTTGTAATTGAGTAATGGAGCGTTGCGAGTCGCTTGTGGCCGAAAATGAAGTGACACAGCCGTCTTTCTCACGCCTCATTTTCCCCTTTGGCTTTGGTGTGCAACTTCATCATGGCTGCCTCGCAATTGCCTTGCGCGATGAGGGGCCAGACCTCCAGACTGCGGTCGATCGCCTTATCTATGAGCTCCGACTCTTCCTTGCGTGGAGGCTGCAATACGTAACTCACCACGGCATTCTTATCCCCCGGATGACCGATGCCGATACGCAAGCGCCAGAATTGCCGGGTGGCAAGATGTGCGGCAATGTCTTTAAGGCCATTGTGCCCGCCCAACCCACCGTCCAGTTTCAGCCTTGAAGTACCTGGCGGCAAGTCCAGCTCATCATGAACCACGAGAATCTGGTCAGGCTCGATCTTGTAAAAGCGGCACAACGCCGCAACGGCTCTGCCGCTGGCGTTCATGTAGGTCTGGGGATTGAGCAGCCACAGTTCGGCCCCGCCGTGGGCGACACGCCCGCACCATCCGTGAAATCGGGGTTCCGCTTTTAAGCTGACCCCCAGTTGATCTGCGAGCCGTAATATCCACCAGGTGCCGGCGTTATGGCGGGTGGCGGCGTATTCCCTACCCGGATTGCCAAGACCAACGATGAGTTTCATGGACCGCTACGGGAAGAAATGCTCCTGTTGTAAAAAGAAAGCCCGCCGGAATCGGTACAAGTCCAGCGGGCTCCATACAAGTAAAGTAACGGCGGTATTATTTTTTCTTCCCGGTTTCTTTCTTTCCGGCGTCCTTCTTCTCGCCTTCCTTGGCAATTCCTTCTTTCTTCTGCACCGTGGTTGGAACCTCCGCGGCGGCTGTCGCGGTAGCCGCCTCCTCGGCGGCAACGGCCCGCGGGATTACGATGGTAGCGACGGGCAAATCATCGCCCTTGATAAGCGCGGGAATTTCAACACCCTCCGGCAGGATCAGGTCGCGCAAGTGCACGGTGTTTCCGGCACTAAGATCAGCCAGATCCACAGAAATGAATTCCGGGAGGTCTTTGGGCAAACACGAAACATCCAGTTCGGTAAGCACGTGGCTGACAAGTCCGGCTGACAGCTTCACTCCCGGAGCAATATCCTCGTTAATGAAATGCAACGGCACCTTCATGTGTATTTTTTTCTTCGGGTCTACCCGCTGGAAATCGATATGCAGCACCTGAGCCTTGAAGGGGTGCATTTGAATATCGCGCAACAGCACGGACTCGGTCTGTCCCTCTACGTCCATCGACAGGATGGAAGCGTGGAAGGCTTCCAGCTTAAGCTGGTGAAAAAGACGGTTATGATCCAGTTCGATCGCCTCCGCCGGGTTTTCTCCACCGTAGATGACTCCCGGCACTTTGCCGGAACCACGCAGGCGGCGGCTCGCACCTTTGCCCTGCAATGCGCGCTTTTTTGCGCTTATTTCAATATGCATGTTTTCTCCAGATTGTGGATTCACCCGCGACCAGGTGATTCCGATTAATGAACCTTGCGTATATTCGAAAAACAAAATTCTCTAGTGGAAACCGTCTATTCCATGAATAATGAACTGACCGAATCCTCGTTGCTGATTCTCAGCATCGTTTCCGCGAGCAGGCTCGCCACGCTCAACTGATGAATGCGACCACAGGCTTTGGCATTCTCCCGCAGCGGAATGGTGTCTGTCACCACGAGCTTATCCAGTTCGGAATTCTCTATCCGCTCCACCGCCTTGCCCGACAGTACCGGGTGCGTGCAGTAAGCCAGTACGCTCTGCGCTCCCTGTTCCTTGAGGGCCCTGGCCGCTTCACACAACGTGTTCGCAGTATCCACCATGTCATCCATAATCACGCAGGTGCGTCCATCCACCTCGCCGATTATGTTCATTACCTTGGCGACATTGGCTTTGGGACGCCGCTTGTCAATTATAGCCAGATCGCATTCAAGGCGTTTCGCCATCTGCCTGGCCCGTACCACTCCGCCGACATCGGGCGAAACGACGACCAGATCCTTGAAATCACTTTTCCACAAATCGCCCAGCAGGATCGGCATGCTATAGATGTTATCCACGGGAATGTCGAAAAACCCCTGAATCTGGTCCGAATGCAGGTCCATGGTCAACAACCGGTCTATTCCCACAGTGGTCAGCATGTTCGCCACAACCTTAGCGGTGATCGGTACCCGCACCGAACGCGGCCTTCTATCCTGCCTCGCATAGCCGAAATAAGGCATGGCTGCCGTAATCCTCGCCGCCGATGCCCGCTTGAGGGCATCTACCAGCACCAGCAATTCCACCAGCGTATCGTTAGTAGGCATGCAGGTGGACTGCAACACGAACACATCCTTGCCACGGACGTTTTCCAGAATCTCCACCATCACCTCGCCGTCGCTGAAGCGGCCCACCGTTGCACGTCCCAGATGTATATTGAGATGCCGCACCACATCCTGCGCAAGCTTCGGATTGGCGTTGCCGGTGAAAACCATCAAGCTATCGTAGGCCATGACCTGGAATTATCGATTTAAATTCTAACCGGGAACCGGGGGATTCGAGGGAATGCACGCGACGTTCGCAGCCCGGCATTACCTGAGCATCCCCGGATTTCAAGGACCTGAAAACTGGCTGGGGAGGTAGGGATCGAACCTACGAATGCCGGAATCAAAATCCGGTGCCTTACCACTTGGCGACTCCCCAAATTACTGCTCTATAAATCATGCATGGGATGACGATCCAATCCCTGCGCCACCAGACCGGCCATGCCTGATGGGATCTGTGCCAGCGCCGCTGTTGCCGCCTCCTCAGTAGCAAACTCGGCAAACACACATGCGCCGGAGCCGGTCATTGCCGCGCGTCTGGCACTGCCGCACCGTTTCAGCCATGCGAGATGACGCGCCACCTCCGGGTAAAGCCGGCATACTACCGGCTCAAGGTCGTTCCGCCCACACTCAACGGAAAAGGGCGGTATTTTGATTGGAATCGTGTTTCGTGTCAATTCCTTACTCGCAAAAACCTGGGCTGTCGGCACCTGCACGGGCGGGGTGAGGATCAGATACCACGCGGGTGGCAGGGCAACCGGTGAAAGTTGTTCGCCTATGCCTTCAGCGAAGGCATTTTCACCAAAAACGAAAACCGGCACGTCCGCGCCCAGCCTGAGTGCCAGTTGCAATAGCCTGCTCCGCTGCCAGCCCAATCCCCATAACCGGTTGAGCGCCAGCAACGTCGTTGCAGCGTCGGAACTGCCGCCGCCCAGCCCGCCTCCCATTGGAATACGCTTTTTCAGAAAAATATCCACGCCGAGAGAAACGCGACTTTCCTGTTGCAGCAATTTTGCGGCGCGCACGCATAAATCCTTGTCTTCCGGCACACCCGAAATGGGCGTTTGCAGTCGGATGGCGCCGTCATTCCGCAAAACGAAACTCAGCTGGTCCGAAAAATCAACAAAGCGGAAAACGGTTTGCAACAGGTGATAGCCATCTTCTCGGCGCCCCACCACGTGCAGGAACAGGTTCAGTTTAGCGGGAGCGGGACAGGCGAATGCGGCCATCGCGCTTCAGTGATTACCAGGGTTCCAGGTATCAATGACCAGTTTTATCTGGAGTCTCTCCCGTTTGAGCAGCAACAACTTTGGACGAACAATCGGCTCTTCCATGCCTTGGGATGACAGGGCTGGGGAATAACCCGAATAATCGATCTCCCATCCATCCTGGCGAATAGTTACTACGCGCCCATCCATATCCATGTCTATCGCGGCAACAGTCGCAGGTGAATTCATGCTTTGCACCCAATATTGCAAACCCATGAGAGGCAACCGCCACCCCAGAACCTGTTCAGTCAGGCTTTCCACGTCGGCAGCATGATAACTCTGCCGATCCGACGTCGTCAGATGCACTCCCGCGGGACCGGATTGAATCTGCGCCAGTGCCTGGCCCAGGGGAGCAAGCAAGAGTATTTCATCGCCGCTTCTTGCGTGACGCCATTGTACTCCACCCGAAAAGCTCTCTTTGCCGCCTTTTATCGATACTCTGCCAATTAGCGAGAAATCGGCCGACCTTGCGTCGGCCATCTCCTCATCAGGAGCGGTAATGATGGTACGGGCAACCGTATCCTTTTGGGCAAGGCCAGCGCATCCGGCAATAAATGGCGGCACGAATAGAACGAGACTTAGCCATGCGGAAAAAAAGGGGGGTTTTGACACAGGGCCAGGCGGGACCAAGGATTGAACCGGAATCAAGCGTAAGTACTCCTTCTTTCCAATACGCGCCGCGCTACTTCATGAATTTCTTCATGGTGCCGAGCAAGACCTCGTTTCCGGGATGGTTCTTAAGCGTGCTTCGCCAGATTTCTTCCGCCTCTTCCCTTGTTCCCTGTACCCAGAGAACTTCACCCAGATGGGCTGCAATTTCAGGATCGGGATTCAGGACAAACGCTTGCCGCAGATAACTGAGGCCTTGATTGATATTGCCCATGCGGTAGTGAACCCAGCCGAGGCTGTCCATGATATAGGGATCGTTGGGAGAAAGCTCGATTGCTTTTTCAATGAGCTCCAGCGCTTCAGGCAGGCGATCGCTATGTTCGGCGAGCCCATATCCTAGCGCGTTGTAAGCATGCGCATGATCGGGCCTCAATTCGATCAGCTTACGCAGGTCTCCCTCCATGATGTCGGGTTTTCCTATTTTTTCCGCCGCTAAAGCACGGTCATAAAGCAGATCGGGATAGTCCGGAAGTTTTTCCAGGCCGACGCTGAGCAATTGAAACGCGTTCTGGTACGCCTCGGACTCACGCAGCAATTGCGCCTCGGCAATTATCAATTGGGCTCGTTGCTGATCGTTGGTGCCCTCCAGTTGCCTCAAGTGATCCAGCGCCTCGGCCTTCTGGCCTTTTCTGCTCAGCAGCAGGGCATACTTGATCTGTGCCGGGATATACTGATTGCCGCTGGTAACCGAGCGATACCATTCCATCGCCGTATCGGCCTCCTGAGTCTTTTCATGCAAGCCGCCGAGATAAAAGCGCACCATGCCGGGATCCCGGTAATCCAGCTCCAGGGCTCTCTTGAAATTCGACTCCGCTACATCGTAATCCCGTAATTCCAGGGATAGCAGACCCACGGCAACAGCGACCTCGGCGTTGTCCGGATTCTCCGCCAGTAACTGCTGGAACTGGTCGCGCGCCTTGCTATAATTTTTTTCCGCCAATAACAAGCGGGCGTAAGTGACGCGCATATCGTTGGCTCTGGGATACTCCTTGAGATAGCCATCATAGAACTCGAGAGCGCTGGCATTTGAAGTCCGAGCCAGTATTCGTCCCTGGTAGATCGCGGCCATCTCCCACTCCGGCCGAAGCGTGAGCGCCTGTTTCATTGCTCCCAGCGCAATATCAAATTTTTCGGCGAACCAGGCGGCCTGGGACACGGCGAAATGCGCTTCCGGCAGATCGGGATAAGGCTCAGTCAGTTGCCTGACCAGGTCAAATGTCGCATTCTTGTCCGGGTTGCGTACAAGCAGGCTGTTCAATTGCATAAAAGCCTCGCCAATATTGTTACCCGCCGATGCCAGAAATTTGTCGAGATGCGGCCGTGCTTCAGTCAGCCTGTCCGCATTGACCAGCAGCGCCGCCACGGTTTGATGGGCGCTGACCGAATCCGGATCAACTTCCACCCAGGTTTTTGCTGCTTCAAGTGCTGGCACGGCCTGACGTGACTGGAGCGCGATTTCGGTAGCGCGCTGAGCGACACGCGGATCACGGGTTTTTTTCGCGAGCTTCAGATAAGTACGGACAGCGATTTCCAGGTCGCCCCGCTGCAGAGCCGTTTCCGCCAACAAGAAGTCGAAAAGAATGGGCGGCGTCAAATCCTGGGCAGGCAATTCTAACCGACTGGTTCCGCTCCTGCCCGCTGGCGTTTGCTCTTGAACAGCCGTCTTGGCCGGGATCTGCGCACAGGCGGCAAGAGAAAGCAGCAGTAATGCGCCAGGAATGTTAAGACTCATGAAAAAATCCAGACAAAGGTTCGAAAAAGGCTGTAAATGGCGGGGTCATCCTTCAGTACAGTCCACATATTAAGGTATATTTTACGCTTATCACAAGTAGACTTCCGAAGCCTTGCGATTCCGGCAGGATATAGGCATCCCCATAAATTCAAAGTTCCAAATGGGCTCACTTATCCAGAAGGGTGTCCCAAGGAATCCTGAGGAAGCCTGAAGACCAAAAAAATGCAAGCCATTTCCGGAAGTTCGAATGATGCCTGATGTTGTTATAAATGACCCGGCCTCCTCTGCCGCTATCCTGGTTCGTGGTCTTTGCCGGTATTTTGGCTCACGGGCGGCCGTCCATGACATCAACCTGGAGTTGAGGCGGGGTGAAGTGCTCGGGTTCCTCGGCCCCAACGGCGCCGGCAAAACCACTATCATGCGCATGCTCACCGGGACCCTTGCCCCAAGCGCGGGCAGGATTGAAATCTGTGGAATAGACCTGGTGGACAAACCCCGTGACGCCAAGGCCCGCATGGGATATCTGCCCGAGGTTCCGCCGCTTTACCGGGAATTAACCGTGAACGAATACTTGCGGCTCGCGGCGAGGCTGCATCGGGTCGAAAAAGCAGAAATTCGGTCTGCCGTGGTCAGGGCGGTGGAACGCTGCGGACTGGGCACTACAGGCAAGCGACTGATCGGCTCGCTGTCGAAAGGTTATCAGCAGCGAGTCGGAATAGCCCAGGCGATCATTCATGACCCCGATGTAATCATTCTCGACGAACCGACGGCGGGGCTCGACCCAAACCAGATACGTGACGTGCGCGCTCTCATTCGTGAACTTGGCGCGGAACGAAGCGTCATTATTTCCACTCACATTCTGCCTGAAGTGGAAAGCATGTGCGATCGGGTGCAAATTGTGAATGCGGGACGCACGGTGTTCGATGACACCCTAGGCGGGCTGAGACAAAAAGGAATAAGCCTCGAGGAAGTATTCATGCGGTCTACCATGAATTTTCAACGGTTGGAGAGTTCCTGACACGATGCTCGCCATTGTTCAAAAGGAATTGAGAATATTGTTTGGCTCCCCTCTGGCCTGGGTGATACTTGCGCTCGTGCAGCTCGTGCTGACGTGGGTTTTTCTGGCTCATCTGGAGACTTTCCTGCAAGTTCAGCCGCAGCTGATAATGATTGCCAACCCGCCGGGGGTGACCGAAACGATAGTCGCGCCGCTGTTTGCCATGGCTGCGGTAGTGCTCCTGATGGCTGCCCCCCTCTTAACTTCACGTCTCATCGCGGAGGAGCGCCGTAATCACACGCTGCCTTTCCTCGTTTCAGCACCGATTTCGATGACTGACATCGTATTGGGAAAATTTCTTGGTCTGATGGTGTTCTTTTCCGCCGTGGTTGCTCTGGTTGCCATCTTATCAATGTCCCTGCTGGCAGGCGGACCCCTGGATATTGGTTTATTACTGAGCAATATCGCCGGCCTGTGCCTGATATGTGCTTGCTTCGTTTCCCTTGGGCTGTATATCTCCTGCCTTAGCGCTTCGCCCGCGACGGCTGGAGCGGGTACGCTTGGGGCACTGCTGGCGCTATGGGTCATGGATAACGCCACGGGCGAAGGCAAGGACAACATAACCCGCAACTTTTCCTTGCTGTCCCATTACGAAAATTTCAATCGGGGCATGATCGACACTTTCGACCTTGCGTATTTTGTGATTTTCATTCTGATCTTTCTGGTGCTGTCTATTCGCAGACTGGATGGCGAGCGGCTACTGGGTTGAAACTGTGCAATGAGCGAACGGTGACCACGGTTAATGTCGGGCGGCGTCTGCGCTGGCTGCTGCAAAACAGCATTTTTGTCGTGCTGCTGATATCGGTGGCCGGAATGCTCGGCCATCTTGCATGGGAAACACGCGTGCAGTGGGACGTCAGTCAGAATGCGCGCAACAGCTTAAGCCCCGCAAGCGTGGACGTGCTGGAAAAGCTCGACGGCCCAATTACAGTCACCGTCTATGCATCCGCGCAGGACGCGCAACTGGGCAACGTTTCCAGGATCATCAGGGAATTCCTCTCGCTTTACCAACGTGTCAAGCCCGACTTTACGGTCGCCTTCATTGATCCCGGAGAACAACCGCAACTGGCACATGAGGCCGGTATCCAATTTAACGGGGAAATGGTGGTTGAATTTAATGGCAGACGCGAAAAGCTCTCCACGTTCAATGAACAGGCGCTAACCAATGCACTAATGCGCTTGGCGCGTTCTGGTGAAAAACTGATATTGGCTCTGGCGGGGCACGGCGAGCGCAAACTGGATGGAATCGCGAGCCGGGACTTGGGAGAGTTCGGCAAGCAATTGATGACCAAGGGGTTCAACACACGTTCTGTCAATCCTGCTATTACCGGTGATCTGCCGCCTGAGACGGCTGTGCTGGTCATTTCCTCTCCCCAGGTTGCTCTGCCTGAGGCAGTGGTGGATCAGCTGCTTGCATATCTCGCGGGCGGCGGCAATCTTTTATGGCTGCTGGATCAGGAACCCCTGAATGGGCTGCAACCTCTGGCCGAGAAACTGGAACTGACGCTCACGCCGGGAGTGGTAGTTGATCCCCAGGCTCAGCAATTAAAGGCACCCATCACTTTTGCCTTGGGCGCTAATTATGGACATCATCCCGTTACGCACAATTTCGACTACATTACGCTTTTTCCTTTTGCCCGTCAGATAACTGTCAACGAAAACGAGGAATGGCACGCCGTTTCGCTGGTGGAAGCCGCGCAAGGCGGATGGGTGGAGACGGGCAATCTGAGTACCGGCATCAATTTCGACCCGATGTATGATATATCCGGTCCTGTAAGTATCGCCGCGACACTAAGTCGAGCCTTGCAGGACCGTGAGCAGCGCATCGCTGTCATCGGAAGTGGCTATTTCCTTGCCAATGCTTATCTGGGTCACGGCAAGAATCTGGATTTCGGCATCAATCTCGTCAATTGGCTCGCTGGCGACGAAGAACTGATCACTATTCAACCTCGTGCCACACTCGACAGCAATCTGGAATTAAGCGAATCAATGCTCATGGTAATCGTCTGGGGCTTCCTCATCGTTCTCCCCCTGTTTTTTTTGGCAAGCGGGGTGATCATCTGGTGGAAACGGAAGAGGAGATGATCCAGGGGATGTGGCTCCGGAATCGGACTGGTCCGGTTTCCCGCGAGTGGGGTGACCTCTAATTTCCTGGGCTTGGATAAACCGCCCGTGATTGACTCATGCCTTTCGGAATACTCCAATGCCTGAACTGCCCGAAGTAGAAGTCATTTGCCGGGGAATCGTGTCCCATCTCGAAGGCCAACGCATAGCCGGCGCCACGATACGAAATCCGAACCTGCGCTGGCCGGTGCCCCCCGACCTGGGTCAGACCCTGCGCGGTCTGCAAATCGGGAAGGTGACGCGGCGCGGAAAATACATCTTGCTCGACTGTGGCCAGGGCACGTTGATCGTGCATCTTGGCATGTCCGGAAGCCTCAGATTGCTGATAGCCACAGCGGCAGCGGCAGTGCCGCAGAAGCACGATCATGCCGATCTGGTTCTGGACAACGGTACGATTCTGCGCCTGAAGGACCCACGCCGTTTCGGCGCGATACTCTGGACGTCCTCGGACGTCATGAGTCATGTGTTATTGGCCCAACTTGGCCCCGAGCCATTAACTGAAGCATTCAGTGGCACATTCCTGTATCGGATAACCAGGGGCCGGAGAGCCAGCATCAAGGAGGTGTTGATGAACAGCCGGATGGTCGTTGGGGTGGGCAACATCTACGCGAATGAAGCGCTCTTTCATGCAAATATCACGCCGATGAGCACGGCGGGCCGGCTTGGGCTTCGCAGGTGCGCCCGATTGGTGCACGCAGTCAAGGACACGCTTAATCTGGCGATTAAAGCAGGCGGCAGCAGTTTACGCGATTTTGTCGATAGCGGCGGCAATCCTGGCTACTTCCAGCAGCAGTATTGGGTATATGGCCGAACGGGCAAGCCCTGCAGGAAGTGTAGGGCAAATATCATCCAAGTCACACAAGGACAGCGTTCAAGTTTTTATTGTCCGCGTTGTCAACGATAAGCGGGTACGGATGAAGGGTAAAGGGACGGTGTAAGAATCGGTGGCAATCATGTAACATCGTATAGCTGTCGCCGGACGTTCACCCACCCTGGAATCAGCCAGCAAGCTATTGTTTGGCCGCTGAACCAACAAGGCCGTCCGCATCGGCCTACGCGAGCACTCTCCCGCAGGGCGCGGGAGTGGCCGCAAAACTTCGCACTCAATTGGCTCGCTTCATATTAGTTCCATACATGTGGGCGATGCACCAGAGGATTACATGGATATTACTTTCATCGGCGGCGGCAATATGGCCTGCGCACTGATTGGCGGCCTGCTGCAACGGGATTTTTCACCGAAAAAAATGTGCGTGGTGGAGATCAATGCCGAGGGTCGACAGAGAATAAGGGATACATTTAACGTGCAGGTGATGGCGGAGCTTGCCCGAGGGATCACAAAAAGCAGCATCATCCTGCTGGCGGTAAAACCCCAGCAACTGCCGGCTGTGGCAGGGGAACTTGCACCGTTGCTCGAGAACCAACTGGTCATTTCCATTGCTGCCGGTATTCGCGCAAACGATATTTCGCGTTGGCTGGGAAGTCACACCCGTGTTGTGCGAGCCATGCCCAATACCCCGGCGCTGGTGGGCGCGGCTGTTACGGGCCTGTATGCCTTGCCTGGTGTAACCGAGGAAGAGAAGCGTACCGCAGAGTCCGTGCTCGCTGCGGCAGGCAGCGTGCTATGGGTGGAGAGTGAGGAACTGCTGGATGCGGTTACAGCCATCTCCGGCAGCGGCCCGGCTTATGTATTCTATTTCATCGAAGCAATGCAGGAAGCAGGATGCGAACTGGGACTGAGCCCGGCTCAGGCCCGGCAATTGTGCATTGAGACTTTTCTTGGCGCATCCAGGCTCTTAAGTCACAGCGATGAAGAGGCCACTGCGCTGCGCGCCCGGGTAACATCTCCAGGGGGCACTACGGAACGCGCAATATTGTCCCTCGAAAACGAAGGTTTCAAGAATATAATCGTGCGCGCGATTCATGCTGCGAACCGGCGCTCACGCGAACTGGCCAATGAGTTTGGCAAGCTATAAACCCTGCCGGCGGTTATCGTTTTTCAGGAGCCCCTATGCTCAACCAGATGCTGATATTTCTCCTCGATACCCTGCTGGGGTTGTTTTCCCTCGCGCTGCTGCTGCGTTTCTACATGCAATTGCTGCGGGCGCCTTATCGCAACCCGCTATCGCAATTTCTCATTGCGATTACTGATTTTCTCGTTCGGCCTGCGCGGCGGATAATTCCCAGCTTCCGGGGAATGGATCTTTCCACCTTGTTGCTGGCATGGCTGTTGCAAATCTTGTTGCTTGGAGGCGTGCACGTGCTCCAGGGTCACGATTTCAGCTCCAGTATCGGCCTCGCCGCCGGGGGGCTCACATTGCTGGCATTGATCGAAATCATCAAGATGACCCTTTATATCATAATGGTGACGGTAATCGTGCAGGCCATTCTCTCCTGGATCAATCCCCATAGCTCGCTTGCCCCGCTACTCGACAGTTTTACCCGGCCTGTCCTTGGGATATTCCGGGCACGCATTCCTCCGATAGGCAATATCGACCTTTCGCCGCTGTTTGTTTTGATCATCATTCAATTGCTGCTGTTTGTCGCGGCGGGGATGGAGAGGGAAATATCCCGTCTGTTCTGATGCCGGGCAACGGCAATAACCCCAGATGGTGCCACTGCGAGAGCAGCGCTCAGCGGCTTACCCTCATCCTGCACATACAACCTGGCGCAAAGCGCACCGAAGCTGTGGGGTTGCATGGCGACGCGCTGAAAATAAGGCTTGCCGCGCCGCCGCTAAAAGGTGCCGCCAGCGCTGCGCTGCTGGAGTTTCTTGCAGGGGTATTTGGCGTCCTGCAACGTCAGGTAACACTCAAACAAGGAATCAAATCCCGACAGAAGGTGATTGGAGATAAGGCAGTCCACGGAAGGGCCGGACGCCCTGTTCAAGCCATCCGTGATGTAGGCATATAGCTCTCTTCGCTTTCCACTGAACAGGACACCACACCCGGAATCACTTTGCGATAGTAATGCTTGGTACACCAACACGCGGCAAATCCGTGATGGTCATCTGAAACAGGAGATATAACATCTGGAAAGCATCCCTGTTCCAACGAGCCAGCGGACCACCGGTGTTTATTGCGTAGTGCTGGTTATGTGAACGAATCGACACATCGGCCTCCGGCGGCGCTGAGTCCGACACAATGATTTCCATGGTGGCGACCGGATTTTCATCACCCTTGATCGCTGGAGTTCGGGGATCCTTCGCAACATGGTATTCCGGCTCGTCACCCAGAGAACGGCCGAGGAAACCAAGAATCGCATGAAAGCTTCTGAGCCGGAAACTTCCCTTGACCGGCCACTCGCCCCCGAAATAACCGGAACGGATATCGAACGCCACATCATTGGCGCTCCAGCGCCCCACTTCGACACTCAACCCGGCGCGTTCGTCCGAGGTCAAGGTATTCGGATCGTAATTGGTGATGAGGATAGGACCGGGCACTTGTTTGCGAAGTAAATAGGTATTGTCCTGCTTGTTGTAGAGCACGGTAAATTCTTTCTCCAGTGATTGAAAGCCTTCTCCCGTTACCGAGCCGGCCGGTATGGTCCAGGCATGTTCCAGGGTCAAGGGCTCCACATAGAGTTGGTTCTGGTCTTGAATAGCTGAAAGGTGAAGTACCAGGCGACGGAACATCTCGTATCCCCGCGTATCGGAGGGCGTGTTGCGAAAGGAAATCTGCCGGTTTGCGGACTGTAGGCGCACTTCCTGAGCCATCAGCCTCAGCAAGAGATCGATGTCGTAGCGCTGACGGAGCAGAAGAGTCAGCTTGCTGTGCTGAAACGGAGTTAGCAGCCTTTTCGTAAATTCTTCCCCTTCGATCGGGACAATGCTAATGGTAGGACTTTCGCCGACGCTCCCACCGAATATCGGCATAAGGACTTGTCCGGCGAGGCCCCCCAGTGCAGGAGTACCGCCCGCGTTAAAGCGGAAATCGAAGGTCGCCGCAACATTGGAAACACCCGTGAAATGGATGGGCTGATGGTGATGGGCTCGGGCGATATTCATCAGCAGTTGTTTAGACGCCGCGGTGGTAATGGCCTCATCATAAGCCCCGACTGCACGGTTGAGAGCGATGGGGGATACACAGCCGGATAGGGCGAAAGCAAACATCAGACACAGCAGTGCGCGCGCTGAACGCGGAAAACGACAGATGTCCAGATGCCGGGTTTTCATAGGTGCGAGGCAGGTAAAATGATAATGCGCCCTCCTCCCTCCTTTTGGGGGCGGCCCACTCGGGCTCGTATCAGGCTGATCAAGCAGGACCCCGGTGAAGAAAGGAACTCCAGGGCGACTTATCCGGTCTACTACCGGTATCACGTGATAACCGCCATATCATGAGCGCATTCAGATCGCCAATGGAGCTATCTTCCATAGAGCCAGCCAGAGCACAGGTTAAGCCTGTGCGACAGTATATCCCAGCTTCTGGGCAAATCGCCTGCATTGGAAAAAGTCGGGAATGGGCGGTGTGCACTTTGTGTTGCACGGAGTTGGGCCGAGAGTCATTTTTTTGCTATATTGCCGGTCAGCAAGCATAGCGTTCGTATTCTCTGGAAAGAGGAGAACAAATGAAAAAGCTTTCGGTTTCGGTTTTGATCGCGTCTGCGTTAACCCTGAACTTTATCCCGGTCGGCGCATTAGCCGCGGGGAATCATCACGGTGAACATGGAGGCACAACTATCGGCAGTCCAGGCGACCCTGGGCAAGTCTCACGCACTATTGAAATAACAATGGTGGATAACCGGTTCAGGCCTTCTGAAATAGAAGTGAAACAGGGAGAAACGATAAGATTTGTGTTGAAGAACACCGGCAAGAAAAAGCATGAGATTATGATTGGGACCAGGGAGGAAATAGATAAGCATGGCAAAATGATGAAGAAATTTCCCGACATGGAACATCCTGATGAACCCAACATGATCACCGTTGACCCTGGCAAGACCAGGGAACTGATATGGCATTTCGCTGAAGCTGGCGAAGTCAATTTCGCATGCCCGTTGCCGGGTCATTTCAAAGGTATGAATTTTCCAGGTATGAAAGGAACAATCAAAGTGGAAGCCAAATGAAAACATCTCTACGTGCATTATTGACCGGGTCGATACTCATCAGCGCTTTAGGGGGACTTGCCACCCACGTCGCTGCGGCAACGGTCGAGGTTTACAAGAGCGCGACGTGCAAATGCTGCGCCAAATGGGTCGACCATATGCGGGCACACGGCTTTACCGTCAACAGCCACGATGTGGGCAACAAGGAGGCACGCGAGCGCGCCGGAATCGCTACCAAGCTGGGTTCATGCCATACAGCCCTGGTTGACGGCTACGCGATTGAGGGCCACGTGCCGGCAGCGGATATCAAGCGGTTGCTCAAGGAACGCCCCCGCGCCATTGGCCTCGCCGTTCCAGACATGCCGCACGGCTCTCCCGGAATGGAAGGGGCCCGCAGTGATCCCTACGACGTGCTTCTAATCAACAAGCAGGGTGATACGGCCGTATATAACCGCTATCGTCCGTCCGACCCCAACGAATCCATGATGAGACTGAAATAGGGCGATGTAATCCCCTCACCCTATCTCCGTGTACAATTAAAGGAAATCCCGGATCGGTGAATCACCGTCAAGGGCTTCCCAAATGCGACGAGCACGAAAGGCAAAAGCAATCATGATGATTCGTTCTTTTCTCCTGTCGGGAATGTTAGCGGGATTTATCGCTGGCTGCGGTGAGTCAAAGCCACCTCCATCAATACCGACGCCATCCACGGAGACTCCAGGACCTGTTGTTTCCTCGGCGCCTTCGACTGGCGAAACCGGCCAGCCTGCTGCTGAGCAGATGCCCTCTGCCGCTGCTCCTGTGGAACCCAAAAACCTGGCGGCACGGAACCTTGATCCAGAAAAAATCAAGCGTGGGGAGACTGTGTATCGTGCAAGCTGTGCCAGTTGTCATGGACCAAACGGGGAAGCCACCCCAGGGTGGCGCCACCCGGGTGCCGACGGCAGATACCCGCCACCACCACTGGACGGCAGCGCCCATGCATGGCATCACTCAACTGAAACGCTGGAAAAGATGATCCGGGAAGGTAGCCCGGATGGCGGTATGCCGCCGTGGGATGGAAAGCTGACAAACCAGCAAATCGATGACGTGATTGTCTGGATCAAATCGTTGTGGCCAGACGAAGTATATGATATCTGGTACAAGGAAATCGAACAAAAGCCGCAACCGAAACGGGGTTGACTGCAGTTCCGGTTTTGCCCCCCAATAGCGGCCTCTTGAAGAACAGGCCGCGCCCCCATTGAAAAGCCCTTCTCCTGACTCGCGGTATCGATGCTATTGGCTATTGCGCCAGCGATTTATGAACCTCTAATGGAATCCCCGAGATTGGAATCCCTGAGGGCGCCAGCTTAGGCCGGCTCGGCCTTCTGTATTGCCTTCCCTTCCTTCTTCACAGCAGCGCGGGCGGGAAGCTTTTCACGAATACGTGCCGACTTGCCGGAGCGGTCTCTCAGGTAATAAAGCTTGGCGCGGCGAACGTCGCCACGTCGCTTGATCTCTATGCTGGCAATCAGCGGGGAATAAGTCTGGAAAGTACGTTCAACCCCCTCGCCGCTGGATACCTTTCGCACCGTGAAGGCCGAGTTGAGACCACGGTTGCGGATGGCGATGACAATACCTTCATAAGCCTGTATGCGCTTGCGGTCACCTTCCACCACCTTGACGCTGACCACTACGGTGTCGCCAGGGGCGAAGGCCGGAATTGTCTTGCCGAGACGGCTAATCTCTTCGTTCTCAAGTTGTTCGATCACATTCATTTATGACTCCTTGGCTTTAGCTTCATATTCCTTGGTTGCTGCTGCTTTTAATTGGTTTCATAGGCACGCTGAAATTCTTCCAGCAACTTCTTCTCTTCCCCGCTGAGACCGTTCTCGATTTTCAATGCGAGCATATCCGGCCGTCTAAGCCATGTCCTGCCCAGCGACTGCTGCAAACGCCAGCGCTTGATTCTGGCATGATTGCCAGACATCAAAACTTCAGGCACAACAGCTCCCTGATAAACCTCAGGTCGCGTGTACTGGGGAAAATCCAGTAATCCGCTTGTAAACGATTCCTGGCGGGCGGACTCGGGGTCCCCGAGCACGCCTGGCATTTGCCGCACCAGACAGTCTATCAGTACCATTGCCGCCAACTCTCCGCCAGAGAGCACATAATCGCCAATGGAAATTTCATAATCCGCCTGGCGCTCTATTAAGCGCTCATCGACCCCCTCGTAGCGCCCCGCCAGTAGCACCAGCGCCGGTAATTGTGATAGTTCCATTACTACGTCATGATTCAGGGAGCGTCCCTGGGGAGAAAGGTAGATCACCTTCGTGCCGTTAATTCCCCCGAGGCCCTTCGCTTCCTGCCTGTTTCTCGCCGCCGTGACGGCTTTTTCCAGCGGTTTCGCCAGCATCACCATTCCCGGCCCGCCCCCATAGGGACGGTCATCTACGGTGTGGTAATTATCGTCTGTGAACTGGCGCGGGTTCCACGTCTGCAAATGATATACATTTCCGTTAGCCCTGCCGGTGACGCCATATTTGGTAATTGCGTCGAACATTTCGGGAAACAGCGTGACTACGTCAAATTCCATCGTCATGCTAGTAGTCCATTCCCCAGTCCACTGTTACCCGCCCCGCCGTCAAATCTACCTTGACGATTACCCGATCGATGAACGGAATCAATTTTTCGTTCTTGCCTTCGTTCAGGGTTTGCACTTGAAGTACATCATTGGCACCGGTTTGAAGTAATCCAGTCACTTTCCCAAGTTCTTCCCCCTGCAGATTTACTACTTCAAGGCCAATCAAGTCCGACCAGTAGTAGCCGTCGTTACCATTTTCCGATAAGTCTGGCAATTCGCTTCGGGGAACCGCGATCTGCAGACCTTTCAGCCGCAGCGCGGCGGTACGGTCGACATATTGCTCAAGCAGGGCAATCAATTTATTGCCGTGAACTTCGCCGGCAACCACCTTGAACCTGCGCCACCCGCCGTCACCACTGCCCAGCCACCACACGGGATAATCAAGCAGTCCATCCACATATTCGGTATGGGGAAAAACTTTTATCCAGCCCAACACCCCATGGGGACCAGCAACGCGCCCCATTACTACCATCGGTTCGGCTGCTTCCCCTGGTTCAGCTTCCTGTGGCTGCTTTTTCTCTTGCACCAAATTGCTTGACCAGTCTGGTCACCGTGTCGGACAGCTGCGCACCCTGTGACTGCCAGTAGGTCACGCGATCAAGCTGAACGCGCAACGCCTCTTCACTCCCAGCCGCCCTGGGGTTATAAAAACCGATGCGTTCGATGAACTTGCCATCCCGGGCGTCGCGCGAATCTGCTACCACCATGTTGAAAAATGGGCGTTTCTTGGCGCCGCCTCGCGCTAGTCGAATAATGACCATGTCTAATCCCTATGGAGGTCTAAAACCGAAAAGGGTGTGATTCTACGGCAATTTTCACGGCGTTAGCAAGTATATAAAGCTCCCCGCTACGGGAGCGTCCCAGGCCGGCTCGGGGCATACCTTCAAGTACTACTTCACTACAGCCACTGCCCACGTGAGCACGGCCCTATCGTCTCACTTCTTCCAGTTTTTTGACTACGGCCTTTCCTACCCCAAGGGCGCTTCCAGGATTTTGGCCCGTAATCAGCAGACCATCCTCCACAACATGAGAGCTGAAGGGCACCAATGCCTTGCTGTAGTTGGCTTCCCGCCTTTGCAGTTCTTCCTCGAGATTGAACGGAACCGCATGGTCGCGTTTTGCCAGGACTTCTTCATTCCATGAAAAGCCTGTTACGTTCTTGCCTTTAATCAGAAGCTCCCCGTTGCTCAACTTTACTTCCAGCAGGCCACAGGGTCCATGACATACAGCCGAAACAACTTTGCTGGACTCGTAGAACTTGGCGGTTAACTCTGCCAGGGCCACGCTTTTAGGGAAATCGAACATGACACCATGTCCCCCTGTCATGTAAATAGCATCATACGCCGCGGAATTCACGTCCGACACCTTGAGTGTGTTATCCAGCAGGTTCATGAAGGACCGATCTTCGTACCGCTTGGACACATCGCCTTTCAGGCCGACCGCGTCAGCTGCTTGCGGGATCATCAGGCTTTCCGGATCGATGGGGATTTTTCCACCCGACAGGCTGGCGATATCCATTTGACAACCCGCCTCTTCAGCGACCTCCCAGAAATGGGTTAGCTCGCTAAGCCACAGTCCCGTTCTGAATCCCACCTTTTCGAATTCATCAGCGTTGGTAACGATTATGAGGATCTTGTTGGTTGCAGTCATATTTCTGTTCCTTATCGATTCGTTGAAGAGTGAATAGTTTGTCCGTTCGTTTCTGTTGCCAACACCAGTACGATACACGCGGGGCGCGCCGGTTGGTTGGCGCAACGCTCGCGTACGTGAAAGCTTTTTCTATGGGCCCCGATATTGTTGCTGGGCAACAGGTCTTCGCTGAGGTAATGGGACTGACCTCCCTTAATCGTCTTGCTGCTTCTGCTCACGGCAGCAGCGCTGGTGGTAAATTGGCACCAGAAAATCCGGTTTACATAACGACAGCAAGCCATGTCGAGTAAGCCGGCATTTTAATGCAGCTTGCTGCTCGCTTCGGCTGCGCTCCACAAGTCCATGATGTAGCGCTAACGCCTGTTTTCGGTGGAACTTACCCCTTACGGAATGAATTTTGCAAACGACCCGATAAAACTTTTAGTGCGCCTGCTCCCAGTTCGGCCCCACGCCAACGTCCACCATCAACGGTACCTCAAGTTTCGCTACATTACCCATGAGCTTAGGCAGTTCGTATTTCACGGTTTCGATCTCATCTTCCGGCACTTCCAGCACGAGTTCATCGTGAACCTGCATGATAAGTTTGCTGCGCAGGTTTTCTCGCACCAGCCAACCCTGCGCCGCAATCATGGCAAGCTTGATGATATCCGCCGCGGTACCCTGCATCGGCGCATTAATCGCGGCACGTTCCGCAGCCTGCCGGCGATTGCCATTGGAACTATTGATCTCGGGCAGCCATAGCCGGCGTCCGAACACCGTCTCGACACGACCCGTTTCTCTCGCAGCCTCCCGGGTATGCTGCATGTAATTTGCGACACCGGGGTAGCGCGCGAAATAGCGGTCCATGTAAGCCCTGGCGGCGGCGCGTTCGATGCCAAGCTGCGAGGCGAGCCCGAATTCCGACATGCCATAGATCAAACCGAAGTTGATGATTTTCGCATAGCGGCGCTGCTCGCTGCCTACCGCTTCCAGCGGAATGCCGAACACTTCGGCGGCAGTGGCGCGGTGTATGTCCTCCCCTTCGGCGAAAGCTTTGAGCAGCCCCGCGTCCTGCGATATGTGCGCCATGATGCGCAGCTCAATTTGCGAATAATCAGCGGAAATGATGCTGTGCCCCGGTGATGCGATAAAAGCCTCGCGAATACGGCGGCCCTCCGCGGTGCGCACCGGGATGTTTTGCAGATTGGGTTCGTTGCTGGCAAGCCTCCCTGTCACCGCGACCGCCTGTGCGTAATTCGTATGGACCCGGCCGGTAACCGGATCGACCATGCGGGGGAGCTTATCGGTGTAAGTCGATTTGAGCTTGGCTAAGCCCCGGTAATGGAGCAGAACCTTTGCTAGCGGGTAGTCCAGCGCCAGCCGTTGCAGCACGTCTTCGTCGGTGGAAGGGACGCCCCCCGGGGTTTTTTTAATGACAGGGAGCTTGAGCCTCTCGAACAGGATCTCCTGAATCTGCTTGGTTGAATTCAAATTGAATGGCTGCCCGGCGATTGCGCAGGCGCGATCCTCCAGCGCCATCATTTTCTCGCCGAGTTCGCGGCTTTGGCTTTCCAGCAACTTCAAGTCCAGCAGTACGCCGTGGCGTTCCATCTGGAACAATATATCCATTACCGGGATTTCGAGGGTGTGATAAACATGTGCAAGCTTTACATCCCCGCTGATTCCCGGGTAAAGCTGCTGGTGAAGCTGTAGCGTGATGTCGGCATCCTCCGCCGCATATTGCGAGGCACGTTCAATGTCGACCTGATCAAAGCATATCCGGCCTGCTCCCTTGCCGGTGATCTCATCATAGCCAATGGTTCTGGTACCGAGATGCCGCAATGCAAGGTTATCCATATCGTGCGGACGGTGCGACTCGAGCACGTAGGACTGTAACAGTGTGTCATGGACAACCCCGTTCAGGGCAATTCCATGGTTGGCAAATATATGCTTGTCGTATTTGAGGTTCTGCCCCAGCTTCGGTTTGGCGGGGTCCATTAACCAGGGCTTCAGCTTATCGAGCACCATCCCGGCCGATAGTTGAGGCGGCGCACCGGCATATCGATGCGCGAGTGGCACGTAAGCTGCGCTATGAGCCTCAACCGAAAAGGCAATGCCGACGAGTTGGGCCTGCATCGGATTAAGCCCGGTTGTTTCGGTGTCCACCGAAACCAGGGACGCCGCATCGATACGCCTGATCCATTCATCCAGTTGGGGCAGGGTAAGGATGGTCTGATAGTCCACCCGGATCGCTCCGGCAGATGAGCGGTCTGCCTCCGCTTCCTTCAACCCGGCGGGGGATGTCACATATGCGTTGTCTCCTGCTACCGCTTGCTGCCGCAATTCCCGCAACCAGGTTTTAAAATCCAGCCGGTCATACAACGCTTCCAGCTTTGCGGTATCCTGCGGTTGTGGCCCAAGGTCATGCAGCCTGACCGGTAACGGAACGTCGCACTTTATCGCAAGGAGTTCGCGGGATCGAGTTAACCAGTCGAGGGACCCGCGCAGGTTTCCCCCCACCACGCCGCCTATCTCGTGCGCGTGAATAATGAGGTTGTCCAGGGTGCCGTACTGTTTGAGCCATTTTACAGCCGTTTTGGGACCCACCTTTTCTACGCCAGGAATATTGTCGGATGCGTCGCCGACCAGTGCAAGATAGTCGAGCATGCGCGCTGGCGATACCCCAAAACGCGCGAGTACGCCCGCTTCATCGAGCGTTTCGTTTGTCATAGTATTGACCAGTGTTACCTGCGGCTTTACCAGTTGCGCGATGTCCTTGTCGCCGGTGGAAATGATGCAACGCATGTTCTCGCGCTCAGCCTCTTTAGCCAGGGTGCCAATTACATCATCCGCCTCCACGCCTTCTACGATCAGCATCGGCCATCCCATGCCATTGATACATTCATGCAGCGGCGCTATCTGCCTGGCAAGGTCATCCGGCATGGGCGGGCGATGCGACTTGTACTGGGCGTAAAGGTCGTCGCGGAAAGTCTTGCCTTTTGCATCAAATACGCACGCGCTATAATCGGCTTGGTAATCCTTGTGCAGACGGCGCAGCATGCTGAGTACGCCGTAAATCGCGCCGGTTGGTTCGTTACTGCGGTTGCGAAAATCGGGCAGTGCATGAAAAGCGCGGTACAGGTAGGATGAACCGTCGACCAGTAATAATGTTTTCATTAATTTCAAAGGCTTCCGATGAGCACGCAAGATAAGTTAGCCCGTACCATGACGTACGAGTTTCAGGAAAAAACCTGGTCGGCGAGGGAGTCGTGGCGCGTGTTCGGGATTATGGCAGAATTTGTCGAGGCGACGGAACGCCTGAATTCGATCAGGCCCGCAGTAAGCATTTTTGGAAGTGCGCGCACACTTCCCGACCATCCTACTTATAAACTTACCGAGCAGATTGCGCGCCGACTGTCTGATGCGGGTTTCGCCGTGATATCCGGCGGGGGGCCGGGTATCATGGAAGCCGCCAACAAGGGTGCTTATTTTGGTGAGTCGCCCAGTATCGGCCTGAACATCCAACTCCCCCACGAACAGCGGCGCAACATCTATCAGGATGTCAGCCAGACATTCCGGCACTTCTTTGCACGCAAGTATATGTTCGTCAAACTGGCCACCGCATACATCGTGCTACCCGGCGGATTCGGTACACTGGACGAGCTGTTCGAGGCGCTTACCCTGGTTCAGACCGGCAAGACACGGAAAATGCCTATTATCCTGGTCTGTTCGGATTTCTGGGGCGGCATCCTGGACTGGCTCCGACAGGTGCTGGTAGCCGAAGCCATGATCGCTCCAGAAGACATGGACCTGATACAGGTGATCGATGAGCCGGGCGAGATCGTGGACGCAATATTCAAGTACTACGAAACCCGTGGCTTCGAGTCTTCCGCGGCAGAGCGCGAAGTCCAACTGAATCTGTAATAGCGGCATCATTTGCGGCATCATTTCGGATAGAATGGGTTCATTGACCCTTACCCCTGCCGGGAGGCGCCATGCGTCGTACAGTTCTTCTATTGTTACTAAGCTCCGCGTTACCCGCGGCGGCACAGTCCAACCAACCGAAGGACCTGCAGCCTC
Source organism: Nitrosospira sp. (assembly GCA_013821425.1). Classification (GTDB taxonomy): domain Bacteria; phylum Pseudomonadota; class Gammaproteobacteria; order Burkholderiales; family Nitrosomonadaceae; genus Nitrosospira. The sequence goes on along the minus strand of JACDGV010000010.1, from coordinate 53,582 downwards.
TGCCGGAAGTGCCGGAACCACCGGAGTTGCCTCTGCCTCCCCCCGGCGCCGGGGAGGATGATGACTCGCTTGAGCCTCAGGTTACAATCACCCGGCGCGGAGAGGATAAGATCGAGGAATACCGCGTCAACGGACGCCTTTACATGATCAAGGTAACGCCTCGCATTGGCCTGCCGTATTATCTGATCGATAACCAGGGGGACGGAACATTTTCCGCCCATGGCAGCGGTGGTCTGGATCAAGGCATTCGTCCACCAATGTGGGTGATACGCGAGTTTTGAATCTTATGGAAAGCAGCAAGATTGGATCTGCTTATACTGCTTTTGCCCTCCTTTTTTCGCGCTGAATGTCTGTCTTCACTACCGTCACCCAACATCAGCTGTCGAGCTGGCTAAGAAACTACTCTCTCGGCACGCTTATAAACCTGGAAGGAATCTCCTCGGGTATCGAAAACACAAATTACTTCGTCACGACGAGTCACGGCAAATATGTTCTCACCCTGTTTGAGAAACTGAGCTGTTGCGACCTGCCCTACTACCTTAACCTCATGGCGTATTTGTCACGTCATGGCATCCCATGCCCTCGCCCCGTGGCGGACCTCGACAATAACTTCCTTGGAGAACTCAACGGCAAACCGGCAGGCATCGTGACTTGTCTACCCGGAAAATCTCAGGAACATCCGACCTCCGCTCACTGTGCCGAAGTTGGTGAGCTTCTGGCGAACATGCATTTATCGGGCATGTCCTATCCGGAGAAAATGGCGAACTCGCGGGGACCGAAGTGGTGGAAAGCCGCAGCACTCGATATTATCCCGTTTCTATCGGCAGAAGAAGCCGAGATCCTGAAGGAAGAGCTGCGTTTTCAATCATTATGCCGTTTTGAAAACCTCCCGCGCGGCGTAATCCATGCTGATCTGTTTCGCGACAATGTACTGTTCAATGACGGAGCCATGGGCGGGGTGATCGACTTCTATTTCGCCTGCAACGATGTCTTGCTGTACGATCTTGCTATTACCGCCAATGACTGGTGCATGGATGAAAGCAGCGAACTGGATGTTGCCCGGACATTTTCCTTGCTCGAAGCCTACCACCGCACCCGTCCCCTTACCGCGGCCGAACACAGCGCCTGGCCGGTGATGCTGCGCGGCGCCGCTTTGCGTTTCTGGTTATCACGGCTGCAGGATTATTATTTGCCTCGCCCGGGTCAGCTTACCCATGTCAAGGATCCGGCTCACTTTATGCATGTATTGAGAAATCATGCGGCATCCCGATCGAGCGCGGCCTCGGTGTGGGTTTGAGCGCGAAACTGCGAGCCAGAACTCGTTTCAAGTGAAGCTCTACCGGAGATTCAAAAATGGAAGTCAGGCAAGTCGATGCAAAACAAGGATGGCAATGGATCGTGCGCGGCTTCTCGCTATTCCGCCAGGTTCCAGTGGTATGGATTCTGTTATGCGCCACCTTGCTGCTCATCGCCGCCACGCTCGCGCTAATCCCGATGGCGGGACAATTTATTTTCACGTTGCTGTCGCCGGTGTTTCTGGCTGGGCTGATGATGGGCTGCAAAAATCTTGAGCAGGGCGGAGCGCTGGAGCTCTCCCATTTAGTGGCGGGCTTCAAGAATAGCCCAACGCCGTTGATTACGATAGGAGGAATTTATCTGGTAGGACAAGTGCTGATTCTTGGCGTGTTCATGCTGGTTGGCGGCGATGTCCTGATGGGTCTATTGCTGGAAGGAAAGCGGGTCGACGAAAACGAGTTGAAAAGTGTATCCGGCGATATGTTGTCCGCCTCTCTTGTCGCGTTAACGTTATCCATCCCACTGATGATGGCGGCCTGGTTTGCACCTTTACTTGTCATATTCAGGGACATGCCCCCGCTCGACGCAATGCGGCTAAGCTTTTTCGCCTGCCTGAAAAATATCATGGCGTTCCAGATTTATGCGGTAATACTGGTGGTCCTGACGGTAATCGCGACAATACCCTATGGCTTGGGATTGTTTGTACTGATACCTACCCTGTTTGCCTCGATCTACGTAAGCTACAACGATATTTTCATCGACACGGCGGAAACTGCCTGAGCTGTACCTCTCAGGCGGGAAGCAGCTTTGCGTATTCCAATAATAGCCATTTGGTGCCAGCGCGGCCGAATTTTACCTCGACACGGGCATCCGCACCGCAACCCTCGCAATTGACGATCACGCCCGCGCCGAACTTGGCGTGAATGACATTTTGCCCTATCCGCCAACGCGACGCGGCGGCGTCCCGAACCGGAGATGCATGTGTCTGCGCAGCATAGCCGGCACCCAGGCTCCTTGGCGGCAATTCCCGGGTTTTATTGACCGTCTTCTGCAATGGTTGCGGCCACTTCAGCAGGCTATCCGGAATTTCCTGCAAGAAACGGGAGGGAATATTATAGCGGGTCTGGCCGTGCAACATGCGGCTTTGAGCAAAACTCAAATACAACCGCCGCCGGGCGCGGGTTATTGCAACATACATCAACCGGCGTTCCTCTTCGAGGCCCCCTGCCTCGTTTCGACTATTATCATGGGGAAACAGACCTTCCTCCAATCCGCTGAGAAACACGCTGTGAAATTCCAGTCCCTTGGCGGAGTGAACCGTCATCAATTGCAATGCATCCTGGCCATGGCCAGCCTGATGCTCGCCCGCTTCCAGGGAAGCATGATTAAGAAATAGCATGAGTCCGTCATCCTCGGCTTCATGGACGAAGCTGGTAGCGGCATTGATCAGTTCGTTCAGGTTTTCCAGCCGATCCGCTCCCTCGCGTTCAGCACGATAGTGTGCCGCCAGTCCGCTATGTTCGAGCATATATGCCACGATTTCCGGTAATGGCAACCCCTCGCAATCCTGACGCATCGACTCAAGTAACCCAACAAAACCTTCAATTCCTTTTTTTGCTTTATCCGGTTTTTTATATCCTGCAATTCCCAACCGGGTATCATTGCCTGATCCTGGCACACTGGTAGCTCCGTTTTCGTATTTCCGCAGCATCGCTGTCCACAGGCTCGTCCCTTGCGCCGTCGCCTCGCTCTGCAATTGTTCCAGACTACGCGCACCGATACCGCGTACCGGAAAGTTGGCGACTCGAAGCAGGGCATTATCGTCGTTGGGATTGGCTATCAGCCGCAGATACGCCAAGGCATGTTTGATCTCCAGCCGCTCAAAGAACCGCATGCCGCCATACACGCGGTAGGGCAAAGCCGCATTGAACAAAGCGTGCTCCAGCACCCGCGATTGCGCATTGGAACGGTAAAGCAGCGCCATCTGCGACAACGCTACGCCTTCCGCGCGCAGCGCCTTCACTTCGTCCACTATAAACGCGGCTTCATCGAAATCGGTCGGCGCGTTGAACACTCGTATCGGTTCGCCGTGGCCTTCCGAAGTCCAGAGATTCTTGCCTAGCCGTCCACTATTGTTGCGTATAAGGATATTGGCGGCGTCCAGTATATTGCCCTGAGAGCGGTAATTCTGCTCCAGTTTAATGATCTTAGAAACGCGAAAGTCACGCTCGAACTCTTTCATATTGCCTGTGTTAGCACCGCGAAACGCATAAATGCTCTGATCGTCGTCGCCAACTGCGAATATGGCCGCCTGCTCACCAGCGAGCAGGCGTAGCCATCTGTATTGCAGGCGGCTGGTATCCTGAAATTCATCTACCAGAATGTGGCGGAATCGACCCCGATAATGCTCCCGCACAATTTCGTTGCGGGTCAGCAACTCGTAACTGCGCAACAGCAGTTCCGCAAAGTCAACCACGCCTTCCTTATTGCACTGAACCTCGTAAGCCAGATAAAACACGGCCATCTCGCGCGCGAAGTCGTCATAGGTTTCCACCTGAGATGCCCTGAGTCCCTCTTCCTTTGCATTGTTGATGAACCACTGAACCTGCCGCGGCGGAAATTTTGCGTCATCGGCGCTCAGGCTTTTCAAAATGCGCTTGATGATAGCCAGCTGATCGGCGGAATCCAGAATTTGAAAAGTCTGCGGCAGCCCAGCGTCCTGATGGTGGGCCCGCAGCAACCGGTTGCAAAGCCCGTGGAAGGTTCCTATCCACAGACCGCGTGTATTGACCGGCAATATCGAGGAAATCCGGGTGAGCATTTCCTTCGCTGCCTTGTTGGTGAAAGTAACAGCCAATATGCCATGAGAACCGACCTGGCCGGACTGGATGAGATAAGCAATGCGGGTAGTGAGTACCCGGGTCTTGCCGCTGCCTGCGCCGGCCAGCACCAGCGCTGACTGGTGCGGCAACGTGACGGCTTCGAGCTGCTCGGGATTCAGTGCCGAAAGTAGAGAGGACATTGAGGAGATGGGGTTCCGGAAGCGGACAGCGGAATTATTGAACCTTCATCGAACGTACGAAAAGCGCTGTGCTGAAAAAAGGCGGAACGCACATCTATAAATCAAACGAAAGCAGCCCGGCCTGGCCTTCGCAACGAACGGGGCTCCTGGCCGGTCCTTCAACACTTGGCGCCGGTCACCTTTCCCCGGAGCATGTGCGGGCACGTGTGGCAGAATCCTCAATACTTGGAGTACAGCGTCCAAGCCATGCTTTATAGCACGCTTTTATCGGCCAGCGTTGCTGCTATTTGTTACGGCTTACCCTCACCAGATTAAGAATAAGCGGCGTCAATATAAGCTCTATAGCCAATCCCATCTTTCCGCCTGGCACGACTATCGTATTCGGACGAGACATGAACGAGTTATGAATCATGGAAAGCAGATAGGGAAAATCCACTTTCCGGGGGTCGCGGAAGCGGATCACCACGAAACTTTCATCCAGGGTGGGAATGTCACGCGCAATAAAAGGATTGGACGTATCTACCGTCGGTACCCGCTGAAAGTTGATATGCGTGCGCGAAAATTGCGGGGTGATGTAATGCACGTAATCGTGCATGCGGCGAAGGATGGTGTGGGTAACAGCCTCTGCCGAATAGCCGCGCGCGTTCATGTCCCGATGAATTTTTTGTATCCATTCCAGATTGACGATGGGCACTACGCCCACCAGCAAATCCACGTAGGTCGCCACATCGGCGGTAGCGCTTTTCACGCCGCCATGCAAACCTTCGTAAAAGAGCAAATCTGAACCGGGCTTTATCGGTCCCCAAGGAGTAAAAGTGCCTGCCTTCTGGTTGTAGGGGGCGGCTTCCTCGTCATTGTGAAGGTAAAGCCGGCTCTCGCCGCTGCCGCTTTCTCCATATTCCTTGAACAACGCTTCCAGTTTTTCGAACTCGTTTGCCTCGGGGCCGAAGTGACTGATGGGGTGGCCGCCATCCTTTTCCGATTCGACTACCGCGGCTTTCATTGCCTCGCGATCGTAACGATGGAAGCTGTCGCCCTCTATCACCGCGGCGGTCAGTTTTTCGCGGCGAAATATATGCTCGAAACTGTTTTTGACCGTCGACGTACCAGCGCCGGACGACCCGGTAACGGCGATGACAGGGTATTTTTGTGACATCAACTCTCTCCTCTTGACAATAAGATTTTTATTTTATTTCGCGTTAATAGCACTCGCTGAACTCCAGCTAGCTTTTTTTGCGGCGTTTATAATACCTGTTTTCTCAGGGCTATTGGATAAAGATAAGATGCCTTTTGTGCCATAAACACAGATCACAACTCGACTCGGCTCGCCCATCTGCACGAACCTGCGCCTTTATATATTATGTGGGAGTCGGGCATCACCCCCGGTCGCGGCAGATGCCATTCAAAAAGACTTATCCGGAAAATGAGAGGAGCGCCCTTTTATTGGGGATAATAGGTGGTCGGGGAAGCCCGAATGGGCGCGAAATTTGACATTGGACCGGTTCGGGTATAAAGTGCAGGGCTTTACTGAAACAGCAGGGATGGCCTTCGTGAAAACCTTTTCAGCCAAACCACATGAAGTGAGCCGCGACTGGTTCGTGATCGATGCGGCCGACAAGGTGTTGGGGCGTCTCGCGGCGGAGATTGCGCATCGTCTTCGGGGCAAACACAAGCCTATATTCACGCCCCATGTCGATACCGGCGATTTCATCGTTGTCGTCAACGTCGACAAGCTGCGGGTTACGGGAAATAAGGCGGAGAACAAGATCTATTACCGTCACAGCGGTTATCCGGGTGGCATTTACGAGACCAGCTTCGCGAAAATGCATGCGCGTTTTCCGGGGCGTCCGTTGGAAAAAGCGGTCAGGGGCATGCTGCCAAAAGGTCCGCTGGGGTATGCAATGTTGAAAAAACTCAAAGTCTATGCTGGGGCGTCTCATCCGCACGCGGCGCAACAACCGCGACAACTCGAAGTCAGGGCTTGATAATCATGAGTACAACCTATAATTATGGTACTGGTCGTCGGAAGAGCGCCGTGGCTCGTGTTTTCCTCAAGCCTGGCAGGGGTTTGATCACTGTTAACGACAAACCAGTTGATGAATTTTTCTCCCGCGAAACCGGTCGCATGGTGGTCCGGCAGCCGCTTGAGTTGACTGGCAATCTCACCAGTTTCGACATCATGGTAAATATCCACGGCGGGGGTGAGTCGGGACAGGCTGGCGCAGTGCGCCACGGCATCACTCGCGCATTAATCGATTTTGACGCGACCCTCAAACCCATATTGAGCAATGCCGGGCTTGTTACCCGCGATGCCCGCGAGGTGGAAAGAAAGAAGGTTGGCTTGCGGAAGGCGCGTCGACGCAAGCAATTTTCTAAGCGATAAGTTTTTTACGGTTCACACTAAAGCCGCCCGTCTGTGGCGGCTTTTTTATTTGCTTTATAATTGTCCTGGAAACACGATGGGGGGGTCCATGCTGAATATTGGTATTGTGGGAGGAACGGGCTACACCGGTGTAGAGTTGTTGCGCCTTTTGTCACAGCACCCGGAGGTGAACATACAGGCGATTACTTCGCGCAAGGAAGCAGGCATGGGTGTAGCAGAATTATTCCCCAGCTTACGCGGACACGTATCGCTTAAATTCTGTGATCCCGCGGAAGCACGCCTTGACAAGTGTGACCTGGTATTCTTTGCCACGCCTAACGGCATAGCCATGCAACAGGCCCGATCATTGCTCAACGCGGGGGTGCGCGTTATCGATCTGGCTGCCGATTTTCGTATCAAGGATATTGCGATATGGGAAAAATGGTACGGCATGCCGCACGCGTGTCCAGACCTGGTGTCAGAGGCGGTTTATGGCCTGCCGGAAATCAATCGCGACCAGATCCGGAGTGCCCGGCTCATAGCTAATCCAGGCTGTTATCCCACCGCGGTGCAATTGGGTTTTCTGCCGCTGATTGAAACAGGCGCTGCAGACCTGGACCACCTCATCGCAGACGCAAAATCCGGAGTGTCGGGCGCTGGACGAAACGCAGCCGTACATTCATTGTTTGCAGAAACTGCCGATAATTTCAAAGCCTACGGTGTTCCCGGCCATCGCCATCTGCCCGAAATTAGCCAAGGTCTGTCTCAGGTAGCGGCACGTCCGGTGGGATTAACATTCGTGCCTCACCTTACACCGATGATCCGCGGTATACACGCCACGCTCTATGCGAGGCTCGTCGCGGATGTCGACTTACAGGCTCTCTATGAAAAACGATACGCGAACGAACCGTTTGTGGACGTACTTCCTCCCGGCGCCCATCCGGAAACACGCTCAGTGCGAGGTTCAAATCTCTGCCGCATCGCTGTCCACCGCCCACAGGGGGGTGACACAGCCGTGATACTGTCGGTAACAGATAACCTGGTTAAAGGTGCGGCGGGACAAGCGGTACAGAACATGAATCTTATGTTTGGCTTGCCGGAAACCCTCGCGAACAGCCATGCTCCTTTGCTGCCGTAGCAAACCTTTGAAGGAGTCCCGGATTTTACCAGCGGGGCTCGCACCGGGCGTTTTGCAAGGCCAGATCAAGTCAACTGCAGCGGTGGTGCGCGGAACCCGTCTGCTTGTCCGCCTAGCCCTCTCAGGACCGTTTGCGGCGGGAAGCTCCACGGGAAAACCCTTCAGCGCTCCTGGATGATGATCAAATCGCTTAAAAGGAAATACGGCATATCAGCCCCACGAGTAGCCGTGCGTCCGCAAACGCCGACATACGTGCGCTGGCTGGTAATCGCCTTGCTTGCCTTGCTGGCGCTGGGTCTGTCCTGGGGTATGTACGATGCCGGGCGCAAGTTTGCGGGATTTGACAAAAATGAGGAAGGAAGCGCAGAACTGAATCGCCTGTCCCAGCTGAACACACGCCTGCAACAGGATAATGACGAGCTGCGTATGCAAGTGGCCGGTTTTGACCGTCAGTTACAAATGGATATCGTTGCACGCGAAGATATCACCAGGCAGGTTAAAATTCTGGAAGATGAAAATACCCGCCTCAAGGAAGATCTGGCATTTTTCCAAAGCCTCGGAACAGCACCCGGGAAAACCGACCAACGTGTTTCCATTGGCCGGCTAAAGCTCGAACGCAGCAAGCTGCCCGGAGAATACCGGTATAGCCTTTTGCTCGTGCAGGTCGGACAGCGCGGAAAGGATTTTCAGGGTAGCCTTGAACTTGCCGTCCACTTCCAGCAAAATGGGGAAAAAATGGTGGTACCCTTAGCCAGCGACAGTACGTCTCAGACGTTTGATGTCAGCTTCCGATTTTATCAGCGCATAGAAAACACTTTCCGGCTCCCGCCAGAAGCCATCGTCGACAGCATGCAAGTGAAAGTGTTTGAAAAAGGTATAACGCAGGCAAGGCTAATGCAGACCGTAAACCTGACTTTGTGAAGGAGAGAAAATGTTCGGGAAAAAAACGGGAAAACCCCAAAACCAGATTGACTCACTTATCGGTTCGGGGACCCATATAGACGGCAACATAAACTTCAGCGGGGGGTTGCGCGTAGATGGCCATGTCACGGGAAACATTACCGCGCTCGGCGACAAGCCCAGCACCCTGGTGCTTAGCGATCAGGCGGTCATCGAGGGGAAAATACAGGTCTCCCATGCGATCATCAATGGCACGGTGGCAGGAGCGATACATACGACTGAGTATATGGAACTGCAACCCAAAGCACGGGTCTCTGGCGATGTACATTACAAGACAATGGAAATACAACTTGGCGCAGCGGTTGACGGTATGCTTCACCATGTGGATAATGCGCAGCCCGACAGCAATGTTGTGCCATTGGTGCCTGCCGCCCAGGCTGACTGACGATGTATAATAGCAGGTGGAATAATGTTTCTATTTATCTACCGGGAGATTCAATATGAACGCCCCAACCGAGCATGAGTTGGTCACCGAAACGCAGGTTCCTTTAATCTTCACCGATAACGCGGCGAGCAAAGTGAGACAGCTGATCGAGGAAGAAGGAAATGATGATCTCAAGCTGAGAGTATTCGTAGCGGGTGGGGGATGCTCCGGTTTCAAGTACGGCTTTACCTTTGACGAACTGATAAACGAAGATGACATGGTAATGGAGAAGAGCGGCGTCAAGCTACTGATCGATGCGATGAGTTTTCAATATCTGGCAGGAGCGGAAATCGACTATCAGGAAAATGCCGAAGGGGCTCAATTTGTCATCAAGAACCCCGGGGCGTCCAGCACATGCGGTTGTGGCTCATCTTTTTCGGTTTAACAATTTCCCCGCCAAACTACTCCTGCTGGTGACTGGTGGCAAGTAGCGAAATATGGGAAATAGGAAATCACTTAGGGTAGATGGCCCCAAGCAGTCTTGGGCCCCTTGCGCCGGTTGCTGCGGGAAGATTGGCCGGAATACCCTGGATGACCTGTTTCGCCAGCCAGGCAAAAGCAAGTGCTTCCAGCCAGTCAGCATCAACGCCGAGACTGTCCGTCAAGTCCACTTTCCTACCCGGCAGAGCTGCTCGCATTCGCGAGACCAGCGCCCCGTTTCGCGCGCCTCCGCCACATAGGAAAATTTCCGCCGCGTTGGGGGAATAAACCAGCACCGACCGGGCAATTCCGAGGACGGTCAACTGCAGCAGCGTTGCTTGCACATCCGCAGGCTTTTCATCTCCAGATAGGCAACTCTCCAGCCAGCCGAGATTGAATGTTTCCCTACCGGCGCTTTTTGGCGGCGGAAGGGAAAAGAACGGCAGCGCCAGAAGTTTCTCCAGCAATGCCTGTAGCACCCTGCCGGATTCGGCCCATGCGCCGTTTTCGTCGTAGGTATTTCCGGTGTGACGTAAGCACCAGGCGTCCATCATCATATTGCCGGGGCCGCAATCGAATCCGGTGACCTCTCCTCCCGGCGCCAGGCTGGTGAGATTGGATATGCCGCCAATGTTGACAATAGCCCGGTGGATTTGAGGGTCTGCGAATAATACTTGATGAAATGCCGGAACCAGGGGAGCACCCTGACCGCCTGCCCCTATATCGCGGCTTCTGAAATCCGCAACCACGGTAATGCCGGTGAGCTCAACGAGCAACGCCGGATTGCACAGTTGAATCGTATATCCTGCCCCGGACTGGGGACAATGCCGGACAGTCTGGCCATGGCATCCGACCGCTACAACGTCTCCGGATTTTACGCCGCTTCCTCGAAGTACACCGTTAACGGCTTCCGCGTAATGATGGGCAAGGTCATTGCCAAGAATGGCAGCGCGGTGCAGTTCATCATGCCCGGAGTGATGCAAATCGAGCAACCGAGTGCGCAAGTTCCCATCATAAGCTACATAAAAGGTATGCCGCACGAGAGATGGGGCTGAAGTAAAATCGGCCAGCACCGCATCGATTCCGTCCAGACTGGTACCGGACATGAGACCGATGTAGTATTCGGCTGTCAAATCTTTCGCTCCGCACCCTTTGATTTCCGGCGCTATTTCGCGCTAGTCCAGAAATGCGAGGCTCGTGCCACGCAGCATATCCAGCCGAGCCATTGACGACTTTGTGTATTCGTAGAACGCAGGCATGTGTTTGGGTAAAACAGGATTGGCGGCAGGCATCGCCACCTTCAAGGGATCACGCTGAACGCCTTTGAAGCGAAATTCATAATGCAGATGCGGACCGGTAGCCATTCCCGTTGCACCCACATTCCCGATTACGTCTCCCTGGCTGACGCGCTGGCCTTTGCGCAAGCCTTTGGCAAACGCGGATAAGTGACCATAAACGGTAGAATACGACCCGCGGTGCTCAAGAATGACGACGTTACCATAACCGCCCTGCCATCCGGCAAAAGCCACCGTTCCATCAGCGGCCGCTTTCACCCGAGTACCTGTCGGCGCAGCGTAATCGATGCCTTTATGAGCCCGCCATGTCTTGAGGACGGGGTGGAAACGTGCGCTGGAAAAACCGGAACTGATGCGGGAAAACTCCAGAGGCGAACGCAGGAAGGCTTTTCGGAGATTTTTGCCGTCAGGCGTGTAATACCCGCTTTCCCCATTATCGGCCTGAAAATATAGCGCACGATGGGGCGTTCCCTGATTGACGAATTCCACCGCCAGAACCCGTCCGGCCCGGGCAGGCTCCCCATTGCCGTAAAGCGAATCGTACACAACCGTAAAGCGGTCACCCTTGCGCAAATCCCGATGAAAATCAATTTCGGTAGCAAGAATATCAACGATCTGGGTAGCAACGCTGTCGGGCACGCCCGCGCTGTCGATAGCAGCGAACAGCGAGCTGTTTATCATGCCCGATTTCATCTGAACGTGCGTCTCCAGGGCGGGAGGTTGATCGCTTACTTTAAAGGTTTCACCACTCTTTTCAATTACCAGTTGCTCACTGCCGCCTGAAAAATAGCGTAACAGGAGCAGTTGGCCAGCCGCCGTAGTCAGCACATGGATGGTTTTGCCGGCGGCCAGTTGATGCACACCCTTGATATCCCTTGTATCTCGCAGGAATTTGACCGCCTCCTGGTTGCTTACATGGAGCCGGGAAAGGAGGGTAGCAATCGTGTCGCCGCGCTGGATGCGTTCCTGACGCCAAAAGGTCATGTTTGCATGCGACGCCGAATGAATTTCCGGAAGATCGAGGCCGAGGATGACCTGTTCCACCGGAAGCTCTTCCAGCGCCGTGTTGGGCGCTATACCGAAAGCGGCCACCATGCCGAACAGCGGAATGCTCGATAACAGAATCAGCCAGCGCAGTTTTTTTTTCGTCAACGTCAGCGGCTCGTGGCTAAAAACCCTGAATTTGTGGCCCAGCATATTTCCCCCCACGCTTGAGACCTGAAGTCTAACACAAAATCGATGTGGCGCCGCTCGTCCACGTGTTCAACTTCCCCATTCAGCAGCAGCTCCCGTATAATAACGGTTTGCGCATATTCAATTCCCTGGTTCGGGTTTCTTTGCAAAAAATCTCTTTTGAGGCGTCCTCACTGATTGGGCCATCTCAATCCTCCGGCTACCCCGAGTAACCCACGTGGTCCCACGTACCCCACGTTTATGTTCTGATTTTTCTAAGCCGAGATTACTTCACATCCCGTTAAAGGAGAACGCCTTTTGTCTACCGAAGACCTGACGTCTACCGAAGACCTGACGCTTAATTTACTGGCGCACCAGGCTTTTCCGCGCCTCGCGGCGGCTGTAAGAGCACGCGCCGCCAGCATTATCCCGAAGTGGGAAATTGCGGTGCGCAATACGCTACCCGCGGCCGACGAATTAACACTGCTACAACTGCGAAACTCCCTGCCGCTTGTTCTGGATGAAATCGCCGATGCATTGGCTTCCGACAAGCCCCACGCTACTTATGCGCTTATCGAAGGCAGCAAGAGTCACGGGGCGACGCGCTTCCATGAAAATTACAATGTGCAGGAATTAATTATCGAGTACCGACTGCTTCGCAGGATAATTGTCGAGCAGGTTTCTCAAGCGTTGGACGGGAAAGTGGACGTTCAGGGGCAGGTGGCGCTGAATATGGCGGTCGACACGGCGCTCCAGCATGGAGTAGTCGAATTCACCGAACACCTGCAGCAGCGACTCCAGGCCAGTACGGATGCGCAGGCCAAATACCTCTCCTTCCTATCGCACGATCTTCGGAACCATCTCAATCACGCGATGCTTCATTTGCAACTTCTTGCCGCAAAGCTGGCCAAAGCTCCAGAATATGCGGAAAGCATGGAGGATATTCAATCGATCAAGCGGGCCATCCTGCAGACAACAACGGGAATGGACCGATTGTTGCAGGCGGAACTGCTGCGGCAGGAGTGTGTTGAACTACATGTTTACCCCGTGGATCTTCATCGACTGATTCTGGAGGTGAGCAAACAGTTATTGCAGGAAGCGCAATCCAAAGGACTGGAGTTCGAGGTGGATGTGCCGGATGGGGCCCACGCCGAGAGCGATGGAGCGTTGCTGACTCTGGTGCTGCAGAACCTGCTGGCAAACGCGGTAAAATACAGCTCACGGGGCAGGGTAACGATAAAGGCGAGTAATATGGCGGATTCTTATTGGGTACTCAGCGTTATCGATCAAGGGCCCGGCATCCCGCCGGAAAACTTAAAGAATCTGTTCGACGCATTCAGGCGTGGCGAGACATACGGCCAGTCCGGAGTAGGGCTTGGACTATGTATCGCGTCCCACGCGACCCGACTTCTGGGAGGTGAACTAGAGATCGAGTCGGCGATCAACGTCGGCTCAACCTTCCGCTTGGTGTTGCCAAACCGTAACCCTTCGTCTACCTGATTCTGTTCCGGGTTTTTTCCACCAGCCTCGCGGGATGATTTTCCACCAGCCTCGCGGGATGAGTTATTGAAGCGCCGTTGAATACAATCCGCTCTAAGTTAATCATTTCCTTTCTGCTTGGCGCACTTACCGTTCTGGGTTTTGCGCCATTTTATCTTTTTCCGGTTCCTCTGTTCACGGTTGCGCTACTTTGCCATTTTTGGCGCGGCAGCGCCACGCCCTTCCATTCGGCCTTGCTGGGCTTTTCTTTCGGGATGGGCATGTTCAGCGCTGGCGTTACCTGGATCTACGTGAGCCTGCACGACTTTGGCGCGATGCCCATGCCCATCGCGGTGATTGCGCTGCTCTTCCTCTGCGCTTACCTCGCGCTGTTCCCCGCGGCGACGGGGTGGATACTGAAGAAGCTGAATATTGCCATGCCCGCTCTCTGGTCGCTGGCCGCGGGTGCATTGTGGGGACTGTCGGACTGGCTACGAAGCGTGTTGTTTACCGGTTTCCCATGGCTGACGCTGGGCTACTCGCAGGTACCGCATAGTCCACTGGCGGGTTTTGCCCCGGTAGTGGGCGCCTACGGCATTTCCCTGGTGCTTGTTTGCAGTGCGGCGCTCTTTTGCCTGTTTTTTGAAAAAGAATTTCGCCAGCGCCGTTATTTGCTGCCGCTGCTGGCAATCTGGATCATCGGTTTTGGCTTGCAGCATATCCGCTGGACCCAACCCTTGGGCGAGCGTGTGACAGTAAGCCTGCTGCAAGGCAATATTTCGCAGGACCTGAAATGGCGAGCGGATCAAATCGCCACTTCCATGGATACTTACGCAAGGCTTGCAGAAGAAAGTAGCAGTCGCCTGATAATTACACCGGAAATTTCAGTGCCCCTGTATCGCGACGAAGTACCGTCAAGTTATCTCGCGCAACTTGCCACTCATGCCAGGCAGAATAATGGAGACATTCTCGTAGGCATGGTTGAAGCACCGGGCGGGGGCAGCGCATATTACAACTCCATGTTCAGCTTTGGCTCCTCTCCCGGCCAGAGTTACCGCAAGTACCACCTGGTACCGTTCGGGGAATTCATTCCATTAAAGCCCGTGTTCGGGTGGGTCGTCAATGTGCTGAAAATTCCGTTGTCCGACTTTTCGCGCGGGACGCTTGACCAGAAACCCATGAATATCGCCGGGCAGCGTGTAGCTGTGAATATTTGCTACGAAGACGTTTTTGGCGAAGAAATCATCAGGCAACTGCCGCAGGCCACGCTGCTTGCCAACGTGAGTAATGACGCGTGGTTCGGCCGCTCCATCGGCCCGCGGCAACATTTGCAAATCTCCCAAATGCGCGCTTTGGAAACCGGACGGTATATGCTGCGGGCCACGAACACCGGCGTTACCGCCATTATCGATGAACGCGGCGTGGTCCTGCAACAAGCGGAAGTGTTTACCACTACCGCACTGCACGGTATGGCGCAGGGGTTTAGCGGCGCAACGCCCTACGTCCGGTTAGGCAATACACTGTTCCTGGGGTTGGCCGCAATAATAGTATTATCTGGCGCGCTCCTGCTGGTTTTTCGTAGTGCACGCAAAAACCTGTAAAATCCCGGTCGTCGGTTGCTCAACGTGAAGAAGTTCACAGCCCGGGTGGTTGCGGCTTTATGGGATATGCCTAAAGAAGATGACAAAACGAGTGTTCAGAGTGTTCAATTGGCGGCAGCTTCATCAGGGCTGACAGCAGGCCGAGAAACAGCGCCGCTACTTTCCTACCCCCAATTCGCTTCCATCGGTGGGCGCGCTTTTCAAGATTTACTGAAACTACATGAGAACTCCCACGTTTAATGCGTACATTCCAGGAAATTATTCTCGTCTTGCAGCACTATTGGCATAAGCAGGGCTGCGCACTGCTCCAGCCTTACGACATGGAGGTGGGCGCAGGCACTTCGCACACTGCAACGTTTCTGCGTGCACTTGGTCCCGAGCCCTGGAAGGCGGCATATGTGCAACCGACCCGAAGGCCAAAAGACGGACGTTATGGTGAAAATCCGAACCGCCTGCAGCATTATTATCAGTTTCAGGCGGTGCTGAAACCCGCTCCTTCCAACATCCTGGAACTGTACCTTGGTTCCCTCGAAGACTTGGGGCTTGATCTGAAACAAAACGATATCCGCTTCGTCGAGGATGACTGGGAAAACCCGACGTTGGGCGCTTGGGGCCTGGGCTGGGAAGTGTGGCTGAACGGCATGGAAATAACACAGTTTACCTATTTTCAGCAAGTGGGCGGCATGAATTGCAAGCCCATTACGGGCGAAATCACCTATGGGCTGGAGCGGCTTGCGATGTACCTGCAAAGCGTAGAAAACGTGTTCGATCTGGTTTGGACGGAGGGGCTTTTGTACCGTGACGTGTACCATCAGAACGAAGTCGAGCAATCGGCATACAACTTCGAGCACAGCGATGTGGATTTTCTGTTGAAGGCCTTTACGAGCCACGAAACGCAAGCAAGGTTTCTGGTGGAGCAAGGACTGCCGTTGCCGGGTTATGAACAGGTGTTGAAAACCGCGCACACATTCAATCTGCTTGACGCACGCGGCGCCATTTCCGTCATGGAGCGCGCGGCCTACATCGGGCGAATCCGGGATTTGGCCCGAAGCGTAGCGCAGGCATATTACGAGAGCCGCAAACGTCTGGGTTTCCCTATGGCGCCTTCCGGTTGGGTAGAGCAGGCGGTGGAGAGCGTCACTTGAGCAGCGCGAGCAAAAATAAAAGCCTGCTTGTCGAGCTGCTTGTCGAGGAGTTGCCTCCAAAGTCGCTGAAGCAGCTGGGCCAGTCCTTTGGAACACTCCTGTTCGAGGGGCTGCAAAAACTTCACCATCTGGGCGGTGATGCACAGCTCACGACATTTGCCTCACCCAGGCGGCTTGCAGCGCATGTCACGAACGTCCGGGAAATAGCGGTGCAGAAGCCCCGCAAAATAAGGCTCATGCCGGTATCGGTCGGCCTGAATGCCGATGGCTCTCCTACTCCCTCCTTACTGAAAAAATGTGACGCCCTGGGTCTGGGATACCTCGCGCACGCCCCCGCATCCGTCTGGGAGGTGAAGATTCTCCGTGAAAATGACGGCAAACTGGACTATCTTTTTTACGCGGATGTTGCTGAAGGGCTCCCGCTTTCCGTAAATTTGCTGCAGGCACTTCAGGATTCGATCCAGAAACTGCCAATTGGCAAAGCGATGACATATCAACTCGCGGATGGCTGGAGCAGCGTTAGTTTCGTGCGTCCCGCACACGGACTGGTAGCGCTGCATGGTACCGAAATTGTCGCCGCAATCGAAGTACTGGGACTGATCGCGGGAAACACGACAAAAGGACATCGCTTTGAAGCAAACAGCAAGACGATAGAACTAAGGGACGCCGACAGTTATGAACAACAGCTTGAAAGCGAAGGGGCCGTTATCGCCAGCTTTGAAAGGCGTCGAAATGAAATTATCCGGCAGCTTGAAGCGGCCACTGCCAGAGAAGGCTTGAATATAATTAAAGATGAAGTCCTGCTGGATGAGGTGACCGCGCTAGTCGAACGCCCCAATGTGCTAACCGGTGAATTTGAACGCGAATTTTTGGAAGTGCCGCGGGAATGCCTTGTTCTCACCATGAAAATGAATCAGAAATATTTCCCTCTCTCGGATAAAAATGGAAATCTCTCTCATAAATTTCTGATCGTTTCGAACATTCGCCCGGCTAATGCTGCCGGAATAGTGACCGGCAACGAGCGCGTGCTGCGGTCGCGTCTGTCGGATGCGAAATTCTTCTTCGATCAGGACCGGAAGAAGACCCTGGCTTCCCGCGTCGAAGGCTTGCGTGGAGTCGTTTATCATCACAGGCTGGGGACGCAGGCGGAGCGCGTGGAACGGATATGGGCCATTGCTCAGGCGATTGGCTTGCGACTGGGCGGCCCCGCACTTGCGGCACAGGCGGGCGAAGCCGCGATGCTCTCCAAAGCAGACTTGCTCACCGATATGGTAGGGGAATTTCCCGAGTTGCAAGGCGCCATGGGGCGGTACTACGCAAAACACGACGGATTGGCGGATGACGTCGCCGATGCGATTGAGGACCATTACAAGCCACGATTCGCCGGTGATGAATTGCCGCGTAACACGGTCGGCGTTTGTGTGGCACTGGCGGACAAGCTGGAAACCCTGGTCGGGATGTTTGGTATCGGGCAAGTGCCCACTGGAGACAAGGACCCTTTCGCATTACGGCGGCATGCCTTGGGGGTGATCCGGATACTGGTTGAAAAAAAGGTACCGCTGTCTCTGGACATTTTACTTGAACAAACCGCTGATACTTTCGGAGGTATGTTCAAACAAGTGCCCGATAGTCTCAACGGGTTTATTTACGAACGGCTGCGTCACTATTTCAGTATGGAGTCCCTGGATGAGCAAGCGATCGAATCGCGAAAACGTCCTTATATTACTATATCGGCGCCCGAGGGGATCTTCTCCCCGCAGGAAATCGAGGCAGTGCTGGCCTTGCGGCCCTCGAATTTGAGCGATATCAAAGAACGTCTTTGCGCAGTGCATGCTTTCGCCGCACTTCCAGACGCGGAAAGTCTCGCCGCAACCAACAAACGTGTGGGGAATATCCTCAAAAAAGCGGATATCGATATAAAAATCGAGGTGAATCCGGCCCTGTTGCAAGCGCCTGCTGAACAAGCACTGCATCTCGCGTTGAGCCAGGTCGCCCCCCAGGCCGAGAACGCGTTCTCAGCAGGGGATTACAACAGGTCGCTGCAAATACTGGCTGCGCTCAAGCGGCCCGTGGACGATTTTTTCGATAGTGTCATGGTCAACACCGAGGATGAAGCGCTGCGTCACAACCGCCTCGCCTTGCTGGCCCAATTGCAGCAAGCGATGAACCGTGTAGCGGACATTTCCAGGTTGGCAGTTTAAATTGAAACTGGTCGTTCTCGATCGCGACGGTGTAATCAACTACGATAGTCCTGTCTTTATCAAAACGCCGGACGAATGGAAGCCTATTCCTGGCAGCCTGGAAGCCATCGCGCACCTGAGCCAGGCGGGTTACCGCGTGGTCGTTGCAATGAATCAATCCGGCATCCGCCGGGGCTTGCTGGATACGGTGGCGCTCAACGCCATCAACGACAAGATGTGCAAGGCGACTGGTCAGGCTGGGGGACGCATTGACGCCATCTTTTTCTGCCCCCACGCCAACTCGGACCATTGCACTTGCCGTAAGCCCGCGGCGGGAATGTTCCGGGAGATTTCGGAGCGGTTCGGTCTCGGGTTAAGCGGAGTGCCGGCAATCGGCGATTCGTTGCGGGATTTGCAAGCTGCGGTCGCTGCGGGGGCAATCCCTATCCTGGTGCTTACGGGCAAGGGCAAAAAGACCAAAGCGGAGGGCGGGTTGCCGGAAAATACGAAGATATTTGCGAATCTCGCCGCCGCCGTTGATGCACTGGCCCAGTGAATTCAAAACTGGCGATACTGCGCTCGATACTATATGGCATGTTGCAGATTATCATTACGCCATTGTATTTTTTCGTCATATTGGCGTCTTTTCCGCTCCCGCCGCTCACCCGCTATCGGATCACTTCCGGCTGGGCGCATCTGATGTTGTTTCTGCTTCGCGTTATTTGCGGCATCCGGTATCGCGTGCTGGGCGTGGAACGTATTCCCCCGGTTCCCGGTATCGTGCTGTCGAAACATCAATCGGGATGGGAAACGCTTGCGTTCCAGCAGATTTTTCCGCCTCAAGTATGGGTACTAAAAAAAGAACTATTGCGTATTCCCTTTTTTGGCTGGGGCCTCGCCATGACCAGTCCGATTGCCATTGATCGGAGTTCAAGGAAAGCGGCCTTGAAGCAGATCGTTGAACAGGGAAAAGATAGGCTTAAGCAAGGGTTTTGGATCGTAATCTTTCCGGAGGGCACACGCATCCCACCCGGAAAAAAGGGCAGATACGGTGTTGGCGGCGCGTGGCTCGCGACGCACACCGGCGCACCGGTGATACCCGTGGCACATAACGCGGGAGAGTTCTGGGTTAGGAATTTTGTGAAACTACCCGGCACAGTTACAGTAAGTATCGGCCCCCCCATCGATCCGGAAGGAATGGAATTGGGCGACCTCAATGCGCGGGTTGAGTCCTGGATCGAGGCGGAAATGGCGCGTATCAGCGGACCGGCTCCACTGCGTTCATAGATGGGAAATAAATTTTATGGGCACGAAAACCATGTTTAGCATGGGGGAGGAAAGCAGGCCCCCGGCTGGGGAGCTACGGCGTATCTCCCTGAACGGCCAAGACGTGGCCTACACCCTTATTCGATGCCCGAGAACGACTATCGGCATGAAAGTAGACCATAGCGGATTGAGTGTTCGCATTCCATCCAGGGAATCAGTACGGTGGGTGGAATCCGTTTTGCAAACCAAAGCCGACTGGATCGTTAAGAAACTGAACAGCTGGCACCACCGAAAGCCATGCGGGCCGAAATGGGAGGAAGGAGCCATTTTTCCATTGCTGGGGGAACCGTGGCAGGTAACTATCACAGCGAATGGTGCTGTGCGAATGCGTCGAACAAATGCTGACTCCGCGCTGGAAACACAACTGAAACTGCCCCTGCCATCCCGGTTGACTGCCCAACAAATCGAATGCGTTGTGATGGAATGGTATTGTGACCGCGCAATGTCGTGTTTCAGAGAGCGCATGGCGCTGTATTCACAAAAGCTCGGCATTGCGCTGCCGCAACTGAAACTATCCCGCGCCAGAACTCTCTGGGGGAGTTGCCACGCCCGTGGTGTTGTTCGTCTCAACTGGCGGCTGATCCAGAAACCACTGGATCTGGTCGACTACGTTGTTGCTCACGAATTAGCCCACCTTATCGAAATGAACCACTCCATGGCGTTCTGGCAAACAGTAGAGCGCGTGTACCCGAATTGTAAAGAGGCAAGAAAGAAATTGAGAGGGTCAGGGTGATGCGCATCGTGCGTGATTTATATTTATTGATGGATACAGGGGCCAGAACAACCCGGGCCGGGCAAGAAGGATTCTTGGCGGTTCTGGCCGTATGGTAGTATTTTATATTTTCGGTCCTGCGACAACTCATGCGAACATCCTGCATCACCGCCCTGATCATCTTGCTGCTTAACGCCTGCGGCCTGAAGGCTCCACTCTATCTCCCCGAGAAGATACCACAACCGCAGCAGGCACAGGATGAAGAGAAGCAGAGGTGAGCGGGTTCCCTTCATTTAACTATCGCAATAACGTACTGTGTGGCGAATCGGTCCGGCTCGATCGTATTGCAAGAGAGTTTGGCACACCTTGCTACGTTTATTCCCGCCACGCGCTCGTGGCCGCATATTCGGAATTCGACTCCGCGTTCGCGGGCCGCGACCACCTGGTATGCTATGCGGTGAAAGCCAACTCCAATCTGGCCATTCTCAATTTATTTGCTCGTCTTGGCAGTGGCTTCGACATCGTTTCGGGCGGGGAACTGCGGCGGGTACTGGAAGCAGGCGGCGATCCGCGGAAGATTGTGTTTTCCGGCGTTGGCAAGCAGCCAGACGAGATGCGCGTGGCGCTAGAGGCAGGAATACTTTGCTTCAACGTGGAATCGGAAGCGGAGCTGGAAATTCTGGATCAGGTGGCGCGCAGCATGAATCAAATCGCGCCGGTCAGCTTTAGGGTCAACCCTGACGTCGACGCCCGAACTCATCCTTATATTTCTACGGGACTCAAGGAAAACAAATTTGGGATACCCTTCGAGGAAGCGGAATCCCTTTATGCCTCTGCGCAAAAATTAGCCAACGTGCGCGTTACCGGGCTGGATTGCCACATCGGCTCGCAGCTGACGGAACTCGATCCCTTCGTCGAAACACGCGAGAAGATGCTGGGATTGCTCGATCGTCTCGAAGCTCGGGGTTTAAAAATCCATCATCTGGATCTGGGGGGCGGACTGGGAATCCGGTATTCGAGCGAAAAACCTCCCCCGGCCCGGGCTTATATAGCCGCATTGTGTGGCGGTATGGTTCAGCGCAAGCAGCGCATTCTCGTCGAGCCGGGTCGCGTGCTGGTGGGAAATGCCGGTATACTGCTGACCCGGGTTGAGTATCTCAAACACGCGACTCATCGCAATTTCGCCATCGTTGATGCCGCCATGAATGATTTGATGCGTCCGGCGCTTTATAACGCTTACCATGAAATCCTTCCGGTTGCACCCGGAACGCAGGCTGACGTGAAAACTTATCAAGTGGTCGGTCCGGTTTGCGAGACGGGCGACTTCCTGGGGCATGACCGCGAGCTAGCGCTGTTGCCGGGGGATCTGCTGGCGGTCATGTCGGCTGGCGCATATGGCATGAGCATGAGCTCGAATTATAATTCCCGCCCAAGAGCCGCGGAGGTGATGGTCGACGGAGACCGCGCTCATCTGATCCGTGAACGCGAATCCATGGATCAACTGATGGCCGGCGAGAAAATCCTGCCCTAGGTGAATAGCTGAGACCTCGGTTGCCTGACTTACCTGTGTCGATTTATCGGCTGGTTCCGCTATCGCGCTCAAGGAATATTCCGCTCCGCTATACCAGGAAGATTGTCGCGAGCCCGAGAAAAATAAAAAAACCGCCACTATCGGTAACAGCGGTAATCATCACGCTGGAGCCTGCCGCCGGATCGCGCCCAAGCTTGTGAAGAGTCAGCGGTATCAGCACACCCAACGACGCCGCCAGAAGCAGATTGAGCATCATTGCCAGCGTCATTACCAGGCTAAGAGGCACGCTGCCGTAAATCAGGAAAGCGAATAGTCCTACCACGCTGCCCCACACCAGCCCGTTCACGGCACTTACCCCGATTTCCTTTGCGAACAATGTGCGGGTGCTGCGGGTATTTAGCTGCCCTAGGGCAAGGGCACGCACGATCATTGTGATAGTCTGATTGCCGGAGTTACCGCCGATTCCAGCAATAATCGGCATTAGCGCCGCCAGTGCGACTAGTTTTTCGATCGAATCCTCAAATATGCCAATGACGCGCGAAGCAATGAAAGCTGTTACCAGATTAATCGCCAGCCAGGTCCAGCGGTTCTTCAAACTCTTCCATACTGGCGCGAACAAATCTTCCTCTTGCCGCAGACCAGCCAGGCTAAGCGCTTCGCTTTCCGATTCCTCGCGAATAAAATCCATCACTGCATTAACCGTGACGCGTCCCACCAACTTACCCTCGTTATTTACCACTGCAGCGGATACAAGGTCGTAGCGCTCGAAAGCCTGGGCCGCTTCGTGTGCCTTTTCATTAGGCTGGAGCATTACCATTCCGGCAGCCATTACCGAGCCCACCTTAGCTCCCGGGTCGCTTACCAGCAGCCGGTTCACTGGCAGGACGCCCTTGAAGTGTCCGTCGCGGTTAACTACGAACAGTTGATCGGTATGATCGGGCAGCTCATCCAGGCGCCGCAGATAGCGCAGCACCACTTCCAGCGTCACATCGTCGCGGATAGTGACAACATCGAAATCCATAAGCGCCCCTACCGAATCCTCGGCGTAAGACATGGCAGCACGCAAGTTCTCTCGCTCCTCCATCGGGAGCGACTGAAATACATCGTCGAGGACATACTGCGGAAGATTGGGCGCGAGGTCGGCGATCTCATCAGCATCAAGCTGCTCTGCAGCAGCCCGCATCTCACCACTGTTCATCGTCGCGATCAGCGTTTCGCGCACCGCGTCGGAGACCTCCAGAAGGATCTCGCCATCGCGTTCCGCCTTGACCAGGTCCCAGATCAGAAGACGATCTTCCAGCGGCATGGCCTCAAGAATATAGGCAACGTCGGCGGGGTGAAGCTTGTCAAGAAGGTTTTGCAGCTCTGCCAGATTCTGCTTGTGCACCAGGGCTTCCACGAGTTCCTGGCGCGGCATGTTCTGCGTGTGCACAAGGCCTTCCACCAGCTTGTGCTTGTGCAATAGGCGGGCTACCCGCTGCAAATGCTCTTGCACGTTTTCGGTTTCCCTGAGGTTGTTTGCTTTGGTCATGACGAGATCGCCCGAAATGCGATTGGGCTGCATGATTGTAGGGAAATTGGGGCGGATATTATGACAGGGAGGATGCCGAACTCAAAGCGTGTAATCACTCGGGCCGAAAACTTGAGGCCATCGGGCAACCTCAGGGAACCTGTGCCGACGGCATTCGACCGAGGATGGTGCGAGCTTTTTTCAACAGTCCGGACGTCTCGCCATTGCGATCGTAAAAGCTTGGATGGGGAAGCATGGCCGCAAGACGGGCTGCCTGTTCCGCTGTGACAGAAGCAGCGGAAACGCCATAATAGTGTCGAGCCGCAGCCTCGGCGCCGAACACGCCCTCACCCCACTCTATCACATTCAGATAAATTTCCAGGATCCGACGCTTAGACATCACATTTTCCAGCATTAATGTAATGAGGGCTTCCTGGAGTTTACGCCATAGAGTTTTTTTGCCCGAAAGAAACAGGTTTTTCGCAAGCTGCTGACTGATGGTTGAACCGCCGGCAACTGATCTGCCGTTTTCCAGGTTCTTTTGGTAGGCCTTCTGAATAGCCTGAAAATCAAACCCCCAATGCTTCGCGAATTTACCGTCCTCGGCAGCAATAACCGCCCGCTTAAGTTGAGGCGAAATTCGCTCGTAAGGCGTCCATTCCGCGCGCAGAGTCGCTTGGGGATTTTCCCGCTGCAATAATTCCAATCGGCCCCGCATGACAGAGCTGCTGGAAGGGTTGTGGGAGTTCCAGTGAACCACATGGCCAAAAATCCACAACTGGTAGCCGAATGCGGTGCCAACAAGAAGTAAAAGAAGGCGTAAGAGCCAGCGATAGAAGAACATTTCACTTCCACTCAAGCAATCCCGGGGGCCCGGCGGTGTCGGCAACGCACGTCACAGGCAAATCTTGCTGAACGTATCTTACCCCCCAATTTTCCTGAGCATTTCAATGACCGGGGCTGTTTTTGGTCTGATCCCGCGCCAGACGAAAAATGATTCCGCCGCTTGCTCTACCAGCATGCCGGTGCCGTTCGCAAGGCGCATGGCGCCCTGCCGCTCGGCGTGTTGCAGAAAAAGGTTATATTCATTCCCATACATCATGTCATAAGCCATGGACCGTGCGGCGAAGATACCGGGCGGGAGTGTCGGCAACTCCCCCTTCAGGCTTGCAGAGGTGGCGTTGATGATGAGATCGAATTCTTCACCCTTGAGATCAGCGTAATCCCCGGATACTATATTTCCATAGCGTGAGAATTGCTGCTGCAACTCGGCCGCCTTTTGTCTGGTGCGATTAGCGATCGTCAGCACGCGAGGCTCGCGTTCCAGTAGCGGCAACAACACGCCTCGTGCCGCGCCTCCCGCGCCCATCAGCAAAATCCGTTTGGCCCCAAGCGAAAATTCCCTATTAACTGTAATGTCGCGCACCAGTCCTACGCCGTCAGTATTATCACCAAAGATTTCCCTGGTATTGAATGAGAGAGTGTTAACCGCCTGTGCGGCACTCGCTCGCTCAGTCAGGTGGCTGGAAATTTTGCAGGCTTCGAGCTTGAATGGAACGGTCACATTCATGCCTTTGCCGCCCCGCTGCCTGAAACCGGCTACTGCCGCAGTGAACGCATCCTCGGGGGCGGGCAGGGCTTCGTAACCGATATCCTGACCGGTTTGCCGGGAAAACTCCAGATGAATCAGAGGCGACTTGCTATGGACAACAGGGTTGCCGATAACGGCATAAAGATCAGCCATGGATAAGGAAAGCCAACGACAAAGGCATAAGTCTTACCTGCGCGCATAGCGGCAGGAACGGGACGATCACAG
Organism: Nitrosospira sp.; assembly: GCA_013821425.1. GTDB lineage: Bacteria > Pseudomonadota > Gammaproteobacteria > Burkholderiales > Nitrosomonadaceae > Nitrosospira. The sequence continues at coordinate 28,192 of JACDGV010000010.1, read as the reverse complement.
GTATGCGGAGCAGGGCGCGTGACTGAACTGGATTTGCCACGGTAGTATCACGCAAAACAACAGTACCAGTGATTTTACCACAGCGCAGGGCGCCGCTCCGACGCTCTGCGGTCAAACCTCATGTCAGTTCGCGTCAAGGCGGTCGGCTGCCCTGCTACGTGCACGCAGCCAAAACATTTATTGGCTGGCCAGCTCGTCCGAACGGGTAAAAACCCACGTACGGGTAATATACAGAATGTCGGTATCCTGACTGATTTCAGGCGGGAAAGGTGCAAACCCATATTGCCCCGCTAGTTTTACGATACGCAGCGCTGCTTCATCAAGAACCTTTTTTCCTGATGAACGGTTTAGCGCTATAGATTCAAGGCTTCCATCCGCCTTGATGCCAACTGTAAGCTGGAGGTTTCCGTAGAGCTTCTCGCGTTTGGCTGCTTCCGGATAATTCAGGTTCCCGATGCGCTCCACCTTGATACGCCAATCTTCCAGATAACGGGCAAATCGGTATTCCTGTGTGCGAGCCCCAAGGAACCTGCGTTTCGAAGGTTTCTGATAAGTTTCGTAGTTCCGGGTGGTTCGCCCTTCCAGCCGCGCGATCTCGAAACTTCGCTGAACAAGGTCGACGGCATCAAAAATGTTTCCCTTTTGCACCAGCTCCAATCCAGCATCGTCGGCTTCATAAATACCTTGGTCGTCATCTACGGTAGTGGTTAACCGGGGTGCTTCCTGTTCAGGCTGCTCCATCTGCTGGTGCGCCGGTTCCGCAGCCACCGCATTATCTTGCACGGGCAAGGTTGGAAAAGAAGCTGCGGCCTCACGGGGGGGGGGATGGTCAGGCGTGCCGACACCCTCCTCGTTGGTCTGCGCCAGCACATTTGTATTTTTCGCCCTGGAGGGGGCTGGTGGCTTGCTGTTAACCAGGACCACTTCCAGCGGCATCCCGGACTTCCCGCTTTTTGAAACCGGTAAAGTGAAGTCAACGCCGAGCAGCACCGCTGCGTGCAGGATTACCGATATGAATATCGCCAGGTTCAGGCGTGACGAAGCGTTCGACGGCCAGCCGGCGTACGTGACTGAAATAAAACCCGATATATTCGAAGTGGCGCTCAATCTACCAAAGCTCGGGAGAATGGCCGGAAGAGCAGTCAGGGTTAACAATACCGGCATAGTCACCCCCCGTCATCGCGACCCGGACACGGCAATTCATGCTTGCAGTTTACACAGAAATTTCGCGTTGAAAGTAAGTTCCAGCAAATCGACGTGCGAAATTTCCACTTCAACATTCGTCTCGGGCGGCAACTCGGGCAATGAGGATACGCGTGTCACGAGCGGCAGGCGATCCAACCTGACCAGGTTTTCTTTCAATACCTGTGCACTGGTCGTAATCACGTTTTCCTGCAATAACCAGCGCAGGCACCAGTAGCGCTCCATGTTGCGCTGAAAATCGCCGTAGACCTCATACGCGGCCTCGAAATCCCGTAAAGGCGTTTTCAGGCTCTCGCTATCTCGCGTATAAGGGGGTGTCTCTCCGCGCAACAGTGCAACCAGCTGCCGCTGGTTGATGAAATCAACATAGCGGCGCATGGGGGAGCTGATCCAGGCGTACTGCGAAACTCCCAGGCCCTGATGAGGCGCGGGAGAGGTGCTCATCCTCACCTTGCCGCCCCCCTGGCTGCGATAGATGCCGCAAACGCCACTGTCGGCGAGTTGCTTGCCCCATTCGGCGTTAACGTAAATCATCAGCTCGGAAACCACCTTATCAATGGGTGAGCCCCGCCGCCGCTGGGTGATTGTAATACGGTCAGCCACGACATTGAAGTTGTAATCGATTTTCTCATTATTGCTGTCATTGGTTTTTCCCCGGATCGACTCCATCTTGCGGGCAAAATTCCATAGCGCGAGCAGTTCATTGCCGAAAGGGTGATCCACGGCTCCTCCGGCAAGGCTAAATTCATTGAAGTGCTCTTCCAGCGCGTCGTGCCTTAGATTGGCGGCAATTCTCACTTGTTCGATGCGGCTTTTTGTGGCGGTAACCGTAAAATCGTCCGCCACGTCAAGATACATCGAAAGCGCAGGGCACAAACGTTTTTCCCCCAGCGTGTAGTGCTGTATCACGGAGTCTGGCAACATGGTGATCTTGCTGCCCGGGAGGTAGACGGTCGAAAGACGCTTCGCCGCCAAATTATCCAGCAGTGAGCCCGGCGGAATTCCCAAGGTTGGGATTGCGATGTGAATGCCGATGCGGAAACTGCCCAAAGTCAAGGGGGTGACAGAAAAAGCATCATCAATTTCCGTCGTCGTGGCATCATCTATGCTGAACGCCAGCACATCCGAGACTGGCAAATCGGCGAATACGGTCAAATCCCCAGTTTCAAGCGTTCCAAAACCTGTACCTTCAGGAAAATGCTCCAGCAAAAACCGGTTCAGGTGATAATCGTGCGTGGAGGGAATTGCGCCGCATTTTTCCAGCAGTTGGGAAACGCTCAGTCTTGCGGCGGTACAAGCTGCATCAAGCGCCTTCCACTCGACCGTGTTCTTGTCGGGCCGATAAAGCAGGCTGAATAGCGATGCCCTGAATTCTTCCGGCAGCGTGAACCGGTCAAGCGACTCCCTGTAGCGAGTCTGCCGCTCCGCCTGGCGGCGCTTTTTTTCCTGACTGGCCAGCGCCGCCTCGAGTGCCTTTGGGGGGGCAGCCTTGTACCGCCCACGGCCTTTCTTGTAAAAATACATCGGCGCACTGTGCAGGCGGATCAGCACCGCCGCCGCTTCCTCCGAGGTCGCTGCGTGACCGAAATAATCCGCGGCCAATGCATCACTGGCAAACTCGGCCTCGCTCTCGCAACATTCCCACAGAAAATTGGGGTCCAGGTCCTCCGCAGTCTTTTGCGCGCGATCCATGAATTCGGAGAGGGACGGCGCGTCAAACCGAAGCAGCACGGACGCCGCCTTTATTTTTGCGCGCTTGCCATGAGGCGCCTCCACCTGAAGCGAAGTCGTATTGTCGGCAAGAATCGCGCCTACTTTAAAGGTACCTTCATCTTCGTAAAAAACATTCAATGTTGAGAAAGTCCGGAAACTGGAATGCAAGGTTAGAGGCGTCTCTTTGAGATTATAATTATAGCGTGAACCCATCCGCCACAGAGCCGGCCATGACTTGCCCCGCACGATGGTCTGACCGCTAAGCACTTTGAAAACACCCATGCTTTCGGGGCATGCCTCTCCGAAGCCAGGGTAAGGCGAAATTACTGCGCGTTAGATTGCGACGAAGGCTAAAAGTTTTGTTACTCGCCCAGTTAATGCAATACCGGCTGCTGAGTTATTCTTTTAAAAACGTTTTTGATTCAAATAACCTGTTCCGCACAGCGATGCTTTATCTTGTATCCCGGCATGAACCGTACCTTGAAAAACGATGACTTACTGAATCCGATATGCGAATGATAGGCGGGATCTTATGGCAAAGCGCTAGAGCCGCCGGTATCATGCCGTTCACTTCTCACCCACTTCTGCACGACCAGGCTTCCTACCATGTCGCCCTCGACATTGACCATGGTGCGGAATGTATCCAGGAGGCGGTCGACAGGCAGAAGAATGGCGATGGCTTCGGCAGGCAAGCCTACCGCTTGCAGCACCATGACCATCGTCACCAATCCCGCGCTGGGGATGCCAGGCGCGCCCATTGAGGCCAGCATGGCGATGAAAAATACGATCATCTGCTGCATGAGGTTGAGCTCTATTCCTGCCAGGTTGGCGATAAACAGGGCAGCCACAGCTTCATACAACGCAGTGCCGTCCATGTTGAGGGTCGCCCCCAGCGGAAGGACAAAGCCGGCAATATCACGTTTGACATGCAGATGCAGTTCCGCGCAACGCAAAGTGACCGGGAGGGTGGCGGAACTGGAACTCGTAGCGAACGCTGTTATCAGCGCCTCGCGCGCGCCGCGCCAGAACTTGACCGGGGTCATTCCGGTAAACAGATAGAGAATCAGGGGCAAGACCACCATACCGTGCAGCAACGTCGTCCCGACCACCACGGCGATGAATTCGATCAGTGTCGCAAGCAATGCGGTGTCCTGCGTTGCAGCCAGCTTCAGCAGCAGCGCCATAATCCCCAAAGGCGCTAGACGCATGATCCAACCCACCAGCATCAGCATCAGCTCCAGGAACTCCTGGAGCAGAATGAGTATATTGGTGTACCGCTCGCCACCTATCACCATGGCAATCCCCAGTAACAGGGCAAAAACCACCACTGCCACGATATTACCTTGAGCCAGTGCCGTTATCGGGTTCTGGAACAAGGAATGGAGCAGTTGCGCGAAAAACTCCGATAGTGGCATTTGCCCGGCTTGAAACCCCTGCATGGCGTCCTGGAACATGGCAATCTGCAGCCCCTCGCCCGGCCGGACAAGGTTGGCAGCACTCAACCCCAGAAAAATCGCCAGCGACCCCGACAATATAAAAAAGCCCAGTGTTGCTTTCCATACCTTGTGCATCTGCCGGTGCATGCGCAAGTTCGCTACCCCAACTGCAATCGAGGTAAATACCAGTGGGATCAATACCATCTTCAACAGGTCGATGAATAGCGTACCGATGAGATCGGCCATATAGAGCCCGGTAATGGCGACAGCCGAGTCTTTCTCAAGCATGGATAACCCCAGACCGAGAACGGTCCCAGCCAGCACTCCTGCCAGAATTTGCGCGTTAAGTGATATTCTTCTCATTGGCAGCCCCTTTGTGAACTACAGTGGTCTAGGGTTGTACAACGCTAATTCGGCGATGAGGCAACTTGCGGTGCGAGATAAAAATATTCGAAGTGTTGGTAATGAACGGTGATGCATCTTTGCAGGCAACAATACCAGATTTCCCCTTCATGGAAAGCCGAGTGAAAGAATGAATGAAACGCGGGTTGCTGGATGGAAGCAAAATGGCGCTTCCCGCCGCGTGCGTGAGGGGCGGAAGCGCTTCGGATATTAGCGGCCGCGGTCCATTATATGCTTCCCGCATTTTACCGGGTAATCGCTCGAGGGTAATCACTCTCAACGGCTATAATCCACCCTCATGATCCCTGGCCCCTTTCTTATAAGCGTTGCGCCGCCATTATTAGCATTCATAGTGACGCTCGCCTTGACCAAATGGCTGATCAAAAGCAAAATTTTCGAAGTGCTGGATTACCCCAATCTCCGTTCACTTCACACCAAGCCTATTCCCCGTACCGGGGGACTGGCCCTGGTGCTGGGCATACTCGTCTCATGGACAATCCTGCCTACCGCACTGGCCGCGCCGATATGGATAGCGGTTACCCTTTTGGCATCGGTATCCTTCGCCGACGACATTTTCGGGCTTCCGGCCCCGGTGCGCCTGCTGATGCATGGCGCCGTTGCGCTCTGGTTCTCGGCAGCATTGCTTCCCGGTACAAACAGCTGGATGATTGTAGCCATTACGGCTATCGCGGTTGCATGGATGATAAATCTCTATAACTTTATGGATGGGTCGGATGGCCTTGCGGGGGGCATGACGCTGATCGGCTTCAGCTGTTATGGCATGGCGGCCTGGTTGAATGCAAATGAGCTATTTGCAATGATCAATTTCTGTATTGCCTCGTCCGCGGCCGCTTTTTTGCTGTTCAATTTCCATCCCGCCCGTATTTTTCTGGGTGATACAGGCTCGATTCCGCTGGGATTTCTAGCCGCCGCACTGGGTATGACTGGCTGGATAAACGGCTATTGGCCGGCTTGGCTGCCACTGCTGGTATTTTCTCCATTTATCGCCGATGCTTCCGTCACTCTCGCGAAACGAAGCCTGCGGCGTGAAAAAATCTGGCAAGCACATCGGGAACATTATTACCAGCGCATGGTGCAAAATGGCCTGGGTCATCGCAATACCGCGCTGCTTGCCTATATTCTCATGCTGGCCTCGGGCGCAAGCGCGTTGTGGGCAATGCGCGAGGATTCCGCTGTTCAGCTCGTGGTTGGTATTGCATGGTGTGGAATCTACCTTGTCTTGATGCTCGCCTATGATCGCTATTTGGCGCGCAATCCCTGCAACTCATAACATGCCGCTGCCACGAATCAATATACGCACTGTCATTGCCTTCGTTCACGATCTTGCCGCGGCGATTTTCGCCTGGTGGCTGGCTTTTGCGTTTCGCTTTAATTTCGAAATACCCACCCTGTACCTGACCTCATTGAAGGAGATTCTACCTTGGGTGGTGCCGGTGCATGCGGTCGTGTTTCTCTGGTTCGGGCTATATCGGGGGCTCTGGCATTATGCAAGTTTGCCAGATCTACAGCGCATTCTTTTCGCCGTGCTGGCCTCTGCCGCCGCCATGCCGTTAGTGTTATTCATGCTGCAAACGCTCGCTGGCGTGCCGCGAACCGTATTGCTGCTGGCCCCCATCCTGCTTCTGTTTATCATGGGTGGCAGCCGGCTTGCGTACCGGTTTTGGAAGGAGCATCGACTCTATGGAAAAAAGAAACCGGAAAGCAGCTCCGTGCTGGTGCTGGGGGCGGGGGACACCGGAATCAGCCTGGTGAAGGAACTTGGCCGCAGCCGGCAGTGGCAAGTGGCCGGCTTACTGGACGATGACCCTGCAAAACATGGCCTGGTTCTGCACGGTGCCAAAGTCCTGGGAAGGATCGATGAATTGCCTGCCATAGCCAGAAAACTGGGCATCTCCCAAGCCATTATCGCCATAACATCCTCCCCGTCCGATCGCCGGCGGTCCTCCCGTGCTGAACTCGACCGCCGGCGTCCGGACCGCTCTCACCGCAACCGCCGTCGAGCCGTGGAAATGTGCGCTGGCGCCGGGATAAAGGCGCTAACTGTCCCTTCGTATGACGACCTAATAAGCGGAAAAATCACCGTGTCGCAAATACGCACTGTCGAGCCAGAAGACTTATTAGGACGCGATCCCGTAGTACTGGATAACGAGGGTCTCCATGACTTGCTGGCGGGGAAAACGATATTAGTCACAGGAGCCGGAGGCTCGATCGGCTCGGAATTATGCCGGCAAATTGCCAAGTTCAATCCCGGCCGACTGGTGCTGTTCGAATTGAACGAATTTTCGCTCTATAGCCTTGAGCAGGAATTCCAGTCCAGTTTTCCGGACATCCTGATGGCATTTACCATAGGAGATGTCAAGAATCAGGCGCGTTTGGATCAAGTGTTCTCACGATACCAGCCGGCAGTCGTGTTTCATGCTGCCGCTTATAAGCATGTGCCGCTGATGGAACTGGAAAATGCGTGGCAGGCGATTCTGAACAACGTGCTCGGAACCTATATCCTTGCGCAGACCGCAATTGAGCATGCGGTGGAAAAATTCGTATTGATTTCGACGGATAAGGCAGTCAATCCCACCAATGTCATGGGAGCCAGCAAGCGCCTCGCGGAGATGGTATGCCAGGCGTTACAGCAACCCGTCTCTGGCTGCGCAAATAAAGGTTCAAGCGTGCGGTCCCAAGGCCCGGGTTTTGTCATGGTACGTTTCGGCAACGTGCTGGATAGCGCGGGCAGCGTGATACCCAAGTTCCGCGAGCAGATAAAAAACGGCGGACCGATAACCGTGACTCATGCCGACGTAACCCGCTATTTCATGTCCATACCTGAAGCCGCCCAACTGGTTTTGCAAGCCGGAGTGATGGGAGGGAAAGGCGGCGGAGAAATCTTCGTGCTGGATATGGGCGAGCCGGTAAAAATAGCTGACCTTGCCCGAGACCTGATCCGCCTCTCTGGTTTGAGCGAGGACGAAATAGGGATTGTGTACAATGGATTGCGCCCTGGGGAAAAACTCTACGAAGAACTATTGGCCGACGACGAAAGCACGTTGCTCACACCTCATCCTAAACTGCGCATCGCCCAGGCTCGCCAGATAGACAAAGGATGGCTGGCGGATTTGCTGAAATGGCTAAACGAACACCCTGTACTGAGCGATGAGGAGGTCAGGCAGCAATTGAAAAAATGGGTGCCGGAATACTCAAGCCGGGAAACAATACTCTCCTTTCGGGAACCTGGCGAGCCCTACAGTGACGTGGCCGGACAAACCCCTCAACACACGCCCCAATAACCCGTTCAGCAGCCAGGAATAACTGGCAATCACACGTGCTGTTCAAGCAAAGTGTCGGCAAATTTAGCGTAGGACGCGTTTCTTGCGAGTAACTCCCGGTGGCTGCCGCTTTCGATAATTCCGTTTTTGTCCAGCACGACTATCCAATCGGCTTTCTCCAGAGTGTATGGACGAGGCTTGATGACGAGCGTGGTTCGGTCCTTTGTCAGGTTTTCCAACGCGGCCTGTACGTGCCGCACGGCGTCCGGGCCCGTCGTTTCCAATGTCTCATCCAGGATCAGGATGGAGGGATTTTTCAGCAATGCCCGTGCTATGGCTATGCGCAGGTACTGGTCGCTGGAAAGCTTTTGACCCTGCTGTCCCACCATCGTTTGCAATCCCTGCGGCATTTTGCGGATGAATTCCGCAGCATGGGCCGCTTGCGCAACTGCTGTGATCCGTGCTTCTGTTGCGTAGCCCCTGGCGCCGTACGCTATGTTCGCGGCGATAGTGTCACTGAATACCGCATCGGCGGACACAAGCGCGATATTGGCGCGCAAATCGGCCAACTTGAGACACTTTACATCATGGCCATCAAGCAGGACTTTTCCCGATGCGGGATTAAGAAAGCGAGGCACCAGGCTAACCAGAGCCGCTATTGCTGCCGGGGAACCGCCGGTCAACGCCACCATCTCTCCGGGTTGGACCGTCAGCGTGATGCCCTGCGAAGCCGAAGTCGCTTCGGCACTTGAACCAGAACCCGCCGTGACGCCGGTTTCGGAGTTCATCTCCCGGCCGTGGCAGAAAGTGATCTCCTCGAATCTCAATTCTCCCCGTGCGCGTTCGATTGCTATCGTTCCCTCATCCGGTTCAGTTTCCTGGTCCAGGAATGAAAATATGCTCTCAGCGGCGGTCAGCCCAGGTTGCAAAGATTCATTTATACGCGTGACTCGTCTTAGCGCCGGAATCAACAGCAGCGCGGCGGCGGCGAGAGAAGCAAAGCCGCCCGCAGTGATCTTATCCGCCGATGCGTGCTGAGCCGCAGCGTAGACGATAACCGACAGCGCAATAGCGATCGCCATCTGCATGAGCAGAATGCTGTTAGCCTCGATTGACGTCCGTCTTGCCACCCCGCGGTGCACCTCTTCCGCTTGCTTCCTCATGCGCTGGTTTTCATACTGCTCACCATCGTGAAGCTTGACCAGCATGTGATTTTCGACGGATTGCTTCACCAGCTGAGAGAAGCCATCCAGGGCTTGCTCGACCTGCAGCGTTAATCCTTGCAGCCGCTTGCTGATTAAATGCCTAATCAACAGAATCGACAGTGCCATCAATACTGCAAGCAAGGCAAGTGTCCAGTCCAGATAAAGCATCCACATCAGCAGGCCGGTAATCGTAAACGTGTCCTTTATCGCCACCGTAACCACGCTGGAGAAAGCATGGGCAATTTGTGTAGTGCCTGATGTGATCCTGGAAACAACTGTGCCGTTGGGATGCCAGAGCTCACAGCCAACGGAGAGCAGCAATAATTTGTGTGATATTTCCAGGCGCAAATCCTGCGCCAGTTGACTGCCTACCCAATTGATCCCATAGGTACCGATGTGACCGGCGACGCCACGCATGGCAAATAACGCGAGTATGCTCAGCAGGGCTACCTGCATCAATTCCAGGCTCTTCCCCGCAACGACGCCATCCAGGATCAATTGCACCAATGCCGCGAGTCCTGGCATCGTTGCCGCCGTCACCAGCATCCCGCCCAGCCCAAGCATAAATGCCCCCCAGTGGGATGCGGTATATTTCATCAGGCGCAGGCATAATTTACGGCGGGTGGTTGGCTGCCTGTTTTGCATGGGAATGAGCAGAATCGGGAAAATGGACGTGCACCGGAATTTGGAAAAAGCCGTATTATCTCACCTGCTTCCGCCGCCGATAAGATGTGAACAGCCAGAATCCGACGGATTCGCTACGAGGCGCAATTACCGGGAGCTCTCGGAAAAAGCCCGGGCAACTTCAGTCGAACTGGTATTTTACTGTGAACCAGACATTACGCTCTCGAGCCGGGAGTGCATTGAAGCTCGTGCCGGCTCCGTTGCGGACTGCATAAGAAAAATACTTTTCATCAAACAGATTATTTACTGCCATGCTCAACAACAACCTGCTCATCTGATGGGTAATTTTGATATCCACCGTAACATAATCCGGCATGCGGCGTGTAGCGGTGTTAGCCTGGTCATTGTCCATGACTTGGTCGCCTACATAGTTCATCATTGCCGCAACCCTGGTTTGCCGCGCGAACCGGAACGTGCCCCCCGCGGCAGCCCTGTGGCGAGGAACCAGCGGGATCATGTTCCCTGAAACATCCATTCCGCCAAAGCTCCCCTCACGAAAACGCGCATCGGCAAACGTATAGTTACCAGAAATATCGAATGCGCTGGTGACAGCCCAGGAACCTTCCAGTTCGAAACCCTGCCGCCGGGTAGGAGGAAGATTGATGTTGGCAAAGAACAGGAACGGGTCTATGTTGATGAAGCTGATCTCGTTGTCGAGATTGATTCGGTAGAGCGAGGCTCGCCCAAGAACTGGCCCTCGCTGGTAATCCACCCCGAGTTCCCCGATATGAGCAGTCTGAGGTTCAAGTATCTCGACCTGGGAATCAAACGCGGGCCCTCCAAACTGATTGTAGTTTTCGTCTACGGTAGCTATCCGGAAACTGCGGCCAAATTTGCCGTAAAAGGAGAAGGCAGAAGCCACTGGCTGGCGGATACCTGCATCATAAGCATACACCATCCGGCTCTGCCGGTCGCGGGCGTGGGTCGCCGAATTGAAATGATCATTGACCCGGTTTTCCACCCCTTGCAGCCGCCCCCCTACAGTCACGACAGTGCCGGTGTGTAGAGTCGAGGCATGTTGAAGATAGATGGCCCGGTTTTGCTGCGTCGCCGCCACATCAGCTTGCAATATGTCGGCTGATGCTGCACCCGGCTCAATTTCTGACCCGCTAAAGCGCTTCGAACGGTAATCCCACCATTCCAGGTTGGCGCCCAATATCAGTTCATGATTCATCTCGAAAGCCCGAAACGGCAGTTTTACCCTGGGATTGAACAACCACGCGGCGGACCTCGAATTCAGGAACGACTTCGAGTTGAAGAAATCGATGCTGTAGTCGTCGAACAACGCTGTGCGATGGTTGTTCCGAAAGGACAGGTCCGCGGCAAAATCGCCCCATCCAACGGAATGCTCGCCCCTGAGCGTGATATACGCGCCATCCCGGGTGCTGAAATCCCGCGGTGTCGAGGTCCCTCTTCGGTCGGTTTGCAGTTGCGCCTCGGTGCGAGTCGCAGGTAATTCCAGCTTCTGATCATCCAGGCCAAACTTTAATAACGCCCTGCCGGTGGCAAACTGGTAGCGGAGATCTCCTTGAAGGTTCATCTGGCGCAAGGCGTTGTTGACGCGGTAGTTTTCCGTTTCGAGGGCGTTACCGGTGAGCGCCAGCCCCAGGTTCTTACCCGCGACGTTCAGCGCGCCGTTAAACTCGGTACCACTGTAGCTGCCCAGCGAAACAGCACCGCTGCCGGAGACGCCGCCAGGAGTTGCAGCGCGCGTAACAATATTGATTACCCCGCCCGTGGCGCCCCCGCCATAGGTCACGGCGCCACTGCTTCTCAGCACCTCGATACGTTCGATTGAACCCAGTGGAATTGTCGACCAGCGGATACCGACCAGTTCGTTTTCGTTTATCCGTTGACCATCCAGCAGAACCAGAGTGTTCTGATTGCCGGTAATGCCGAATCCGCGCATGTCGATCTGCGGATCGGGACTGCCATCGACGTTACGGGTATGTACGCCTGCCAGTTGTTGCAATAGCTCAGGCAGGCTTGAAGCGGCGCTGTTTCTGATCTGTTCCGCGTTGATAACCGATACCCCGATGGGCAGTTTCTCGACCCGTTCGCTAAAACGCGTAGCGGTGACCACAACTTCTTCGAGCGGCTTCGCTGCCGAGCCGTCCGACCCAACGGCCCACGAACCCCACGAAGATGTAGCAAGGAAAAAAAATGGCGCAAAGGATTTACGACAACTGCTCATGGTATCTTCTTGTATTGATGGACCCGCCGTCCAACATGTGGTTAACAAGAAAATACCGCGGAGACGCCTTGAGCGAGAAAGGATATCGATCAGGGATACCGCCCCACGCGATATTTCCATACGCATTCAAGGCCGGTATCCGGGCTCGCAGGATTTGACGTAGCGCCTTCCCATGAACTGGAGAGTTCACAGTGACATTAGGGAACCTTCGACAAGTCTCAAGCAGACTTGTCGAAGGTTCTGATACGCCCACACTTGCTTACCGTTGCGGGGGCAGCCCAGGCATCATGGGGCCTCCTGAACAGTTCGTGATCGACTGATCCGGAAGCTCCCTTACCTGGTTCCCGTTTAACTCGACCGTAACACGGCCGGAGCACCTCAAATGTGGCGGAATTCTACCAGAACCGGAGCACCCCCGCGTCGGGACGCGCCGGAGCGTTGAAATGGATTCCCTGGACCGGATCGGATAAACGTGGTGGCTATCATTGCGTTGATACCAAACTACATTTAAAAAGGCTTCTTATGAGTTGACGCGACACGGAATTCACAACTATAGTGATCCGATGGAATCGGAACTGAACTCCCTGGAAGATAAAATCAATCAATTCGTGCGCCTTTGCCGGCAACTGCGGGCAGAAAACATCCAACTGCGTCAACAATTGGCTGGCGCTGACAGCGAAAACAAGCGCCTCTCGGAAAAAATAAATGCGGCAACCTCCCGCCTCGAAGCCCTTTTGACAAAAATCCCCGGAAGCGACGAATGAATACGGGCAAGACCATGGATGTAACGATCATGGGCCGCGAATTCCGCGTCGTCTGTCCGGACGGCGAGCGGGAAGAACTGTTGCAAGCAGTAACTTATCTCGACAAAAGAATGCGTGAGATCCGGGACAGCGGCAAGGTCGTCGGTTCCGAGCGCGTTACTATCATGGCGGCACTCAATATCACCCATGAATTGCTCACTGCAAGAAACAGGGAGGGGTTTGACACGGAAGAATTTAGGCGTAGAATCGATCGCATGCAGGCAACGCTTGATGCGGTAATGCCGGAGCAGGACAAGCTGTTCTAGTCCAGGTTACCTGATCTCAAGCCAGCCGACTAATTCCTCATTTGCGCCATCGGGGTAATGCGCCCCCGGGTGGAAATGATAAGAGTTGTTCCCTGCGGTGTTCGTTTAGGCCTATATTCTTTGAACCAACTTTTTAAGAATTGGTTGCCAGCGAATGTGAGGCTGTTGTGCGCGTCCTACACGGAAGCGCCTGATGCCTCCGGCAGGCGACCGCCTTGGACCTTAAGGTTCAAGATAAATGGTCTGACGGCATTTGCGGGGACTTTATTCAAGACAAAAAAAGCGGCCAAGCCGCTTTTTTTGTCTTATCCTCTCGAATAGAAATCTGTTTTTGCCAGCCCGGCCAAACAATTATCGTTTAAAACGTCTGAATGAACCGTGCTGCAAACAACCAGTCGGTTTTCTTGCCCTTATCCAATCGCGCGGGTCCTCCGCCTATCTGCACTGCTTTATCCGAACTAAAGCTGTAATGAAGTTGAGGTGTTAATCGATAGCCCCACTGTTTGCGTTCTTGGACTTCGTTGTTGACCTCTACTCCAAACGTTAAACGATGCGAATAATGGTAAAACAAATTATTATTCAATAAGGCGACGATATCGCCGCGCTTTCGGAAATCGGTGCGCCTGACGCCAAGCATGTTCATGATGCTCCACCGATCGGAAAGCCGGATACCGTTCAGGTAGAGGATATCCCCGGAGTACAAATTCTCATGCCTGCGATGACGCCCCAAAGCCTGCCACCCATGTATCATCCGCCCGTTAAGCAACTCACCAAAGGTGCCCTGTAGCCCAAGCTTGTATTCTTCAAATGACGCGTTCTCGAATGGCAACTCTAGCTCAACCGCATACCCGTCAGCAAATGCGTACTCAATTTCCGGAGCCCATGCGAACTGGCCAGTTTGAGAGGATTGCGTTATTAAAGCATTAACCTCAAGCTCACCTCTGGGCGAGCCCAGAGGTCTAACCAAATCAAATACCAGCGGCTCAGGTATTCCCAATTCCTGACTACTAAGGATTGCATCGTTTGTTTCCGCGTAAGCTTCGCGTGCCAGACTGATCCCGGCGAGAAAGCCGGTTAACAAAGCGAAGTAATGAATATTTCTTTTCATCCTGGATCTCCAGAAATTTAGCCGGCAGCGGTGAGGATCGAGACCCCAACCGCAACAAACTCAGTATGGCGCTTGATTATTTTCTTGCCGCTCGCGCCACGATAACAGGATCCTTTCCCGCTTTCCCGATGCGGGTTTAGGGATGAAGCGGTTCGAGTGACAACAGGAAGGCACATCGGTTACGCATGAACCAGTGCGAACCTGCAGGTTCTGGCGTTACCCGATCTGCGAACATTCTTTGCCAAAGCGATTCTGCTGTACTAATCTGTTGGAAGGGCCCCCTGTATATTGTTTCCCAAAAGGAGCCAAATCCCGTGGCAACGGGGGGAATACCGGTTCAGGACCGAGTACGGCAAGTCGCGCGCGGAACGGAAGGGCGGTACTCGAATTGACTTGCTGGGGATGAACCACCCTGCGCTCGCGTTTATTTCCGTTTCTAAAGGACATCCCAGCATGAAACCATTTCACCCTTCAACGCCACGCGTCGATCCCGACGGCACCCGGCTACCGATCAAGATTGACACAACCTCGAACGGAGAGTTCGAGCCCGTGCCGTTATCGCCCGTAAACCGTGCGGCAAACCGCGTTGCACAAGAAGCAGCCGGAAAGAATGCGAGACGCCTGGCCGTTTCGCGCAGAGACTTCCTCATCTCGGCTTGTGGCGCGGCATCCACCCTTCTTGCCTTTAATGCCGCAAACGCCGCGGCAGGCAAAACCGGGGGCTTCTTCGATCTTCCGCGCGAAGCCGCGCTCGAACACGAACTCGCACAGACGCACATCGGCAGCGCCCCCGGAGAATTTATCTTCGACGTGCAGGGCCACTTCGTGGATCCGAATGGTCCATGGCTAAGAAAACTCCCGGCCGGCTCCAATCCGCTGAGCCAAATGCCAAAGACAGGCTGCGCGCTTGCATCGGAACCGGGGGCGCGGAGCTACCTGCGCTGCCTGGGCCCGGAGGAGTTCATAAAGGACGTATTCCTCGATTCCGATACCGACATGATGGTGCTCTCATTCGTCCCCTCTCGTCCCGACGCCGAGCCCCTCACCATACAGACTGCGGATGCGGTGCGCAAAATCGTCGACCGCATGGAGGGCATGCATCGCCTGCTGCTCCATGGCCGTGTCAACCCTAATCAAGCATACGATCTCGAAGCAATGGACGAGCTGAAGGAACGCTGGGGCGTATCTGCCTGGAAAACCTATACCCAGTTCGGCCCGGACGGTAAGGGCTACTTTTTATCAGATGACATCGGCACGCGTTTCATCGAAAAGGCGCGCAAGCTAGACGTCAAGGTCATTTGCATACACAAAGGCCTCCCCTTCGGCAAGAAATCCTACGAGCACAGCCAATGCAGCGACATCGGTGTCGTCGCAAAGCGCTTTCCGGACGTTGCCTTCCTGGTCTATCACTCGGGCTTTGTCACAAGCTTTCCGGAACGCGCCTTCAAGGGTAGAGGCGCAGATGACGGCGTCGATACCCTGATTCGCTCCCTGATCGAGAATGGCGTTGCGCCAAATAGTAACGTTTACGCGGAACTCGGAAGTACGTGGCGGTTTCTGATGCGCGACCCGGAAGCTGGGGCGCATGTGCTGGGCAAACTCTTGAAGTACTGCGGCGAGGACAACGTTTTGTGGGGCACTGATTCGATCTGGTACGGTTCCCCCCAGGATCAGATTCAGGCGTTCCGCGCATTTCAGATCACGCCCGAATTGCGCGCCAGGCATGGATATCCCGAAATTACGCCGCAGCTGCGCGCAAAGATTTTTGGTCTCAATGCAGCAAAGGTTTATTCGATCAGCGCGGATGAAGTGAAGAAATACATCAGCCGCGATCGGCTCGCCCGCGAGCGGCTTGCGTACCTGGAACACCCCGAGCCGCACTTCCTCACGTATGGGCCCAAGACCCGGCGGGAGTTCCTCCGGCTGCCCGGAGCCGGACAACCCTGACCCGCGAAGGAGCTTCTGAACAAAGCTTCGGTGGAAACCGGCCTCAGCCATCACCGCCTGCTTTCTCGTGCCCCCTCCTTACTATCATCTGCGAAAGGCGGGAATCCACCTATACAATGACAATGTCGCGCCATAAATCCCGCCAGCCGGGGTTGGACTTCTCGATCAATTCTATCTTCCACGCCCGGTTCCATTTCTTGAGCTGTTTCTCGCGTCGAATTGCCTCGGCCATCTCATAATGCACTTCGAAGTAAACAAGCATGTGTACATCATATTTTTGAGTGAACCCTTTTGCCAGATTCTGTTTGTGCTCCCATACTCGCTTCATCGGGTCACTGGTCACACCAATGTAAAGTGTGCCGTTATACTTGCTTGCAAGCATATAGACAGCCGGGTTCCGTTCCATCAGTTCACATCAAGATCGTAAATCAATGCAAGGCCTGGTCTAATCCCCCCGCGAGCCTGGAATGCACACCCATCGCAAAGCGGATTTGGCCTCACCATTATCGTCATTCCCGCATTTCGCGAAAGTAACAAGCAGTGATGTCAGCCATTCGCCCATCGCAACGTTAAAGTATTCTCCGCACTCAGTTCTACCCAGCTTCCAAATTTTTTTCCTTCACGATTCAGGACATCCCTCAGCCAGATCGCATCGAGCCTGGAAGCGCGGTTAAGCCTGAAGCGCTTGAGCTGCATCGGTTTCATCTCCAGGCTGACCAGCTTGCCGCTTAACAGATCGGTGCTTACGAAATACATCAGAGCCAGGTCCCCCCGGTACGCTCCATGTCCCGAGATACCTTCGTAGTCGTTGAGAAAGTCGCCGCAGCCGTAAAGAACAAGCTTTCCTTGATAAACCTCAATCCCTTTCGCATGGTGGGACGAATGGCCGTGGACGATATCAACCCCTGCTTCATCGATCAGCCCATAGGCAAACTCCCGCTGCTCACGCGGCACCTCATAGCCCCAATTGCCGCCCCAGTGAATCGAGGCAACGACAATGTCGCTCATCCTTTTAACCACCGCAATGCGCTCTCTGATACCACGGATCGTGCCGGAAGAAAAGTCGGGCAGGAAATCCACTCCCGCTCTGCTCGGCATCGCAGCCCAGCTCGAGGGAATGCCGCTGGTCTCGGAACCAAAAGAACATACCAAAACGCGCCCCTTTCCGGGAATGGGCATCACGGCCGGTTCTCGCGCCTCGCGGATATCCTGGCCTGCTCCGGCAGATCTTATATTTGCCTTTTTCAGAGTTTCCAGCGTATCGGCAAGGCCGGCGTATCCCCAATCCAGAACATGATTATTCGCCAGGGCACAGCAATCGATATCAGCCACGGCGATACACGGGATATTATCGGGATGCATGCGATAGTTGACTGCCTTGTCTTGCACAGCGTCGCTGCGTGTGACAGCCGTCTCCAGGTTGATAATGCGCACGTCGGGCTTTCTGCGATCCAGCTCGGGCAGGGCATCGCCCCAGATATAGGAAAAATTCACTGGCCTGGGAATCGGGCCATTGGCCCTTTCGGCAAGCTCCACATAACCGGTCGCGCTCTTCATATAATCCTCATAGAGGATGGGGTCGCCAGCGTGGGGCAGGACCTGGTCGATTCCCCTCCCCGTCATGACATCGCCGCAGAGAAACAGCGTGACTGAGCCGGAAACCGGGGACCGGGGGGATGCAAGCGAATTTTCTTCGTCCTCCTTTACATGCGCTTCTGGCATGTTCATGGCCACCTGGGCGTAAAGCGGAGAAACTGCCAGGGTAAATCCAGCCGAAAGAGTCGAAAAGATAAACCTGCGTCGCCTCAACCCATTGTTCCCACAATTTGTATTTTTGCGGTTCTTCATGACACGTTATTCATCGGAACGGTAAGATTACATGCTAGACCAATACTACGGGAAAAGTATAGCTTATGCGCCTCTGGACGCTTCACCCACGTTATCTTGACGCCAGGGGCCTTACCGCCGCATGGAGGGAGGCCTTGTTGGCTCAAAAGGTATTGTCCGGTTTCACCATCGGCTACACCCGTCATCCCCAACTTTTGCGTTTCCGGAACCATCCTCAGCCGCTGCAGGCAATGGGAGTATTTCTGGCAAGCCTTGCGGAGGAAGCAGAGTGCCGGGGCTACCACTTCGATACAACGAAGATTCTAGTGCCGGGTACGGTCGAGTCTGGGACAGTGAGCCCGATTGAGGAAACAGATGGGCAACTACTCTTCGAATGGGCCCACTTAAAGGAAAAACTGCGAAGACGGGCTCCAGGTCTTCATCGGCAGTTTCAAGACATTATCGTGCCTGAGTCCCATCCATTTTTTCGCATCGTTCCGGGCGAAAAAATGGAGTGGAAGAAGCAGTGAGAGGCTGGCGCTGCATCTGGGCGATTACTTACCGGGGGGCAAGAGCCCATCCTGTCTTTCAATCGCCCGGGAAGGCCTGGATCACACACCCCGACATTCAATCAACAAAATCAAGCCGGGGCAAGCGGGTGTTGCCGCCACGCAGACGCAGGCAGGGCAGTAACACAAAACGGGAGACCCGTTTTGTATCGCAGGGAAACTTTTATCGAGGTTTCCAATTCGGCAAAATTCGCTTTACCTGCAGGGGGGTCAGGTCAAAGCATCGTAAATCCTTTCATGTATTCTGGACTGCGATCAAAAATTTATAACTTCTACAACTAGGGTCGCCGCCTCAAGCGCTAAAGGCGCGGGCACCCATCTTCTTTCGCCGAGCCACAAATCCGACTAGGCCAAGCCCGGCAAGAAGCATTGTATAGATCTCAGGCTCCGGGATGCCTGAAGCGATGGCAATGACCTGTCCCACGTTATTGATGTCCACGGCGTGGGTTAGAATAACCCAATCTGGCAGATCACCAGCGAATTGAGGTCTGTAATGTCCCCGCCATCGGGGCTGCCTTCCAACCTCCGAGCAACCGAACGGCCTTGGGCCAGCGACTGCTGGCCATTTCCAAGGAAGCCCTAAGCTAAACTGGAATACTCTCGCCTTGTGCGCCGTTGCGTGAATACCTACCTATAGTGTATTTTATGCGACTACCTTGGAACTCATATTCAATCACCCATGTCTTCATTCCATTTGGTCAAATTCGAAGAAATAACCCCCGCCATCGCCTGTTAGGCGATCCTGGTTTGAGTCGGGTTTCGCTGTCTCGCAGCTGACCGCCGCAGTTTTACCATGAGGTCCCTGGCTTGAATGTCGGGTGAGAGTCAGGGTGGAAGTTGGGCGGGATCGTATAAGACGACAGGGAGGATCAAGTAAGAGGAATACGGTCTTCCCCGGCAAATCAACGGGGTTGTGACAATTCGGGAACCACAGGGAATTGACATGCGTTATTGGCTCATGAAATCGGAACCTTCAGACGTCAGCATTGATGACCTTGCGACCATGCCCGGCCAGACTGTTGCATGGTATGGCGTTCGCAATTACCAGGCGCGCAACTTCATGCGTGACCAGATGCGAGTTGGCGACCCGGTATTTTTCTATCATTCGAGCTGTGAACAGCCGGGGATTGCGGGAATTGCCGAGGTTAGCAAAGTGGCATATCCCGACGCTACCCAGTTTGATCCGGTCGGCAAGTATTTCGACCCGAAGGCAACATCGCAAAATCCGCGCTGGTTTAATGTGGATGTGAAGTTCGTCAGGAAAACGCGTCTGGTTGGCATCAAGGAATTACGAGGCTGGCCCAAACTGTCGAATATGCGTATTCTGCAAACCGGGAATCGCTTGTCCATTACCCCGGTTGATCCGGCGGAATGGAACTTCATTATGGGAATCCTGTAATGATCCGCTTGCGGCTGGCTTCGTAATCCCGAACGCGATCGGGAAATGCTGAAACCGATCAGTTATCCCGGCCAAGGCTGACATGGAGTGGTGGCCCGCTTATCTGCTGTTGGGCGCTGTTGTCGGCTTCTTTGCCGGACTGCTGGGCATCGGCGGCGGGTTGGTACTGGTGCCCGTCCTCACCTTTATTTTCAGCGCCCAGCATTTTCCGCCCGACCGCATCCTGCACCTCGCCCTCGGTACGACCATGGCAGCCATCATTTTCACTTCTGCCTCCAGCCTGCGGACCCATCACGCGCATGGTGCGGTGAACTGGCGGGTCGTTAAATCCATTACACCGGGTGTCATAGTCGGGACATTAGGAGGCGCCACGCTGGTAAGCATGCTGGACAGCAGGATTCTGAGTATTATTTTTGTTGTGTTCATTTATTTTGCCGCAACACAGATGCTACTCAATATCAGCCCCAAACCCAGCCGCGAACTGCCGGGCCAGATCGGATTGCTTGGAGCTGGCGGAGTCATCGGCGCGGTTTCAAGTTTTGTCGCGATCGGCGGCGGTTTGCTGACAATCCCGTTTCTTTCCCTGTGCAATTTCAGGCTACAGCATGCTATTGGTACCGCTGCCGCGGTAGGCTTTCCCATTGCCGTGGCGGGAGCCATCGGCTATATCGCTAACGGTATGGCTCAACCCCGGCCGCTGCCGGAATATAGCCTGGGATATGTGTATTTGCCGGCATTAGGGTGGATTGTACTGGCCAGCATGGTGACCGCACGTTGGGGCGCGAAAGCCACCCATATCGTGCAAACCGGCACGCTCAGGAAGGTTTTGGTTGTGCTACTTTACTTGCTGGGGACAAGGATGTTGGTAGGACTTTTTGACTAAAAGATGCAAGACAATCCCCTCCCTGTTATTGGCGTTCGGCAGGACTTTCAGCAGCTGTTTTCATATCGCCCCCGGGTTGGAACCAGGCAAGCCGCTGATGCAGTCTCACTACCTCCCCGACGATGATAAGCGTTGGGGGAATCAGTTTGGCGGAAACGGTCAGGCAGGGAAGCGTCTCCAGTGTACCGGTGAGTACCCGCTGTTTGCGGGTGGTTCCCTGTTGCACGATGGCTGCCGGCGTCCCTGCGGACAGACCGTGGGCGACAAGTTGCCGGCACAGCTCGGGTAAGCCGAGCAGCCCCATGTAAACAACAATAGTCTGGTTTCGCCGTGCCAGCATTGGCCAGTCCAGGTTTACGCTGCCATCCTTGAGATGGCCGGTAACGAAAATACATGACTGGGCGTAGTCGCGATGGGTGAGCGGGATGCCGGCGTAGGACGCCGCCCCCGTCGCCGCGGTGATGCCCGGCACCACCTGGAAAGGAATACCCTCACTGGCGAGCGTTTCGATTTCCTCGCCGCCGCGGCCAAAGATGAAAGGATCGCCGCCTTTCAGCCGCAGGACGCGCTTGCCCTCTTTCGCCAGCCGTACCAATAAATCGTTGATCGATTCCTGCGGCATCACGTGCTTGCTGCGCTCCTTCCCGGCATAAATGCGGGCCGCATCCCGGCGTACCATGTCGAGTATTTCAGGCGAAACCAGACGGTCATACACGACCACGTCCGCCTGCTGCATGAGGCGCATGGCGCGAAAAGTCAGCAATTCGGGATCTCCTGGTCCGGCTCCCACCAGATAAACTTCTCCCTGTGGACATTCGTCGGCTTCGCCTTCCAGCAAACGCTCAAGATACTCGTTTGCTGCCTGGTCCCTCCCCGCGAAGACCATTTCGGCAAATGGCCCCTGCAATGCTTTTTCCCAGAATAGGCGACGCTTCTCCGGGCGTGAAAAATGGAGTTTAACCCGCTGCCGGAAATTCGCGGCGTAGACGGCAAGACGTCCATATGCCGCCGGAATCATCGTTTCCAGGCGCGCTCGCAACAATCGCGCCAGAACCGGCGATGCGCCGCCGCTCGAGACGGCGACGATAATGGGGGACCGGTCCACAATGGAGGGCATGATGAAAGAGCACGAAGCCGGATCGTCGACTACGTTGACCGGAATACGCGTTTGCCCGGCGGCTTCGGAAACTTCCCGGTTGACGAAACGATCGCTGGTAGCGGCAATCGCCAGTACGGCGTTATCCAGATGATGGGGATGGAAGGGCTCGGCGCGGTGGGTAATAACCCCCCGATGTTTCTGTTCCAGCAACAGCTCGGCCAGCTCGGCGCAGAGTTGCGGAGAAACCACGGTGATGCGAGCACCGGCGCGCAATAATAATGCGATCTTTCGCGCAGCCAATTCCCCTCCGCCGACTACGACGCAGTTTCGATTTCTGATATCGACAAAAATGGGCAGGAAATCCATTTCCTTCTGTTCGAAAAATAGTTTTCAGCCTCCCACTTTACCGGAAACGCCCCTGGTTTTCAGTATGCTGCCGCGGCTGGGTTCTGAACGCCTCAAATGTTTTTCGGGCCAAATTCTCCTAATCGCCCTTATGTTATGATGTGTATCCTGCTTGCGCAAATTTACGGGCCTCATGCTTAACATTGACTTGCATTGCCATTCCACCATTTCTGACGGCTTGCTGACGCCAACCCAGTTGGTGGAACACGCGGCTGAGCGGGGAGTCGAGGTGCTGGCGCTGACCGATCACGACGATGTGGGCGGACTTGCCGAGGCACGCCAGGCAGCCGCCGAGAAGAATATCACCCTTGTTAACGGTGTTGAAATCTCCGTAGACTGGCGCGGACAGACGGTGCATATTGTCGGCCTTGGCATAGATCCCGAGCATGCCCAACTGGTCCAAGGTTTGATGTCTATTCGCGATGGCCGTAAAGTACGTGCACGTAATATCGCCGCGCAACTTGATAGATTCGGTATCCATGGCAGTTTTGAGGGTGCCTGCAGGAACGCTGGAGATGGGCATCTGATAGGGCGCATGCACTTCGCGCGCTTCCTGGTCCAGCAGGGTTATGCCAAGGATGCGAAATCGGTGTTCAGGAAGTATCTGGTAAAAGGCAAGCCGGGATATGCGCCGCACCAGTGGGTGCCTCTAGGCGAGGCGATCGGCTGGATACGCGATAGCGGGGGCAGAGCGATCATTGCCCATCCAGGCCGCTACAAGCTGGACAAGAAAGCGCTGGACGATCTGCTTGGGGAATTTCGCGCCCTGGGAGGGGAAGGTATTGAAGTTGTCACCGGGAGCCACACGCCGGAACAGGCGCGGCTGTTTGCCCGCCACAGCCAGCGGCTGGGTTTGCTGGCGTCGCGCGGCTCGGATTTCCATGGAGCGGGCGAGAGCCACTTCGATCTCGGCGGGATACCCGAACTGCCTTCCCTCTGCACACCGGTCTGGCATGACTGGGTGGGGATAGGTAAATAGGCGAACCGTATTGTCTTGCCGTTCCACATCGAGCAATAAACCATTGCGGGTACTTGCCTTTCAGCATTCCCTCGTTTTTTCGTGCCCTGGATTGGCTAAGTTAGCCTTCAGTCCGCAGTTAAACAGCCCTCCTCCCCGTAATATTCAACCTGTCTTGCATACACGCTAACATAATCAGAAACGATTTATCACGTGGCCCAATTCTTTTCGATTCACCCGGATAACCCTCAATTACGCCTTATACGCCAGGCGGCCTCGATCGTGCACTCAGGCGGCGTAATCGTGTACCCGACCGATTCCTGTTATGCGCTTGGCGGGCAATTGGGCGACAAGACGGTCATGACCCGTATTCGCGCTATCCGCCAGGTGGATGAGCGGCATCACTTTACCCTGATGTGTCGCGACTTGGCGGAAATCTCGCACTATGCTAAGGTTGATAATCGTCAATACCGGCTGCTAAAGGCAAGCACCCCCGGCAGCTATACGTTTATATTCCACGCCACGCGGGAGGTGCCGCGCCGCCTGCAGCGGCCGAAACGCAACACCATCGGCGTACGAATACCCGATCACCCCGTGGTTCAGGCCCTGTTGGGAGAATTGAATGAGCCGTTGTTGAGTTCCACCCTGATACTGCCGGGGGATGACCTTCCCCTTAATGAGGCGGCGGAAATTCGTGCTCGCCTTGAGCACTGCGTGGAACTGGTGCTGGACGGTGGAGCCTGTGGTCTGGAGATGAGCACAGTAATCGATATGACTGGGGATACACCCGAAGTGATCCGGCAAGGCAAGGGCAGTCTCGCGCCTTTTGGAATCACGCATGGATAGCATTATCCAGAATATTGCACTCTATGCTCTCCCGGTAATTTTCGCCATTACGCTGCACGAGGCCGCACATGGATATGTGGCAAAGCATTTTGGTGATTTCACCGCCTACGCCCAAGGGCGAGTCAGCCTGAATCCGATACGCCATATCGACCCGGTGGGAACGATCCTGCTTCCTCTTGTAACCCTGTGGCTGGGCGGCATATTATTCGGCTGGGCCAAGCCGGTGCCGGTCAACTTTTCAGCACTGCGCCGCCCCAAGCAGGACATGTTATGGGTAGCGCTGGCTGGACCAGGCGCCAATCTTTTTATGGCAGTGCTTTGGGCACTCTTAATCAAGCTTGGGCTTGCCCTGCCGGAAACGGCATTTACCCGGCCAATGATATTAATGGGTGAAGCGGGGATCAAGATCAACGTAATACTGATGGTCCTGAATCTGTTGCCTCTGCCGCCTCTGGATGGTGGCCGCATCGCGGCAAGCCTTCTGCCACACCACATGGCGCATGGTTTTGCAAAAATCGAGCCGTATGGCTTTATGATCCTCCTGTTGCTGTTGATGACGGGTGTGCTGGGCGCGATTATCGGACCTTTCATTGTAATCACCATACAACTGGTGGCGTGGTTTTTCGGTTTGGAAGCTTATTAGGGGATGACAAGGGATTGAATAAGGGCAAACAGTATGTTTACTGAAAGAGTTTTGTCGGGTATGCGCCCCACCGGCGGCCTGCATCTGGGGCACTACCATGGCGTGCTGAAGAATTGGGTGGAATTGCAGCACCAATTCGAGTGTCTGTTCTTTGTAGCCGATTGGCATGCTCTCACAACGCATTACGACTCGCCGGATGTCATTGAGCAGCATGTCTGGGACATGGTGATTGATTGGCTTGCCGCTGGCGTGGATCCGGCCCAGGCGACATTATTCATACAATCGCGTGTACCGGCACATGCCGAACTGCATGTGCTGCTTTCCATGGTTACCCCGCTTGGCTGGCTGGAACGGGTCCCCTCCTACAAGGATCAGCAGGAGAAATTATCCGAAAAGGAGTTGAATACTTTTGGCTTCCTGGGCTATCCCTTGCTGCAGAGCGCCGATATTCTCATCTATCGAGCGACGCGCGTGCCAGTAGGGGAAGATCAGACGCCGCATATCGAATTTACGCGCGAGATCGCGCGCCGCTTCAACCACATCTTTGGAAAGGAAGCCGGCTTTCGCGAAAAAGCGGAAGCGGCAATTAAAAAGCTGGGCTCGAAGAAATCAAGGCTCTACCGTGAGTTGCGAAATCGTTACCAGGAGCACGGCGATGAGGAAGCCCTCGCTGCGGCAAAATCGTTGCTCGACGAGCAGCAGAACTTGAGCCTCGGGGATCAGGAACGTTTATTTGGATACCTGGAAGGGGGTGGCAAGATGATTCTTTCAGAGCCAGAGGCGATGCTGAGCCCCGCATCGAAAATGCCGGGCCTGGACGGCCAGAAGATGTCGAAATCCTATAACAACACCATCACCCTGCGAGAGGACCCCGCGAGCGTCGTAAGGAAAATCCGGACGATGCCGACAGATCCGGCACGGGTGCGCCGCAACGATCCGGGTGATCCTGCGAAATGCCCTCTATGGCAGTTCCATCTCGTCTATTCGGATGCGGAAACAAGGCAGTGGGCGCAGCATGGCTGCACCACTGCGGGTATTGGTTGCCTGGAATGCAAGCAACCGGTTATTGATGCGATACTGGCCGAGCAGAAACCCATGCATGAGCGCGCCCGGATGTACGAGGAAGATTCTACACTCGTACGCAACATCATCGCGGATGGATGTGAGAAAGCCGACAAGCTGGCCCAGGAAACAATGCGTGACGTAAGGGAGGCCATGGGGCTGGACTACTCCTAGCCGCTACTTCGCCATGAACAGCTCTTTACATCATGCCGGGGCTGCCCCGGTTGCAAAAATTTGCGGTCAACCACTGACTGAACTACCCGCGGATCTGTACATTCCGCCTGACGCACTGGAGGTATTTTTCGAGACATTCCAGGGCCCCCTGGATCTGCTGCTGTACCTCATCCGAAAGCACAATCTGGATGTGCTGGACATTCCCATGGCCGAACTCACCCGGCAATATATGGCCTACATCGAGATGATGCGTGCGAATAAGCTTGAACTGGCTGCTGAATACCTTCTTATGGCCGCGGTTCTGATTGACATCAAATCGCGGATGCTGCTGCCCGCACCCGTTACACAAGATACCGACGAGGGCGACCCGCGCGCGGAAATAGTCCGCCGGTTACTGGAATATGAGCAAATGAAAGCGGCTGCGCAACGGCTCAACGAGATGCCTCAGGCGGAGCGGGATTTTCAGCTGACGAATGTCTGGATCGAGGAAGCGGTAACCGAGCGGTTGCCGGAGGTCCACGTGGACGATCTGCGTCAGGCCTGGCTTGTACTGATGGCTCGCTTCCAGGCAAACCGCCGCCACCAGATAACTAGAGAGGAGCTTTCGGTGCGGGAACACATGACCCGGATTTTGCGCCTATTGCAGGGGCATAAATTTGTCGAGTTCAGGGACTTGTTCAGCCGCGCTGCGGGAATAGCGGAATTGGTAGTGACTTTTCTGGCGTTGCTGGAGCTTCTGAAGGAAAATCAGGTAGAAGTAAGCCAGCCTCGTACCTTTGGGATGATTTATGTCAGGCCTATCAGTTACATCTCCGCCATTTAGCTCCGCGGGTTCGGCCATTCCGGCCGAGATCAAGCGGATTCTGGAAGCGGCGTTGCTAACCAGCCAGGAGCCATTACCCTTGCCGGAACTTTCCAAACTGTTTCATGGAGAGTTGAATGCGGAAGTCTTGCGCAGGTTACTTGAAGAGTTGCGCACCGACTGGGTAGGAAAAGGAGTGGAACTGGTAAATGTTGCCGGCGGATGGCGCTTCCAGGCGACTGCGGAAGTACAAG
Organism: Nitrosospira sp.; assembly: GCA_013821425.1. Taxonomy (GTDB): domain Bacteria; phylum Pseudomonadota; class Gammaproteobacteria; order Burkholderiales; family Nitrosomonadaceae; genus Nitrosospira. The sequence continues at coordinate 1,029 of JACDGV010000010.1, read as the reverse complement.
GATTCCTTGAACGGCTTAATCCCCAAAAACCGCCACGCTACTCGCGCGCAGTGCTGGAAACACTCGCCATTATCGCGTACAGGCAGCCAGTAACGCGCGGCGATATAGAGGAAATTCGGGGAGTGGGGGTTTCGGCGTCGGTACTTAAAGCGTTGGAGTCTCGGGGCTGGATAGCGGCTGTCGGACACCGCGATGTTCCGGGCAGACCAGCTTTGTACGCCACGACTGTGAATTTTCTCAATGATCTGAATCTGCGCTCGCTCGAAGAGCTACCTCCGCTGGAGGAGCTGGATTCGGTCATTGAGTCCAGGGGAATTATGGAGTTGTTGCCCGTTCCGGAGCCGATGGACGCTGGAGTTACTAATACCGGATCACTTTTGCGCGTGTCGCGCCCAGCTGAGAATTAGGGATCCGTTCCAGGACGCTGAGAACAAAGGCGTCGATCATGCCAGCGGGTGCGCTCCGCGTGGGGACTTATTCAGGGCTTCCCTAATCGCAAGGAAAGGGGAACATCAACTGCCAGATCGGCTCAATGCACATGATCGCCTGGGGGGGGCAGTATTTCTTTTTCGCGGTTGAGTTGTGCGATCTGCTGCATGAGCATGGCGGTATTGTCCCAACCCGTGCTGTCGGCATCGGGAATCCAGCGTGCCCGCAGATAGCCGTAGCGGTCCACCAGGAACTCCATGTGCGCAGGCACGCTCCCCTCGCCCAGCAGGTCGGGCTTGCTTAGGGTGCGGCGGAACAGGGCGTAGCTTCGCGCCATCTCGCGCGCGCCCTGGGTTACAACCGGGAAGGGCACCTTGGCGGCAATCTCGGCCAGCTCCTGCGCATCGGGGTCATCCTGCGGCACCGCCAGCAGCACCGTATTGGTGGCGGCAAGCTCTGAATAGAGCGCGCGCAGTTGCTCCAGGCGCTCATGCGATTGCGGCCACGAGAACACGACCAGCAGGACGTTGCTCTCCTCGCGGAAGTCCTTCAGGGTGCCGCTTGAGCCGTCGTGGGCGGTGTAGGAGAAATTGGGCGGGC
>JACDGV010000009.1 GCA_013821425.1 Nitrosospira sp. | reverse complement strand
GCCTCTTTAATTGCTCTCGAATACCGCGTTTGAACCGTTCATCTCCCAATACCCACGCTTTGTTTGTCGCCTCTCTGATTGCGTTAATACTCTCTTCAGGTATATGTTGCTCGAACAACTGCTGGTATACGTTCCGGCGTTCCTTGTCATTATTTCCCAAACACCGGTATTCATGATGTGGAGTCATCAAATTATTGGTCTGGCCCAAGGCATTGAAGCCATAACTTGACCAACGGTATTCGGAGGAATGCTCTACCATGCCTGCACGTACTGGATTGAGTTCTATATAGCGCATGCAGGTCAATAAATACGCCTCGGTATCAATCAGAGTAGCTTTGTAGCGCCCTTCCCATAAGGTGCCCGTGCGCCGGTAGCAATGATTGAAATATTGTACGTAGTAACGCCCCAGCATTTGCATGGCTTTGCTCAGACTCTGCTCTTCGTGGGGAGTGATCAGTAAATGCACGTGGTTGGTCATCAGCACGTAAGCATGAATATCACAGTTGTGTTTCTCACAAGCCAACTGCAATTTATCAAGATAGAACCGATAATCGGCCTCAGCGCAGAAAATCTCGCTCCGGTTATTGCCGCGCAAGATGACGTGTTGCGGTTGGCCGGGAAGGATAAATCTGGTTAAGCGTGCCATTGCAACCCTCTGTTTTGGAGAAGTACCGATTATAGCCACGTGGTTTTATGATCCACCGAGTCTGACCCCTTAGATTGTTGTGAGCGCGCAGAGAGGTTTCGATGTCGCGAAGGCTCTCGCGGTACGTCAATTGCGCAAAGGCCAGGCAGAGAAACTGATCGAGATGCGAAAATTTGAGTGTTGGATATCGACTTGGGTATTTGGCTACGCACTGACGGAACGTGCGCAATGGCAGGTGGCCCATCAATTGAGCAAACACCAGTTTCCCTGCGTGCATATGCAGACTCCTGACAGAAGTCAGAAGTTTGGCGCAAGTTGAAATCGGATACAGCGAAATATGCTATTTAATGAAACATACTCAATGAGTTATTGTGCGTTTAAACTCAAATCTCCGGACAGTAGTGGTTATAGTATAAAAAATAAAAAAGACAAGAATTCCTGTCCTATCTAATTTGGCGTTTCCCCCGCAAGCTACCACACCCGGCGTTGAGTGAGCTTTCCTGGCGTCGCTGCTTCGAACAGCATCACGCCGAAATCCCTCCGCAAATCCTGCCCGCCATCCGGGGGCGGCCCGGAAATTTATGCTGAAAAGTCTGTCCACCCGGAGGCAAAAATTATTCGTATTTATACTTCGGCATCAGCTGTTGCATAAGTGGGATATCGTACCAACTAAGAACCGAGAATCGTATAAGTTTTGTTTACAACCCATCAAGGTCTGGAAAAAAACATTAATCACCATCGCTGAGGACAGCCTTTGGAGAACTTCATCAAGTTGGTCGGGCCCAATCAGGCGGTAGAAATTCTTGGTGTCCGGCTGGTAGGCGTCAACGCGGAGAACGGCATCAAGCTCCTCTTCACGCTCGCCTTTGTCGCACTCATACTTCTCCTCGGGCGCCTCGCCCGGCGCCTTGCAGCCCGCGCTCTGCGAGGCAGGGATGAGCGCTTCGTGTTCTGGGTCCGCCAAGGCATCGCGCTCGGCACCGGTTTGCTCCTGATCCTGGGCCTGGTTTCCATCTGGTTTGACGACCCGGTCCGCTTGGCCACGGGCGTCGGGCTCGTTACGGCCGGTCTGGCTTTCGCGCTGCAAAAGGCAGTTACTGCAATCGCCGGCTATTTCATCATCCTCCAGGGCAAGACCTTTAACGTCGGCGACCGCATCACAATGGGCGGCGTGCGTGGCGATGTCATCGCTTTGGGCTTCATGCAAACGACGATCATGGAAATGGGTCAGCCGCCGCCCGTACAACACGCGGACCCCGCAATGTGGGTTCAGAGCCGGCAATATACCGGCCGCGTCGTGACCGTCAGCAACGCGCGCATTTTCGATGAGCCGGTCTATAACTACACGAGGGAATTTCCATACCTCTGGGAGGAAATGAGCGTACCGATCAAGTTCGACGCCGACCGTGACCATGCCGAGCGCATTTTGCTGGACGTCGCTGATCGACGAACCGTTTCCCTCAGTTCTTTGGGGCAGGAGGCACTCCAGGAGATGCAACGGCGCTATTTTATGAAGCCAGCGGACATGAAACCGAAGGTCTATTACCGCCTGACGGATAACTGGCTGGAATTGACCGTACGTTTCATCGCTCTGGACCACGGCATTCGAGATTTAAAGGACCAGATGAGCCGGGACATTTTGAAGGCGTTGGACGAAGCGGGCATCGGCATCGCGTCGGCCACGTATGAAATCGTTGGTTTGCCGCCAGTGCGCGTCGAGCAACAAGCTTAGAATCAGTACAGGTGTCAATGGGCTATTTACCCGTTCAAGCTACGATTTTGCGCATTGTGTAGCAATAGACCTATGGAGTCAAAATAGACCTATGAAAATAGACCTATGGGGTTAGACCCATTGATCTTGAACTGCTCTGATTTCCTGTCCCCACCCCTGGCCGCTGGCTCTACCCGCCTCTTTAATTTCTCCCGAATACTGCGTGAACTGGTCATCTCCCAATACCCACGCTTTGTTTGTCGCCTCTCTGATTGCGTTAATACTCTCTTCAGATATACGTTGCTTGAACAACTGCTGGTATACGTTCCGGCGTTCCTTGTCGTTATTTCCCAAACACCGGTATTCATGATGTGAAGTCATCAAATTATTGGTCTGGCCCAAGGCATTAAATCCATAACTTGACCAACGGTATTCGGAGGGATGCTCTACCATGCCTGCGCGTACTGGATTGAGTTATATATTGCAACGCAAAATAACGTGTTGCAATTGATCGGGAAGGATAAATCTGGGTAAGCGCGCCTTCGCAACCCTCTGTTTCGGGGAAGCACCGACTATACCGCGACATCGTTTTAAAATCAATCGAGTCTGACCCTTCGATTGTTGCGGACAGTTTATTTGTTCTCTACACACGAATTCGGCTATTGCAGCCAAGCACGTCATTAACAGTTATAATGTGCACCAGAGTTCACGGTTGCACATTCAAGCTTCCCGCACAACGTTCTTCTAATCTTCATAACTCACTGATATGCGATTAGCAGATTTTATCTTGCGTGACATGGAGGCTATTCTCGTGGCGTGGGAGGCATTTGCCGCCGTTCAACTGCCCGCCGCCAAGCACATGAATCCGCTCGCTTTGCGCGACCACGCACGGCAAATTCTTCAAGCCGTATCAAAGGATCTTTCCACTTCACAGAGCAGGGAAGCTCAAACTGAGAAATCATTGGGCCAGGCGCCAATACTAAATGGCGCGCCGGAGACCGCTGCGCAAACACATGCCCTCCTACGCGCACAAAGCGGTTTCGACATCAACCAACTGGGCGCCGAGTACCGCGCCCTTCGCGCCAGCGTTCTTCGTCTATGGGGCGATGATTCTTATCCGGAAAGCATGCATTTGGACGACGTCATTCGCTTCAATGAGGCAATTGACCAAGCGCTTGCCGAATCCGTGGCCTTTTTCAGCGCGCAAGTCGATCAGTCTCGTAATCTATTTCTGGGGATGCTTGGACATGACTTGCGCAATCCGCTGCAGACCATCCAAATGACAGCGTCCTATCTGGCCGCACTCAACGCTGGGGAAAAAGTATCGGAAGCTGCGGTCCGTTTGATCAACAGCGGCCGTCACATGCATGCGCTACTCGACGATCTGCTTGATTTCAACCGTACTGAGCTCGGTTTAGGTATCAATGTCACTCCCAGCGATGTTGACCTCAGCCAATTGTTTGCTAGCACATTGGACCAGTTGCGTGCAGGAAATCCGGGTCGGAGGATCGATCTAGAGGTGCACGGCGATACTTGCGGTAGCTGGGATGATAAACGTCTGCAGCAGTTACTCGGCAACTTGGTGCGTAATGCGATTAAGTATGGAGCGCCAGGTGCGCCGGTGTATGTGGGCCTAAATGGGAATGCTGCGGACGTTGTCCTTGAAGTCAGGAATAGCGGGCCTGTCATCGAGCAATCGGACCTCGACCAGATCTTTGATCCTTTGAAGCGGGGCTCCGATCACGACAACAGATGCGACGCAGATGGGAGCCTCGGGCTTGGACTGTATATCGTGCGAGAAATTGCCAACGGCCATGGTGGATCTATCGAAGCCCGGTCAGACGAGACCGAAACGGTATTCGCGGTGAGATTGCCGCGAAGGCATTACATTGAGTGCGAATCGACATAGGCGCTCACTCGCTGAGGAACATAAAGATGCAACACTGCACTGGAGTGTCGTTGCGATAATAATCCTGTTGCTCTGGGCCGTCTACAAAGTGAGCAAGAGGAGGCTGCTCGTTAGCTTGTTGTCGGCTGACGATAGTTGCCAGACTGAGCTCAGCACCATCGCAAACATGAGCCTATTCGATCCAGCCCTTGCGCCGATTCGCTGCGGCCTTGGGACGTCGGAACCAGCGTAACGGGCTACGTCTGACGTGCACCAAAGCGCGTGCGGTGCTGTTACTGTAGCATGCGTGGGCGACTACGCACAGCGCTACAACTTTGGTTACCATCCTGGGGTAATAACTCATTCGAAAATCTCAACCCGCGCAACACCTCCACTGCCAATCGTGCCGCGGAACATGCCTCTAGTGTTGAAGCGCATTGCACAGTTGCCTTTTGCATCCAGCACGATGAGAACGGTTTTTATCTACTAGTACAATGTCGATAAAACTGGCTGAACTGTCTCGCCCGTTCTTCCAGGCATGTTCCGTATAGATTACGTCCCACTTTGGGGCATGCTGTTTTCGCCCCACCGTAGTGATGGAGAAGCCCATGCGATGGGCAATTTCTGCGTAAGGCAAGCGGTAGTTGCGGCGCAGCTGGACAACCCGCTCCCGCTTGTCCGGTTGTGTCTGGCGAGGACTCAAAGCAGGCGGGAGGAGCGGTCATACAGACCCTCCGCGCCGGACTCACCCCAGCGCTTGCGCCATATATAGGCGCAGCGCCTGCTGACCCCGGCCTGCCTGGCAGCCGCTTTAAGGCCCATGTGGGCAATTTGATGCATCAAATGGACTCGACCCAACCGGGTTAATCGGGCATTCTTATGACTGTTCATCCGGGGCTCATGGAGTGATTGAAAGGTTGGGTGAACCCTCATTCTCTCCTATCTCGGCTGAACAACCTATTGAGAAATGACATGGCGGCGTAACCCAGCTCATTGTTCCCGATAATCCGCGGGCGCTGATCTCGGACGCCAATCGCTACGCGCCGCGCAGCAACGACACGGTGCTCGACTTCGAGCGCCATTACGGTACCTCGATTCTCCCGGCGCGCCCCTACCATCCCCAAGACAAAGCCAAGGTGGAGTCGGCAGTGCAGATCGTCGAACGCTGGATTATGGCGCGCCTGCGGCATCAACCATTCGCGAGCGTGCATGAAGTCAACAACGCGATCATGCCATTGCTGAAACAGCTCAATGAGCGGCCATTCCAGAAACTCCCCGGCAGCCGCGTCAGCACCTTCGAGGCGCTCGATGCGCCAGCGTTGCTACCCTTGCCGTTGCAGCGCTATGAAATGGCCCACTTCAAGACGGTCAAAGCCCACATCGACTATCACGTTGAAGTCGAGGGGCATCGCTACAGTGTACCGCATGCCCTGGTCGGACAGGTATTGGAAGCGCGTATCACCCCTGGCGCCATCGAAATTCTCCATCGCGGGCAGCGCTTGGCCAGCATGTGCGCAACAGTCGACGCGGCAGTTTCAGTACTGTTTTAGAACATATGCCGGCCGCACACCGGGCGCACTTGGAATGGACACCGCAACGGCTGCCTGCTCAAGAACGCGCACTTGAAATATGGCCAGGCGGCCATTGAAGACATCGACACCCGGCAAAGCCGCGGAATCGATCCTCAAACCGTGATGAGTCTCGCACTGGGCGATTGGGTCACCTCAGGGCACAGTGTCTTGATCACCGGCCCAACCGGCGCCGGCAAATCATGGCTCGCTTGCGCACTGGCGCAATACGCCTGTCGGCGCGGGTACTCCGCCATCTACCAGCGTGTACCCCGTTTGCAGGAAGAATTGCGTATCCGGCACGGCAGCGGCGCCTTCGGTAAATGGCTGATCCAGCTTGCCAAGACCGATGTCTTGCTCCTGGACGATTGGGGGATGGGCGCAATCGATAGCATGACCCGCTCAGATTTGCTGGAGATCATTGACGAGCGCGCCGCCAGCAAAGCCACGATCATTACCAGTCAACTCCTATTGAGCACTGGCATGCCTGGATCGGTGATGCGACGATCGCCGACGCTATTCTCGACCGCATCATGCAGCGCAATCATCGCCTCATGCTGACCGGCGATTCGCTGCGGAACGAGAGACTAAAAGTCAGCAAAAAGGAGAAAAATATCGACCCATCGTGACCGTAGACATTACAATCTAACCGCGTAACACCATCTCATGCGCAACGGTCACGATGAACCGGAATCACCAGTCACGTTCACCGGAATACGCAATTAAGCCGATAGCACAATTCGTCGGCGCTTCTTACAGTTGAATAGGGACCTACCCACCAAGCCACTGATCTTATTAAATACTATTTCAGGAATAAATATTGCTTATGACCTTCTTACTCCTCCGATTTCACCGCTTGGTGGACGAGATGGAGCTACTACATCTCAAATATGGGCGTCAAAAGAAGCAGGTTTCCTCCTGTTGAAGTTACCCCGGAAACGACTGGAGCAGTTGCCACGCCTGCGGTCAGTAAGACCGATGCACTTCGCGAGTTAATGGCGTTCTATGAATCCGGAGAGGTAGGTGATGAAGAGGAAAATGCGGCTGACCTGATGATTCAGTTAAGCGACGTGACATACAAGCGTACGCAGAGCGATGACTAACCCAGCGCACATGAATAATGAGAGGAGCGCTGCGATTAACATGCAGGTTACGTAATAACGCCCGTGGCTGCTTATTGCTTATGAGAAATTCGTACTGAGGGCATCAATACATCATTATGGCGCTCGGATTCTTTCGGCCAGCGCGATCGTTTCGCTCAACTCAAAGCCTGAGGCTGTGATAAGAAACTCTTCCCCCCATAACGCCCGATCCGATCATGCGGGCGGAGGTACCGAGCGCATGCGCCGGACTACCTCTTCCAACACGGAGCATTTCCGACCGGATGACCATTGTATCATTAATCCGCTTGAAGCAATCGACGTCGGCATTATCACACCGACGCTATTGTCCTGACGCCTTGCTCGTTCCAGCTCCCCCTGCAGATTATCAATGATTGCTGCCACTCTCCACCAGACGAACTCTTCTCTCGGAAGGCTGAGGCCCGCTTCCATCGGGAAATCTGTGCGTTTAGTTAAACAACGGTCAAAATAAAAATATATCCATGCCGCGAATATTCCGCTACACTGGACTTAACCATGGTGCAATCATGGTTGTACTTCTAACTTGAATGGGCTCTGTGAAATACCAATTTAAGAAGGAGAACGGCGATGAAAACGGATAAGACGTTAGTAACCCTTATAGTATTAATTCTCGGGCTGATATCGCTCTTCGGGATACTGAACAGGTGGTTTGTTGTGATGTAGCAACCCGAGGGTTTGCAGTTCGGGAGGCTTTTGCTGGAGACAAGACCCATATCCCGGAGTCTACACAACGCTCCGGTTTTTCAGTAAGTCGTATCGTCAACGGAACGGAAACAGCGATGCATCGTCGAGATTCGCGGTGTGCGTTATAACTGACGAGCCTCCCAAGGGATGCCTCTTGGCATGGAAGCCGCTTTGTTTGTCGTTTAACCGCCAAGCCCAAGCAACAATCGGCAACCGGGCCGGAAATGGGTCCACGATCTTGCCAGTCCTTATCCTTATTTCTATTTGTAAGCTATTGCCGCGCTGCAGGGGCCTGCCAGATGCATGACCTCATATCGCCTGAATCCCGCTTCCTGGCACCAACTCCAAAAATCCGCCCCGGTAAAGTCAAAAGCGTCGCCAAACTCGATGAGCATATGGAGCGACATCATGAGTCCAAACGCATTCGTGCGCCGCTCATCGTCGATCAGGTTTTCAATGGCAACAAACACGCCGTTTTCCGGCAGTGCCTCGTACGCCAGGCGTATGAGGTGCTTCTTCTTGTCCAGATTCCAGTCGTGCAGGATCATTCCCATCGTAATGATATCCGCCTTCGGCAGCGCATCGGTCAGGAAGTCGCCCGATACAACTTCTATCCTGCCGGTCAACCCCGCTTTTGCGATCCATTTTCTCGCTATGGGCTCGACAGCCGGTAAATCAAAGGTCGTGCATTTCAGGTGAGGGTGCCGTGGTGCCACAAGACTCGAAAGCAACCCGGTGGCGCCTCCTACATCACAAAGCGATTTGTAACCTGAAAAATCGAACTTTTCCGCAAATGCACGGAAGTTACCCAGGGAAATTCCCCGCATGGCGCCCATGAATTGTTCAAGCCGTGGCAAATCCTCGTAGAGCACCTCGAACATGGGTTTCTGGCTGTGCTTGATTTCGTTCTGAGGTTTGCCGGTTTTGAGCGCCGGTCCCAGGTCACTCCAGAACCTGAATAAACGCTCGCTGGCCATTTCAAGTATGCCGCCAATGTATTCCGGATTGTTCTTGTCCAGGAACAGCCTGGTTTCCTCGGTATTGGAATAAGTCGCTGCCGGGCCATTCCCGTCCCGATCCAGGAAGCCCAGCGCCACAAGCGCATCAAAAAAATCCCAGATCCCGCGAGGATGGAGATCAAGCGCCTTGCCGAGCGCTTCACCTGTCATGGCTTCATCGCCCAGTTTTGTAAAAAGCTCTAGTTCAACCGCTGTGAGTAGAACTTTTGAATTCCAGAAGCCAAAGCCTACCTCGAGAATGCGGGATGGATTGTTTGTGCCGGACATGATCTTTCCTTATTTATTGTTTGATACTGTTCCCGTGGCAAAAAGCGTTCTTGCCGCCTAGCCCGCTTGGTCCATACGCAAGACCGCTGTTGACGGGCAGAACACGGAGCAGCCCCGGGGTTTTGGAACCTCGAAACGGGCTCGGAGTTTTTACTGAAAGCCCCTCCCCCGAGCGTTCCTGCATATTCCCGCGAATACTGTCATACCGGGGGTAGCGACAGGTGAACTTCTCATGCGTGGCTTAGGCCCTGCCGATCCTGAATCGTCATGCCTGCGGGACGAAAAGCAAAACCAACCCCCGCTCGCACTTAGTCCTGCGAGTGTCGACGCTGCAACTTCGCTTAGGGAAACCCTGAACAAGTGGTATTCCGCAAAACTTCGAATTTTGGCGGAATACCGGTTCAGGCAAGTAAGAAAAATGACGCCCGTTAATAACCCCGTCAATAACCTCCCGGACCGGTGCTGGGCTTTTCATTTTGTTTACTGCCATTGTCCTGGTTTCTATCTCCCGGGCTCGCTTGTTCCTTATCGTTGTCAGCACGGCTTTTCCGTTCGGCTTCTTCCCCCATGGTGGTCCCTTCCTCAAACGGAATCCCGGGAATGACCGGAGGTTGCATCGAGTCCGAAGGCGTTTGCATGTAATCTCCCTGTCCAGGCGTCTCGATTTGCGCATGAACCAACCCCGTCATGGTCAAAAAGACCGCACCCAGCAGTGAAAACGCCGTTTTACTTTTTAATATTGAATGGTGTTTCATCAGAGCTCCTTTTTTTGAACCAGCCAAGCGCTGTGCCATTGAGGCCCCGGCGACAGCAGCCCATACTGTGCAAGCAACGCACTAAAATTCATATCGGCTGAACTGGCCCGATATGCTACAACAATATGCTGTCGACACGAGCTTTGCCTCTTGTGTCTTGAAATCAGACCCCATGTTCTCCAAACTTGAACCCGCCAAACTTCCTGTCGTGTCTCTTCAAAAAACTATTTTTGCCATTTGCTGTCCTCACCCGCAGCATGACTGGAAGTTACACGGCTTTTCTCCGAAACTCTATTTATTTTTTTGCTTTCTGCGCCAGATCCAGCCAAGTGTCGACCACAGTATCAGGATTGAGGGAAAGACTTTCAATCCCTTCGTTCATAAGCCATCTCGCCAGATCAGGGTGATCGGATGGTCCCTGGCCGCAAATCCCCACATATTTTCCTGCTCTGCGGCATGCCTGGATTGCGAGCCGCAGAAGGGCCTTTACCGCAGGATCGCGTTCATCAAAAAATTCGGCAACGAGGCTCGAATCGCGATCCAGCCCGAGAGTAAGTTGCGTCAGGTCGTTGGAACCAATGGAAAAACCATCGAAATATTCGAGAAACTCATCCGCCAGTAACGCATTGGATGGAATTTCACACATCATGATGAGCCGCAGACCGTTCTCGCCACGTTTTAAGCCATTCTCTTCCAGCAGGGCCACTACGCGACGCGCCTCGGTCAGCGTGCGTACAAAAGGAATCATGATTTCCAGATTGGTAAGCCCTATTTCGTTTCGGGCTTTTTTTAGCGCTCGGCACTCCAGCTCGAAACACTCACGGAAATCTTCCGCTACATAGCGCGAAGCGCCACGAAAACCCAGCATGGGGTTTTCTTCCCGTGGCTCGTATTGCGAGCCACCAATGAGACTGGAATACTCGTTGGATTTGAAATCCGAGGTGCGCACGATTACGGGTTTCGGAAAAAAGGCGGCACCCAGCGTGGCGATTCCCTCCGTCAGCTTCTCCACATAGAAACTGGCCGGATCAGGGTAACCCTGGCTGCGGCTTTCCATTTGCCGCTTGACCTCGTCCTGGACGTCAGGATATTGCAGAACGGCTTTGGGATGTATTCCGATCATGCGCGCGATGATGAATTCCAGCCGAGCCAGGCCGATCCCATCGTTCGGCATGCGCTGCAAGTCAAATGCCAGATCCGGGTTGCCGACGTTCATCGTGATCCTGACCGGCGGCTGGGGCATTTTTTCGAGCGACAGATCAATGGTCTCGATTTCGAGCGCACCTCGATATATATTGCCGGTATCGCCTTCGGTGCACGATACCGTGACCATCTGGTCTTCGGCCAGCGAGACGGTGGCATTGCCGCAGCCCACCACCGCCGGTATGCCCAACTCTCGCGCGATGATTGCGGCATGACAGGTACGGCCGCCGCGATTGGTGACGATGGCCGAAGCGCGCTTCATTACCGGCTCCCAATCCGGGTCGGTCATGTCTGTCACCAGTACATCGCCCTCCCGTACACGCGACATCTCCGTGGCATCAAGGACCAGGCGGACCGGTCCGCTCCCAATTTTCTGACCGATGGCACGCCCCGTTACCAAAATTTCAGACCTGCTTTTCAGGCGGTAGCGCCGCAGCGTATCCATGCTCGCCCGGGCCTGCACCGTCTCGGGCCGCGCTTGCAGGATATAGAGCTTGCCATCCAGGCCGTCCTTGCCCCATTCGATATCCATGGGTCGCTGATAGTGCCCCTCTATGATAACCGCATGACGCGCCAGCTCCTCCACGTCCTCGTCGGTGATGGAAAACCGCTTGCGCTCAGCTTCATCCACTTCCAGCGTTTCGACCGGACTGCCGGCTTGCCCGCTTGCGGCGTATCGCATCTTGATGAGCTTGGAGCCCAGGTTCCGCCTCAGGATCGCACGCTTCCCCTGATTCAATGCCGGTTTGTAAACGTAGAATTCATCAGGATTTACCGCACCCTGAACTATTGTTTCTCCCAAACCGTAGGAAGCGGTGATGAACACAACCTGATCGAAACCGGATTCGGTATCCAGGGTGAACATGACACCGGAAGCGCCGACGTCGCTGTGCACCATCCGCTGCACTCCGGCGGATAAAGCCACTTCGGAATGAATGAAACCCTTGTGGAAACGATAGGATATAGCCCGATCGTTGTAGAGCGAGGCAAACACATCCTTTACCGCTTTGAGCAAATTTTCCGATCCGCGTACATTCAGATAAGTCTCCTGCTGCCCCGCAAAGGAAGCGTCGGTCAAGTCCTCCGCGGTTGCCGAGGACCGCACCGCCACCGAAATGCCTCCAGATCCAGATTCCGCTTCCCGCGACATTGTCTCGTAAGCGGCGGAGATTTGCTCTGTCAGCCGGGGCGGCAGGGGCGTTTCCACTATCGAGGTACGAATTTGCGCGCCAGTCGCCGCCAGTGCGTCCACATCTCCCGTATCCAGGGTTGCAAGCATGTTTTCGATGCGTTGCGCCAAGCCACCCTGAGCAAGGAAATCGCGATATGCCTCCGCAGTGGTGGCAAAACCGCCGGGAACCCGAACTCCTGCAGAGGTAAGCTGGCTGATCATCTCCCCGAGCGACGCATTCTTGCCGCCGACACTGCTCACATCGGTCATGCGCAGTTCGTCAAACCCTACCACGTATCGTGAATTCCCCAATTCCGGCTCCTATTCGTAAGCGCGGTTGCGTTATTTGATAAAACGCGATATTTAGATCATTCAAATTATTGGTATATCGAACCAATGTCAACCATCGCAATCCCATCAGGGAACTGGCGACGGTGGTGCTGCATCAGGCGAAACTGGAGCGAAAGATATTAGGGCAGCCTGGTCTACGATCCCCACGGGAAATAGTCATGAGGCGCATTCGGCCAACTCGGCCGGCCCGCCGTGGCGATATTTTCCCAGCAGCGGTTTCACGTCGCGATCTTCCGACACTTCGGTTGCTGAATCCCGCAATGCCCGATCATCCGGGTATAAATCCGCGAACGCAACGATGGCCATGGCAGCCAGCTCCCATTCTTTTCTTGCCCATTCATTATCAGTCCCATCCCTGAATTCCGAGTTCATGTATACCGACCTCGGTTTGTCTACTCGCAGGCTCGTCTGATAGAGAATGTAGCCCACGACAAACATGAACAGACCTCCCCCGAACAACTCCCGGAAAAAACAGATGGAGCCCACCAAAAATGACGTGAGATATAAAACGACACTGTTGCGCTGCTTTTTCCACGAAGTGGCCGGATAGGAAAGAGCCATCCAGTATTTCACGATGTATTTGGTCAAATCCGTCGCATTTTCCCATTTATCCGCAAGTATTTTCTCTATCCTCGCAGGAGGAATGGTCGTGGTGCCCAAGAGCGCATGAGGCGCCGCGACGATGGCGTATAGCGCGGGAAGGACGGCGCCCCAAAACACGCCGTAGACGTGATCCAGCGAAAATGCGAAATAGAGTGCGATGAAGTTGACGATCAGTATCATTGGTGCACCACTTCCAGGTCAGCGCCAGCGGGTTTATTCCTCTCTGATGACGGCCATGCCATTGCGTCAGTAGCGATTGGGCCCGCAGGAACCGGGTTGTGAAACCCGATGTCGTTGCTTGCGTCGCTGTTCTTGCCTGCTGCGGAGTTGCTTCATATCCTCATTGAGAAACTTCCGAATAAGAATCCGAAGGCCAGTGCCAATCACGGATCTCCGGCATGTCCTCACCGTGTTGCATGATGTATTGCTTGTGTTCGATCAACTTGTCTCGCATCAATTGCTTGAGGTAGGCGCCTTTTGAACCCAGCTTTGGAACACGGTCAACCACATCCATTACCAGGTGAAAGCGATCCAGGTCATTTAGCACTGTCATGTCAAATGGGGTGGTAGTGGTGCCTTCCTCCTTGTAGCCGCGCACATGCAGATTATCATGATTGGTGCGGCGATATGTCAGGCGATGAATGAGCCAAGGATAACCGTGATATGCAAAGATTATCGGCACGGAAGTGGTAAACAGGGAGTCAAAGTCACGCTCAGACAATCCATCAGGATGTTCCTGTTGGGGCTGCAGAGTCATCAGGTCCACGATGTTTATCAGCCGCATCTTGAGTTCTGGAACGTGGCGTCGCAAGAGGTCAGCCGCGGCAAGCGTTTCGAGTGTGGGTACATCGCCGGCACAGGCGAGAATCACGTCTGGCTCACTGTCCTGGTCATTGCTCGCCCAACCCCAGATACCGATACCCGCGGCACTGTGCTTGACAGCCGCGTCCATATCGAGCCACTGTAGCGCCGGTTGTTTACCAGTCACGATAACATTGACGAAATTGCGGGAACGCAGGCATTTGTCGGTGATGAACAAAAGTGTGTTGGCATCGGGGGGCAGATAAACACGAATGATATCGGCCTTTTTATTTACCACATGATCGATGAAGCCGGGATCCTGATGTGAGAAACCGTTGTGATCCTGACGCCACACGTGCGAGGTCAGCAGATAATTGAGCGAAGCAATAGGCCTGCGCCAGGGAATTTCCTTGCTGGTTACCTTGAGCCACTTGGCATGCTGGTTGAACATGGAATCGACAATATGGATGAACGCCTCATAGCAGGAAAAGAGGCCGTGGCGGCCCGTGAGCAGGTAACCTTCCAGCCAGCCCTGGCAGGTGTGCTCGGAAAGAATTTCCATTACCCTTCCATCTGGAGAAAGGTCTTCATCCTCTGGCAGGGTTTGCGGCAGCCAGGTTCGACCCGTCACCTCAAACAGGGCGTCCAGGCGATTTGAGCTGGTTTCATCTGGCCCCATCACGCGAAAATTACGGTTTTCCAGATTGAGCTTCATCACATCCCGCAGGAACCTGCCCATTTCCCGGGTGGCTTCAGCTACTACCACACCCGGATTGGCCACCACGACACCGTAGTTGCGAAAGTCCGGCATTTCAAGATCCTTCAGCAGCTGGCCGCCATTGGTATGGGGATTTGCCCCCATGCGCCGTTCGCCTTCAGGGGCAAGCGCTGCCAATTCAGGTATGAGAGTACCCTTTTCGTCGAATAGCTCTTCGGATTTATAACTCTTCATCCAGTTTTCCAACAACTCCAGATGCTGGGGGTTTGAACCGAGCCCCGAAAGGGGCACCTGGTGCGACCTGCAATAATCTTCGGTTTTCTTGCCGTCGACTTCTTTAGGTCCCGTCCAGCCCTTGGGACTGCGCAATACGATCATGGGCCAGCGTGGCGGCGAAGCCATTCCATCGGTTCCGCCGTTGGCACGGGCTTGATACTGAATGGCCCGAATGCTCTCTATTACCCTATCCAGCACAGCCGCCATGGTCTGATGCATGAGCTCGGGTTCGGATCCTTCGACAAAATACGGCTGATAACCATAGCCTGTGAAAAGGCTTTCCAATTCCTCGCGGCTCATGCGCGCAAACACGGTGGGGCTGGCAATCTTGTAACCGTTAAGATGCAGGATTGGCAACACCGCGCCGTCATGGACCGGATTGAGAAATTTATTCGAGTGCCAAGAGGCGGCAAGCGCTCCGGTTTCCGCTTCGCCATCACCGATCACGCAAGCAACGATCAACTGGGGATTATCGAAAGCTGCTCCGTAAGCATGCGATAAGGCGTACCCCAGTTCTCCTCCTTCGTGAATCGAGCCCGGCGTCTCCGGCGCCACATGACTGGGGACTCCGCCGGGAAAGGAAAACTGCTTGAACAGCCGCTGCATGCCGTTGACGTCGCGGGAAATGTGGGGATAGTACTCGCTGTAACTGCCCTCGAGCCAGGTATTGGCGATCATGGCGGGGCCGCCATGGCCGGGCCCGGCAATGTAGAACATATCCAGATCGTATCTTCTGATGATACGATTCAGGTGCACGTAGATGAAATTCAGTCCCGGGGTGGTGCCCCAGTGGCCCAACAAGCGCGGCTTGATATGCGCGAGCGCAAGAGGCTCCCTGAGCAACGGGTTATCAAGGAGGTAGATTTGTCCGACCGAGAGATAATTCGCGGCGCGCCAATAAGCGTGAATCTTGCGCAACTCGTCAGCGGATAGAGGGGCTTTTGCGGATTGCGCTGATGACTCGACTTCATTCATGTAGACCATCCTCCAGACATTTTGTCCATCACCGCCGCCCCTTCGCGCGCCAGGATCGCCGCCTCGTTCACCGGAATAACCCAGACTTCAACCCGGCTTTTCGGGCTGCTGATGCGGGACGCGCCCACGGGGTCAAGGTTTTTTCCTGCATCAATCTCAATTCCGCACCACTGCATGCCGGCGAGAATCTTTTCCCGAATTGCCGGCACGTTCTCGCCCACGCCGCCGCCAAAAACAATTGCCTCGGCGCCGCCAAGCACAGCAAGATATGCGCCCAGATACTTGCGGGCCCGGTAGCAGTACAAATCCACAGCCAGCCGCGCATGCCCATCCCGCGATTGCAGCAATTCGCGCATGTCGCCACTGATTCCGGAAGCGCCAAGCAGACCGGAACGTTCGTTCAGCAATTCATCCGCCTGCTCCGGCGTGAGATTCTCCTGACGTTGCAGAAACGTGACCAGACCAGGGTCGACATCACCCGAACGCGTGGCCATCATCAGCCCCTCCAGAGGTGAAAATCCCATTGAAGTATCAAGGGGCAATCCACTGTTTGTCGCCGTGATCGAGCAACCTGCCCCAAGCTGCAACGAGATTATCCTGCCATCGCCCGAACTGTTGGGGCTCGCCTCCCGCCAGGCGTGCCACATTGCCTGGTGTGCCAGCCCATGAAAACCGTAGCGGCGCAGCCCATGCTTTTTAACAAGCTCATGAGGAATTGCATAAGAACGAGCGGGTTCCGGCAAAGCTATAAAAAACGCGGTGTCGAACACTGCGACCTGGGCACTGTCTACGCCCAGCACGCCACGGGCCTCGCGTATCCAGCGCAGAGCGGAGGGATTGTGCAATGGAGCAAGAGTCGAAACATGGCCGATCTCCTGTTCCACTTCCTGATCGATCAGGCAGGAAGCGGCGAGGTTAATGCCCCCGTGCACCACCCTATGGACTGTTATTTGTATCTCCGCGAGTTGATGCGCCTGCAAGAACTCTTTCAGGATGATTCGCGGTTCGCGCCCTGAAAGGTCATAACGCGTGTCCGCGAGTTGCGTCAGCGTGTGTCCGTCGCGGGTGAATGCGGCCAAACGAGACGATGAACTGCCGGTGTTAACTGTCAGGATGGTCATGGAAGTAATCCGCCCGAGGCATACCGGCTTTCAGTTCAGCCTCTAGCTCTGCCTATCGCTTGTTTTTCAGGACTGACTACGAACACATCGCATGGCGTCTCATAGAGAACATGCTTGGTGACAGACCCGAACAGCGCTTCATCCAGTTCCGTTTCGCCGCGCTTGCCTATGACAATCAGATCGATACCCAGAGAGTGTGCCTTATCCCGGATCACGGCATGAGGAGATCCATGTTCAATTATGCAACGCACTCGAGGGTCGCCCGGCGCGCAGTCGGAGACAATCTTCTCCGCTACCTCGAGAGCACGGCTTAGTGTCTTGTCACGGTAAAGATCAGCCCATTCGGTGTTGAAGTCCGGCTGGTTCATTTTCCGTTTATACGGCATCTCGACCACATGCAACACATGAATTGAAGCGTCTGTTACGACTTTCAAGGCCACTTTCAGCGCATCGACAGACGGCTGTGAAAAATCCAAGGGCACCAGCACGTGTTTATATTGACGCTTCGGCGCCTGTTTTATAATCAGTAGCGGATGGCACCCCTTCTGAAGAGTTTTCGATGCAGTAGTGCCAAGAAAGAACTCCTGGAGGAAGGTTTCACCCTGATTGCCGATCACGATCAAATCAGCCCTATGGGTCTCTGCGTAGTGGTTGATTTCGACATGAGTGCGGCCAATAGCAACGTGATACCTAACGTGGACGCCGACGATTTTTCCGGTCAATTCGGCCGCCATCGTTTGCAGTGTTGCTTCCGCTTCGTTGTAGAGCCTTTGTTCCGTTTCAAGCGGGGTATCGACCATGACGCGCTTCAGCGCCTCAAGCGGAAACACGGGAAGCACGTGTAATAAATACAGATATGCCGAATGCTCCATTGCCAGTTGCGCCGCGCGCTGGACCGCCCTATCAGCACGAGGCGAAAAGTCCGTTGCGACCAGAATGCGCTGAATTTTTTCCAAGTGCGATCCGTCCTGATAAAACCCGTTGTCCCCGGGGTTAAACCTGAGGACTGGGGAAGTTGCATTGTAGCCGGGTCAGAAGAGAAACAGGCTTCTTTACCTGTTACCTGCGGCTATACCTCATGTTCATGCACATCTCGCGATAACGGCAGGTTCATAAAGACAAGGAATTTTTTCCATTAAACACAGGACTCTTCGTTGCAGTCTGTGCGACAGACATCATATGACAAACCAGCAGGGCAGCCGATGATGCACGTTCCCCTCTTTCGGCAGCGGCACAAACTCAAGTCTGAATTTTTTTCTCCTACCCGAACGGAACCATGTTCCGTACAGACACGCCCCCGGAGAGCGGGAGTTACTCAAGCAAATATTCCTTGGTCGCCACTATTTTTGCCCAGAAAAGGGGGCTCCAGTTCGTATCGGCGAACACTGCCGCTGCAATCGTCGCAGCAGCGGTGACAAGGGGCGGTATTAACAGGAGTAAAGCCGTCTCCTTTCGTCCCCGGGCCAGGATGTGCTCGTTAGGCCAGGCTTGTGGCTGACTCTTGAACCAGAGGCGATAAAGGATCGGCAGGAAATAAAGCGCATTGAGCAGGCCGGAGGCGGTCAGGACCCAGCCAGCCCATGCCATGCCTGCCATTTCCGCGCCTTGGGTGAGATACGACTTGCTGACGTATCCGGCCGTCAGCGGCAACCCTATCATGCCGAACGCCCCGACGCTGAACGCCACCGAAGTCCACGGCATACGTCGGCCGGCCCCGTTTATTTCAGTTACCTTGTGTATACCCAGCGTCTCCGCATAATTGCCGGCGCAAAAGAACAGAGTAATTTTCATGATGCCTTGATGAACCAGATGAACAACGCCGCCAATCGTGCCCAGCGGCCCGAACAGCGCCACCCCGAGAATAATGTAAGCAACCTGGCTGACAGTCGAGTATGCCAGCCGGCGTTTGAGATCATCCTGCCAGAGGGCGCGCAGCGAACCCCAGATAATAGTCACTGCCGCCACGACAGCCAGAGGAGTAAGCAGATCAAGCGATTGCGCAAATTCCACACCGTAAACCTCATAGACAACCCTCACGATGCCGAAAGCTCCCGCCTTCACCACCGCGACCGCGTGCAACAGGGCCGAGACCGGAGCCGGTGCCACCATCGCCTGGGGGAGCCAGCCATGCAACGGCACCAGGGCAGCCTTCACCCCTAAACCGGCAATGAGCAGCAAGAAAATGATTCTCAGCTGGCCATGATATTCCGGCCCCATTGCCGCCACTACGCCACCATAGGCGAACTCCACTTCGCCTAGCAGGCCATACAGCCAGACCACCCCGGTAAGCAGCACCGCGCCCCCGGTGAGCGCGTAAGCCAGGTAGATATTCCCGGCGCGTATTGCCGCCTCGGTACCGCGGTGAACAATAAGCGGATAGGTAGAGAGTGTCAGCAGTTCATAAAAAAAGAAAAACGTAAAGAGATTGCCAGCCAATGCTACGCCTATCGTGGCTGTGACACACAGGCTGAAGAACCCAAAGAAGCGGCTGCGGTGTGGTGAGCGCTCCAGATATCCGACAGCATAAAGCGTGGTAAGGAGCCACAATGCCGCGGACAGGGTAACGAACAGCATGGCCAGGGCATCCGCCTCGAGCACGAGCTCCAGCCCCGGCAGAACAGTGTGACGAAAGACGTAGCTCTGGCCCTCTACCACGCCCCATAGCATGTAGCCGATGAGTAACAGCTTGAGTATGGCGCCCGCCACATTCAACGTCGTACGCAGGGCAAAACGCGTTTCCGCGAGAAAGAAGATGACCACCCCTGGCACCAGGGAACTAGCCAGCATGAGCAGGGGCAGGCTCTCGTTCAGGGTCATTCCGACTCCAGTAAACCCAATACCTCGGTAGACCGCAACCCCAGCAGCAGGCTCATTGAAGCGAGCAGGAATGCCGACCATTCCAGCACTCTGCTTACCGGGCTGAATTTCGTGCCTGCCTCTATCGACAAAAAGGCTTGCCGCAACACCCGGCACACATATGCGGCACTCAGCAGACCCCCTGAGATCATGACTACGACCCAGCCCCACTGGTCGCTTCCCGACGCACCGGTAATCAACAACCACTTTGCAATGAACCCTCCGGAAGGCGGCAGACCAGCCAGCGTTAGCCCCGCCAGGGCGAAAGTGAACAGAGTAAGCGGCAGGCGAGTGGACACGCCTCCCAGGCGGGTAATGTCATCGCGACCAATGGACAGGATTATTGTCCCGGCAGCCGCGAACATCGCTGCCTTGGCCAGGGCGTGTGCCACCAGCTGCATTACGCCGCCCTGCAACGCGCTTGCAGCCGCCGCTGGATTGGTATCCGTGATGAGGGGGAATAGTAAAAAGAGATACCCGACCTGAGCGACGGTGGAGTAAGCTATCAGCATCTTCAGCCGCGTCTGCCTTATTGCCATGACCGAGCCCCACAGGATCGCGGCCATGCCGAGAAAGCCCAGCAGTTGCGCGGCGACGGTTGTCACGAGAGGCGCAAACGCATGTAGCCACAGGCGCAGGATAAGGTAAAAAGAAGCCTTGACTACCAGAGCCGAGAGCAATGCCGACACAGGTGCAGGTGCTCCCCCGTGAGCTGGCGGCAGCCAGAAATGGAACGGGAACAGGGCCGTCTTGAGCAGCAACCCCACCAGCATCAGCCCGGCCGCGATGAATACCGCGGCGGGAGCGTCGGCATTGATGAGGGGCGTGAGAACCTGCAGGGACATGCTGCCGTAGGTGCCATACACCAAAGCCACTCCCAGCAGGAAAGCACCGGAGCCCAGCAACGTTACCAGAAGGTAACGCAGGGCCGCCCCAACCGGACCTGCGCCTCCCCCTGCCGCGACCAGCCCTACCGCCGTCAGACCCAGCAATTCCAGCGTAACGTAGATGTTGAAGATATCGGCTGACAGGAACAAGGCGTTCATGGCCGCAAGCAGATAACCCGTCAGAGGCCAGAAATAGCTGATACCGTCCGGATGGATGGCAAAATAGGCACGCGCATAAACGACGAGCGGCAGCGCGACAATTTGGGTGAGCAGCAGCAGGACCCCGGCCAGTCCATCCGCATACAGATCGATGCCGAGCGGCGCGCCCCAGCCTCCTACGGTATAACTGCGTGCGCCATCACTGGCAATCTGCTCAGCCAGCAACGCCGCCAGGACCAACTGAATAGTCAGACCGGCGACTGCAAGCCGGCCGCCACGTCCTTGCCCCCGCAAAAAAGCCAGAGAAGCCCAGATAAGGGGAAATAAAATCAGCCAGGGCGCGGGATCACGCATCCGGTTTCTTCCCTGGCATCCCCTCCCCTGATCCGGGTAAACGCATCTTTCCCGTTAGATCCAGCAGGCGCCGGGCTAACGCCAAAGCCAGCGCGGTAGCAGCGACAGACACAACAATGCCCGTGAGCACCATGGCCTGGGATACAGGATCGACCGAACCCTCGCGCTGGCCTAAACCTACCAGCACCAGGAAGATACCGCTGGCCATGATATTGAAACCGATTATCTTGCGCAGCAGATGCGGCTGCAGGATGAGCCCGGCTACGCCGATAAGGAATAGTGCGGCGCCGGTCAGCGCGTAAATGAGCGCCGACGTCATTCTTCCGTGTCGCTGCCGTCTGAGGCTTCGGCGGATAGCAGCAGAAAGAAGCCGGCGAGGATGAGACCGAGTGACAGAGTGAGCCCGGTCTCGATAAGCAGAATCAGCATGCCGGCCCAGCCGGCTGGGTATTGCAACAAGTGCCCATGGGGAGCGGCCGCCGTCGCTGCTGCCGCGAGTACAAAAAAAAGTAGACCGGTTATCGACCCCGCGCGCATTCCAGCTCTGAATGTAGTCCATGCCGGAAGCAAGCCGGCGAGATTGAGCAGCACTCCGGCTCCCGCCAGCAGAGCGGCGGCCTGAAAAGCTCCACCCGCTCTATGCGCCCCTGCCCATAGCAGATACCCGGCGGTAAGTATCATCAGAGGCACGAGCACCCGCGCCAGCCACTGTAGAACTTCCAGATGAAAGGGGGGCGCAGGCAGGGGCGGAGGGCGATATCCTGCCGATAGCCATTGACTCCCCTTTTCGGCCTGGGTGAGCATGCCAATCAATGCCACGAATAACACCATGACCTCGATCAGCGTATCATAGCCCCGGAAATTTAGCAGCACCGCCGTTACCGGATGCGTTACGCCGCTGGCATCAAGCTTTGCCGCCACCTGCTCGGCCAGATGTATGCGAGACGATGGCAGATCCAGCATCGCCCACCATAGAGCCGCCCCTAGAACAAGACACAGGACAATGACGAGCAAGTCCAGCACCCCTTTCATGGGAGCGTACTCTGCTGTTTGGCACGCAAATGCCCCACCCCGTTCAGAAGAAGCGCCCCCGTGAGCCCCGCACCGATAGCTGCCTCGGCCAAGGCGATGTCCGCGGCGTGGAGCCGCACCCACACCAGCGCCATGAACAGGCCAAAGACAATGAAAAGCACCACTCCACGAAACAGGTTGGGGGTGGCAAGCGACTGCACCGCCGTCCATAGCAGCGCGGCAACCAAAAGCAGGTCAAGGGTCATTTTCGCGCTCCTGCGCCATCCAGGGCGCGATGCCTTTATCAAAAGCTCTTCGGATAATGAGAAAGTTTCCTGTAGCACTGGCGAGCAAGGCCAGAAGCCAGACTAAAACAAGCTTTAATGCGGCGAGAGCATCAGGTGCCTGGATTACAAGGCCAAGCACGGTGAAGCCCAGTCCCAGATTGTCCACCTTGGTCAAGGCATGCAAGCGTGTATAGACGTCGGGAAACCGCAGCAACCCGATGGTGCCGACTAAAAAAAAAGCCGCTCCTATCAGCAAAAAGGAGGCGCTCAACA
Source organism: Nitrosospira sp. (assembly GCA_013821425.1). Lineage (GTDB taxonomy): Bacteria > Pseudomonadota > Gammaproteobacteria > Burkholderiales > Nitrosomonadaceae > Nitrosospira. The sequence goes on along the minus strand of JACDGV010000009.1, from coordinate 72,711 downwards.
GTTCAGGAATGCTCATTTCCTTCCCATTTTCCTCGCCAGGCACGTTGGGCGAACGCCGCGCCGGCAATGACCGCAAGCACCGCCAAAGCCAGGGCGATATCCACCAGGGCAGGTTCACCTTCCGTATGTGCAAGCAGTAGTAGCAACGCAACGCCGGTCGTCCCGAAGAGCAAAGCGGCCAGCATACGGTCAGCGTGGGTGGGTCCGCGCGTGACTTTCAGCAGCGCCACCAGGAGATTGATAAAGAGGAAAACCTCGAGGACCATGCCTAAATCCGTCATGGCTCGTCATCCAGATCAAGGCCCAGCATTTTTGCAATCCGCAGCTCGGCGACACGAACTTCCTCTTCAATGGAGCCCCCTATGTCCAGTGTATGCAAATAAAGATGGTTCGCGGCCAAATCCACCACTAGCGTACCCGGCAGCAGATTCAGGGTATTAACCAGAATTACGCGGCCGACACCGACAGGCATGCGCAAGCTGACAGGCTCGATACCAGGATGGATGTTCAGGCGGGGCCGCAAGGCCAGCAGGGCCACCCGGACGCCTGCCCGCAGGGATTGATTTATGAAGTAAACCAGAAAGACTGCGAGGCCGGCCAACGAAAACCGGATGGAGCCCGGAGGCAGAAGGATCAAGCTGGCTGCTAACGCGAGGACGGCACTGGCCACGCCGAGACCCCAGCTGTCTACCCTGCCTTCGGTCAGCAGGCACCACAGCGCGGCCAGCAAAACACCCCGCCACAGGATAGCTCGCAGGATCACGTTGCCCTCTCCGCCTTGACTTCCTCAAATGAGGCGGGACAGACCGGACCCAAGCTGCACAGGGGCGCGGAACGGATCATGGCGCAAGACGAGATTTATCCATAGTTCCAGTGGCTCCGGAAATATTAATGATAACGTTTTTTCGGACACAGAAGATACGCCCGCACCGCCAAGGAAGCCCTAACAGGACAAATCCAAATCAAATCGATCCGCCAATGCGTGGCGGTCACCCCGATGCGTTCATGCACATGCCCGCCAAGAGTTAATTTCGCCTCCTCGCCGCTCTCCCCAGAATCTCTACCTGGCCAACGGCAGGGAAAGACTGCATCCAGTCGATCTGCTGGTCCCCTTACTGTAAAATCATACCTGCTTCGATCTGTCTCGACCTGTCTCGTCTCCACGGCTCAGTTATACGCGGAGCAGACATATTATAAAATGGCGTGCATTGAGTTAAAACCAACCGGTTCTGGAATGTCATAACTGTGCCGGCGCTTGCCATGGTCATCCGGGAAGGGCTCCCCAATAGAAATCCGGGTCGATTTATGAGATATCCAGACGAATCGATAGTGCTATACTTCCCACTTCCACCGTATCTCAGGAGACCTTCATGAAAAAAATATTGACCCTGCTGACCCTGGCGGTTTTCACCTTCGGATTGACCGCCTTTGATGCTGAAGCAAGGCGCTTTGGCGGTGGCAAGAGCATTGGCAAGCAACGTGAAGCGGTGAGCCCGCGAGCGGCGCCGAAGCAAGCGCAGGCCCCTGCCGCAGCACCTGCGGCGGCGGCTGGCGGAAGCAAATGGATGGGCCCGCTGGCCGGTCTCGCTGCCGGAGGGCTGCTGGCAGCACTTTTCATGGGAGGTGCATTCGAGGGTATCAACATGATGGATGTGCTCATCCTGGCCGCACTGATGGCCGCGATCTTCTTCATCGTACGCATGTTGCGCCGGCCCCGGCAGGAGCCTGGAACGCGCCCTATGCAGTATTCGGGCATGGGAACAGCTGGCGGGAGGGGTGCACAGCCTACAGGCGTACCAACGCCTGAGGCGACAATGCCAGGTACAGGGCCGATCCCGGCGGAGTCTGTTACGGACAGGGCCGCGAACATTCCTGCGGATTTCAAGGTCGAGCCATTCCTGCGCAATGCCAAAACCTCGTTCATTCGGCTGCAAGCGGCCAACGATGCAGCCGACCTGAGCGATATCCGGGAATACACTACGCCCGAGATGTTTGCGGAAATCAGCATGCAGATCAACGAGCGCGGCAGCGAGCCCCAGAGGACTGAAGTGGTCGGCATCAATGCCGAGTTGCTTGAAGTGGTTACCGAAAAGGACCTGGCCATTGCCAGCGTCAGGTTTAATGGCCAGTTGCGGGAAGGGCCCAACTCGCCGCTGGAAGCATTTGATGAAGTCTGGCACGTGCAGAAGAACCTGAAAGACCTTGAGTCTGTCTGGCTGCTGGCAGGAATTCAACAAGTCTCCTGACCCCTGACCGGTCATGCTGGCATCCGTTGCGATAGCCCCGCTCAACCACTTGCTGCGTGGAGAAAGTTGGGCACGCAAACGGCTGCAGCCTTGTGCCGGAAAGACGGCGCGTTTTTGCCTTCCTCCTTTCCCTGACCTCGCCCTGACCGTACAGGCCAGTGGCGAGGTATCTACTGCCTCAAAAGATGCGCGTCACGATGCCACCCTTATCCTTGATCCCGGTTTATTGCCGCGTTTGATAGCAAAAGACGAAGATGCCTATCGCAAAATCAGGATTTCGGGCGATAGCGCATTCGCAGAAGAAATTCTCCTTATCGGCAGAAACCTGCACTGGGATATGGAACAGGATTTAAGCGCGGTAATGGGCGACATCCTCGCACATCGCGTAGTGCAGACCAGTGAACGTTTCGTGCACTGGCATGCTGAAACGATCCAGAATTTATTGCAGATGTTGACGGAGTATCTGACCGAAGAACAGCATTTGCTGGCCAAGCCGGTCCGTATGCATGAGTTTGTCCAAGAGGTAAACATGTTATATGACAATACGGCAAATTTGGAAAAGCGGGTAAACGCACTAATCAGCAGACCGCCTCTATAGCGAATCGGGGAGATTTCCAGCAAGCCGCGCCGCGTGGAACTTGTCCAGCGGGTTCCCGATGGAGCGTATCGCGGGGCAAAATTGGGAGCAATTCTGAGCATCTGGCGGCGCTCACATGAGCTTGTATAAAGATCCTCAATTACGGACGAACTGCCGTTCAGCGAACCATGCGTCTCTTTCGTCTCTTCAAGATACTCGCCGTAGCATTCCGTTTCGGGCTAGATGAATTTTTTCTAGCCCACGAGCGGCTGCGTTTGGTGCGGCCGGTTGTCAAGCTGGCTACGTTCTGGCGGCGGCTGGATAGGGCCAGAGGCGAGAGGCTCAGACTCGCGCTGGAAGCGCTAGGCCCTATTTTTGTCAAGTTTGGCCAGATGCTTTCCACCCGGCGCGACCTCCTGCCGCCGGACATTGCCGAGGAACTTGCCAAACTGCAAGATCAGGTTCCGCCGTTTCCATCCAATCTTGCCATTGCGACCCTGGAGCAGATCTACGGGAAGCCGGTCGATGAGGTCTTTCTGGTCTTCGACGCGGAACCGGTGGCCAGCGCATCCATCGCCCAGGTTCATCTGGCGGTGCTGCACGACGGCACGGAAGTCGCGGTAAAAGTGCTGCGCCCGGCCATTGCGCCGATTATCGCTCATGACGTTGCGTTAATGGAAACCGGTGCGATGCTGCTTGAAGCCCTGTGGCCGGACGGCAAGCGCATGAAACCCCGCGAAGTAGTCTCAGAGTTTGCACGCCATCTTGATGACGAGCTGGATCTCATGCGCGAGGCATCCAATTGCAGCCAGCTGCGGCGCAATTTTATCGATTCTCCCCTGCTATTGATACCGGAAGTCTACTGGGACTATTGTTATTCCGGCGTCATGGTAATGCAGCGTGTAAAAGGCGTACCTATCAGTCATGTCGCGAAGCTGCGCGAGCAGGGAATAGACATCCCCAAGCTCGCGCGCGTCGGAGTGGAAATCTTTTTCACACAGGTATTCCGCGACGGCTATTTCCACGCGGACATGCACCCCGGCAACATTTTTGTGGGCAGCGATGGCCGCTACATAGCGGTCGACTTCGGCATAATGGGTACGCTTACCGACGAAGACAAGAATTACCTGGCCCAAAATTTTCTGGCATTTTTCCGGCGCGACTACAAGCGCGTGGCAGAAGCGCATGTCGAGGCCGGATGGGCGCCGAAAGATACAAGGGTGGATGATTTCGAAACCGCGATTCGCGCCGTATGCGAACCTATTTTCGACAAACCGCTGAAGGAAATCTCCTTTGGGCGTGTGCTGCTTCGGCTGTTCCAGACATCCCGCCAGTTTAACGTTGAAATCCAGCCGCAATTAGTGATGCTGCAAAAGACCCTGCTGAATATTGAGGGGTTGGGGCGCGACCTCGACCCCGACCTGGACCTGTGGACAACCGCCAAACCGTATCTGGAAAACTGGATGTCGGAACAACTCGGTTGGCGCGGCTTTAGCCGCCGCCTGAGCAAGGAAGCAGCAAGCTGGGCAATAATTCTGCCCCAGTTTCCACGTCTGCTGCATCAGTCCTTGAGTGAAAATCGTGCAAAGGCGGTCGACGATAAAATATCGGAAATATTAAAGGAACAGCGGCGGCACAGACACTTGATAACCGCCCTTGCCTTGTTGTTGGCCGCAGTGTTGCTATGGCAGGTATGGTAATAGCGAATCTCTGAAGGGCGAACAATCGCCGGTGGCGTCATCTCCGCATACGGCCATAGGCAAGGCAATAGTCTAGCAATTTCTCGTCCCCGTGCCGGGATAGCTTCGGTCCCCCCTCCACGCCCAGGCCTTCAGGTGTCACTCCGCCCACAATTTCAAGCGCGGCGGACCCGGCGATTTTTGGTAAAATCCTCCCTTTTTTATTTACACTAGAATGGCGCTCCTGGAAATCCGTAATGTGACAAGGCGCTTTGGCAGCTATACCGCCGTCAACAATGTCAGCATTACCGTGGCAGCGGGAGAATTCTTCACGCTTCTTGGGCCGTCTGGATGCGGCAAAACTACGCTGTTGCGAATGATAGCGGGCTTCGATCTCCCTGATTCCGGACAGATTCTCCTTGATGGCAAGGATATGGTCGGGACCCCGCCAGAAAAACGCCCCGTTCATACCGTGTTCCAGACCTATGCCCTGTTTCCCCATATGACGGTAGCGGACAATATCGCGTTTCCGTTAAAGATGGCAGGCAAGAGGCCAGGCGAAATCAGAACAAAAGTGGAAAACGCTCTCGGCAGCGTTCGCCTCTCGAATTTCGGCAATCGTTTTCCGCACGAACTGTCGGGCGGGCAGAAACAACGCGTGGCGTTTGCCAGGGGACTGGTCAATCGGCCCCGGCTGCTGTTGCTGGATGAACCGTTAGGCGCTCTTGATGCGAAGTTGCGCGAGGAAATGCAGATCGAACTTATCAATCTTCAGAAAGAAATGGGAGTTACGTTCGTTTTTGTCACCCATGCCCAAAATGAAGCGCTGGCACTCTCGCATCGCATCGCGGTGATGAACCACGGCAACGTAGAGCAAATTGACGAACCCTCTAAAATATACGGTTTCCCTATAAACCGTTTTGTCGCCGATTTCATCGGCAAGATCAGCATAATCAGCGCACAGGTGGTGGAAGCCGCACCTTCGCATTTGAAACTCCATGTCCCGGAGTTGGGTGAAATACTGACGATTGGCAAGGAAGGCGTGAAAGCGGGTGACCAGGGTGCGCTGGCAATCCGCCCGGAACAGGTCCGGATCACCCACCCTTCGGAAGAACAGCGGTTGAAGAACCACTTCCTCGGTAAAGTCCATGATTTTCTGTATGTCGGAGACGTTACCACTTATATTGTGGAGATCTCCAACGGTGCTTATATCGAGGCTCTGTTGCCCAACTCCTCCCCCGGACGGGCAAAGTTCTTTGAGGCGGGTGATATGGTAGGCGTCTCATGGCGTCATGACGCAGGTATTTTCCTCAATGACTAGGGAAAGCGGCAAGGAAAACCGAGCCGCCAGGATTCTGGTGTCGGGCCCACCGTTATTGTTCCTGGTGGTTTTCTTTGTTGCGCCCAGCCTGATCATGGTTCTTACTTCTTTCCGCTTTCCGGGCGAGTTCGGGGGCCTGGCTCCCATTGCCGCGCCTGCGGAAAAGGGCTCGGAGCATGGCTTCACGGCCGAGGCTTACCAATTCTTCTTCAGCGACTTTCTCTACGCCCAGATATTCCTCAAGTCGTTTGCCGTTGCGGCAGCCACAACGTTAATTTGTCTCGTCATGGCTTATCCGCTGGCACTGCTGATCGCGCGAAGCAAGAAACAGTTCCGCAACCTGATGGTTCTCCTCGTGGTGCTGCCGTTTGCCAGCAATTTCCTCATACGCATTTATGCGTGGATGATCATTCTTGGCCCGGAATCCGCGCTCAGCCATTTTGTCAATGCCATCCTCGCCACATTTGGCGTCACCCCCGTAACATTGTTGTTCTCACCGTTCGCCGTAATGGTGGGCATGGTGTACGTGCACCTGCCATTCATGGTGTTACCCCTTTATACGAATCTGGAGAAACATGACCTCTCGCTTCTGGACGCGGCGCAGGATTTGGGAGCGACGAGCTGGCAGCGCTTCTGGCGTGTCACCTGGCCGTTATCCCTGCCGGGCGTATTCGCGGGTTCGGCGCTGGTATTCATCCCGGTACTCGGGATGTTTGCCGTGCCGGACATACTTGGCGGCACAGGCGACATTCTCATCGGCAATCTGATCAAGGATCAATTCCTTGGAACCCGGGACTGGCCTTTCGGCTCGGCGCTCTCGATCATGCTAACCCTGGCAGTGCTATCGGTGGCAGGGTTAGCTACATGGTTCGCCCGCTCCGCCACGGGACAGAGAGCGTAGCCATGGACCGCGGCAATATGTGGCTGTGGTTGGCGGCGGTGCTGGTTTATGCCTTCCTGTACATACCGCTTTTTATCGTCGTTGCCTATTCGTTCAACGATTCCCGGCTTAACGCCGAGTGGGTGGGCTTTACGTTGTCCTGGTACAAGGCGTTGTTCACAAACACGGAGATGCTGACCGCCGCGCGCAACTCGCTGATCATTGCACTCAGCGCCAGTTTCAGTGCCACCGTGCTCGGCACGATGGCGGGCCTGGCAATACACCGATACAAGCTCAAGGTTTTGCCAATACTGGTGTTCACGCCGGTTGCAATGCCCGAGATCCTCCTGGGTGTGTCACTGTTGTTATTCTTCCTGCAAGTCCTGAATTTAACGCTCGGCATGGTTTCCATCATCATCGCGCATACTACATTCTGCATCGGATTTGTCGCCATTATCGTTCGCGCGCGGTTACAGGGCATGGATGAGAGTATCTTTGAAGCGGCACGCGATCTTGGCGCATCCTCATGGCAAACTTTTCGTCTTGTCACATTGCCACTTATCATGCCGGCGGTAGTGGCGGGCGCACTAATGTCGTTCACCCTGTCCATCGATGATTTTGTCATCACGTTCTTTACCAAGGGCGTCGGCGAGCCGATTTTGCCGATTCAGATCTATACCATGATAAAGGTCGCGGTGACGCCCGAAGTGAACGCCATCTCCACCTTGCTGATGCTGCTAACGCTCGGCATGATCATCCTCGCTGCTCGGCTCGAGGCACGCGCTCCATCGGGAGGAAGTGTGCCGTCATCCGGTAAAGAAGCAGGATAATGGGCACGCGTCGTATCCCCACGCCGCCCTTGGCATTGTTAATCTTTCTGGTAGCGTGGCTGATCCCATTTACTGCAGGCTGCGCCCGACAGGATTCGCATACGGCTGGCAACGAGAAAAATGTTCTGCATCTCTTCAACTGGAATAATTACATCGCGCCGCAAACAGTCGAACGCTTCGAAAAGACCTGCAATTGCAAGCTATCGCAGGATTATTATTCGGACAATGAGGAAATGTTGGCGAAGCTGGCGGCCGGCGCGACCGGATATGACATTATCGTTCCTACCGGAAATGCCATGGACACGCTTATTCGCCAGGGCGCGCTCAGACCCTTGGATAAGTCGCTGCTGCCCAATCTCGGGAACATCGATCCGGCATATCTCGACACCGCGTTCGATACCGGCAATCGCTATTCCGTTCCATATGCCTATACGATCAGCCTGATCGGTTTCAATCAGGAAAAAATTAAGGAACTGGGGCTTCCTACCGATACCTGGGCAATTATTTTTGAACCGAAGTACCTGGAAAAGATCAAGGGACGCGTAACCGTACTCGACAGCCAACGTGAACTCATGGCTGCCGCGCTCAAATACCTCGGTTATTCGATTAATGACGCCGATGAAGACCGCTGGAAGGAAGCGGTAGATCTCATTGTCCGCGCCAAGCCTTACTGGGCAGCTTTCAGCAATACCAGCTACATCAAGGAGCTGGCTACGGGAAACCTGTGGGTGGCGCATGGATACTCGAATGACATGTTCCAGGCGGCGCTTGATGCGAGAAGAACCGGCCGGCAGTTCACGATCGGCTACTCGATCCCAAAGGAAGGGGCCGTCCTGGCACTCGATAGCCTGGTGCTCCATCAAAGTGGAGGCCGTCCCGATCTCGCCCATCAGTTCATCAATTTCATGCTGGATGGTAGAAACTCCGCGGAACTCACCAATATCCTGGGATCCGGTAATCCCAACATGGCTGCCATGCAGTATATCCAGCCGGAGATTGCTTATAACGAAGCGGTATCCCCCGGCCCCCAATTACTCGGGCGACTAGAAATGCTGCAAGACCTGGACCGGAGGCAACGGCGGCTGCTGAGTCGTTTATGGACTGAAATAAAACTGAGATAGCCGGGAAAATCGGGAAATAGCATAAGGGCGTCGTTAAAGAAAACTTAGATCCGGGAGTCCCCTATGCCGACACGGCGGTCCTGGAAGGAGCAATACTTCGACTGGCGAACTCTTCAGCAAAAAATAATATAACTGTCAGTAGCGGTATAATTCTTATTTCATCCATTTCGCCCGAACAATCTTATGAGTTACTATCAAAGACATGTATTTTTCTGCGTGAACCAGCGCGAAGCGGGAGCATTATGCTGTAATAATTTCGGTGCTCAAGCCATGCGTGATTATGCGAAGGAACGTGTCAAGGCGCTCCGGCTCGACAGCAAGAGCCGGAGAGTGCGCATCAACAATGCCGGTTGCCTTGACCGTTGCAATGAAGGCCCGGTCATCGTGATTTACCCCGAGGAGGTCTGGTATACCTATGTGGACAAGGAAGATATCGACGAAATCATCGAGGAACATTTAAAGGAAGGACGTGTAGTCGAGCGACTGCGAATTTAGGGCAGACAAGAGAAGAAAAGCAAGGCAGCATGTCATTCAACTCGATCACGCCGCCCATTGAATCCGTTCAAGTCCCGTAACTTGTTTATCGAGGGCCCGGCAGGGAAGCTGGAAACGGTTGTGGCAGAACCGGATTCCGCGGCCCCTCGCGGTATCGCAATCGTTGCCCATCCCCACCCGTTGTATGGCGGGACAATGAATAACAAGATAGTGCATACCCTGTTTAACTCTTTTCTTGAGCTTGGATTTATTGCGGCCAAGTTCAATTTCCGCGGCGTTGAAGAAAGCGAAGGCACGCTTAACTCCGGGGAGGATAATTGCTCAGGCGAGATAGAGGACGTGCTGGCAGTTACGGAAACCTTGCGACAGCAATTCGCTGGCCACTTTGATATGCCCTCCCCACTGGCGCTGGCGGGGTTTTCCTTCGGCGGGGCTATCCAGGCACACGCCGCCCGACAGCTCAAGCCTCAAATACTGGCGTTGGTGGCGCCGGCCGTGCAACGGTTGAACGCGCCACCAGTCGCGCACCCCGCCACCACCCACGACACGGAATACATCTCTCGCGTGCTGATCATTCAGGGAGACCAGGACGACGTGGTCCCGCTGAAGTCCGTGCTGGACTGGGCCGCCCCCCAGGAATTACCAGTGGTCGTCGTGCCCGGTGCTGAACACTTTTTTCATCGGCGCCTGCATATCCTCAAACACATCGTGCTGGATTCGTGCAGGCCTTAGAGGAAAGTCCTGAACAAGCCCGCAACGCGACTCCGCAGAAGACTTGTTCAGGGCTTCCTTAAGTGTCATTTCTCAACAGGTTTTCTTACCCGCCCCCGCGAAGCTGCAAAGCTAGGTACAACTGAGCATTATTGACCGGAAATCATCAAAAAATCCCATTCTCTCCGACATATCCGGGACAAATACATTAACGCCAATAAATTTGTTCTGGTCTCGAAAATCACGATTATCGTAAATTGTAAGATTGGCGGTGGGTCCTGTCTTAAGGCTGCGAACCTTGTTCTCCCAATCTGCGCCAAAGGGTCCGATCAACCGCGAAAGGTTTATCGGACCCATCAGGGTTAGGCTGTCACCACGAAAACCTTCCCTTTCATAAAATTTTACCCAGCATCCCTTTTTTTCCATATCGGCGGATATCTCAATGGGAACCAGCATCAATACCGGTACCGGGGTACTCTGGCTATCCTCCGTCTTCGACTTTTTATCCGGGTCTCTGTCCGACTGCTCTTGGGCGTTGATTTGAGTTGCGACACTTGCACCCACTACCAGCGTGGCAGCTACCAGGAGATTGCGGAAGTTTTTTATCATAGCAGTCATCGGTCCCTCCTGATAAATAGTAAGAAGAATGAAATTCCGATCAACGTTATTTCATCCTCACGCTATATCAACCCTTTGAGCCATTCCGTTCGCTCGCGCACATACAAAAAATGGATCAAGGTGCAGAAAAAGCCAGAGAAGATCCGGAAACGGTGACTGAGAGAGAGTAGAGAAAGCAGGGTAGATTTCCGGTTAACCTTCCAGCCAGCCCCCTCGAAACCCGGCGCGGCGCAAACCGGTCAGCAGATAAGGACATTGCCGCATCAGCGACCATAATAATCCTGAACAGTAATTCTCGATCATCAATATGATCGGCCCCTGGTCCAGACCGAAATAATAAGGCGATACCCAGCCGAATTCGTGGTGCGGCTCAACCGGGAAGGTGGGGTTGAACGTTCCTTTGTAACCATACTTCTGCGGTTCTCTTAGGTTCATGCGTTCGTAGTTTTCGATTGTCGGCAGCACGATTTCCGGCGCGAACGGGAGCGAGGCCACCACCGCCCATGGCGCCAACGTGCCGTCATCGGGTCCATAAGGCGCACCTCGGCCAATGTAATCGTAAAATACCCTAAGAATGCCATTCACCTGCTTGGTCGCAGGCCCTGGTCCGTCGCTGGAGGTTATACCCCAGCAATGTTGATTGTAATGCTCGAACTCAAGTGGATTAACAATCGCGTATCGTTGCTGAATCAGGGTTGCGCGTCGCGAGTTTTCAAAGTAGTCCATATCGCGCTCGCGCATGACCTTGTCCTGGATCCCGCGGAAGTCGATCCACACGTGCGATAACTGGTGAATAAACAATGGTCCCGCGTACAGAAAATCGATACCGTATATCTTTTTCCATTTATAGCTTGAAGTCCACGCGGCGTAACTTTCTTCTGGCAATGGATGTGTGGGCGAGCCCAATCCCAGCAGATAAATGATCAGAGCCTCGTCATAACCTTTCCATTGATAACGCAGAAAACCTTTCTCGGGAGTCCAGCCGTGACTAAGCGCGGCCTCTCCGTTCTGCATCCACTGCCAGTCGACGCGCCGATAAAGCTCATCGGCGATCTGGCGGATTTCCGTTTCCTCCTTCGTCTCCTGCTGATAGTAGGCCCGGGCAAGCAGCATACCGGCGAGCAGGAAAGCGGTGTCCGCACTGGAAAGTTCACATTTCCAGACACGCCTTCCCGTGTTCATGTCAAGAAAGTGATAATAAAACCCCTTGTAGCCGGTAACATTGCGTCCTGCACCGTGGGGCGCGGTAGCGAAAAACCTCAGCACGGTGAGTGTACGTTTCACGGCCTCGTCCCGGGTCATGAAGCCGCGCTCCACGCCAACCGGATACGCAGAGAGTGCAAGGCCTACCGCGGTGATACTCGCCGGCCAGTCAGGATGCGATTTATCGCAGATAAGCCCGTTAGCAGGGTTAATTTTATGGACGAAATACGCGAAAGAGTCTTGCTGCAGACTCCTCAGCATTTTGACTTGTTCGGAGGCGGACCTGAGTACTTGCATGATGGGTAATCGGCTTTGCGAACGAACCGCGACTTCACCCTGTCCTGCTCTCTCCCCTTAGGTCGCGGGACTCTAAGCGCACTCAACCTTTACTGCGGCAATCGATTGGGGCGGCATCGAGATATCAATCTCGATATGATCTTCTATAACGCGCAAGGGATACGACTCAGGGCTCAGCACGGAGGCGGCTTTCAGCGTTTCGACGTCATGCAGGTTCAGATAATCGGGCTTGCCCATTTCCTCCCAGACACGTCGTGGATTTACATTGTCTTCATCAATACGCAGCAAGTGACACGACAGCGGCCGGGGTGCGCCGGTCAACTGCACATGAACAAGAACCGTGCAGATGTCATGACGGGGCATCGCATAATTGGTGAGAAATACGGTTATGATATCTCTCCCCCGGCTTACCCATACCTTGACGGTCTCGTGCGAACCTTCCGCCTGGTAGAGCTCATCTCCCAAACCGTGCAATAGCTGGAATGCCCGATAAATGGGCTTGGGAATGCCATGCAAATTCAAAAGGCCGAAGCCGCCATGAAAAGGCACGGAGGGAAAATAGTTCTCCTCGAAAATATCCGTAAAAGTCCAGAAGCTGTAGCCAGCCACGAAGGGGTCGACCGAAAGCGCGATATCGGCGGCAAACGCCGCAGCAAAGGACTGGTCATGCAATGGATCGCGGGGGTTGGAACTGACGTTCCATTCGGTGTAATAGAGTGGCAGACCACGGGCTTGTTCGTGCGCAATTTCCGCCTTCTTTTTCATGATGTCACGCGGCGCGTGCTCGAGCTGGGTAAGCGTGTCGGTTCCGATCTTACCGAAGGCATCGGTGGGATAATAATGAGTGCTGACGAAATCGACTGGCACCTCGTGTTTATCGCAATAATCCAGAAACTCCGGAATCCAGGCGTTCTGTGCGCTGGACGGGCCGCCCACCTTTAACGTGGCATCAATGTTTTTAATGGCTTCCACAGTGGTGCGATAAAGCTTGTAATACCCTTTTTTACCTCCTGTCCAGAATGCTTCCAGGTTGGGTTCGTTCCAGACTTCCAGGCACCATTTAGCCACTTCGCGGGAGCCGTAGCGTTTTATCCAGTGACGTACAAGCCGGTCGATAAGTTTCCCCCATTTCCTGTAATTCCTGGGCGGCGTGATATTGGCCCGGTATTGAAAGACCGTTGAAGCACCTGAAGCGAGCATCGCCGGCATGAATGAAAGCTCGACGAATGGCTTCATCCCGATTGACAGCAGATAGTCATTGATTTGATCCGCGTTGAAAAATGAATAAAGGGGTTTCTCGTTGTAGCAAATCAACGTGCCCATATCGTCATCAAGTACGCCATGAAAGCGTACATGACGAAATCCGAGCTCGGTGTGGGCGCGCAGCAACTGCTCTCGCCAATCTGCGCGCATGGCAAGCAAGGCCCGTCCGCTGCCCACCGTATGTTCCCAGGAATGTGCAAGCGGAACAGAAGCGCCTGCAAGACTGCTTTTAAATTCGGCAACCATAAGTTCTCGTGACGGGAGACAAGTTATTGTTGCTTTCCCCCAAGGTTATTTGCTCCTTACGGGGTGATCCCTGCAGACGCCCCTCTCACCGGGTTTCCTGAAATTCCTTGTATACTTCCACGCGCCCTTTTATGTTGCTCATCGGGCAACCCTTGCAGACACCTAGCACCTCTGAAAAATCCACCTCCTGGAGGATTGCGCCAGTGAAGTCGGCGCCCTGTACCGTGGCGTTATCCAGCCTTGCTCCAGTCAGGTCGGCCCCACGGAAATCAGCCTGCTCCATCATGGTGCCGGATAAATCGGCTCTTTGAAGCTTGGCATTGCGGAATCGAGCCTTTGTAAGATGCGCACCACTTAAATTGGCACCCTTGATCTGTGCGCCGGTAAGGTCGGCGCCCGTCAGGTCGGCGCTTTTCAGGCTTGTTCCGTTCATCCGTGCCAGATTGAGCTTGGCATTGGCAAGAGTAGCATTACCCAGATCCGCCTCATCCAGTATTGCCCCACTGAGGTTGGCGCCGGTGAGATCAGTCAGATTCATATTAGCATTCAATAAATTGGCGCCCTGCAGGTCGGCTCCGCTTAAGTTGGATTGACGAAAATCGGCGCGAGCGAGATCGGCCCCGTGCAAGTTGGCATCGCGAAGATCTGCCTCTATACAGAGAGTGCCCGATCTGATAGCACATCCATTTATCTCCTCGGCTGCTGTAGTGCTTGCCGCAAACAATGCGGCAAGTAAAATCATCGGACGGTTCATTTTGCCTTACCCTTGATAATTCAAAAGGGAACTATACATTACCTTGCAACCACTTATCAGTGTGTTATCCCACTTTGGTAATTACAGACCGCCAGAAGAATCCTCCGTCTTGAGAAAATTTGACGAATCGCGCCGCGAAAAACCGATCTTTGCCGAAAAAACCATTTACACTGATCCACAGCCCTCCTGTTTACAGCTTCACGCGAAATCTCATCGGCAACTGATATCAGGAGTTCGCCATGCAACGTCTACTCATCCTGCTCGGTATAGTGCTATTGTTGTCCGGCCTGGCGTGGCCCTGGCTATCGAAATTACCCTTCGGCCGACTCCCGGGCGATATTACTATTGAGCGGGAGAATTTCAGCTTCTATTTTCCCTTGACTACAGGGCTGCTGTTATCCGTGGTCCTGTCGTTGCTGCTGTGGTGGTGGTCCCGAAAGTGAATTATGTTTTGGAAGAGGACGAATGTGGATTTATATGGATCGATGGTGTTCTGGTTTGCGAAGGAATTTGTAAAGGCCATCCTGGTCCTGGGCGGGATTCTGGGAATTCTGGTTTTCTTGCAATGGATAAAAAATGATGACTAAAATTTTCCGGGCCCGGTAATAAGCGGCAGGCAATCGGACATGCACGTGCACCGAGGGGAATTTCAGTATCTCCCTGCAATGATGCCGGCATTGCAGGGGCCATCCAGCTCACTATCACGCGCGCCGCGGATTTCGCATCAAGGGGCCTGCATTACCGCACTCGAATGGTGTGAACATGCGAAGCCCCGCCCTCAGGATAAAGCATGGACTATCAGCTGGAATTCGCCCCTTGCTTTTCGTTCTTTTCTTCCTGCATGTTGCGTTCATGGGGGGCGTTTACGAGGTTTTGCACGGACAGGGGCTGAGCCTTCTCTATCAGCGGTCTCAAGATGGGCAGGAGATGCTTCATGACTTGCGTGGATAGCGCCGAGGTAAATGTGTAGTTCTCCGCGTCGGCACCGGGTACGAATGCCGTCATGGTCCCGAAAAAGCGTTCTCCGATGAAGAATACAAAAGTGGCTGAGCGGTTTACCGCCCGGGATTCCTTCATGACGCCTGGCGATGAAAATGTAACATGGCGGTGATCGCCCGTTCCCGTCTTCCCGCCGATCAGGATTTGAGTACCCTCCTCTCCTGCAATCGCCTGCCCAAGCCGGGAAGCTGTACCTTTCTCCACCACCCCCGTCAGTACGCCGCGCACGGCAACCGCTAATTCGGGAGAAAATATTCTTTCTCCCTGGACAGGGGCGCGTTCGACAATCGTTTCAAAGGGAGTGCCGGCCGCGAAACGCAGGCTTTTTATCAGTACAGCAGGCATCCTGACCCCATCGTTGAGAATAATACCCATCAATTCCGCCAGCGCGGCGGGATGATCGGCTGAGCTGCCAATGGCTGTGGCGAGCGAAGGCACGAGAGAATCGAAAGGGTAGCCGAGGCGTTTCCAGTTGCGATGTATTTCCAGGAATGCTTCAAGCTCAAGAAGGCCTCGGATGCGGATATCCTGCGAATTCTTGTTTATGGTCTTGAACAGCCAGTTGTAAACAGCAACCCGCTCTTCCCCGCTAGCCTCGATTACATCCTTATACGGCGCCCGGGGGTTGGCGATCAGATAGCGTGCCAGCCACAGTTCCAAAGGGTGAACAGTGGCAATATACCCCTGGTCGGTAAGCGAGTATTTGCCCGGTGCATAGTTCTCGTAGAGGCTGCGGAGCCTCGTGGGCGTGACGCCCTTGAAACCCGGCAGGTAAGGCGCCATGAATTCCTCGAATTGCGTAAACGTCGATTCGGGGTAAATATAACGATGGGCGGCCGCAAGCCGGCGCGGCGTATGCCGGAAACTGTCGAAGAATACCTCGCCAATCGCGTCTGGCGTCGTTTTGTTCTTGTACTTGAGATAAAACCGCCTGATGAATTCGGTCCCCTCCTTATCGGCAAAGCGCCTGAGATACTCCGTGCGGCCCGAATCCTTGGCGTCCCTCAGTATCCTTGCAGACGCACCGGTACCCTGGAACATGTAATAGCGCACGATATCCCGCATCATGCGGATATACACGAGATTTACGGAATGCATGGTGGCTTCACGCACGCTCATAATCTTGCGATCATCTTCCCGCTTGAAATTGCGAAAAACATGCAAGCCGCCACCGGTAAAAAACCGTTCCCCGGAATTGGCCGAATACTTGCGCTCCAGCGCTGCCTCCAGAATCGCGCCCAAACTCTTGTCCGTGCTTTTCAGAAAATAACCGATCGCCCACCGGCTGAGCACATCTTTCGGGTCGGGCTCCTGGTTCCGTAGCGCTTTTGGGTCCAATGTTGCATATTTGGCGTGCAGCGCTTCAATAATTTCCAGATAGGTGACCAGGGTCCGCAACTTTGCAGTGGAGCCCAAATCCAGCTTGGTGCCCTTATTGATGTCCAGTGGCTGGTCGAAATTATCCGCCAGGATCCGGAACTCGACTCCTTGTGGCGTTAATTCTGAAAGTGTAAAACTGTAGATGATCTTTCCCGGATCTTCAGTGCCTAGCAGGCGGTGCCCGTAGAGACCGATAGCTTGCGCGAATTCGGGATCCTTCAGGCGTTGCAGCGTCTCGGTAATCTTTTGCTGCAATTCGGCATCGAGGGTGCTTTGCACGGACAGGTCAAGGCGATCCAGATCATACAGGCGTCGCAGCCCGAGAGAGGATGCCAGTTGCATGCGAACTGCGTTAACAGCCTTTTGTGCGGAAAAATCCCTTGTTTCTCCGTGAGCAGCGGTATCGCGGAAACGCAGCGGCAGTCCAAGTGCGGCATCCCGAAGGCTGGGCGCGATCACCCCGGCCTGGGCTAATACTCGCAGGTGGCTGTCCGTGAGTTCAGCGAGTTCCTGGCGGCCGTTTAGCAGATAATACGAAGGTCTACGCTGCGCAATCATGAGGCTCAGTACGTGCTTATAGAAGAATGCGACCTCGGCAAGGTCGTCTCCTTCCACGAATTGCGAGTTCAGGATGTGATTGGTCTCATCGAAATCAAGCCCGTACCAGGCCCACAAACCATCTCCAATGCCATTCGCTTCTCCGAAGCCCGGGGCGGCGGCGAGCGGGACTGTGTTGAGGTAGTCCAGAACAATTTGTTTACGAACAGGCAGGGTTTCCTCCCCCTGAAGATACGCCCGCACGGAAGCGGACGCGATCTGTTGCATCTTATCCCTCGGACTCATTGTCATGCCGTTGGGAGAATGGCGATATTTTTCAATTTGTGTCGCAAGCGTGCTGCCCCCCGCCACATTATGTTCAGCCCGGAAAAATTGGACCACCTTGTCCAGTACCGCCTTGCCCAGCCGGTTCCACTCGATGGCCGGATTTTTTTTTGGATACGCCGCGTCCAGCAACTCACGATTTTCGATAAAGAGCAGGCTGTCCGTCGCCAGGGGCGGTACGGCTTCAAAATTTTCGTAGACACGCGCGGGAAACACAGCGCGATATAATGGCTGGGCGTTCCCCGCCACGACTTCCAGGCCCGCCTGTGCCTTCTCACGGTATGGAATAAACAAACCTTGCTCGACAAGCTCCTTCGTGCGAGTGGAGACACGCGCTTGAGCACGCACTTCAAAGCCGTATCCTGCAAGATGTTGAACCAGGTCCGGCAAGCGACTATAGCCCATGCGGATATCGTATGGCCCCCTTGCCGAGAAATGCGGGCCATTGTTTGGACCGCTTTCTATCTCCCACCGCAGCTCATCAGCCAGCCTCGCCAGATGGCGGGCCTGATACGTGGAAGTTTCCACCTCCCGGTAAAGAAGAAAGGCGGCGATGACCAGCGCGGCGAGAAGCAGCGTTAGAACAGCAAGAGCGAAAAACTTGAGTGCACGCCTCACGATGTTTTCATAAAATGATGCCGTTAAGGAACGTTAATAGTTCTGTGCGGGCGCAAATGTGCTGCCCTGAAATTTCTCTCGGACAACGCCTGATTTTCACCAGCGCGGCGATATTTCCGTTGGGTGGAAACGATAAGCAAAGTGAATAATAATCCGTAGCGTTGCAATTGTTCCCGCTCAAACTTCTTTTACAATCAGAACCTGAATTCAGTTTTCAAATCGACCGGAACCCCAATGGAATTCCTTAGCCTCCTGCTCAAGACGATTGCTCTTCGCCCTTACGTGTTCGTATTCCTCGCGGTATTTCTATTCTCGGCAAGCAGGCTAATCGGCTGGCGGAGAACAAGCTACTTCATGGTAATCACGTTCACCGTGGCATTTCTGTGCGAGTTCTCTTCCACTCACACCGGCATTCCCTTCGGCTGGTATCACTATACCGGCTCAACCGTGGGGCAGGAATTATATATAGCGAATGTTCCATTCATGGACTCCCTCTCCTTTCCCTTTCTGCTCTATGCGAGCTACTGCATGGCATTGGCATTTATCCTTCCCGCGGGGAACCCTGGTGGGGACACCGGTATCCGCATAATCCGGATGGGGTTTCCCCTTGCCGCAAGAACGGGATGGCCAGTAATCCTGCTCACGGTCCTTTTCTTCGCGTTCATCGACATCGTTATCGATCCGGTCGCGCTTCAGGGCGAGCGGTGGTTCCTGGGCCGTATATACTACTATCCCGAGCCCGGCGCACATTTCGGGATTCCGGTAGCCAATTACATCGGTTGGGGCGTCGTTGCCTTGCTGTCGCTCGCGGCCTACCTTCCTCTGGATCGAAAACTGACGGAAGCAGGTTTATCCTCCGTGCCGCTGGTAAGCCGACGCGTGCTCCTCGGCTGCGGACTATATTACGGTATATTGATTTTCAATCTCGCTGTCACGTTCTGGATTAATGAAACTCTGATGGGACTGACGGGCCTGTTCATCTATCTTCCCATTACTATCCTGCTTGCGCTTCGGATTTTCGGACACCTGCCGGCAAGAAATTAAGCCAGGGACACTTGCTCTATCTTCCCCATTGAGGCATTCATGGCGCATTCATTCGTCCCGGGGGCTGCGGCGATACATACAACATCAAGTGCCAGCAGGGCGATATAATGTTCCTGGCGGCGGAATACAGGAACAGGGTGTAAGGGGCGCTGGACCAAGTCGAGGTATTGACCCAATGCCTCAAAGGAAGCGTTATCCCGAGGTTTCGCACGGCGATTTCTATTGTTAAAAAAACTGGAGCAAACTAAATGAAAAAACTGGTCTTACTATTAACGGTTACAGCCCTGGCAAGTTTAGCAGGCTGTTCGAAATCCGATAATTACACGCCTGCCGAGAACGCCACCGGGGAAGATATATTTTATGCGAACTGCACAAAATGCCACAAGCCGGTAACAGCAGACGCCGTGATGATATTGAATCCCTCCACGGCGAACGTGAACGCGATTATCGATAAAGTGCAGAACGGTAGCGCGCGGATGCCCTCCTTTCCCAACATCAAGGGAGAGCCGGCGCAGCGCTTGGCTGAATTCATAATGGCAAACAGCAAGACCCAGTAGACGCCCCAATTGCAGGGCGTTATCAGAATAATGGCTAACCCGTTACTCGCATTGACAGCAGTGGACCAGAATCCATATGTACGGTGATGGTATAGTGCGGCAACTTCCGATCATCGTATAGGCATCCCATCTCCATTTCTACCTCTACAGCGGGTCGCGGCATGGTCATTCTCAAATGGACGCTTATTGTCGTCGCTCTCGTGGTCATCACCGGGCTGGCTGCGGGTCAGCTGGGGCTGCTCAGCGCTACTCCCCCTGCTGATCTCGGCGTGCACGACGGAAAACTCAAGCCCCCCTCGAAAACACCTAACAGCGTCTCCAGCCAGGCTTCCCTCTACCCCGATCATCCACAGCGGGCTTATGCCGATATTGCGCCGCTGTCATTGAAAGACGATCCGCACGCCACGCTGGACCGCATTGCCAGCATCGTCACAGACATGAACGGCGCGAAGATAGTCAAGAGGGAGCCTGGATACCTATACGTGCAATTCACTACACGGATGATGAAGTACGTGGACGACGCCGAGTTCTGGTTCGACCCGGCCTCGGAGGTAATCCACGTGCGATCATCTTCGCGCCTGGGGAAATCGGATCTCGGCGTGAACCGCGAGCGCATCGAGTTCATTCGCCACAAGCTTGACTCTTCTTGAGCTTGCCCATCCGCTCAAATAGCATGTCCGCCTGCAAACTCACCGCCTGATCTGTTGCCAATCGCTGCTTATCCCCTATGATTGCTGTGTTACGCGTGATCCGCCGGTTCCTGCTTGCGCTCCTCATGCTGTCGTTGTTGCTGGCGGGTGCCGCTTGGCTTGTATTGCGCGGCAGTCTGCCTCGATACGAGGGAGCAGTGGATGTAGCCGGCCTGAGTGCACCAGTAACGGTCGAGCGGGACGCACTGGGCAGCGTGACGCTGCGTGCGCAGGACCATGGCGATCTCGTCCGGGCTCTCGGCTATGTCCATGCACAGGAGCGCTTCTTCGAAATGGACCTGATGCGCCGGCAGGCAGCCGGAGAACTGGCCGAGTTGTTCGGACCCCGCGCACTGGTTGCGGACCGCAAGGCACGGCCGCACCGGATGCGCGCACGCTCATCGGCGATACTCGAAGGACTACCTGTTGAGCAACGGCAACTGCTTGACGTATACCGGGACGGGGTGAATCAGGGTCTGGATGCCCTGTCGGCGCGTCCTTTTCCGTACCTCCTCACACGCACGAAACCCGTTGCGTGGCGTAGCGAGGACAGCATACTGGCTGTCAAGGCGATGTATTTCATGCTGAACGAAGCAGGCGATCTGCGCGAGCTTTCTTACTCCATCATGCGCGCCGCACTACCCGAGACGGCGTACCGATTTCTCACCGCGAGCGGTGGCGCCTGGGATGCGCCACTCATCGGCACGGCGCTTGATTGGCCCGAGCCTCCTTCCGCTGACGAACTCGATCTTCGCAAGGTCGACCCCAGCCTCATGTTCCGCTCCCTTGGGGATAGCCCGGATGAGTACAACACCGACGACGTGCCGGGCAGTAACAGTTTCGCTGTCTCTGGCCGGTTGGCCGACGGCGCAGCCCTGATTGCCAACGACATGCATCTGAAACTGCGCGTGCCCAATATCTGGTTCCGCACCCGCCTTATCTATCCGAATTCACGCAACCCGGCGCGGATGAATGACATCAGCGGCGTCAGCCTCCCTGGAACGCCGGCAATCGCTGTGGGTTCAAATGGCCAGGTTGCCTGGAGTTTCACAAATAGTTACGGCGATTTTCTGGACTGGGTACGCGTTACACCGCACCCCGGTAATGGGTCGCAGTACCGCAGCGCGACCGGATGGAAAAATATTACCGTTCACCACGAGATTTTGCAGGCACGCGGCGGACCGGATGAGGTTCTGGTCGTGCACGAAACCGAGTGGGGGCCGATCCTCACCGCCGACCATGATGGAACGCCACTCGCGCTGGCCTGGACTGCACATCGGCCCGGCGCGGTGAATATGGACCTTGTTCGGCTGGAAGAGGCGGAAACGGTCGCTGAAGCCGTTGCGATTGCACACAATGCGGGTATTCCCGCCCAGAACTTTACCGTTGGTGACCGGGAAGGCAGGATCGCCTGGACTATTGCTGGCCGCATTCCGGTCCGTACGGGGGACTTCGACCCGATGCTTCCAGCGGACTGGAGCCTGCCCGGTGTGGGATGGAACGGCTGGCTCATGCCCTCCCAATTACCTCTGATCGTTGATCCGCCCTCGCAGCGCCTGTGGACAGCCAACGCCCGCACGGTTGATGGCCTCATGCTCGAGCGGCTTGGCAACGGGGGCTACGACCTCGGCGCGCGCGCAAAGCAAATTCGCGACAGCCTGCATGAACGAAAGCGCTTCTCCCCTGCGGACATGCTCAGGATTCAGCTTGATGACCGCGCATTGTTCCTGGACCGCTGGCGCCATCTTCTCGAAATCACACTGGACCGCGCAGAAGCCGCGCCATGGCGCGCCAAGATGAAACACGCACTAAACGACTGGGATGGACACGCCTCGACGAAGTCAGTCGCCTATCGCGTGGTGCGCGCATTCCGCCAGGAGGTCGTCAATAGCGTACTGGAAGGTTTTGAAGCCGCAGTCCGGCAGACCGATGCGGATTTTGTACTGCCGACACTAAGTCAGGCCGAACATGCAGTGTGGGCGCTGATCGAGAGGCGTCCACAACACCTGTTGCTATCCATTTATGCGGGCTGGGACGATTTGCTCGCCAAAAGTGCAAAACGCGTCGCGGGCCGGATGCAGAGCCAACCGGGCGGCATCGCTGCGCGCAACTGGGGTGAGCGCAATACAGCACGCATTCGCCACCCTCTCAGCCAGTCCTTGCCTGGCTTTCTCGCAAACCGGCTGGATATGCCAGAGGATGCTCTTCCCGGTGACAGCAAGATGCCGCGCGTGCAGTCCCCCGACTTCGGCGCCTCCAATCGCTTTGCAGTCACACCCGGAAATGAAGAGCATGGCTATTTCGGGATGCCCGGCGGGCAGAGCGGCCACCCCCTTTCGCCCTATTATGGCAGCGGGCATGACGACTGGGTTGCTGGAAAGCCGACATCGTTTTTGCCGGGGCCGCCCGAACAGACATTGCGCTTGAGTCCGCAGGTGACTGCTCAATAGTCAAAGCCCCAGGAAGGCTTCCTCTCTGTAATCGCCCTCCGCCCCTTGGATTCAACCCAGTGCAGGCTCGGTGGCATGCTTGGCTTTTTTGGAGAATGACACGTCAACCAACAAGCAGGATGCTTTAATTTCATGTCCGGTTTGACAACCGCCCGGTTGTTGCCTATAAAAAATAAAGCAGGCCTGCCCGCGATTTCGACTTCGGCTGCCCGCTCGTACGCCATGCACAACCACAACCGAGATCGGAGGAGAGAATGATCAAGCGTTTTTCCATTTTACTCGCTGGGGTCCTTGCTGCTACTACCTGGACAGCGCCAGTTCTTGCCCAACTACAAACCCGGATCGTCGCCACCGGGCTTGACCGTCCCCTGTTCGCCACCGCGCCCGCTGGAGATTCGCGGCTATTCATCGTCGAACAGGGTGGCTTGATCAAGGTCCTGCAAAATGGGGCAGTGCTACCAACCCCATTCCTCGATTTATCCGGCTCGGTTGATACGACGAGCGAGCGCGGACTGCTCGGGTTGGCATTTGACCCAGGCTTTGCAACCAATCGCCGTTTCTATGTCGATTACATCGATAAGAGTACTCTCGATACCGTAATAGCCACTTATCAGGTAAGCACAGCTCAGCCAAACGTAGCAGATGCCGCGACCCGGCAAAGCGTGCTCACCGTCGCGCAACCCGAGTTCGCCAACCACAAGGCCGGGTGGATCGGGTTTCGGCCCGGCGAGGCAAGTAACCTTTACATAGCTACCGGCGACGGCGGGTCCCGGGATGATCCTCAGAATCGCGCACAGAATCTTTCCGACAATCTCGGCAAAATTCTGCGCGTCGATGTGTCCGCCGACCGCTCCCCTGGCGACCCGTCTCATTATGGGTATGCAATACCTGCGGGCAATCTCGCAGACACCAACCCTTCTCTCGGCGACGCGAACCCGGAAATATATGCTTACGGACTGCGAAACCCGTACCGCAATAGTTTTGACCAGGAAACCGGCACGTTCTACATCGCGGACGTCGGGCAAAACAGCCGCGAAGAGATCAATATCGGTTCCGCTGGCGCCAATTACGGGTGGCGCAAATTCGAGGGAACAGACTTGAATTTTCCGGATGATCCGGAGCTAACGAATCACACTCCACCCATCTTTGAATATGACCATACGTACGCTGGCGCCTCCGGCATCGGCGGCTATGTTTATCGCGGATCGGCGATCGACGGACTGGATGGCACTTACTTCTTCGCTGATTTCGTCAACGATAAAGTGATGTCTTTCCGTTTTATCGGCTCAAGCGTTACCGAGCTTACCGACCGCACCGACGAACTGCTGTCTCCCTCCGGAATTTCCGGAGGCATTACCTCGTTTGGCGAGGACAGCGCCGGCAACCTGTATCTGGTAAGCATCGACGGCCAAGTGGGAATGATTGCCGCCATACCGGAACCAGAGGGTTGGGCAATGATGGTGGCGGGATTAGCGTTTGTCACGCTGTGGGTGAGACGTAGAGAAAAAGTGGCGCTCGCAGGGGTCGGGTAATTGATAAAGAAAGTTCTTCCCTGTCCGGCACAACAAGGGCGTACTTCCAGTTCGACAAGCAGGTTGTGTAGACAATGTTCAGTTTCAATCCTCGCCCAGCCTAATGACCGGGCGCTACCCAGTGTATCTGTGTCTGACTGCCACACAGATGTGTTTCAATCCTCGCCCAGCCTAATGACCGGGCGCTACCGAAGAACACAGGGATTTGATAGAGGGGAAGAAAAGTTTCAATCCTCGCCCAGCCTAATGACCGGGCGCTACGCCGCGCTGGCCGGGGAGGGGTAGTGACGGAGATTGTTTCAATCCTCGCCCGGCCTGATGACCGGGCGCTACATTGAAGGCTCAGGCGTACCGCAAGGCCAAGTCTGTTTCAATCCTCGCCCGGCCTGATGACCGGGCGCTACCTGGATGAGTAGCGGCTTGAAGAAAACCACCATCGTTTCAATCCTCGCCCGGCCTGATGACCGGGCGCTACCCTGCGGCGTGAATCGTACGGGTCCAACTCTACGGTTTCAATCCTCGCCCGGCCTGATGACCGGGCGCTACCAGATGACCTCTGACATGAAGGATGCACGCTACAAGTTTCAATCCTCGCCCGGCCTGATGACCGGGCGCTACCTGCAATCCACATCAAGACATTCGGCTCCATTTAGTTTCAATCCTCGCCCGGCCTGATGACCGGGCGCTACCTAAAATTAAGATGCCAGCCAGACTTGTCGCGCCGTTTCAATCCTCGCCCGGCCTGATGACCGGGCGCTACGTCGTGACAATCCCCGTTTTCCCCGTAATGGGAAGTTTCAATCCTCGCCCGGCCTGATGACCGGGCGCTACACCAATCAGGTCTGGATGGGCTGCGTCTACTCCCGTTTCAATCCTCGCCCGGCCTGATGACCGGGCGCTACTTCTGAAGCCTTGGCTTGAGCGTGCCGGTTTTAGCGTTTCAATCCTCGCCCGGCCTGATGACCGGGCGCTACGCATTAGAGAGCTTAAATTTGCCTCTGATGGCTCAGTTTCAATCCTCGCCCGGCCTGATGACCGGGCGCTACTTGGCGCAGTTTGACATTGAGCTGAAGTACCGCGAGTTTCAATCCTCGCCCGGCCTGATGACCGGGCGCTACGTAGCGGCAGCGTGCAATATGTTGCCCAATATATGTTTCAATCCTCGCCCGGCCTGATGACCGGGCGCTACCGGTAATGTCGAACGAAACAAACAAAACGAAAAAAGTTTCAATCCTCGCCCGGCCTGATGACCGGGCGCTACGTACGCTGAGGAGAGCACCTCGTATAACTCGTGGATGTTTCAATCCTCGCCCGGCCTGATGACCGGGCGCTACATTGATTATTTGATTGTGGCGCACTCCTGTATTGGTTTCAATCCTCGCCCGGCCTGATGACCGGGCGCTACTTGAGCGGCGCTACACGGATGACGATAGATAAAACGTTTCAATCCTCGCCCGGCCTGATGACCGGGCGCTACGTCAACGACTACCGGCTCCCAGAGTTCGACTTTCTGTTTCAATCCTCGCCCGGCCTGATGACCGGGCGCTACCGCGTACCGTGTCCGGGCTGACTCTGAATTACCACGTTTCAATCCTCGCCCGGCCTGATGACCGGGCGCTACCTCGTATAGCAAGGCTAGTAAATATTGTTCGCAGGTTTCAATCCTCGCCCGGCCTGATGACCGGGCGCTACCTTCGTGGATACGACAGTTGCCTGTATGTCGATGCTGTTTCAATCCTCGCCCGGCCTGATGACCGGGCGCTACTGCACACGCTCGAGGCGCTGATTGAGATGTGGAGCGTTTCAATCCTCGCCCGGCCTGATGACCGGGCGCTACCTTGAAACCCTCAATAGTGGTTCAGAGGCACAGTGGTTTCAATCCTCGCCCGGCCTGATGACCGGGCGCTACTTCCAAAGTGCTGAGTGGGATGCAGAGTTCGTGATGTTTCAATCCTCGCCCGGCCTGATGACCGGGCGCTACTGTAGGTTTCTTCAGAGAGGGCACCGCTATCCATGTTTCAATCCTCGCCCGGCCTGATGACCGGGCGCTACAGTACAATTAGAACTTCCTAATACAACAAGAAATTTTGCTGCGAACGCGCGAACTCCTTGTCCGGCATCCGAACAAATGGTTTGAAATGTGGAGTTCGAATGTGATTACCCATATATACCCGGTATTTAGCTGGAGCGCGAACACCCTGCCATTTCGCCATCACTTGGGGTTCGCGCGCTTCAAACGACCAAAGGTCCTTCAAAGTTCGTCGCCTTGAAATTTCCGTATTCCTTCACATGCAGCTCAACCGGCTCAGTCAAACGGTATAAGCGAAGGTTATCCTCTTTCGGCTCAATCTCTGCCAGCAACCTTCGTTCCAGGTCTTCGTATTGCATCAAGTCAACCCGACATTCAAAAACCGATTTCTGCACACGCTGACCTATTCCTTCACATAATTTCGCCACCCGCCGCAGCCTTTTACGCCCTTCCCTGCTTTCGGTTGAAACGTCATATGTCACGATAATGAGCATGGTTATCTTGCCAGGAAAGGTATATAACCGTCCATTTCGCCGCGTATGGTTCGCGCCATGAAACGCGCCTGAAGTTGCGGCAACAAGCCTACCGACATTTTTGTTTCCAGCAGTGAATGGGTGATTTCTTCCTGCTTGCGCTCCTGATATGCCACCACCACGGCCTTCCGTGCGTCGCCTTCCAGAAATACCGCTCCGCCTTCGCGTTCCTTGAGATCGCGAGCAGTAATCTGACCACGATTAATCAAGGTCAAAGCCAGACGGTCTGCCAGAATAGCTCGGAATTCTTCCATCAGGTCAAGCGCCAATGCCGCCCTTCCGGGTCGCACGGCATGGAGAAAGCCCAACTGGGGATCAAGCCCCACGCTCTCCAGCGCGGAACGGCAATCGTTCATTACCATCGAATAAAGAAATGATAACAGTGCATTGAAACGGTCGCGGGGCGGGCGGCGCGAACGCCCGCTCATTAAAAAAAATTCACGCACGTTACGGCGCACCAGACACGGCAATGCAGCGAAATAAATTTTCGCGGCATCACCTTCTATTCCACGCACCACATTGAGATCGCCAGCCACCGACAGGTTTCGAATCGAACGAGCCAAAGATGCTGCCGCCTCGCTTAATATTTTCTGGTCTTGTTCGTCGTCCGCTTCGCGCGCACCACGCATCAATACTTGGCGTGAATTCCGCAATTTTCCGGCGATCATCGCCTGCGCCGTTGTCAAGACGAATTTGCCGTCAGCCGCCGCCCGGTGCTGTGCCTGGCGCAGCAGGATATTACCGCTCGCCGAACCTTCCAGCCGCGCCTTGAAGCGTCCGTTCCCATCGAGGAACACGAGGCTGATGCCGTCATCGGCACAACGATGCATCAAAGCGGGAGAAACCATGATATTGCCGAAACAAACTACCGAGCCCAGATGGTGCAGCGGCACTTGCATTTTCTTTTGGCGCTCTACGTCGATTCGCAGCGTGTCGTTTTCCAGATGCACATAGGCACGCGGTGTCATCACGTAAAGTGTATTGAGGACCTGCCGCACTCGTTTAGTCCGGTGTAAACAGGGATAAGCGCAAGGTAGCTTGGGCCGGTTTAGCCGTTAACGCTTCCGGCTGGCAAATTTCCTTCAATGAGCACTCCTTGCAACGCGCGTCATTCACTGGCGGCGGAATTTTGCCGGAAATCACCAGGGCGCGCACCGATGCTGTTACCTCTTCCACCTGACGGCGCAACGCGTCAGTTATCGCTACTTCCCGCCGGCGGCGGGAAGAGTGGTGGTAAATCGCTCCGCGCTCGACCGATTGGCCAGTCATCTCTTCCAGGCAAAGCGCCTGCGCCGCCAGCTGCAAATTGTCGTACGCTTTAGCCTTGCGCGGGCCATGCTTGGTCTCCACGGGATAGATACTTCCATCGTGGCGAAACTCGACGGCATCACAGCGCCCGGTTAATCCGAGGCGATCAGACCAGACGGGTAACGCCCGCTCAATGCGTACGTCCGGTTGCGTTTCCCATCCCGGCTCATCGACACGCGCATGAACAGCATCACCACGGGCCGTGTGGATGTTGCTGGAAAACTGCTGCTCGACATGAATCAGCGCACACTGGCGCGGGCAGTAGCTGTAGTGCTGTAACGCGGAAATCATGACGGCGTCATCAAGCTCATCAGTATTCATCAACTTTTTCCGAACAACTTCAAAGCGAGGTCATTCCGGGTCAGCTTATGATGCGCCGCCACATCGGCAAGAATCGCGGCAAGCGTTCCCACACGAAGTGGGTCATGCAAGGGAACAGTTATGTGGTGCTAACCCGTCGCTTCACACGACAAGCGAATATGACTGCCAGTTTGTCGCGTTACGCGATATCCCATTTGCTCCAAGGCTGTGACCAAGTGCCTGCCGGTCAAGTCTCGGGGCAATTTCATAGTGTGATGACTTCTTCGCGTGTAAAGTGCAGACGTATGATGCGCGGAGCTTTGCCCTCGTCAAAATGGCAATGGACGGCATCGCGCACCTGTTGATGCAGCGCCTCAAGATCATCCGCTTCGGTAAAGATGGATTCGCCAAGGGCGCGGGCAATATAGCCGCTCTCGGGCGCCTCCTCGACCAAAAATATAAGTTCATTCATTGCCTATCCCATCCGTGTAAGTGTTACGCCTTGAGCGGGAGAGAGTTGCGCGCCCACAGCCATTTCGGGGCCATTTACCAGCCTTCAGCGTTTGCCTTCCATCTTTTCTTCGGGCTTTATTCAAAAACCACCAACGATTTCGTAGGACAAACCATCAAGCTTATCAAGCTGTATATCGCCACCAGGCTGTACCGTCAGGCTGCGATGTACTTTGGCCGAGGAATATTGACCTGATTTGCAGTTGTGCTTCCACCAAATCACTTTCAGAACTTCCATGCTTCCTGCTGGCCTGGCAGATGACTCATCGTTCTCTAGTAACTTTGGCAGCAACTGCTTGATGGTTTCGGCATCGGCATTGCTGAACCCTGTTCGTTCAGCCAACTGCGGATTCATGCTACCAAAGAAAACATAAACACCTTTGTCCACGCGGTGTTTCATGCCCATCGTATCAGAACCACGTTTGCTGCCATCCCCCTCACCGCTAACGCTTTTGGTGATTTGCGTGCTGCTGACATCAATTGGTTCCACGCTGAACGCAGACTGAACAGTGACGGGGCCACGAATGCCGATGGATACCCCGTTATCGCCTTCGCTATCGTTTTCCTTTTTGCTCTTCTTATCAGACTTGAACGCAAAAAGCTGACCAAATGTACGAACGTCAAACCACTGCTCACAAGCCAATTTTGCTGTCTCACTTGAGCCAAGTTTTTTTCCAAGTGCGGCATCTGCTCGTGCTTTGAGGCTTTTGGCACCGTCTATTTTTCGATCATCAGACTGCACAAAAATACTTTGACCGTTCTCCAGCAATCGATCTCTGAGTTTACGTTTAATGCAAACGTCCGTGATTTCCCCATATCCGTCATAATCGATGCGTGGGCGATTTCCGTTAAGTGGATCGCCGTTAGGGTTGGCGTGAGTAACGGCCAGGACAACGGCAAAGTCGATTTTGTTTTGCAGAGTACTCATGATGTCTTCCTTAATTGGTTTCAGCAGCGGTGGGCTCAACATTCTTATCTTGTTCCGTTTCGGGCCTGGTTCGTAGCGCCTGTCGTTGGCAGTGATAACCCAGCAAAAACTCCCCGGATAACTTTCTGTCCTCCATAAAATCATCCGCCTGAAATAAGTTCACAACGTCATCAAGCTGGTTTTCCATTGCGGCGAGAAATGCCGGACGCCTGGCTCGCAAGCGGGTTTTGTATGGGCTTAATGAAAGCTCGATAGCTTTCCATGTTGAAAACGGGTGATCTGCAAACCGTTGCAATAGCTTTGCTGCGCTGGTATCACGTTTCTCGCCCCCAACGTACAACGCTCGATCTTCGATGTTTTCCGCAATCGCTAAGAGTCGGCCATACAAGTAATCGCGGCTAGTTCGATTCAGTTCTAATGCCATTTGGTAACCCCTTTCTTTGTGATAACCTCTAAATAAAGCACAGGCAATGCCGAGATACTTTTCCCATTCCCAATGCTTAAGTCCAACTCTGTTGCTTGTCCTGCGAACTGTTGATTCCACGAGATCATAAGGAATCTTTTGGCCATCAATGACGCAGGGTAGCAAACGCTCTACTGTTGCCTTGCGGAGCTTTTCGTCCAACCGGCGACCAAACGCAGCTTCTGCAATATCCTTGGGAGCTGGTGCGCCAACAAACTTTATGTCCTTGCTATAGTTTTGATGCCAAGCATAATCTCTATGCCATACCTCGATTCGGTTAAGAAATTCAGTATGGTCGAGTTCGCGATAGTAGGATATTGCTAGACGACCTGGGGTTGCTGAATCCAGTCCCATCACCAAAACTTCGTTGGTAGAACCGAGTTCAGCACGATACCCGGCAAGCAATCTTGTCAGTCGCACCCCAAATGCTTGTCCTGAATCGCCTTGACTCACTTGTTCCTGCTGTATCTCTGGCTGCTCTACTTCCAGCCCAAACAGGTCAAACGAGTTGGCAAGCGGGTCCGGTATTTTTTTCCCATATACAGACCAAGCAACAACAGCTTGATCGCCATTTCGATAAGCCTGTCGTGCGATCAACCAACGCAAAGCGTTGTGTGCTTTTTGGGTTACATCTAAGCCCACGCCACAGGCTTGGTCAGCGTCAATAAATCTCCCGCGAAATGTAAAACCGCTGGTATCATTGGATGAAATAAATTTTGCTTTATCCGCCCCATGTCTGAGCTTGGAAGGATGCTGCTCAGC
Source organism: Nitrosospira sp. (assembly GCA_013821425.1). GTDB lineage: Bacteria > Pseudomonadota > Gammaproteobacteria > Burkholderiales > Nitrosomonadaceae > Nitrosospira. The sequence goes on along the minus strand of JACDGV010000009.1, from coordinate 41,486 downwards.
CAAACTCAGGTTGTCGCCGGTGACCAGACACAGGCCTTTGTTATCTTTTTTGCTGGTGTAAAAACTAATCCAAGCATCTATCAAACCCTGATCTTTCCATGTTTCCGGCAATGGCTCTCCGGGGATTTCTACTCGCCAGCGAACGACGGCGCTGTCAGGGGGGTTGCCATTAGGCATGATGCTGAAAATCGATGGCATTGCTTTTTTGTCGCCTGTCCACTCCGCCAGCAACTGCCTATCCTCATCAATGGGCAAGATCTTTTCTCGCACAAGATCACCAATCATGTTCCCATTTTGTACATAAGTTTGAATCGCGATTATTTTTGGATGCGTGAAAGATGAATTTGCCCACTCAGACAAAAGAGATAGGTAAAACTTATGGGGTTCCTTTGGTTCGCCTGCAAATCCCGACGTCACTACACCGCCATACTTGAGAAAATCACCGGCAAGATATTGGAGCTTGTCACAAAGCGGATGATTGACGGGCTTGCTTCCTGCTCGGCCAGCAGATGCTTCTGTGCATGGCACAAGTGTCGCGCCTTGCCCTTTCGGAATAACATTGGCACGCAAAAACCGTCCGTTGTCATCAAGGCTCACCTCAATGTGAGCTTGTTGGGAGGTATGACATATTGGTTCTAGGAATGCGCCGCTATCCGGCGAATCTCTCTGACTGGCACACTGCTCATACGTCTCATAAAGTTTCTGAATCCAGCTCATGCCAGCTCCCGCAAAGAAAAGGACTCCTCGTTTTCTACACCGAGAAGATTCTGACCTTGCTCAAATTTCTTGACGGACATTTTCCTGACAAACTTACGAACTTTGCAGTCCTCCGGGCGAACAAATCGAATCACGCCGTTCACTATCGAGGGTTGCCAAAAACGAGTGTGGAGATTGTTGCCGCCAGTTTCATCGGGATAATCAAAACCATGAAACATCAGCCCGTAAGCAAGTCTGCCATCGCTGTCGTAAGCTCCTTCACCCGCGCCAAACGTGCAAGGTTCGACATAGCCTTGGCAATCACGGGTGCCAAGAAAAATGTCTTGCCGACCGCCACGTTCCAGCATTCGCTTGGCAACGATATGATGCTTGGCTTCGTTGCGGTCTTCCGCCAGTTCAGGTCGGTGCATGTTCCATTCAAAATGTGCCTTCACCTGATACTCAACATCAGAGAGAAAGGTGTAGATCGCCAAAGTGTTGCCACCACCATACTCCAGTGGCTTGGTGCCTTTGGTCTGTGTGCGAATGCGCTTCATCACCCGAACTTCGTCAATCACCCAAATAATGGTGGGCTTCCAGTAGATTGACTTTGCAACACCCTTGAGCGCTTCGTAAGTCGGGATATGGTAGGAACACTTCTCGCCTCCGATTTTTGTCAGTGGATCAGTAAAGAGGGCGAATCGTCCCCAGACCTTGAATTCAATACTGCTTCTTCTGAAATCAAACACAATGAACCTCCATTTTCCCTTCTGGGGTTAAGCTCAACCCGAAATCCTCGCTGTAGTAACGGGAGTCTGCAAGATAGAGAATATCCACCCCGGTCTGTATTTCATGCAAGGCTTTTTCTTTTTGAAGCTTTTCTAACTGATGAGGAAATATGTTGACGGTATATTGCTGCGCCCTATGCAAGAGTTTAAATTGTTTTTCAACCTCGAATGCCCCACATAGCTCACCGATCAATTCTTTGCCAGCACTCCCGTAAGGAACGATGACGCCACGGGTTGGCGCATCAATTGACTTGAACGCCTTGGCGGCAGCCATGAATGATTGACGAAGATACATACTGAATGGCGAACCCTGACAGCGGCGAAATTCTTCTGTTGCATTGGCGTTACCAGCAAGCAGGTTTAGCAGCGTGTCGTCGTGCCCCAATACTTTGCTACCGACTGGGTAATCCATTTCGCCACGGCGCTCCGCAAAATAGTAGTTGAAGTAGCAAGCTATTGCGGTCGGTGCAAGCAAGTCGTAATCAAATCGGGCGGGGTCTTTTTCAAACTCGTCGAGAAGCCGCTCGGTAATACGCTGTCCACAAGCGATATCCGTGAGCATATCTACGCGCTCTTCGTTGAGGTTGACGACATGGACATGCCCAATATCCCGCCGCCCATTCCGATTGCATCTGCCCGCTGCCTGCGCAATGGAATCGAGTCCTGCAACTGAGCGGATAACTGCACCAAAGTCCACATCCACACCCGCTTCAATCAACTGGGTGCTGATACATAGTATTGGCTCCGTGGCTTCAAGGCGTTGCCGAATTTCATCGAGAGTGAGGCGGCGGTGGACTGGGCACATGTTCGTGCTCAGGTGGTAAATCGGCACGGCTGTCTTCTCTTCGCGGCATAACTGAAATAGCGCTTGAGCTGATTTCTTGGTATTAACGATCACCAAGCAACTACTGACTTTCTTGGCTTCTTCCATTGCAAGCGTTGCAACTTCCTTATCCGACCAGCCACCGGGCTTTCTCCGATTGAGAACTTCGACCCGTTTGAGCTTCCTGAAAAGCTCACCCACATCAGGCATAATTTCATTGCCCGGTGGAATACGTAGCGCCCCTTTTGATTGCTCCACCATATCCATGAGCGGTTGTGTCGCCGTACACAGCACGACTGTCGTACCGCAATGCTCAACGAGAAAATTGATGGCATTGCAGAAAAGGTGAATACAGTTAACAGGCAGGGTTTGAATTTCGTCGAAAACCAATACAGCATTCGCCAATTGATGCAGCCGCCGTGGGCCGCGTGTACCTGCACCAAACAGCGTTTCAAGCATCTGTACGTTGGTGGTATAGACGATAGGCGCATCCCAGTTTTCGACCAGCATCTTGGTCTTCCAATTTTCCTCTTCCGGCATGAGGTTGGAATGATGCTCAAGAACAACGCTATCGGATTTCGCACCATCTGACTCAAGAATTTCCCGGACCACATCAGCATTCTGTTCAATGATGGAGGTAAAAGGGATGGCGTAAATTATCCGGTCCATCTTGTGCTTTTCAGCGTGATGCAAAGCGAAGCGCAGGCTGGAGAGTGTCTTGCCTCCGCCTGTAGGAACTGTCAGGGTGTAGATGCCTTTTCCATTCTCTGCTTTGTCCCGGCAATGCAGAGAAATACTAACGCGAAGTTTGTCGATGGGTTTATTGACCTCAAAACATGATAAATGACTATTAAGTCGATTTATCAAGTGCCCCCATTCAGTGTATTTTCCATGTCGCCTTGCCTTCGCTGCCTGGGGCTTTTCAAAATCGGCACTATCGATACGGTCAGCATCAATCAGGCAACTGAATAAGTATCGAACTAACAGTCCTACCTTGAACCGGATAATTTGCTCATTGCCACATTTCTCTCCACGCGCAATTTTGCTAATGGACTCTTTAATACCGATAATAATTTCGAGGCTGTTCACTAACTCACGAAAGCGTACAGTAACGGTATTATCCATCTTGGCGATAGCTTCCTGAAGATGGGTGCGATTATCTGACTTATTGATTCTTTTCGCGAAACGATCCTCCCCAAAACTGCTGGAATCAGAGGATAGGCAATCAATCAAACCGGAGTGATGAGAGGCAATACACAAAGAGAGTATCTGCGCAACAACCCGTCCTATCTCGCCTTGGTTGGCAAGTTCCTGCCAAACGAGCTGAGCTCCGGCAGTGGAATGGTCCACCTTTCCTTTCATGCCTTTTGCATCGACAAACTCATCCTCATCTTGGTCTATCAAGCCAACGGCAGATTTCAGATAATCTTGAAACTCGCTGCTATATTTTCCTAGGTCATGGAGCAAGCCAATTAACTCACCCTGATCCTGTAAGTTGATTTTCCCTGCTAGGGCTCTCGCAATACGTGAGACTTCAAGTAAATGGCTCTCCAGAGTTTGGATGGCCCCATCTGACTTTCTTTGATGTGCAATGTATAAAGTCGTATTACTCATTCTTTTGTCATTTCTATTTTGCTCTGTCATTTTATTCAAATGTTCTAGGCGGTGATCATGATCCTTTTAGCAAAGCCTTCTCAAGCCCTTTTTGATACTATGCATCATCGATTTCTTGGTCACAATTAGACCAAAGTACTACTTCCGAAGCTATTAGCCTTTGCGTTATTGTTCTCAAGCGGATGCGTCAACGTTCGGTAACATTTATTTAATCTGATTTATAGTTTGGGGCATCTATATTTCCAGCTATAACAACTACGCCAGGAGCATGAATAGTGAATCTGCCCTCATTTTACTTGAACTCCAAATCATCGCGTCTTTCGCGGTTTAGTTAATGCCATCCACTTAAAATTCGAAGCTTTTCTGCCCCATATACGGTTTGAAGAACACAACATCTTGACCTTCAGCTTCGTCACCATGTAATGTTCGCCCCTTGTTGATGAGTCGTTTTTGGAATTCCTATCCTTGAGTACTGATCCGGCCACAGAGGAACTTCTTCACGGCATCCTCAAGCAGGTCTCCCGTTCGTTCTACCTCACGCTGAATGTGCTGCCGGTGGGGGTGCGCGACCAGATGGCTTTGTCATATCTCTTTGCGCGGGCGGCAGATACTATCGCCGATACGGACCTGATCGGCCGCGCGCAGCGCTTGGAATACCTGAACCGGTTCCGTGCGCAATTCACCACTGCCGGGATCGATTGGAAAGCCATACAGGAGATTCAAGCCGCGCTTGTTCCCCACCAGAAGGATTCGGCGGAAGGCGTCCTTCTTCAGCGGCTGGAAGACTGCTTTAAATTGTACGAGAGGTGCTCAGCCGGCGACCGGGGCCGAATCCAGTGGTTGATGAAGGTGCTGCCCGAGGGTATGGAAATGGATTTAACCCGCTTCCCTAGTGAATCCAACGGGCAAGTCACTGCGTTGTCCACGCTGGACGAACTGGACCGGTACACTTATTATGTGGCCGGTTGTGTTGGCGAATTCTGGACCAGAATGGTGTGCGCGCACCGGCCGGCAATGTCTCGCTGGAATGTCGCGGAGATGTCGGCGCTCGGAGTAAGATTCGGAAAAGGGCTGCAACTTACGAATATCGTCAAGGACATCGCACGTGACCTGCATGATGGCCGTTGCTATGTGCCGGGGTCTCTCCTTGAACAAGCCGGGTTGAAACCGGCCGATTTGCTGTGTGAAGGCAATTTGCCCAAGTTCAGGCCAGTCCTGGACCAGCTCATAACACTCGCAATGGAACATCTCGATCAGGGCTGGGCTTACGCGATGGCGATCCCGGTATCCGAGATTCGCCAGCGGCTGGCCTGCATCTGGCCCATATTATTGGCGGGGGAAACTTTGAAGCGCGTCGCGGCAGCTCCCGATCTGTTGAACCCCGCGGTCAATGTCAAAGTGCCGCGCGGCATTGTGTATCGTGTCATGGCGGTGACGACTCTCACCTGTGCGAATGCATTCGTGGCGACCTCCTACTGGGAACGTCTCCGAAGCCAATTTGGCTGAACGGTGGGCCAGCGTTAGCGCAGCATAAGCCGCCCCGAAGTTCCTGAGGTGCGAGTGGATAAACCCATGCGTTCCACGAGGCGATGCCTGCAATGAAATCTTTGTCGTGCCGCACACAATGAGTAACCCTCCTGAGAAAACCGTTGTTGAGACAACCGCACGGCCGGCCAGAGGGCTCTTTGCTACTGTAGGCCACTGGCTCGATGCCAACATTCTTGCGCTGGGAAGAGAAATGCGGCTGTCCTACCTGCCGCCACTGATGGTATACGCCGCTGCCGGCATCTCGGGCCTGACCAGTATCGTCGGCACGTTTTACGTCAAGGAGCGGCTGGGGCTTTCGGCCGAGTTTCTCGCGGCGCTCGGGTTCTGGATGATGCTGCCGTGGGCATTGAAGATGCCCCTGGGTCACCTGGTGGACCTGGTCTGGCGCTGGAAGAGCCTGCTCGTGTATACCGGCGCGGGCCTGATCACGCTGAGCCTGGTGATCATGATCGGGCTTCTCGGGTACCTGGATGCCATGCGCGCCGTCGCCACCGTGGAAACCTGGTATGTAACGGCTGCGTTGCTCGCCCCTATCGGGTATGTGCTTCAGGATGTGGTAGCGGATGCGATGACGGTCGAAGCCGTGCCGCGTGTGGACGAGCATGGAAACCCGCTGGCGCTTAAAGATCGCAAGTCAATGCATGTCACCATGCAGACACTGGGACGTGTTGCCATCATCAGCGGCGGCATCCTGGTTTCGGTGGTTAATGTCGTGGTCCTGCGCGGCGTGGGCGAATTACCGGAGGCGGAGAAAGCAGCCGCTTACCTTTTCGTCTACGAGCTGGGGTTGATAATTCCTCTTGTTTCGGTTTGCGGGGTCGCGTTCGCGGCCTGGTTGCGGCGGCGCGACATTGCCCGCTTTGGGGCACAAGGATATAGCCGCAAGGAAAGTGAAGCGATGCTTGGCGCCGACATTGAGCCTCCGCCCGTAAACTGGTGGATTCTGGGCGGTGGGCTTGCCTTTACCGCAGCATCGCTGAGCGTGGGCCTGAGCGGTATTCCCGGCGGGGAAGAAATCATCTTCATCATTTCCATGTCTATCGTGCTTTTCCTGATGTGGAGACTGACAGGCGAACTGGAGCCCGACGCGCGCAATGTGCTGGTAGGCACGGCGGTTCTCATATTCGTGTTTCGCGCCATACCGGGGCCAGGCGCGGGGTCCACCTGGTGGATGATTGACAGCCTGGGCTTCGACCAGCAGTTTCTGGCTACATTGTCGCTGATTGGCGCGACACTGACCCTTTTTGGAATGTTCATTTTCCGCCGCTTCATGGCGGAACGCTCGATAGCCTATATCGTCGGCTTTCTTACCGTGGCTGGCACCCTGCTATCGCTGCCGACCATCGGCATGTATTTCGGCCTGCATGAATGGACTGCCGCACGAACAGGGGGCGTGGTCGACGCCCGCTTTATTGCCGTGATCGATACCGCGCTCGAATCGCCTCTCGGGCAAATCGCGATGATTCCCATGCTTGCCTGGATTGCCAACTCTGCGCCCGACAGGCTCAAGGCGACGTTTTTTGCAGTCATGGCGTCGTTCACCAATCTTGCCCTGTCAGCCTCGCAGCTTGGAACCAAGTACCTCAATCAAATCTTTGTGGTCACCCGCGAAGTGGAGGACCGCGAAACGGGCCAGGTCACGATTCCGGCAGATTACAGTGAACTGGGGATGCTGTTAATAGCGGTGACGGTTATCGGCTTCGTGCTGCCGCTACTCACCATCCTGCTGCTCAAACGCACGCGCTTTCGCAACGCCTGAACCGTCCGCTCAGGATAGGTTCAGGAAGTCATTCTCGCTCCGGCGCCGGGCAGCCGAACTCCGCCCGAGGCTTGACAACGTTTCACCCCAGGCACATCATTCGCTCAAGAGGCGAACTGCTGCTGAAACAGCTGTGCAGAACGAAGTTGTTGCCCTTACCCCGCCTTTTCAGCCTCCCGTACATTGTCATCCCGCTGATTCCCGCCTGACGACAAAGCCCTGCGACAACAAAAAATGCAACCGATGCCGCCACAAAAGGGGCGAATAACCCTGTTTACCCTCCTGCTGATCATTTTCGCGGCCTCGATGGCGTACTGGCTGTGGCGCGCCCATGCCCAGGCCTCCCTGGAGATCGAGCTCGCGTGCAGCATTCCCGCTGCCGGTGCCTGCGCTCTCGCCAAGGCGCGCTACATGGACAGTTTTTATGCCGCATGGCTCACGCAGATGTTCCCCTGGATTCTTCCGTTCATTCCAGCCTTTATTTATGTATTCTTTTTTCGCTGGCTGCGGAACAACAAACAGCCTCCCTCCGCTTGAGCCCGGCGTCTTTCCTGGGGAGCTGGGCATACACAAGAAAACGGGGCGCGGGGAAGGATCGAGCAGGCTTACGTTTGACAGCATCGTTCCCGTTGCACTAGTCAAGGGAGAGCCAGGCTGAGAGATCGCCGGCCCCGGTTTCTTGAAAGCAGCCTGCCCTTCCCCGGCGTTATTCAGTTCGAAGCGCCTCGATCGGATTTAGCCGAGCTGCGCGCATGGCAGGTGCCACCCCGGCCGCAAGGCCTATCAGCACGGAAATTAACATCGCGCCAAGGGCATAGTTCCACGGGGTATGTATCGGCAAGCCGACCCCGGCGGACTTCAGCAGCCAGGCAAGACCGGCGCCGACAGCCAGGCCGCCCATTCCACCCAGCGAGGCCAGTATGATGGATTCCATCAGGAACAGAATGCGGATGCGCGCCCGGGTTGCGCCTAGCGCGGCAAGCAGGCCGATCTCGGCCACGCGCTCGGCCACGGCAATATGCATCAGCGTTACCATGCCCACCGCACCCACCAGCAACGAGATTCCGCCAAGCGCGGCAACAGCGAAGATAAGCACGTCCAGCACGGAGCCCAGCGTAGCCAGCATTTGCTGTTGTGGCGTGATGGTGAAATCTTCGCGTCCGTGCCTTGAGACCAGAATACGGCGGATATCCTCGATTACAGCTTGCAATGGGGCGCCAGGCTGATAGGCAATATTGATTTCCATCACCCCTTCCCTATTGAAAATTTCGAGCGCGCGCGTGGTGGGGATGAAAACGGTGTCGTCAAGATCGAGGCCCAGCACTTGCCCCTTGGACTCCATGACACCGATCACCCGAAAACGGGACATACCGACCTGAAGGATGGCCCCCAGAGGATTGGTATTTCCGAATAACTCGGTGCGCACCTTGGATCCCAGCACGGCATAGGCGCGTGGGTTGCGCGGGTCATCAGCGGGGAGAAACTGGCCCGTCCTCACTCTCATATTGAACGCGCGGGCAAAATCCGGGCTCTCCCCATACACCGTGACGCGCCGGCTGCGTCCGCGAGCGCGTATTTCCGCGTTACCCATTACACCGGCATTGACATACCGGGCGTAGCGAGACGCCTTTAGCGCCAGCGCATCCTCTATGGTAAGCAGCCGTGCGCTTCCGATCGCGCCCAACGACCCGCCATGCGTGGTGATTTTTCCTGGAGTAATATTGACGATGTTAGTGCCGAACTGGGTGAATTCGGACAGCACGAACTGGTGGATGCCTTCACCGATGGAGGTCAGCAGGATTACTGCGGCGATACCTATTGCAACCCCGGTAGCGGATAAAATAGTGCGCAGGCGGTGTGCGGCAAGGGCGCGCAGCGCAAAACGCAGCGTATCGATGGCACTCATTTGCCGCCCAGAGCGCGGACAGGATCCAGCCGTGCGGCCCGCGCCGCGGGCAAAAGGCTGGCAAGAAGGCCCGTTGCAAAAGCCACGCCTACTCCCGCAAAACTGGCCCAGACCGGGGGCCAGGCCGGAAGCTGGGGATACGCAATACGGATTAGCAAGCTGCCGAAGTGCCCGAGGGCAAAACCTGTCATGCCGCCCGCCAGCGATAGCCATAGCGCTTCAGCCAGGAACAAACGGTGCACGTCGGCGGAAGGGGCGCCAATGGCTTTCAGCAAACCGATCTCCGACGTGCGCTGGCTTACCGCGACCAGCATCACGTTCATCACCAGGATACCGGCCACAGCCAGACTGATGGCGGCGATTCCCGCCACCCCGAGCGTCAGTGCCCGCAGAATACGGTCGAAAGTGGCAAGCACCGCATCCTGCGTGATAACGGTGACGTCTTCTTCCCCATCGTGGCGCTGTTTCAGGATGTCGAGAATTGCGTCCTTCGCGGACGCAAGATCCCCGCGGCTCTTGGTTTCGACGAGGATACGGAAGAGCGACGAAGTATTGAACAGCGCCTGGGCGTAACCGATCGGGATGATCACGATTTCGTCGGAATTGAAACCCATCGATTCCCCTTGGGGGGCAAGCACGCCCGACACCAGGAAACGCCGGTCACCGAGCCTCACACGCTGCCCGACCGCATTGCCTTGCGGAAAGAACTCGCGGACAAGCTGGGCCCCCAGAATGATTTGAGCGCTTCGCTCCGCGCCCCTTTCCTGGGCGAGAAAGCTGCCCTGCGCGAGCCGCATGTGCCGCACAGGCAATAGATCGGCCGTGCTGCCGAGCACGGTGACTTCGCGCAGCCGGCTCGCGGCCGCAAGTTCCGCCACCCCCACGTTGAGAGGCGCATAACGTCTCACTTGCGGAAGATGACCGAGAGCCCTGGCGTCTGCCAGAGTCAGATCACGCGGGGTTTGTCCCAGCGCCGCACCCGGAAAACCGCCGGAGGTTTCGGCTCGTCCCGGCAGAACAACGATCAGATTGGTGCCGATTGAGGAAAATTGGCCGACCACATAACGGCGCGCACCATCTCCCAGTGCGGTCAGCACCACCACCGCGGCTACTCCCAGCGCCATCGCCAGCACGATAAGCAGCGAACGGGTCCGATAACTCGCTACTGTCTTGAGGGAAAGATGCAGGGTATCCCTCAGTTTCATGCTAACCCGGGATTTTCGTATGCAATGTTGCGGAACCCTGTTCGCGGCAATGAATTCATACCGATGTTCATTTCTCGTCCGCCACGATTTCGCCGTCGCGCATGGCAATATGGCGATGTGCCCGCGCACCGAGCTCGCGGTCATGGGTGACGACAATAAGAGTCGTTCCCGTGTTGTGCAATCGTTCCAGCAAGGCCATCACTTCCGCGCCAATACGGTGATCGAGATTGCCGGTAGGTTCATCTGCCAGCAAAGCGGTCGGCCGGAGGATGGTAGCCCGGGCAATGGCCACGCGCTGGCGCTGCCCGCCGGATAGTTCCGGCGGGCGGTGGCCGGCCCTGTCACCCAGATTGAACCCCTGCAATGCTTCATTAACGCGCGCTCTTCGCTCGGCAGGGGCAACACCGTCCAGGATTAGCGGCAATTCAATGTTTTCCGCCGCGGTCAAGCGTGGCACAAGATGAAACGACTGAAATACGAATCCGATCTTTTCCCTGCGCACGCGCGCCCGCTCGGTCTCGGAGAGGCCGGTCACATCCCTTCCGTCCAGTTCATAGCGTCCGCTATCGGGCCTGTCAAGTAATCCTATGATGTTGAGCAGAGTGGATTTGCCCGAGCCGGACGGACCCATTATTGAGACATAATCTCCCGACGTAATCTCCAGGTTGACCTTGCTGAGCGCGCGCACATCCTGTTCACCCATTTGAAATACGCGCGAGATGGTGGTGAGACAGATCATTTTGTCATCTTTACCAGGATCGGTACGTGAAGCGCAACCATCATCCAGTTTGCCAGGGAGCGCACCTGCCGGAATTGCGCTGCCCGGTAATTGTCAGGGAAGCCCTGAACAAGTCCTCCGCAGGCAAAAGGGATACCCAGCCCTTCACTCCCGCGCTCATTGCCCGGGGAGCTTCTCCTTGACTTGCACACCGGCCTTCACTTCATCCTCATCCGATGACAGAAGCACCCGGTCACCCTCTTCCAGACCACTGATGACTTCCGTGAAGGCCCAGTTGGCAAGGCCCGTTTCCAGGGTGCGTTCCACCAGCCTGTTCTCCTTATCCACTATCAGCACTTGGCCATTTTGACGAATCGCCTGTGTCGGGACGCGAAGCACATCGTCGCGCCTTTCGATGACAGCTTCCACATCGGCGCTATATCCTACCAGCAAGGCGTGTTCCGGTATCTCTTCAAAATCTACTTCCACATCCACTGTGCGCGCCTGTTTTTCCACCTCGGTGACATAGGGTGCGATACGCCGCACCTTCCCCGCAAACATCCGGCCGGGAAGGGCGTCCAGCGTAATGCGCGCGAATTGTCCGGTTTTCAGCTTCGGCGCATCCACTTCATCCATTGGCGCAGTGACATACAAGCAGGAGTCGTCGATAAGGTCAACCGCGGGCGGCGTCGGAATGCCTGGCGGCGAGGGGGTGGCATATTCGCCAAGCTCACCGGTGACGAGCGCCACGATGCCTGAAAATGGCGCGGTCAGCACTGTGCGTTCCAGTCCCGCCTGTGTCACTTCGATTTGCGCCTGCGCGCGCCTTACGTCCGACACCGCCCCATCGCAGCTCGCCTGACGCGCGCGCGCTTCCGCATCGGCATTCTCCCTGCTCCGGAGGCTGACAAAACCTCTTTCGGCAAGCTGGCGGGTTCGCTCCGCCTCCCGGTGTGCATTAGCTGCAATAATGCAGGCTTCGCGGCGGCGTTCCACGGCGGTGGTGAGCTGCCGCCGGGCCAGATCGCGCTGCGCAGCAAGATCGGTATTCCACAGTTCCAGCAGTGTCTGACCTTTTTCAACGCGGTCGCCTTCCTTCACCGGGAGCCTGACGATCTGCCCTCCGGCCGCGGGTGCAAGTTTGGCGCGACGGCAAGCGGTAACGGTTCCCGCACGGGTATTGACCACAGTGGACTCCACTGTTCCGCGCATGATCGTGGCAAGCTCAGCCTCTATGGGTTCAGGGCGCGTGGCGAGCCAGATCGCATAGCCCGATACCGACAGAACCAGTACTACAATTGCAACACGGAGCAGTATTCTCGTTTTTTGCATGAGGGATAAATGAATCCGGTATAAGCACCCCGCAGGTGGCGACAGAAGTCCTCTTATTTATGGCCCGGTTCAGTGAGCCATTCGCCTCAAGCTGCAGCTTTATCCGGCGTCAGGCACTGTCAGCGGCAATTCCTTCTGGCAAGGGCCGCTTGCGCCTTGCAAAATCCCGCTGGAAGACAACGAACTGACGCGGACACCGAGCAACCGCAACCTTTTCTGCAGCGGCACGCGGCGCAGACATGCTTCAGCCGCGCGGCGGATAGCTGCGGCATCGGCGGCAGGGAAGGATAACGTAGTATCGCGGGTTACGGTGCGGAAGTCTTCATACCGCAACTTGATACTGATGGTGCGGCAGGCATAACCCCCGCGCAGGAGGTCTTGCGCCACGCCTTTACAGAGCGAGGTAAAAACTTCCGATAGCGTTTGCCGATCGTGTCGGACATGGAGATCGCGCTCGAACGTGGTTTCCCGGCTGATCGACTTCGGCGCAGCATCCGTAATTACCGGACGATTGTCGATCCCGTGAGATACCTCGTGCAGCCAGCAGCCGTAGCTGCGGCCGAAATGCATCTGCAGGAAGCCGATGTCGGCACGCGACAGCTCTGCGATAGTAGTAATGCCAAGGGCGCCGAGCTTATGGTTTGCTTTCGGGCCGATTCCGTTGATTTTGCTGACAGGCAACGGCCAGATCCGCGCAGGAATATCCGCAATGCTCAGGATGGTGAGGCCATCCGGTTTCTCCAGATCCGAGCAAATTTTCGATAGCAGCTTGTTAGGCGTCACACCTATGGAACACGAAAGGCCGGTGCGCTCCCACACAGCCTGTTTGATGCGCCGGGCGACCGCCGCCGTGTCTTCCGGCAAGCCGCTCAGATCGATGTAGATTTCATCAATGCCATGGTCTTCAATATGGGGAGCAATGCTTGCAACAGCGGCTTTAAATAGTCGCGAATAATGCCGGTAGGCGCGGAAGTCCGCAGGAAGCAGAATGGCATCGGGAGCCAGTTGCGCGGCTTTCATCAGGCCCATGCCGGACGAAATACCGAAACCGCGAGCTTCGTAGGTTGCCGTGGTCACAACACCCCGGCCCGCGTAATCCCTTAGCCGAGCAAAACGGTGCCTGACATCCTCGAGCGCTTCTCGCCATTCACCCCGTCCACCGATCACGACCGGCAGCCCGCGTAATTCGGGGCAGCGGAGCAGCTCCACCGACGCATAAAAGGCATCCATATCCAGATGAGCAATGCGGCGGCACATTCCGGTTCCTCACCTCGCTCGATAGCGATATCGCAAATTGTCGCGGGGTTTCATCAAATGTTCCGCAATGTCAGGAGCGGAGGCGTCGAAAGCGCCGAACGGGTCCCCATCAGTCCGGCGACGGTTACGCCTGCAACTCCCCCAACCAAGCCGGTAAGCCAGATCCATGGGTTGAATGTGTAAGCCAGATTTAGCGCATATTCGCCTATGACATAGCCCAGCGCGCTTGCCCCTGCCGCGGCGAAAAGGCCGGCCAGGCCGCCGAGTATTGCGAACTCCGCCGCCCAGGCGCGTGCCAGCTGCCTGCGCTTCGCCCCCAGGGTTCGGAATATTGCAGCCTCATAAATGCGCTCATCCTGAGTAGAGACGATGGCGGCGTAGAGCACCGCCACTCCTGCGAGCAGCGTGAACAAAAAGACAAACTCGACCGCTTTCGTAACCTGTTCAATCATCTTTTGTACCTGTGTGATGATCGTCGCCACATCGATTATAAGCAGGTTGGGAAACTGCTTGATCAGCTGGTTCGTCAGGCCCAGGTTCCCCGGGGGCAGGTGAAAACTGGTAATGTAGCTCGCCGGGTAGCTTTCAAGCACGCCCGGCGGCGTCACCACAAAAAAATTGACGCGGAACGAATCCCAATTCACTTTGCGCAAGCTGGTGACCGTGGCGGAAAATGTGCTTCCCGCCACATCGTAGGTCAATCTGTCCCCGAGACCGATGCCGATCGTTTTCGCGATATCCTCCTCGATCGACAGAACGGCTTTGCCCCTGTCTGCGCTTTTCCACCATCGGCCCTTGACAATCTGGTTGTCGCTTTGCATTTCATCCGCCCATGACAGATTAAACTCGCGCTCCACGAGCCGTTTTGCGCGCGTGTCGGCAAAATCCTCCGACAGGATAGGCGTGTCATTAATCGCCGTCAGGCGCCCTCGGACCATTGGGAAAACCGGGGGTTGGGCCAGGTCGTGCTCGCTGAAAAACTCCCCCAGCGGCTGCAGCTGATCTTCCTGGATATTTACCAGGAAATGGTTGGGCGCATCAGGTGGCAGACTGGTGCGCCAGTTATGCAACAGATCATCGCGAATGAGTGTCAGCGCGAGCAGTGCCATCAGCCCCAATCCTAACGCGACCGCTTGCACCACGCTCGCAATGGCGCGCCGGCGAATACTCGCGAGCCCGTAGCGCCACGCCCCCCCTGTCCGGCTGCGCATGTGCGCCAAAGCTTTGACAAGCAGGAAGCCGAGCAATCCAAAAACTCCTATCGCTACAATGAATCCTCCAATGACGGAAGCACCCAGGCGCACATCGCCCGCTTTCCACAAAAACAATGCGGACAGCGCAGCAAGGCCGAGTGCGTATCCTGCCAGGCTATAGCCGTTAGGCGTGCCGATATCGCGGCGCAACACGCGCAAGGCAGGCACGCTGCGCAAATTAAGCAAGGGCGGCAAGGCGAAACCCAGCAATAACACCATGCCGCTAAGCAACCCATGTATGGCAGGCCACATGCTGGGCCACGGCAATTCCGCATCCACGAATCCCGAAAGCCACAAGGTCAGCGCCTGCTGCGCGACGAGACCAAGGAGACATCCGACCCCGCTGGCGATCAGTCCCAGCGCGAGGAAGTGATACAGATACAGGCGCAGCATCGTCGCCTGGCTCGCGCCTAGACAGCGCATAACCGCGCAGCCATCCAAATGGCGCTGAGTGAAACGGCGCACGGCAAGCGCGGCCGCCGCCGCGGCCAGCACAACGCTCGCCAGAGCGGCGAGGCTGAGAAATTTTTCCGCCCTCTCCAGCGCCGCCTTGATTTCAGGACGGGCATCGCGAATGCCTTCGATTCTTTCTCCGAGCATCAAATGCGATTGCGCCCATTCCCGGAAGCTTTCCACGTCTCCGGAATCTCCCGCTACCAGCAGCCGATAGCTCAAACGGCTGCCTTCCTGCACGAGGCCGGTTGCGGGGAGATCGTCTGCATTGATCAATAAGCGTGGCCGAAGGTTGATGAACCCAATTGAATAGTCCGGCTCCTGGGTTATGAGAGCCTCCACCGTGAAGCTCGCCGCGCCCACCTCTATCTTGTCGCCCCGTGTCAGCTCGAGGCGCACCATGAGCTTCTCGTCCACCCATGCCGAGCCGGGAGATGGAATCGCGTTTGCGACACGGGCAGCACGGGCAGCTTTGGGCGACGCGTTGCCGAAGTCCTCACTGATCCGGAGGTCGCCCCGCAACGGGTAGCCGGCGCTGACAGCCTTGATCTCCGTCAACAGGCTGTTATCTCCTTTTGCAACCATACTGGGAAACTTGAGCGCCGTGGAAATAGCCAGTCCCAGCCGTTTTGCTTCGTCGGCATAATGCGCCGGCAGCGCATGGTCGGAAAAAATGATCAGATCCGCGCCAAGCAACTGGTTGCCCTGGCGCGAAAGCGCCAACTGCACACGGTCGGCAAAAAAGCCGACCGTGGTCATTCCGCCCACCGCGATTACGAGGGCTAGCGCCAGTACCCGCAACTCGCCCGCGCGCCAGTCACGGCGAAGCATCCGGAAGGAAAGCGTGACAAGTGTCATCGGCAGGTTCTCATTATTATGATCGTGTTGTAATGACACTCATTGAAAAAATCCTTTTCTGCCAGAGTTCCCAAAACGGGAGGGCAGGTGCATAGGCAGCACGGCCATGCGCGCTCGCCTCGCTTTAAAAAGTGCGGGGACTGTGCTCGGCATCAGTCAACAGGGCCGAACACTGCGGTGCCGGGAGAATGTTTCTTCGCCCATTGACTTATCGCCTCCAGAACCGGCTTCAGATCCCTGCCCTTCTCCGTCAGGAAGTATTCATGGCGTTCGGGTTTCTGCTGGTAGGCTCGACGGGTAACAAGACCAGCGGTTTCCAGTCTTCTTAGCCGATCAGCGAGTATATTTGAAGCGATATTTTCCGGGGAGGATATCAGATCCTGATAGCGCCGTTTGCCGAGGATGAGGTCGCGGATAATCAGAAGCGTCCATCTGTCGCCAAAGATATCCAGGCCATTGGTAATCGGGCAGGATGACCGCACAAATGTAAATCCGTTATCGATGTTTTGCGCTCCAGTCATGCCCCACCATCGCGAAACCGCTGGTGGTAACTCCATAATGTACCGCAGTAACTTGCAGTTCGCAAGGTAGTAAGCTAAGCTAGTGTCAGTTGTGAATCACAAGTTGTGAATTGCTCTCCGGCGGGCCATCAAGAAATTATGCTGATACTCTACCAATTCGAGCGTACCTGGGGTAATCCCAACCTTAGTCATTTTTGCTGTAAAACGGAAACATACTTGCGAATGGCCGGGATCGAATACACTGTCCGGGCGGCGCTTCCATTATTCGCACCGAAAGGCAAACTCCCCTACATTGTCGATGGAGATATTGAGCTGGCGGATTCCCGCTTTATTATCCGGCACCTTAAAACCCGTTACAAAGACCTCGATGACGCGCTAAGCCCTGCCGAGTCGGCACTCTCCCTTGCACTGCAGCGCCTGATCGAAGAGCATCTATTCTGGGCCACGATGTATTCACGCTGGCAGTACACAGATGCAAATTGGCAAGTTAACAAGAAAGCGATATTCGGGGTTTTGCCGCCACTGATTTGCGATGTCGCAGCTCTCGTGTACCGATATAAGATCAGGCAGCAGATTTATGGGCACGGCATAGGCCGGCACGAATCTCAGGATATCTTTGAACTCGCCATGTGGGATATCGATGCGCTATCGGAATGCCTGGGGGACAAGAAATATTTTTGGGGCGATCAACCAACCGCGCTGGACGCCACCGCATTCGGATTCCTGATCAATACTATCGATTG
The DNA here is from genome assembly GCA_013821425.1 of Nitrosospira sp. Taxonomy (GTDB): domain Bacteria; phylum Pseudomonadota; class Gammaproteobacteria; order Burkholderiales; family Nitrosomonadaceae; genus Nitrosospira. The sequence goes on along the minus strand of JACDGV010000009.1, from coordinate 24,012 downwards.
CCCTATCGAATCGCCGCTCAAGGAATATGGGTTATCGAAAAGCAATCTGGCAAACTATGTTGGCCGGATCAAGGCGCGATATTATCCCGAGTTAGCGCCACGGCCACGGGAAACCGGGCATTGAACCGGAAGGCTGTGAACGCTACGTCGAAATACCCCCTCCATCATTCATGGGCTCTGTGCAAGCTGGCTCAGGAAGCCCTAAGGAAGCCCTGAACAAGTCCTACGCGGAGCGCGTTGCGGCAGAATCGGGATGATCACAAGGCGCACGACACAGGTCGTAGCTTGGACTACGATGCCAAGGAGTGCAACGCAGTTGCGCCCCAAAGCGTTGCCCGAGGGGCCCCGCCAAGTGGGGATCGGGCAGCGGCGGGGATGCAGACCGCGAGGGACGCTGCACACCGCTTCAGGGTCGCATCTTCCTGCGGAAGGTACTGCTGCTTCAGGGTCGCATCTTCCTGCGGAAGGTACTGCTCCATCCTTTCGCGGTCGTGCCCGATTCTACCACAACCCGAAGGGACGGGGCTATGCGGGCGGTCTGCTTTGTCAGTCTCCTAGCGAAGGGGGCGCCCCAAAGCGTGGCACGAGGGGCCTCGCGTAGCGGGGATTGGGCAGCGGCGGGGATGCCCGACCACTGCCATAGCCCCTGGGGCACCTGCATCCCGCTCTGGCGTCGCACCTTCCTGCGGAAGGCACTGCTCCGCCCTTCGCGGTCGTACCATTCGCGTTGTCGTCTTTCGCGCATCCCATCCCGCAAAGACTCGTCGCGCCCGCGGGGGACTTGTTCAGGGCTTCCCTAACCAGCGGAGGTACTCGCGCCAGCCGCCGAACCGGCTGATATCCTCGGCATCGGCTACCGCATAGCGCTCGCACAGGAATCCCAGCACCGCATCGCCGTCTGCCAGAGTAATCGTTCCGATACCCAGCGGCGCGGGGATGCCGGCGACGAAGCTGCCGAATTCACGCGCCGGCATTTCCCACACTTCCACCTCAATAGCACTCCCTTGTTCATTCCTTTCCACGCGCACCAACCCGGGCCGTTGCGGCGGCTCCCCGGGGAGGGCGTAAAGACTGTAGTCCCGCGAGGTCAAGGTGCGGGCGACCAATCGCCCATCACGGCCAGTCAGTTGCCCGTTCAACGGCAGGCCTGATAAATGAGCCCCACAAACCGCCACGCGCACCTGTCCGGGTTGCAATTCCGACTGCGGGACTTTACGTGATTGCTTTTCGAGCGTTTCCTCATCTCGAAATGGAATACCGGTAGCGCCTAGAGGCAACGCATAGGATTGCTGCAAACGTCCGGCAAGATGCAGCAGCGACTCATCCTCGCCAGCCGGTGCCACGAGGGTTATCCCAAAGGGTAACCCGTTATCTTGAAACCCCGCCGGTACGGCAACCGCAGCATAGTCGAGGAGATTCACAAAGTTGGTGTAGTACCCCAGATTCGCGTTGAGACGCACGGGATCCTGCCGCATAGCCTGGATCGTATAAATAGTCCCGGCGGTCGGCGTCAATATGCAGTCTATGCCGGTCCACACCTGATCAGCCTGACGCTTGAGCCTGCGTAACTCATATGTGCCGCGATAGGCATCCGCGGCGGAATAACGTTTTGCAAGTGCGATGATCTCCCGCACCGGCGCTATCACCTGTTCGCTGTGCAGATCAAAAAACTGCTGAATCGCCGCGTACCGTTCGGCCACCCACGGGCCTTCGTAAAGCAGCCGCGCTGTTTCCAGAAAGGGCGCAAAATCTATCTCGACAGCGGTACCGCCCAACGCTCGCATGCTCGCCACGGCTTTGTCAAACAGTTGCCCTGTCTCTGGACTACCGAAGAATTGCAGTTGTTCCGTGTGGGGCACGCCGAAGCAGAAATCCTGCATGCCGAAATCGGCCCCATGGCTCTCTCTCGGTCGCGAATAGATATCTTGGGCATCGTAGCCGGCGGCAATTTCGAGGATACGGCTGGCATCGGCAGGGGTAAAGGCAAAGATGGAAACACAGTCGAGCGAGCGGCAGGCGGGCACGACGCCCCTTGTGGAAAGCCATCCCCGGGTCGGCTTGTATCCGATCAGGTTGTTGAACGCCGCTGGCACGCGGCCTGATCCGGCGGTGTCGGTTCCGAGGCTGAAACATACCAGGCCTTTTGCCAGCGCTGCCGCCGAACCGGAGCTCGAACCACCTGAAATATAATCAGGATGAAATGCGTTGGCGCATGCTCCGTAGGGCGAGCGGGTCCCGTTCAGCCCGGTGGCGAACTGGTCGAGATTAGTCTTCCCGACCGGGATCGCCCCGGCATCAATCAGTCTTTGCACCACTGTGGCATTTTGTTGCGGCGTGTAGGCAAAATCGGGACAAGCGGCGGTGGTCGGCACCCCCGCAAGATCGATATTATCCTTGATAGCGAAGGGAATCCCGTACAGGGGCAGCGCGGACATTTCCCCTGCCCTGGCTTCCAGGGCCCGCGCGTAACCCAGCAATGATTCGCGCGGCAGCTTGTAAATCCAGGCGTTTCCGACGTCATTCTGCATAAATGCGTGAACCGCCTCCACCAACTGGCCGGGTGTCAGTTCGCTGCGGGCATAATGCCGCAGCAGGGAGGAAATGGCACCAAGAGGAAGCGGGTTACTCACGCTCATTCTTCCAGAGTTGCGGCCAACACCTGCGCGAGGTATTCCCGCGTTTCCAGCAGCATCGGGCGCGCAACCAGAATGAGGGCGCCGCAGGGTCGCGGATTCCATTTTTACCGGTTGAACAGCGAAAACCGTATTCCTCACCTTGATGCCATGTGTGCTGCCTCATTACGCCTCCTCCTTTCCTGGTTAGCCACGTTTTGTGATGAGCCAATAAGTTATTCCCAACGCGAGGATTACTGCGGCCGTTCCATAGATATACGGGGGTGTTACTGTATCGAAATCCAGAATAATTACTTTGCGTGCAATGGCCATCAATGCAGTTGCGACTACCAGCCGCACCGGAATAACATTGGAAGTCAGGTACATTCGAATGTTGATAAATATTTCAATGGCAATCAGGACTGCCAGGAACGCACCGAACGTTGCCAGGATATCGTTGATCTGCAGAAGCAGAAACGGAGCCTTTATCAGTCTTTGATAGAGTACATAACAGACATCGCCAACGCCCCAGACGATAACCAGAACCATTAGAACAGCAAGAACTTTGACCGCCGCTCTTATGACCTTATGCAGGAAACGGATAGTCACGTCTTCATGTTCCAGAAGATCATGCCCCGGTTCGTGTTCAAACGTAGATTTGCTTTCTTTTTCCATGTGTTTTGCCCGTCTCAGAACCCAAGCCCCCTCCCCGCCTTACTTGAACCTGCCTGGGAAAGGACGAGGCATCAGCTGGCAAGCTGCGCCTATTGCCCCATTGCCTCCCAATGTTCAGTTTAGTCGCTCAGTTTAGTCGCTATGACACAAGGCGTCGCCGTTCCCTCTTACGGGGCGTAATGCGCGACAGGCATCGCGTCGCGGCAGAGACCGGAGGCCGCCCGTAGCATAGCAGCTAGCCGCAATCATTCTTCCTGAATCATGAGCAACATCTGTCCGGCGGATACATGCCCGCCTTCCTTGCAAAACACCCGCCATACTGTGCCGCCGAGCGGCGCCTCAATCGCAAATTCCATCTTCATCGATTCGACCACCAGAACCGTGTCCCCCGCTTTCACGCGGGTTCCTTCCTTGACCAGCAGCTTCCATACCGTGCCTGTTACATGGGCGCTAACGGCTTGCGCGCCTTGCGGTAGATCCAGTTCGCTTTGCGTATCCGCCTCCTCAAGAGCGGTCTCGCTCACGTATTCCACCCTGCCCTCGGCTTTCCACCGTTCGCGCTCCGCTTCGAATGCCGCCTGCTGCTTCGCTTTAAAGGCGTTGATGGAGTCCGCGTTCTGTTGCACGAAAGCATTGTATTGCTTCAGGGCAAAAGTGGTTTCCTCGACACGGAGTTTAAAGTGCCCGGTAATGAAGTCCCGACGCAGCTTGAGCAGTTCACTTTCGCTAACTGGATAGAATCGAATCTGATCGAAAAAACGCAGCAGCCAGGGCTTGCCATCCTTGAAATCGGCTGTTTGGCGATAGCGGTTCCACATCTGCACGGTACGTCCGACAAATTGATAGCCGCCTGGGCCTTCCATCCCATAGATGCATAAATAGGCGCCACCTATTCCCACGGCGTTTTCCGGGGTCCAGGTACGAGCCGGGTTGTACTTCGTGGTGACCAGGCGATGACGGGGATCGACGGGCGTCGCCACTGGCGCACCCAGGTAGACGTCGCCCAGCCCCATCACCAGATAGCTCGCCTCGAAGAGGATATGCTGTACTTCTTCTATGCTGCCAAGCCCATTGATTCGGCGGATAAATTCAATATTACTCGGGCACCAGGGCGCATCGCTGCGCACCGACTGCATGTATTTCTCTATCGCCAGCCGTGTGGCGCCGTCATCCCACGATAACGGGAGATGCACGATACGCGAACGCACATTCATGTGTTCGACATCCGGCAGTTTCTCTTCCATGGCGATCAACCGATCCAGCAACGTGTGGCGCGGTATCGAGCGCGAGTCGAAATGAATTTGAAGGGAGCGGATGCCGGGAGTCAGATCAAGAATACCCTTCAATTTTCCCGCGTCGACGGCATTCTGCAACGATTCCATGAGCGCGTGGACGCGGAAACGCAGATTCAGGTCGAGTTCCAGCGGCCCATACTCGATCAGCAGATTCTTGTCGCCGGCCTGACGGTATACCGTTTGCACCTGCTGGGCGCTCTGGGGAATAAAATGCAGGACAGGCGTTGTCGCTGTGTTTACGGCTCCCCGGGGCTTAGCCGTGGGCGGGACGGTTTTCGGGGCACGAAGATGCCGGAGAGTTGCGTCCTGCACTTTTTCCAGCCCAAGCGCCTCTTCCATGGACATCGGGCGAAAACGCACGCTATCTCCAGGCTTGAGTTGCCCCATCTTCCACAGTTCAGCGTGGATAATGGTGGCCGGGCAAACAAAACCACCGAGACTGGGGCCGTCAGGACCAAGAATCACAGGCATATCCCCTGTGAAATCCACAGCGCCTATGGCATACGCGTTGTCGTGAATATTGGAGGGGTGCAGTCCCGCCTCGCCGCCGTCGCTGCGCGCCCACCCCGGCTTGGGCCCGATCAGGCGGACACCGCTGCGGCTCGAGTTGTAATGCACTTGCCAGTGGAATTCGAAGAAGACGCGAATATCCTCTTCAGTAAAAAAATCCGGCGCTCCATGGGGGCCATACAGAACACCGATTTCCCATTGATCACTGTAAAGTGGAATCAGTTCGTCCGCCAGCCGCCGAGCATAGTTGCCTTCGAGTTCGCCTGCTTCCGGAATATGCAGCACATCGCCTGTAAGCAGAGTGCGTCCCGCGTGTCCGCCAAACTTGCCGAGCGTGAAGGTCGATTTGCTGCCCAGGTAGTCCGGGACCTGGAAACCGCCGTGAACCGCCAGGTAGACGCGACAACCGTGACGCATGAGCTTGCCGAATTGAACTATCGTGCCAGCTTTAACAGGATGTGCTTGCCACTGCGCCAGCGGCTCGCCGTCCAGCCGCACATCCATGGGTGCGCCGCATACCGCAATGACGCTATTGCAATTGAATCGCAGAGTCGGGCCCGCCAGGGTGATTTCAAGCCCTGCCTTGTCTTCGGCATTAGTTACCAGACGATTGGCGAGGCGGAACGCCAGAGCATCCATCGGTCCGGATGGCGGCACGCCGATATTCCAGTAACCCGTGCGGCCGGGGTAATCCTGTACCGTGGTTTGCACGCCGGGGCTGAGGACATCGATAGTGTGCGCAACATAATGAAAGCCGTTCAGAAAGCTCGTGGTCTGGCGCCCGTCGCGGAATGCGGTACTGCGCAGAATCTGCTTGAGATAGTCCAGATTAGTTTCGACGCCGTGCAGCGCAGTGGCATCCAGTGCGGCAAGCAGCCTGGTGATGGCCAGCTCGCGGTTTGCCGCGCGCACGATGACCTTGCCGAGCATGGGGTCGTAGAAGGGGGATACCTCGACACCCCGTTCCACCCAGGTTTCAATGCGTGCATCGCTCGAAGGGGGAAACTCCGTCGCTATCAGCGTGCCGCAGGATGGCTGAAAATCCCTGGCGGGGTTTTCGGCATAAACGCGTGCTTGAATCGATGCTCCGCGTGGCGTGACATCAAACGATTCCAGAGGGGGCATATCTTCCGCTGCCTGCCGCACCATCCATTCCACGAGATCGATGCCGGTCACTTCTTCCGTTACGCCGTGCTCGACCTGCAGGCGCGTATTCACCTCGAGAAAATAGAATTCTCCGGTGGATGCGTCGAGAATATATTCCACGGTGCCGGCCGACTCGTAATCAACCGATTTACCCAGACGTACCGCGGCATCCAGCAGAGCCTGACGCCGCCGGGAAGACAGGTTGGGCGCAGGCGTTTCTTCTATGACCTTCTGATTGCGCCGCTGCATTGAACAGTCGCGCTCACCCAGCGCGAGGACCCCGCCCTTGCCGTCTCCAAATATCTGCACTTCGATATGCCGGGCATTCTCGACGTATTTCTCCAGAAACAGGCCTGCGTCCTTGAAGTTGTTCTGCGCCAGATATTTCACCGATTCGTAAGCGCCACTCAATTCATCCCTGTTCCAGCACAAACGCATGCCGATGCCACCGCCTCCGGCGGTGCTTTTAAGCATGACCGGGTACCCGACGTGCGCTGCCTGGCGAAGTGCGTCCTCCACGTCTTCCAGCAGGTCCGTACCCGGCAATAGCGGCACCTTGTTCTGCAACGCCAGGGCGCGCGCCGTGTGCTTCAGGCCAAAATCACGCATGTGCCGCGGGCTCGGGCCAATGAAACGTATGTCATGCGCGGCGCATTGTTCAGCGAAATCTGCCTTTTCACTGAGGAAGCCATACCCCGGGTGGATTGCCTTGGCGCCGGTGCGCCTTGCAGCGTCCAGGATCTTGTCCGCGCGCAAATAGCTTTCCCCGGCCGCTCCGGTACCGATGCAGTACGCTTCGTCGGCCTCGATCACGTGGCGGGATAGCGCGTCGGCATCTGTATAGACGGCCACGCTTCTCACACCCATGCGCCGGAGCGTGCGAATGACGCGGCAGGCGATGGCACCGCGATTGGCGATTAATACTTTCTCAAACATGATTATCCTTGGTAGCCCGTCGGAAGCGGTGTCACCCCGGGCCGCTAAACTCGTCCCAGATCAACAGGCGGATCGGCGTCGGATTGTAGGCATTGCAGGGATTGTTCAATTGCGGACAGTTCGAGATCAGGACCAGCACATCCGTTTCCGCCCTCATCTCCACATATTTTCCCGGCGCTGACACCCCATCCACAAACTCGAGACCGCCTTCCTCCGACACGGGCACGTTCATGAAGAAGTTGATGTTACTGGGCAGGTCCCGTTTGCTCATGTCCAGATGCTCGCATACGGGCTCGTGCGCCAGCGCGTGCAAAAAATTGTCGCGGCAACTGTGCATCGGGAATTTTTCCAGCCCATACCGAACCGTGTTGCTCTCCGCCGCGCACGCGCCTCCCAACGTGTCATGCCGCCCACAGGTATCCGCGATGATAGTCAGCATGACATTGCCGCAATTGGAATACAGCCTGCTGCCCGTGGTGAGATAGAGTTGGTTTTGGCGGCGAATGGTATCGGTTGCGCTGTATCGCTCCATCGAATCGGTGCCGTTATAGAATAAAGTATCGACGGCCTGATTTCCCTCCAGGTCGACGATCCGAAATACCTGCCCCTCCATCACCAGCTTGACCCACGGCTCCCCAGCGGCGCAAATCTCGTCCACCACCGCATCATCAGGATCAAGCCTGCTTTCGACAAGATGTACCGGGCTCATGCCAAGCCTCCATGACAAAAATATAAGCGCCGGGTATTTAGCAGCGCGCGCGCATTCTCGGCGATATGCGTGCATTCCGCACCCGCCGGGCCTGTTGTCGCAAAAGCCGCCAGGCTTACCGCGCCCGGCTGGTAAGTTTTAGCCGGATCAAGAGGATGCGGGGCAGCGGATAGCACCATCAGCGTATCCATCTCGAAACACAGATCGATATGATCTCCAGCCTGGCTGTGGCCCGGGTGGAAGGTCAGCTCGCCCGATGAGCTGGCGGTAACCTTGCTGAAGAAATTGATGTTGGCTACCACGTCGCGCATACCCAGCCCCCATTTCCCCAGTTCAATCAGCATGCCACCCACTCCGCTACGAAACATCTCGTTACGGCGCTCCTGATAGCGTCCGGCACCGTATTTCCGGCGTATCCATTCGGAATCGCTCAGGCCGCAAACCGTGTCATGCCAGCCGGCGGTGTCCTCGGTAATACAGCAAAAAATGCGCCCCATATCGGAATGGCAGGCGTGCCCCCTGGTGAGGTAAAATGTGTGCTGCGCCTTCAGCGTATCGGCCATGTTGTAGCGTTCCAGTTTTTCCTCCGGGTTGAAAAACAGGACCGCTGCATTGGCGCCGCCTGTCACATCCCTCAGACGCAGGGTCAAGCCCCTTCGCAAAATGCCCGACCAGTGACATCCGCCGGGGATGTGCTGTTCCCATAAAAATGTGTCCGGCTGGTTCATGCTTTTCTCCTTTCTCCTTTTTTCAATAATTTATCAGCGCAAGCAATGGCAATACAAGCAGCGGCAAAGTCTTTCGTCACTGCGACGCCAGCTTTTTCTGATCTTTTTTTTTGAGGACTTTATTCGTCAGAATGTACAGTGTGGTGATCCCGAGAATGCTGCCCAATACGAGAGGCACCGCCCAGAGTTGCCACCACGGCGCGTCCGGCGCAACCGCGTACGCACGCGGCCACGCAATATTGATGAATTCGAATACGGACCAGACGAAAGCCACCGTGTTGATTGCCAATCCCCATCTGCCCAGCTTGAGCTCTCCTAGCGCGGGATCCCATCGGCCTGTCAGGCGGGCGTACAACCCGACTCCGGTGGTCATGGAAAACATGGCGTAGAGTCCGCCGGTACCAAAGGCAATCACGGTGGCCACCGCTCCGTCGTTCAACCCGAACAGCAACCCCAGACTCGCCAGCGATACGGTACACAAAACCGCATTACGGGGCGTCCTGTCGGGCCCCAGGTTACTAAGCACCGCGGGCATGTTGCCTTCGCGGGCCATGGAATACACAATGCGCGATGTATATTTAACCACAGACGCTCCACAGGCCAGGAACGCTACCATGACGATGCCCAGGAAAGGCTTCTCAGCCCAATCTCCAAAGCTGCTTGTGATCACCGGGGTGATTGGATCGGACGTGACGCTCGCGCCCAGGAGCATCTCGCGATCGAACGCCAGCGTCAGCGCAGCGGAATTGAAGAGCACCACTGATCCGACCACGCAAAGGGAAAAGAAAACCGCACGTGGCACCATACGCCTGGGTTCATGGGTTTCTTCAGCAATGGTGGAACAGGCATCGAAGCCTATGAATGCCCAGCCGGCGATGGCAAGCGCCGCAAAAAAGGCGGCAGTCTCGCTTGGTGCCGTGCCTGTGCCCAGATGCTGAAACAATTCGAAAAAAGAATGCTGGCGAAAAAAAAGAAACAGGAGTAGTGCCACACCCACCGACCCTACCACTTCGGCATAAACGCCCAGCATGACCAACAGCTTGAAGATACTGACGTGAACCAGATTGATAAGCGTACACAGCAGTAAAAAAACTGCACCCCACATCACCAGCTCATGCCCTGCTTCACCCATTGATCCGAAAAACATGGATAGCCAGATACCTCCGGTATAGGCGGTTGTAGTGAGCATTGCGACAGTGGAACTGACGTAGATAACCCCCGCATACTGCCCCGCGGTGACACCCCCGAGCTGACGCGCCCACTTGTATGCCCCGCCGGCAATGGGAAACTGCGAGGAAAGCTCCGCATAGACGGTAGCAACCAGCAACTGCATCACCAGGCAGGTAGCCAGCGCGGCAAACCACCCGCCACCGGTCACTACGGTCTGCACGCTTATGATGGCATAGAGCCCAACCACGGGGGAAACCACGGCGAAACCAAGGGTGAAGCTATTCCAGACACTCATGCTGCGGTGGAGCTTATCCGCCCCGGCCGGCGCCGCCGTCCCCATCGCGGGGGAAACAGTATCCGGAATTTCCTTTATGGGCATGGCGCCGCTCCGGGAATGAATGCCACGACTGCGGCCAGACCATGGCGCGATGGGCGTAACGGCATCCTTGAGCGGCCGATGGGAACCGCATGACTCGGAACAGGGCGTTCCCCGGCAGTATCGGTTACCAGGAAAGGGGGGAAAGACGTGGAAGATAGATGCATGAACAAGGTCTCCTTCAATGGATTCAGTCCAAGAGCAATGTATGAGCTACATTATCTCCCGGGCTTTTATCCCTCCGTGGAGCCTCGTCACGACGAAGCCGGAAACTCTCGGACCAGACACCTCTTCTCGATGAGTAAGAGGCCGGAACCCTAGTTTCACCTTACATTCGGCCGTACTGTTTTCACCTCTTCAGGGGCAAAACATCATAAAACCTGTGACCGAGGTTCGACGACCGAAACCAAATTTTACACACCTCATGCAGAAAGGCAATACCGGTTTCGCTTTCTGCTAAAAAAGGATCAACCGGTTTTTTTGCGTGCCACGATCACGCCGTCACGCACCGGGTTGATAAAAGCGTCAAATTCCGAATCCTTGAAGATGAGCTGGTTATGCTCAAGTATGGCTTCAGTCCAGCCGGGCACGATATCGACGTACCGTTCCACCGCCACTCGTCCGTGCCAGAGCACATTATCGGCAATGTAAAGACCCCCCGGAGGAATCCGGTCTTTTGCCATGCGCCAAATCTGGGGATAATCGCCTTTGTCGGCATCGTTGTAGCAGATGTCGAACAGCCCATCAACCTGCGCAAAGATTTCCTGGGCGATGCCAACCCGGAAATCCACTCTCTTTAACAAGTCCGCATCGCCGAGATATTGCTCGGCTTTTTTCTTGTTGAGAGGATCGCCATCGGCACAGATCACCTTTCCGCTCGTGCCCACAGCTTTCGCAAACCAGTAGGCTGAATATCCATAGCCACTGCCAAACTCGAATATACGTTGAGCGTTTGCCGTCTTGGCTAATGTTTCGAGAAAAATTCCCACCAGACGGCCAACGATGGGGAAATTGTTTTTTTCTGCCAGAGCTTCCATTTCAATCAGCGCCGGGTGATCGGTTTCGCTTGCCAGGCTGCGCATGTATTTTTCGATTGTCGGGTTGACCGGGACTAACACGGCAGGATTCAAGATGGTCGGGGATTGCATGTTGGTCATAATCCACTCCTCGGAAAAAAAACGGAAATCTGAACTCCTGTTGCTGTCCAGACCTAAGGCGATAACGGGTTAAACGCCCGAGTCATGGGGCGTAGCCATGATAATGGCATAAAAGACCATAGGTAATTTTATGGGCAGCCATGTAAAGGTCTTCCAAAGTCCCGGCCATTTACGTTTTAGAATAGACCATGAAGCGGAAGTTTCAAGGTAAAAGTTGGATGATAGCTTGAGCACAGGCCAGTGTTCAGATACCCTCGGGTCTCCATATTTTAGCGCCGCTTCGCTTTCGCGCCGCATGGGCGGATATCAATGAATAGCACGACAAGAGCGACCGTTATCAATTGTTCAGCTGTTCAAAAACCGGGTGGATTCTGCTATAGTTCCGGGCAATTTTTCACCAGAAAAACGACAGGAAAACCATGAACCTGCCTGCTTTCCCGGCTTATCGAGCCGCACGCATCCCCCAGCCCAGCATTTTCTCAGGCACATCTGCGAGCAAACGAGGAGCGCTATTGAAACTCTGCCTCGGTGCAGGAATTCTGGTCCTCGCGTTACAGGTTTTCGCCGCAGATCCCGCTCCGACTCCTGCCGGCAGTACTACAGTAGCGCCAGTCACCACAACGACAACGCCTGACACCTCAACGGCGGGTTCCGCGGCAAAACCGGGCGCGGGCTTCAACTGGGCGAAGGTTCCTCCCGTATCGCCCCCGCCCCGTCCCGGCATGTTCTCGATAGCGCCATCGGGAGCGGGTTATTACACCCTGCGCGATCATGTCTCCGGAAAGCAGCGCGAAGCGCCGCCAGTCTCTCCTTTTGCTCCGTACGCACTCATGACTACCCCGGCGTTCGATCTGGATTTCCGCTATATGGAAAAACCGGGATATGAGCCGGATATTTTCGACCCCATCAAACGCATTCATCTCGGGGATGATTTTCTCTTATCTTTTGGGGGCAGCTTCTGGTACCGCTATATGCGGGAATCGGACGCCCGTTTAACCAATACAAGCGATAACTACCACATGATACGCAGCCGTTTCCACGCCGACTTCTGGTATCAGGACCGGGTACGGTTGTTTGCCGAATTCATCGATGCGCGCACCTTCGGACAGGCCCTTTCGCCGCTTCCTACGGATGTCAACCGCACCGATATGCTGAACCTTTTTGCGGATATCAAGATCGCGAATATCAAGGACGGCCCGGCTTATCTGCGCGTCGGCCGGCAGGAACTGCTCTACGGATCGCAACGGCTGATCTCCACCCTGGATTGGGTGAACACCCGCCGCACCTTCCAGGGGGTGAAAGGCTTCTGGCACACTCCTACATTTGATCTCGACGCGTTCTGGGTGCGTCCGATGAATACCGAACGGAACAACTTCGACAATTGGGATGAGAAACAGGAATTCTTTGGTCTGTGGGGCACCTACAAACCCATAAAGAACCGGCTCGCGGATTTTTATTTCCTGAGCTTGGACGATAACCGGAACCGCGCTATTGGCAGAAACAGCGTGAGGGGAGATTCCATTACGCACACCATCGGCTCCCGCGTGGCTGGCGACTACAACCAGTATCTTTATGAACTGGAGGGCATGTACCAGTTTGGGCAGTATTCCAACCAGGATATATCAGCGTTTGCGGTGGCCTCGGGCGCGGGTTATCACTTCAAGGGGGCGCCGATGAATCCCCAGTTCTGGCTCCGCTACGACTTCACATCCGGCGACAATAACCTGACCGACGGCAACCGCAACACCTTCAACCAGCTCTTCCCCTTCGGCAACTACTACATGGGCTGGATCGACCGCGTGGGGCGCCAGAATATCCACGATTTCAATGCCCAGATCAACCTGCATCCGCAGCCTTGGGCTACCTTCACTGCCCAGTACCACCGCTTCTACCTTGCCAACAAGCGCGATTTTCTCTATAACGCTGCCGGCCTCCCCACGCTGCGCGATGCCACCGGGCAATCAGGCAGCTATGTGGGCGATGAAATCGACTTCCGTTTCAACGTCAATGTCGACCGGCACCATAATATCCTCGTCGGATATTCGAAACTGTTTGCCGGCGACTTTCTCAAAGTGCAGGCACCGCGCGTTTCGCCAGACCTGTTTTACGTTCAGTACAACTTCCGTTTTTGAGGCACGCCTCAACCCCCCTCGAATTCGCATAGAGCGAATATTTTAAGCCCCTGTTTTTCCAGCCTCGACCTGCCGCCAATATCCGGCAGGTCGATGACAAAACAGCACTCCACCACGTCACCCCCCATCTCCTGTATCAGGGCGGCGGCCGCCTCCGCTGTTCCCCCGGTTGCAATAAGGTCATCCACCAGCAGCACGCGATCGCCTTTCTGGATCGCATCCACATGAATCTCGATGCGATCGCTGCCGTACTCCAGTTGATAATCACGTCCACGCGTCTCCGCTGGCAACTTCCCCTTTTTTCGTATCGGCACGAAACCCATTCCGAGCTCGTAGGCAACGGGCGCGCCGATAATGAAACCACGCGACTCGATACCGGCAACCTTATCGATCTTCACTTCTTTATAACGCGCCGCAATTTCCTGGATCGTGGCACGCAAACCCACCGGATCCTTCAGCAAAGTGGTGATGTCCCGGAACATGATGCCTTCATGAGGATAATGCGCAATGGTGCGGATACGGGATTTGATTTGCATGATGTCCTGTTTCTGATTTTGGCTCCGGGAACGGCAAAACACTCCCGGCTTTCAGGGCTGCGGATGAAGGAGGGTTTTCCGCTATACTACCGGAAAAGTTGCCGCAAACGCCGTTCTGGTTTATTCTTTGCGCCCCGCCGGGGTCGAGGTCTTGTAAGGCCTTATAACGGAGAGATGGCCGAGTGGTTTAAGGTACACGCCTGGAAAGCGTGCGTACGGCTTCAACCGTACCGAGGGTTCGAATCCCTCTCTCTCCGCCACTTATATATATAATCTCCTGTTTTTAAAGACAAATATAATATAATCCTTTCCCTAATTACATCTCAACCCGCAAACAACTCCGCAGCATCGATTAATACTCTTATCAATTCGGCCAACCCGGTGGCCCTTAATGCTGGTTGACCGAATAGTTATCCCGTAGCGAAAAAAGAAACGACGCTATATTTCAACTACCGCAGGACGCCGTCGGGATTGTGTCTCCACTCAATAGGAATCGGGATTGACGGACCGTGAAACTTACAGCGGATCGACAACCTGGGGTGACCTACGGAAGCGAGATGCCACGAATGCGCTGGTAAAGCTCTACCGCGTACGAGTCTGTCATGCCTGTGACGAAATCTGTCGCTACCATAATCCGCCCATACAAAGACTCGCAATCAGAAGAAGCACCGCAATGGGGAAGTAGGCTTAAAACGGTTCTAGACCGTGCGGCGCGTGTCCCGACATTCTTTACCTTGACCTCAAGAGCGCTAACGAAGACGTCTAGCAAACCCCCGATGACCTCGAAGCCGCAAACCTCGACTTCCACAACAGGCCGTGCACTATAAACTTTCTGCTCAGCTAGCTTTTTGAACGTCGCGAATTCAGAAGCTCGTGAGATATGGACCGCTAAGATGTGGCAACGATAGAAACGCGCCAAAACCAGGTCTTGCCATTAGGCAAAGACCCTGTCTGATGCTGGTGCAATACGTGAAGTAATTAATTTTGAGGTGCTGATGAAGGGATCGTCAGGAACAGTGGGATGAACACCCTTCTTCATTGCGACCCTGATTTCTGCCGGGGATGCGGCATATGGTCTCTTTTACTCATTATCACACTGCTTTCCAGCTGCACGCATCTGGAGATAACAGACTGTCCCGAAGGTTCGGTGCTAGGAAGTGATGAATGGCGCATTCGATCGTCTCACTACCGAATGATTTTTCATGACAAGCCAGCAGTCGCAGCTCGGTTTTACCTTATGCCGCCATGTCTGCCTACGCTTATCGCGATGACGAGCATTGCAATCATCCTCAAGTAAACCCGGTACCAGACTCGAACGCAATTGAGCTTGAAGGACTCTTGCTGAAAGCCGCTGGTTCCGCACCAATGTGGGAGCGTGCCAGTCATCTCGAACCTCCGGGAAGTTGTGATGTTGTGATCTATGGTGGATCTATGGGGTCAGACTCGATTGATCTTGAACTGTTCTATTTCCTGTCCCCACCCCTGGCCGCTGGCTCTACCTCTTTAATTTCTCTCGAATACCGCGTTTGAACCGGTCATCTCCCAATACCCACGCTTTGTTTGTCGCCCCTCTAATTGCGTTAATACTCTCTGCAGATCAGTAGTGTCCGGCAATATAGCTCAGATAGTTAAATAACAGGTTGATTGGGAATAGGAAAAGACGTGTACAAGGGTGTCACCGATTTCAACATGAGTTTTTTGGGAAACTGTGGTTTTCTTCCCGTGGCTTCCCATCATGCATTCAGGCAAATTGGTGTTTGCGCAACTCATGGAACATCTTCCTTTTCACACGTTTCGCCGCTCAGTACAGCGCTATCCCTCCAAATACCCGGCCAAGACCTTTTCCCATCTCGACCAGTTTTTCTGAATGGCCTTTGCGCAACTGACCTATCGGGAGAGCCTGCGCGACATCGAAACCTGTCTGCGCGTCCATCAGGCCAAACTTTATCATCTTGGCATTCGTGGCCGGGTTTCCCACTCAACGCTGGCCGATGCCAACGAGCAGCGCGACTGGCGCATCTACGCCGATTTCGGCATGCGCCTGATCCACATTGCAAGATCGCTCTATATCGACGACAGCTTCGCGGTGAAACTGGAGCACACCGCCTACGCCCTGGATACCACCACTATCGACCTGTGCCTCTCAGTGTTTCCGTGGGCACGCTTCCGTTCCACCAAGGCGGCGGCGAAACTGCACACCTTGCTCGACCTCAGAGGCAATATCCCATCCTTCATCCACATCTCGGATGGCAAGATGCACGAAGTCAATGTACTCAACCTCCTGATCCCCGAAGCCGGCAGCTTCTACATCATGGACCGGGGCTTTACCGATTTCTCCAGATTGTTCGTGCTGCATCAGGCGCAGGCGTTCTTCGTCATTCGTGCCAAGTCCAACCTGGCCTGTCGCCGTGTCTATTCACACACGGTGGACAAATCCACCGGATTACGCTGCGATCAGACCATCGCGCTGACCGGGTACTACAAGGCCAAGGACTATCCGCAATATCTGCGTCGCATCAAGGCGTTCTACGGTACCACCGAGAACGCCGTCAAGACGCAAATCTGGATCGCGATTACGGTTTACGTTCTGGTCGCCATCGTGAAGAAACGCCTCAATATCGACGCTTCGCTCTACACAATTCTACAGATTCTGAGCCTCACTCTCTTCGAGAAAACGTCTCTCAATCGACTACTTACTAACATAGATGTCAATTATGACGTGCCGCAAAACCCTAATCAACTGATTCTATTCACCTAAATTGTCGGACACTACTGATCCATTATCTTTCTTAATTTAGCTTAACATACAGGTTGACGATTGACGTAAGGCGTCAACCCGTGCTAGGATTGAGGATGATAAAGAGCTTTAAATGCCGGAAAACAGAGCGCCTCTTTGAAGGCCAGCATGTTGCCGCGTTTTCCGGCTTTAAACGCCAAGTGGAAAAGCGCCTTAGAATACTGGATGCTGCCGATACACTTGAAGCGCTGGCTGCCTTACCCAGTAACCGCTTTGAGCGCTTATCCGGTGACAGGGCGGGACAATACAGCATTCGCGTTAATCAACAATGGCGTGTGTGTTTTACGTGGGACGAAGGTACGAATGATGTGGAAATCGTGGATTATTACTAAGTTGAATATAGAGAAAGGTAACGGGCATGACGAGAGAAGCTATTCACCCCGGCGAATTTCTTGCTGATGAATTGGAAGAAATTGGTATGACGCGAACAGAGCTTGCGCGGCAAATCGATGTGCCTCCAAACCGCATCTCGCAGCTTATTCGTGGCAAACGTGACTTGACAGCCGATACAGCTCTACGGTTAGGACGGTTCTTCGGCACCGGCCCGGAACTGTGGTTGAACCTGCAAAAAACCTATGAGCTTGATAAGGCGAAAACAGAACTGGGGGGAAAAATTCAAAAAATCAATCCGTGGAAACCACACGAAGAAGTACATATTTGATATTCGGGGTTTATTCTTAACTGGTAACCGTTCTCTTTTTGCAATTTTTTTTAAGGGGGGAAGGCCTTCCCCCTGCTGCAAACGCAGCGTAGCCGCGTTTTCCGGCACCCCCCATCAACGGGGACACCCCGCAACGCCCCGCCTGTTGTGAACCGGAACCGGTTCACCTTCATTTTACTTCCCCCGCTGGGGATAAATTAATTTAACACAGAACCTGCTTCCACCAAGTCATCCCCCAATCTTCCGCACGCCGTTTACGGCGTTTATGCAGACCGGGTGGTTCCCCCTGACTTGGCTTCACCAGAACCTGTGTTTTCGCTCGTTTTACTCGCTTTTCTCTAGGGTCTTCAACTCCAGCGGGGGTTGTTTTTAACTCTTGATAAAGCGAGGAAAAATTATGAGCGATAAAATTAGAATTTACGTAGCCGATTTAGCCGCCTGTAACGCCGGACATTTACATGGTGTGTGGATTGATGCCTGTGATGATATCGGTGATATTGGGGAGCAGATCAGACCATGCTGGCCGACAGCCCCGTTGAAAATTCAGAGGAATACGCGATTCATGATTATGAGGGGTTTGGCGGCTATGCGTTAAGCGAGTATGAAGGCATTGAAACCGCTCATGAGATTGCTTGCTTCATTTCTGAATATCCGGATTTCGGCGGTGAACTGGTCAACCATGTTGGCGGTGACTGGGAGGAAGCCAGAACAGCCGCAGAAGACAATTATTGCGGATGTTACAAATCGCTGGCTGATTATGCGCAGGAATTGACAGAGGAAACAAGCACGCCGGGAAGCAGTGGCTGATCTGAAAGCAATCTAGCAACTGCCTGAGCGGCGTGCTTGTGAGCTGGTGAACATTTCCACTTCGCTGCTGCGCTATCGTACCAGGCCAGACACGAACGGGCAACTCTAAGGGTTTCCCTTAGCATAAAACCAGAGTTTCCCCAATTTACCCATAGTGTTGAGTGCGATAGGATGAAGCTACTTTCATTCTCTCTGGGCTCATTACTATCATGAAAACGAAATATGGAAAATTCCTCACCGCGTTATCTATGATGGGCTTGCTGGCTTCGCTGAATACCGTCGCTACTGCGGCCCATATGTCTGTTGACACCCCTGAAATCCGGGCGGCCGCTCAGAATGCTGCCACCCGTAGTGACCACGAGGCCATAGCAAAGTATTATGAAGACGCCGCCGCCCAGCTGCAGGCAAAAGTGAAGGAACAAAAGCAGCTGCTCGAGCAGTATCAAAATAAAAGTTACCTTTATGGCAGACAGGCCCAAGACCTGCAATCCCATACTGAAGCTTTAATTCGGGATTACGAGCGGACCGTAAAGGCAGATATACAAGAAGCTACTTTGCATCGTCAAATGGCTTCTAAACTCGAAGAAAACCACGCTGCGATAAATAAGAGCCCAACGCTGTGAACACATGCACTAGCGGACTCTTTGGCAAAAAATGTCGGGTGTTTTTTAGCAGCCACGTTTAACGTCGGACTATCCCTTGGGCCGCATTATGCGGCCCAATTCTTTCTCTTGATCTTGAACTGCTTAAATTTAAGTATTTAGGTACTACCTCTCTGTAGACGCTATCCAGAAATGGCAGTGAACCGCCTCGGGGTGGTTCACTGAGGCTGACGACTTAGGACAAAGAAAAGTGGTACGAAAGTGGATTAGCACGAATGTAGAGGGGTTAACAGCGGTGGAGGTAACACTTCAATCTATATAACGTCGAAGGACATTCGGCGGTTTGCCGCCAGAGTTTCATGAAGATCATCTGGCGCTAGCCGCCCCTTACCATTCCGTTGACGTCTGCGTGGATTTCTGCGAAATTTCAGCTGCAGAGCCCTTTATCCCTTGACAAAAGTGTGGACTTCACATATTCTTCACATATCGCTCACAAATACTTAACAGTAGAGATGTGAAATAGCGAAAGCTTCGCAATAATTTAACATGGAGAGGGAAGATGAAAACTGAAAACCAGAAATCGGAAAGCACCAAAGACGTAAACACCAAAGACGGTAATGTTATTGCCCTGACTTTGCTCGTAGTGCTAGCCGGGTTGATGGGACTGGCTTCCTGAGGATTGGAATGACGAAGAGGCAGATATAACGGATGCCAGCACCCCGCTGAAGGCGACGGTGCTACGGCCTACGCTGATCAACCCGCTTCGGCGGGTTTTTTATTACCCGCGACAAGTACTTACAATTCCCCAAGATCATTCGCGTCAATGGTGGTACGTCATATTTGGCGAAAAGATCGTTTAGGGCAAGTCCTAAGATTTGCGGACGGGTGCGTACTGTGTGTGACTAAAATATGTATCTATGGGTCAGACTCGATTGATCTTGAACTGTTCTGATTTCCTCTGTTCAATACCTGTCCCCACCCCTGGCCGCTGGCTCTACTCGCCTCTTTAATTTCTCCCGAATACTGCGTGAACTGGTCATCTCCCAATACCCACGCTTTGTTTGTCGCCTCTCTGATTGCGTTAATACTCTCTTCAGATATATGTTGCTCGAACAACTGCTGGTATACGTTCCGGCGTTCCTTGTCATTATTTCCCAAACACCGGTATTCATGATGTGGAGTCATCAAATTATTGGTCTGGCCCAAGGCATTGAAGCCATAACTTGACCAACGGTATTCGGAGGCATGCTCTACCATGCCTGAACGTACTGGATTGAGTTCTATATTGCAACGCAAGATAACGTGTTGCGATTGATCGAGAAGGATAAATCTGCGTAAGCGTCCCACCGCAACCCACTGTTTTGAGAAGCACCGACTATACCGCCACATCGTTTTATAATCAATCTAGTCTGACCCCTTCGATTCCCTTAGCCGTTCTCCCCCCAGGTAATGCTGCTCAATATTTGCTCCGATGACATACTCCGATGATCTCCGAACTCATCCGTCCTGCTCTCGGATCAACTGGAAGTGTACGTGTTCCGCAAATGAACGTATAGCGCTTGAGCGTACAAAAATTCTGTTAGCGTACTAAAATCCAGTTGTTCTTCCTGCAAGGCCGGGTATGATAAATATCGGATGCAACGCGCCCGTGTTCAAACAATTCGGAAGAAAAAATATGAAATGGATTCCGCTGGCGCTCGCTCTGTCGTTAGACTTCCGGCGATTACGAATCCAGCCGCTAGTGATTGACGCCGGGAGCTGCCCCGGCAGTAGAGCCAGGATTTTCGGCCCGAAAAAGTTTTACAAAGTCGTCTGGGGGCACCGGCCTACTGAAAAAATATCCTTGTCCCTCCTGGCAATGATTGGCGTTGAGAAAAGTAAGCTGCTCCTGTGTTTCCACACCTTCTGCAATGACTTTTTGCCTAAGGCTCATGCCCATGCTGATGATCGCCTTTATAATGGCGCCGTTATTTTCCTTGGCTGCAATGTCCTGCACAAACGACTGATCGATTTTCAACACATCGATTGGAAACTGGCTCAGGTAACTCAAACTCGAGTAGCCGGTCCCGAAATCGTCGACAGCGAGTTGCACCCCCATTTCCTTTAGCACATTAAGGATAGTAATACTCGATTCAGCTTTACGCATCAGGACGCTTTCCGTCAGCTCAAGCTGAAGAAACCTGGCCTCCAGTCCTGTCTCTTGCAAAACTTCACGCATGCAACCTAGAAAACTTTTATGCCGAAATTCCAGCGCTGAAATGTTCACAGCGGTAGAAATGGGTGGCATCCCCTGATCGAACCAGGCTTTGGCCTGCCCGCATGCCTGACGAAGAACCAATTGGCCTATTGGAATAATCAATCCGCAGTCCTCGGCAACTGAAATAAATGCGGCCGGAGAAATCATACCCTTGCTGGGGTGAAGCCAGCGAACCAACGCCTCGGCCCCGGTGATCTCACCAGATTCAAGATTCACTTTAGGTTGGTAATGCAATACAAATTCTTCATGGTCGATGGCCCGTCGAAGATCGGCTTCAATCGATTGCCGTTCGCCTGCGCGGGCACTCAACTCACTGCTGAAAAACTGATAGTTATTTCGCCCGTTTTTCTTGGCATGGTACATTGCCATGTCGGCATTTTTAATTAAAGTGTCGTCCTCGTCTCCATCGCCCGGATATAGACTAATGCCAACGCTGGTCGTGACATGCAGTTTGTACCCTTTAATATGATGAGGCTGTGCCACTGACTGTAGTATTTTTTCTGCGATGACGGCGGCGTTTTCTGCATGCGCTTGCTCCAGAACAAGAATTACGAACTCATCCCCGCCTTGACGGCTTACCGTATCGGAACTGCGTACCTGAGCGGCCAGCCGCTGTGCGACCGACTCCAAAAGCTTGTCGCCGATCAGATGTCCTAGCGAATCGTTGATATGCTTGAAGTTATCCAGATCCAGAAAGAGTACCGCGAGGTGCGTGCCACACCGTTTTGCATATGCAACGGCCTGAGATAGCCGATCCTTGAAAAGCAGCCGGTCAAAAGTCTCAATGCCTTGACTGTCAGGCAGAAGCAGATCCACCAGGATAATATTGATTCCGCCTTGTTTCAGGCGCGCCAGGGCATCCGATAAGCTCCGCACCGATTCGCAGACAAAGGGACCGTCTTTCGCAGTTGCAAGCGTGTCCTTGAGTAATTTCGCATCGTCTGCATTGTCCGTAATGATAAGCACGAGGTTAGCCATATAATGCTTAAACTCCTTTTCAGAAAAAATGCTTTTTGAGACCATTGATCCATGCTGTGTGCCAAGCAAAACACAACCTTGCCAAGGGTCTTCACAGGCAACTCAACCGATAGCAGTAGAAGCAGTCTGAATTACAGCATGCGGTGCGGTTTCGGAATAGCTGTAAGATTTGACAGGTAGAAACATGAATCGGAGTTACTGTGCGCCCGCCCGCTTCAAGTAATCTCTGGCTTCCTGGTAACGGAGTTATGCTTGAAAGTTGTGTATGACATAAAATGAAGAGGCGGCGTATTCTTGATGTTCGATCAAGATCATCAACCTTTTACTAAGGAGTGAATACGCCATGAGTAACGATAACGTTTCTGAACTAAAGAATCCAGGAGTAGCGAACGAGGTTCGCGATGTGCTGACGGAAGTATTACGCGAAGGGGCGCGCACGCTGTTGGCGCAGGCCATCGAGGCAGAAGTGGCGGAGTTTATCCAGCGGCACCGGGACCAGAAGGACGCATCGGGCCGCGCCCGCTTGGTGCGCAATGGGTATCTGCCGGGGCGCATGATTCAGAACGGGCATTGGTGCCGTGCCGGTCACGGCCCCGCGGGTGCGGGATCGCGCGGGCAAGATTCGCTTCACCTCCTCGATTCTGCCGCCGTACTTACGGCGTACCAAGACCATTGAGGAACTGCTGCCGTGGTTGTACCTGAAAGGAACCTCGATAGGCGATTTTCCGGAGGCGCTGGCATCATTGCTGGGGCGAAATGCGGCGGGATTAAGCGCAACCAGGTCATATCCATGGGTCAGACTCGATTGATCTTGCTGGATCACCTTGAACAACAAAAAAGGCCGAGAACCTTGTAATATCTAGGTTTTCGGCCTTTTTTGGACTTTCCTGAATCATCAATTGGGCGGCGTCAATTGAATAATGTTCGGCAACGTCCATGTATACTGGATTATTCTAGTTAGAGTAAATAGAGTTACCGTCAAAGTTACCGCCACATTATTGGCCTTACCTATAGTAGCTCCGACTTGATCTGTCAGAAAATATCAGACTATGTCGGATTTAATGAATTCTCAAGGTGATGAGAGCGTGCAAGCAGTAAAACTTTCCCCGGTTGTGTTCCGTGAGCGATTGCTCGCAAAGACAAATTTCGCTTCTAAGCCTTCTATTTGACGGGGAAGCTTACGATATATTGCACATAATTTTTTTCAAGAAAGTTTTTTAAAGAGTCCGGGCATCTCAATCGTGGCGCAACATTGACCATCCCATTTTTATGCCCAAGTGATTGATTCATTTTCGGTGGCTTGCCATATCGAGGAAAAATAATTGGAATAGATTGGTGAAAATGTATTGCGCACTCAATTAGAAACCAGAGCACATATTTACCACGAATGAAACGCTCAATTCCCTGATTTAACCTAAATTCCCGCTCAGTTTCTTCAATATTTTCTTTCGTTGATGGCGTTAGGTTCAAGCAATCTGCTACAAATTCAATTCGTGCTGGGATAGACTCAAATTCTGACTTGATAAAAATCGAACCCTCTTTAAAATTAAAAATTTCTTTAAGTTTAATATCATTAAGACAAGGCTTTTTGTTATCTCTTTTCCACAGAATTACCTGCGCCATCACTGGAGACATAGCCTCTCTAAACAGACTCAGATTCCACTCAAACAGGCGCTGAAGCTTCTGTGTTTCTTCTTGAGTTAGGTCAGCGATATTTAGTATCTCACCAATAATCCGCTTGAATACTCCAAATGTGGCAGCTTCATTTTCTATGGAATAATTGTCGGTGACGTATAAATTATTGACCTGCTATCGTTTTTTGTAACCAATTCGAAAGTGAGTCTTCGGTTCAAGCATTCTGATTTTGCCACCGTTCCCGGCCTGCTTGAGCCGGTGTTCGATTGCCGAGCGAAGAATGCGGCCGCTCG
>JACDGV010000008.1 GCA_013821425.1 Nitrosospira sp. | reverse complement strand
ATATGGTTCTCGCATAGCATACACTCTCGACATTACCCTTGTCGATTCGGATAGTGACGGTATCATAGATGCTCAGGATATCTGCCCGGATACACCCCCGAGTGCACCAGTAAACGCCTCAGGGTGCGCGATGGATCAACCCTAAAAGCTGTTTAAGTGCATCCTATTCTTGCGTATAAAATTATTAGCTCCCCACAGCACTAGTGCAGCAAGGCCTAAATAATCCTGGTGCTTCCACGGAAGTACCGGGGATTATTAATTAGGTCATAAACATTGTTCCAGGAATCGCATCACTTGAGCATGAGTACGTTCTCTTGTCAGGAACGCAACCTCATCTTAACGACTCCCATGAAATGGGGCCATGTAACCCATCAGGGATAGAATTCACTGCGCCAACGCTGTGACGTTAGCAGTAGACGGGCCAATTGTCATCGACAAGTTCCTTCGTGTTGCGAATATTGGCGCGACTCGAAGCACCGAATACAATGGCAGCGATGTTTGGCTGCTGACACACCCACTGGATGGCCTCTTTCGGAGCGATTGCACCAGATGCAAATATCGACATCGCGATAGCCCGGAATCTTTTCTCGCGCAATGCGCGCTCGTATGCCTTGAAACCGCCACACATGCGAAAACCGATCTTGTTGATATTCGAGCACACAATAGGATTCTCGATCCCCACTTCTTCCAGGACGTCCAGCAACATAGGCATGTTCATCGTGATAAACCCCGGTTCGGCATTGTAGCGAGCCTTTACGTGATTTGCGAACATGGGGAATGCATCTTTGAAACCCAGACCTAGCAGCAAATCAACCACCACGTTCTGCAGGAAAATTACGGGCGTATTTAGCCCGGTGAACATCTTCATTTCCGCGTCTACCAACAAGGTTGTGATAACTTCAACATCCTTCTTCGCCAACGCCACGCCTCCGCGCATTGCCGCGTTCAGTAAGCCCTCATCAGGCATAAAACGCTTTAAAGCGCCCAGCATACCGTCGTCCGTTACAGCGTTGGCGTATTTGTGGGCGTATGGCATGCAGGGAAAGAATTTAAAATCCTTATAGCGCTCTCGTTCCATCCTCATATGGTCGCACACCACCGCAATACGGTCATGGGTGGTACACATGAAGCTCTTAATGCCAGCCTCGTAGGCATCATCGAGTACGTCGATAATAGCCTGTGTATTCTGAAAGCGCATGGATTGAGCCCGCGCCTTTTCTTCCGACATATGATTGACGCCAAAAAACTGATTATCTCCAAACAAAAGACGTTCCATTTTTACTCTATCCAATACGGTAACTATTAACTTATGACGCTGGCCTGCGGATACCGAAGAAAAAACCCTTCTTTTTCCTTTGACCTTCTATTATCGTTTCACTACAGCCAAGCGACGACCTGCGCGCCGCATCAGCAATTATCAACGCGATGACGCGATCGGTCATAGTTGCGGCTTTAAACGAGTTGACGTTTTCGTCGGGGCGCTTTTCCTCGATACATTTCACAAAGTAATCCAGTTGCGCGGAGTATTCTTCGCCTCTTAGGTAGAACCATACCGGTTCAGTTAATTCAGTTGTATAACGGACATTCCAGCCCGGTTGATAACCCTCAGGAATGTCTGCCATATCTCTTAAATAAACCTGGCACTCTTGCCGATCAGCAAAGATACGGCCGTTTGTACCCCAGATGGTTATCCTGGTCGTCATTTTTCGATAAGACTCATCACTCCAGTTTACCGAGATGTGGGCAGTCTTGCCGTCCTCATAATAGAGCGTGCTGAACACCTCGTCTTCCGTGTCCTTTGAGAAAATCTTGTTCAATACCGAGCCACCCACGTCCAGCGGCGCGCCGAGGTACCAGTTCACGAGATTGAGCGGGTGCGCGGCGTAGTCGTATAAACAACCACCGCCCTCGAAACTCTGCGTACGCCAGGTTGAGCCCTTTGACTTCAGCACCACCGGTCCGTAGGCTTCTGCCAGGATATGCGTAACTTCGCCGATTGCCCCGGCGTCAAGCAATCGTTTGATTTCCTGAAAGGTACCGATAAAGCGGTTGTGATACCCCACCTGATTAACGAGACCCTTTTCATTTGCGATCCGTGTCAACTCCTCTCCGTCCTTTGTGCTGAGGCAAAAAGGCTTCTCGCAAAAAACATGCAAATTTTTTTCGAGCGCTCGCTGAACCAGCGCGGCGTGCATGCGTGTCGGGATGGAGATGATAACTGCGTCAAGCTCAACCTCTTGTAGCATCTGATCAAAATCAGCATATGTCCGAATGCCAGTGTACTTGTTTAATACATCCAGCACGTACCCGGTCGAATCGCACACCGCCTCTACCTTAATACCGGGATGTGCATTTATCATTCCGTAATGTGATAAACCCATCTTCCCGAGCCCAACCATTGCAAGGCGAACCATATTTTCAAACTCCCCCAAAAAACTAGCCATTCAGAATTTCATTTTTTACCATGTTGTAAGCCGCGCGTCCCTTTTCAAGTAGTTCTCGATTTGGTGGTCGGCGGGAAGCGTTCTCCAAGTACTTCAGCGCTTCCGTCGCTGTTAATGTGGGCTTATGCTCAAATGCTCCGATATCAAGCAAATAGCGGTCAACATCAAGCAGTTCGTCTTGATAGACTGAGATGGTTGGGATGCCCAGAACCGCCATTTCCCTGGTCATCGTACCGCCGGCACCAATAAAAAGGTCACAGTGCGGAGCAATGTCTGCAATATCGAGGGCCGTGGTGACAACCTGTATCCCCCCGAACTTTGGGTCCTGATAATGGACGCCCTGCTGTTTTCCTCTCGGGAGCATTATGATATCCACGTGCTCTTTCATTCCCAACAGGAGATGGTCCATAAAATTGCGGTTTCCCTTGTAATATTGGGCGGTCCAGGGCTCCGGACGTATGTATACGACTTTCCGGCTTTTTGCCTCCCTATTGTTAACCTTTTTAGGCGACAGGCGTCCCTCCAATTCCCAAAGGTAGATTCCTTCCTTGACACCGGGATAATGAATGACTTTATCGGGAGTAGCCCACTGCTTGCGCAGTTTTTGCATACTAAGAAACTCAGGAACCATGATTCTGTTGGCACAAATAAAAGCAGGAATGTTTCCCACTGCATATTCATTATCGTTCATGTAGATGGAGCGTACGCTCAACAAGCGTGAAACGCCAGGAGAGTGAAATGAGCTTTGGGAAATCGCCACGTCAATCTGCTGGGCGGCCAGAAATTTCCGGAGTTGCATCACCCGGATGGGAAAGCCAAGCAGCTTCGCGGCCAGTTTGCCGCCATAGTGGATTCCCACTACTTCATGCTTGAGTCCATGGAGATCCAATAGGTCAATTGTATTTGCCAAGGGGCGGGATGTAATAACGATATCATGTTCCCTGTCCAAATCGCGAATCATTGCTGCAAACAGATTTATATGGGGCGAATTCGTTAGTTCGAACCAAATTTTCATATTTTAAGGAGCCTTATTTTCTACGGCTGTTTTACTCCATATCCCGCTAATTCCGCTTAAAATGAATCTGCCTGGGCTTAGAGCCAACCTTCTTTAGCGCGCAAGAAACTTCATATCATTCCAAAAGATAGTAGAAACAAAATCAGGCCGTAAACACTGCACCGACGGGTGCCTTCGTAATGGCAGTTACGCAGCAACGGTCCACCTCGGTTGAGCTACTCAATTAGGCTAATTACTTGAATTCAATTACCACCTGTTAGAATTTCTTCAGCTTTCGATATTGAAAATCCAATACCACTTGTTTAGGGCTTCCTTGGTTTGCCAACAAACTTCATTTAGAGCGGTAACTGACCCCTCCGCCCTCGTCGAATGAAATTGTGATGTCGTCCAGCACGACATCAATTCCATCAGTTCGTGATTGCCATTGAATCAAACTTAAATCACATCCAAATCGAATCAAGGACAGGAATCGCGCCTCCGTTGACGCCACCGAAGTCGCGAAGCGGATATGCATTTCCCGCTCCTTAGGCTGCGGAACCTTCGGCGGCGCAGCATAATTTTCCTCCACAGAGATGGCTACCTCTGGTCCGGAGACTACTGATATACAGACATCCTCTCTTTGGCCTCGCAGCGTCATCGTTTGCGCATCTTTTACTGACACCGGACGTCGGGTGTGGAAGTTCAGTTCCCAGATTCGCATATCCTTGGCGGCCAGCACGTCGTATACTAAAATGGTGTCCGGTCGGACGAATGCTAATGCCCTTGTGGCCCGACGGGTATCCGGTCCGTAGGCTGTCGCCGCGTCGCCGACCACCGTTGCGACGCGCCCGTCGTCGCTAAAATTTCGTGCAAGGGTGCCGGGAGCGGCGCGTCCCACCTGCTGGCCTTTCCCGCCGTTGTAAGTCACCGCATTGTGAGCGCGGGTCTGCCGATACCACTGCAACCAATGGGGCGATCCATACCAGTCGTACACTCCGCTATCGATCAGTACGGCTTCGTCTCCCGCGGTCAGTACGAAGCTGTTCTGATCGGCGTGGGCGTGGCCGATGGCACCAAAATCTGATGATCTGAACAGCACTGAAACGCGGTCGCGGTTCTGCAACGAAGAGTGCATCGCTGCCACGCCGACCGAAGGAAAGAATTTGCTGTCCGGCAGCTCCCTGGGGGAAACACTTTCCTGGCGAGGATTTACGACCGGTCTCAGCAACATGCTCAGAAGGCTGGCCCCCCATAAATTGACCGCCTGGTTGCCAGCATACCACCTCATCAGCGGTGTATTAACCCGCGACGCAAGCTCGTGGCTGAAGCGTGCCCATTCGTCAGCGCGACGAACTTCTGCACCATCCCCAAATGCACCGGCTGGGGCACCGGGGGGCAGGGTATAGGCGATAAACTCTGCAAATCCCTGGACCCACTTTAGCGGATACGGGTCAACCCCACCCACCCGCCGGAATATGTCCCATACGATCAGCCAGCTCCCCCCACCCCAGACTGCGTAGCTGCTCCCGTGAAAAAATCCGCCATCCGCACCACCAAAGGGGCTTAACCTGTTGAGATAAGCGGGTAGGCATTCCTTGACGAAGCTGGCAGACCCGTTGAATTCACCCGCAAGTAATAAGGAAGCCCCGCAAAGCTTAGCCAGCGAATGATAGCCCCTCATCTCGGGGATGTCCTTTGCCGCATCTTCCAGAACATCGTTCCTTGCCCGCTGTACACTCACCGCAATGACACGCAGCGCACGGGAGCGCAACTCCGTGGGGACGGCATTGTAGCCTATGTCGAGCGTCATCGCGATGCAAGCGACGAGATCGCGCAAGAGAACAATTTCCAGATCCTTGCGCTCAGCCACTGCTTCCAGCGCGATGATACTTGCGGTGAGACGTCGCACTAACTCCGTTTGCCACCGCGCGTCGCGCGTCAGATACCAGGCTAGAGCGAACTCTGGCAAATGGTCTAATTCCTTTTTGAGGCGGTTCACTGCCCGTGCCGCCCCATGCGGATCAGATTTGGTTGAGGGACTAGCGCGCAATAACGCAGGCGCCGTCAATGGCCGGCCTATATGACGACCGGCTCGGCCAAGAAGCTCATTCACGGCATCGGCCCGTTCATTACGCAATGCGTTCAAAATCTGCTCACCCGAAGCATCACCGTTGAAAAATCGCGGATGATCAATCTTGCTGGCACGCTCATGCGCGACGAGTGCTTGGGCAGTCGAAAGGGCAAACGCAGGCTTGGCTGGTTGACCGAGCATCGCCAGCAACATGAGCACCATCAACCGGAACTTAGAAACTCCCCCTGGACTGATCTTCATACTGTTATTCCCCTCCCTTATGAAGCAGTGGTAGTATCTGTTCCCTCCTGGCCTCCGCAAGAGTAGCATCCACATCATCCACACGCACGACATACCTGTGCTTGCCGCTGGTTGGCGTTTTGAAGGAAAGATTCTCTACAATACGAATATCATCGAACTTGAGAACTGCTCGCACTTGTCTCAGGTAGTTTGACCAGTCCACGCCCCTTTCGCGACAGTGAAGGTTAAAAATAAGCTTTCGCTCGTCAAATATGACCTGGAAGGCGGAAATTCTACTGTCCTCCCGTATCAGGATGCCAAAAAAAGCGGAATGGACCGTGTTGCCTGCGGGGTCGGAAACCATATCATTACTGCGCCCGATGACCTCACGGATCAGTGGAAAACCCCGTCCGCAGGAACACTGATTGTTCTCCATCACGACCAGGTCGCCAGTGTCATAACGCGGCATAAAAAAGGCGTGATTAGAGAGGTCGGTCGAAATAAGCGCGCCGTCATCCAGCACCTCGGGATAACAGCGTGTCGTGATAAGATGAAAACCGCGCCTGTGTTCACATTCGTAGGCCGATACTCCTGCCTCATGGCACCCATATTGGTTCACACAAATTGCGCCAAAGGCCGACTCGATCGTGTTCCGCATGGTGGGGGTTAACACCTCCGCCGTGCACACTACGCCGCGTAGAACAAAATGCAATCGTCTGGGAGATGACAAGAGATACTGGGCCAAGCGGTAGATTGCGGAGGCATAACCATAGAGTAAGCGAACGCGGTCCGAGGCAATCGTCTCGGCATAGATACGCATACGCTCCGGCGAAAGATCGAAGGCAGAGAAAACTCGCGTGTTCATCAACTTATGATAAACGGCCTGCTTAAACCCAGAGCCGAAGAGGGAAGAGCCTGCTAGAAAAACCACGGGTTCGCCCAATTGATATCCGATTGCCCGCCAACTTAGCAAGATCCCCGCCCACAAGTAAGAATGAGAATAGGTCCCGGTGGAATAAACGAATGGTATGCCAGTAGAACCACCCGTCTTCTTACGCATAAGTTTTCCACGGTAATCAGGATTGATAAGCTGTTGGCGGTGGCGTTTTACGAAATCCTTGTCAATTATCGGTAGTTGGGCAAAAGAGTGATACTCGCGATAGAAGGGACTAACTTTCGTAAGGACCTTAAAATATTCCGCTTGCGACTCTTCCTGTCGCTGGCGGATTGCCGCAGGGGACTCGAACTGAATGGCTTCTAGTTCACGAAGCAGACCCAATGCATCGGTGCTGCGCACTGCATCTATGAGAGCAAATCGCCCATGACCGAACATTGATAAGGCTTCCCTCCGTCCTACTGATTATTAGGTTGCCGAAAGGGAGCCAAGCCGAATCGCATCCAGATCACTTCCAGCTTAGGGAACACCACAGCATCAGAGAATAACTGCTGGACTCGTGACCGTCCATTTGCCCCTAGTCGTGTGCGCAGCCTCGGATTATCGAGCAATGTGCGCAGTGCGGAAGCCAGTCCGTCTATATCACCGGGCTGAACAATAAGTCCCTCTTTAGCCTGCCGCACCAACTCCGGGATACCGCCGACTGGGGTGACCACCACCGGTATTCCCCATGCCATCGCTTCCAGTACCGACATCGGCAGGCCCTCATTGTACGAAGGTAAAGCGAATACTGTCGCCGCGGCCAACCGTGCTTCCTTTTCGGCCCCAGAGATCCAACCCGCGAAATGAACACGGTCGGATACACCCAACTGCCGCGCGAGTTTGCTTGCACTATCAACCTCCCCATTACCCCCAAAGACCAATTGAGCATCCTGGCCAATGACCGCGAAGGCTCGGATCAGATCAAACGCCCCTTTTTCACTTCCGATTTTTCCCAGGAATAAAATTTCCTTGTTGCCGTCATTTTGGTCACACTTCGCTTGCTGTGTCGGAACCGGTACAGAATTGTGGACCGTTTCTATCCGCGCT
Organism: Nitrosospira sp.; assembly: GCA_013821425.1. Taxonomy (GTDB): domain Bacteria; phylum Pseudomonadota; class Gammaproteobacteria; order Burkholderiales; family Nitrosomonadaceae; genus Nitrosospira. The sequence goes on along the minus strand of JACDGV010000008.1, from coordinate 89,964 downwards.
GTTGGTACCACCGTACGCAATTGAGCGGCCCAGCCATCTGATAGCGCAATCACGCTCCCGGCTCTGTTCAATAACTCCCTGATAATCCTTCGTCTCGCGGGTCCGCACTCGTTATTAAAGAATTCAATGAATTTACCCCCGTGAATGTGCAATACATAGGGGACACGAAAGAGGAAGGCGGTGAGAGCAAAAACGGATTTCCTCCATGTGCTTGCTCTGGACGCGATGTGGATATGGAGTAAGCCGACGCGACCGGTGAGAAGTAAAGCAACCAACCGCCCGTAGGCGAGAAAAGCCGCTGCAAGTTTTCTGCCGAGGCTGCCTTCCACGTGGGTAAATAGATAGGTTACCTTCCACTTCTCAAACAGGCCGAACTGGCGATATTTAGCCACAACAGACGCGATTCCACCCCGAGCGTCGGGGTTTGTCCCGATCATGAGCAGCTTCGGGCGAGGGTAACGTTCTTCAGTCTCCATTTAAAAACCTTCCCGCTATGGCGGAAAGCTTATTCCACCGGTGGTGTGAAAATCCTTTTCCAGTATGCCAAAAAAAGCACATTCGCATACGTTCCGTGAGCAGAAAAATAGGTGGCTTCTCATACCCCGCCTCTCCAGGCATTCTACGTCTTCGCTCAACGGGACCGTTATAGGCTAATGGAACCAGATAATCACGCGCAGATGAGCATAACTGGTTCCGCACGAACACCAGACGTAGCGAACACCGTGCCAAAAAACCTGCAGCCAACTAACTAACCAGCTTTAATGTTTAGAAGGCAAAATATTGCGCGGTAGCGGCATTGTCTCAATTTTTCCAGAAGTTACCCGAGATTGGATGCGTGGGAACAATCATGCAAATCGTCGAGCTACCGAGCTACCGAGCTACCTAGCCCAGCGAAAAAGGGAAAGTTTATCGAATTCCATTCGATGGTTACCTGTTCACCTTAAAAAGGTGAACTACTCACAATCGTCAAAATGCTATCAATAGATTCAAAGGAAGCGGATCATCTATGCAGAATCCAATTGCATTTCTACAACCGAATCATATGCACTCATTGTCTTCGCAGCAATAACGCCCCACGACAGTTCGCCGTCTCTTAGCTCACCTGCGCCCCGAGCCAGTCTTTTCCACAGCTGTTTATCAATAAGAAGCGTTTCTATTGCCTCGACTAGCGCCAGCACGTCACGAGGCGGAACCAGCAGGCCATTTTCACGATCTCTGACGAGTTCCGGTATTGATCCAACAGCGCTAGCCACAACAGGTCGAGCAAAACCAAGCGCCATCGCAGCAACGCCGCTTTGCGTACCATCCACGTAAGGAAGAATGACAGCGAAGGATTCGAGGAACAGTCCTGGAATTTCCTCCGCAGAAATATATCTGTCCAGGATTTCAAAACAGCCAGCATTCTCCATCTGTTGCCTATGACACTCCAAATCATTTCCTTGCCCTGCAACTACCCCAGTGACCGGATATCCCTTGTTTCTTAATGCCGTTACTGAGTCAATAAAGTAGCGAAGCCCCTTGTATTCGTGAATCCTTCCGAAGAAAAGCAGCCGGTACCCATCGGTTCTTAGCGACTCCTCGCTGCCCTCTTTGACGCAATTGAGCCCCAACGGACCGTGAGGAATAGTTCTTACTTTGCCTATAAAGCGAGGATAGTTTTTGACCAAACTGTCAGAAAGTGTACATCCGTGCGTGATTGCCATATCCGCAGAGTATCTCATCAAGGGAAGGTACAACCTGTAACGTGAATATCTAAGACGATTGGAATCTGTTCCTGAATGTGGTGTGGGGTCATGTATCGTTAACACAGTGGGTATCGTACGTATGAAAATCAGCCCAAGAACCAGTTCGTCGCGGATCTCCTCCTGATAGTGAATGATCTCAGGCGCATACCGTTTAACCCTGCTGACTATGCGCCATGTATTCCGGAAAACCGAAGACACGGATTTCGGTTTGTTCAGAACCAGCACCTCCGCTCGCGACCCCTTGAATATGGTGCGCCAGTCATGGCCAAGCTGCTTATCTGCATTTTCCTGATACAGCACAAGCAGTACGTCACAATGCTCAGCTAAAGCCAGCGCCAAATTTGCTGAGTATTCAGAGAAATGAAGAGCTATAAGCGCCACCCGCCGCCTGGCTTTTATCACAATAACTAGCGCTCTAAAAATCCACTCATCCGGCGACCTTTACGGTACCCACGATAACCCCATTGCAATGGCCCCCCGATTATTTTCGGCAGATACTTCGCTCTCACCACTTTGCGTTCGGCAATCAGCTGCTTGTGTTGTCGGGCACTAACCCCATCGGAGTCATAGAATGCTACGGGAAAATCGATATGCGCTGTAGAGCGATTGGAACAAAATACTCGAAGAAGCCAATCATAGTCAGCATTGATCTTATAGCGTAGGTCAAAGTTTCCAATATGTTCAAAAAGTGAGCGACGCGCAAATACCGCCTGATGACAAAGATGCTCAAACCGGAGATTCCACCGATTAAGCCAGTTGAAGCGTACAAGGCGTCTTTGCTCCCCGTTATAATAAATCACGTCCCCGTAGATCAATTCGACTTTAGGGAGCTCCTGCACTCGGTCTGCTATTCGTTCTAGAACCCTCGCATCATAAAGGCAGTCCTTTGCATTCAGGAAGTACACCCATTCGCCACGCGCCAGTCTTAGTCCTTTATTCATTGCGTCGTAAATACCGGCGTCGGGTTCTGAAATAATACTTGCGGCCAAGCCTGCGGTACGCTCACGTACAATCTCTGTGGTTCCGTCAGTCGACGCTCCATCGATTAGAAGATACTCGAAATCGCGATATGTTTGGCCGGTAACAGAATCAACTGTTACACCAATTGAAGTATTCGCATTCTTGCAGACCGTAATAATAGAGAACTTGGGATTGTGGACCATCTACGCTACCTCTGCTTTTCTAGAACGTGTCACGTTAAATGCGGTGTTTCTGGCGGTGGTCGTGGCAGGCAGCCGTCGCTCACAGGCACCCAAAAAGAATACGAATGCGAGATGTGCCATAAAATCCCCCCCCGTGAATGCAATTATCTGAAGAGGCACTTCCGCGATCGAACGGATCAGCAGAATTGAAAAAAGTGCAACTGTCGCGCCGCCCGATACAGATGATGTGCGCCAAGCTAACCGCCCCAACATAAAGAGATAGATAATAAAACCCATCAATCCGAAGAAGCCCGCCACACTGAAAATCTGCAAGAGCTGGTTATGAGCATGGAAAGCTGTTAGCACGCCACGGGAATAGCGGAAGTCCGGATCCCAAATCGATAATCCGTATCCAAAGAGTGGATATCTCCACCCCTCGCTAATTGCTATAGCCCAAATACTGGTGCGACCAGTGCCCGACTCCATGTCTTCGAGCGCTTTCCGGTTAAAAAAATCGTAGCGAATTGGAAGATAATCCAGGAACAGGACCAAACCAAGTATTGCCAGCGTGAGCAGTAGGAGGGCAGCTATTCCAATTGCAAAAACACCGTTCGTTGTTGTAGCGGCCCCCGCCCTCCGCAAGCTCCACAAACCGCGAAGATAGAGCTGGAATCGATAACCCAGGATGATAAGTAGAGCGACAGAACCTGCGGCCAGGCTCGTTTTTGATTGAGTCAAGATAATAGTTAAACCCGCCAGGCATAATAATAGCTGGTGAAATATACGTCGCTTTAACGGCACGCTCAATTCAAGAATCAGCAGCGTGAGTGCTACTGGTCCCAACACATTTGCATGAGATGCCAAGCCCCATAACCGGATGTCGAAGCCAGGAATCAGTCCTGCATGGTAGCCTTGCTGGAGGGCAATAGAAGGCGCAACCACAGCCGTTGCCAAACTTGCCAGAACAATTATTGACATTGCAATCTTGAGTTGCTGCGTAAGTTGCATCGGATCTGCTGGCGCACTCAGAAAAAGAGCGCAGAGAATTAGAGGTATGTAAATCAGGGAGATTGAAAACAGGGGCTTGTAACCAAAGACGGCGGGCACTATCGCACACGCAACATAAAATATCATCAATCCGCCCAGCAGCCCTCCGTACGCAACAGTCTGCTTATGGCGCTGAACTAGTCGCGCCACTAGACTGACTACGGAGAAACCGATCAAAAGCGCGAGCATGAGCTTTGCCGGAAGCTTGGTTGCCCCCATAAGAGAGTCGCCGAGTTCCATATCCTGCATGCCGTATTGTTGGGTTAACGACCGGCCCGACAGCGCGACATCCGTGATACTGATCATCGTCATAAGAAGAAATAAGACCGGGAAAAATATTTGGACGTTTTTGCGGGAAACATGCAGAAGAATACAACCTACAGCGATGCAGATTACAGCTGCGAGCACCGCAAGGGCACTATAGATTGTGGGGAAAATGAGTTGAGACAGATCCATGGATGAGGGTCAGGATTGATGATTCAATCAGGGTTATCTGGGTTTGCTGGTGCAATCTTATCGTCCACCTTTTTAAGGAACCAGTCCAGGAGAGCATATTTTGTTCTAACACGGGCCAGTAAATCAAACACGGATCGGTCCATGAAAACTTGGGGAGAAACAGCAAGTAACAGCAGTTCAATCAAGGCAAAAATCACTGCCCCGGCTGCAACTAGTAGATAGGGTGAAAAAGAGCCCTCAGCAGCCAGGAGGCTGTAAAGGGCAGAGCCAAGCAGGGTGACTATCAACGGTCCCCGTATGATCGGAACCGCAGCACGCCAGTCCAGCTGAAGCCGACGCAGCGCAGCTTTAAATAAAAAACCGGCCCGTATCAAATAAAGTCCAAGAAATAACCAGCATACGGTTACAGCCGAGTTAAGAGGCAAAATGAAGTAAGCTGCTATTAGCAGCACTACTATCATCGCTTGACTAGCGAGTTCAATTTTCTGCTCACCGCAGCCGGATAGAGTGCTGCCGGTGATGGATGAAATGACATGCGGGATCATGGCTAACGCAACGGGTGGCAACATTGAAGCGGCAGCTGACCATTTAGGCCCCAGCACGACTGCGATGATCGCCTCGGACGCTACCGCCACGAAACTAAATGCAGGAATGGCAATAAGGAGTACCGCCGCAAGTGAAGTCCGGTAGAGCTTGCGTAGCGAGGGAAGATTGTCCTTGACCAAGGCGGCACTGGGAAACAAAACGGTCTGAATGTTAACAACGAGATGACTTGCGGGCACACGTACCAAGCCGAGTGTCGTATTGTAGAGACCGAGAGCGGCCGGACCGAAGACACGACCGATGAAGGCGTTGGCAGTGTGGTCTACAGTCCAGTTGATGAGATTGATAGATGCGATATCTCGACTGTAGCTGCCGAAGGATAATTTTCGAAATGGACTTGCGAATGCGAAAGAGTGGGGTGCGTAGCGCAGCATTAAAACCGTGACCAGGGCCGCCTGGAGCATCCATGCCACGACAAGGCTCCAGATTCCGGCACCGACCACAGCCAACGAAATGCCGACAATCGGGTAGGCGATCACATAAGACAGCGTTTGGGAGATCTGAATTTCTCGGAAGCGTAGCTCCTTGCGCAGCTTCGCATGGGTGACCACAATCAGTCCGATGAACATATACGCTGGAGAGATAAAGCGAATAGCATCCGCGGCTGATGATGAGCCCAGCAAGGACGCAATCGGGTCAGCCCAAATAAATGTGGCCGTGGCACAAAGCATGGCGGCGAGCATTACCCGGGTAAGGACGATACGGAACTCATCGTCCGTCACCGCAGGCGCATGGACAATTGCCCATCCGAGTCCTTGATCGATGAGCAAGCTCAGCACGCCAATGAGCAAGAGCGCATAACCGAACGAACCTACGATTTCCGGTCCGAGTATGCGAGCCATGGTGATCTGTGCGACGAGTTGGGCTAGAACACGTATTATTGCGCCAAGATAGTTCCATTTGATGGCACGGAGACCTTTTGTAGCAAGGGATTCCGGTTGGGATGACAACTGCTATGCTTCCGCTTTAATAAAATCACGATAAGCTGATATAAGCCCGTCCGCTATGTTTGTACTCGCCGCCCATCCAAGAACTCGAAGTTGGCTAACGTCCAGCAATTTTCTGGGGCTGCCATCAGGCTTGGTGGAATCAAATACCATTTCCCCCTGATAGCCAGTGATTTCTTTGATGCATTCGGCAAGTTCTTTGATGGTAAGGTCTACTCCGGTTCCTATATTGACCAAGGGAGGTTTGAAGATGCCGGTCTTTGACTCGTCGCTGCCAAGCAAACTGCTGTAATTGTCAGCCGGCAGATTCATCAGAAAGACACAGGCATCAGCCATATCGTCACCGTAAAGAAACTCCCGCCTGGGACTGCCGGTACCCCACACCGTAACCGTTGGTTGGCTATTCACCTTGGCCTCATGGAATTTGCGGATAAGTGCAGGAATCACGTGAGAATTGTTCGGGTGATAGTTGTCCCCGGGGCCGTAAAGATTCGTCGGCATTGCCGCGAGATACTGGGTGCCATACTGACGATTGTAGCTCCAACACATTTCCACGCCTGCGATCTTGGCCAAGGCATAAGGCCTGTTGGTCGCTTCCAAAGGACCCGTGAGAAGGTACTCTTCCTTCATTGGCTGCGGGGACAGCTTGGGATAGATGCAGCTCGAACCCAGAAATAGCAATCTCTTGACGTCAGTACGGTAAGCTTCGTGGATAACGTTTGTTTGAATAGCAATATTGTCACGAATAAAGTCGGCCGGATAAATGTTATTGGCGAGAATCCCGCCCACCCTTGCAGCCGCGAGAAACACATACTCCGGTTTCTCCTTGGCGAAGAAGGCCTCAGTTGCTTTTTGGTCGATCAGGTCCAAGTCGGCGTGAGCCCGGCTTATAAGGTTGCGGAAACCCTTCTGCTTGAGGTTTCGCATGATGGCGGAACCTACAAGCCCGCGGTGACCGGCGATATATATCTTGGAATGTTTATCCATATTTGTTGCCAAGTTGCAGATCGGGAAGCCCGTCAGGAGTTCGATACTTAGGAAACCACCTACCATATATACTCAGGAACGAGCACGTCTCCCACTGTTTTCCAAAGGGGTAGCGTGGCGATTACAGGATACGAAGTCTCGCTCGTTACGCGGGTAGTTTGTGCGGCGCGGGAATTCCCTCTACCGGTATTCTTGTATAAAGTTCCGCTCCTCCTGATATACCAACTAACGATTAGATGCAGGAGAGCTGGCTGGGCTTCGGATTGCGGACCTTCAAGCTTCCGCATGTTTAGCACAAAATATCTTGCAGAGTATCCGCCAACATCAGACATAACGAACTTATCGATTCATTCGTGGTAATCAAATGCTGCATAGCCGTGCCTCTTGACGAGCTCATCGCGTTCAGCGCTCTTTAGATCTTCGCGCACCATCTCGCTAACGAGTTCCCGGAAATTGGTGTTCGGCCTCCAGCCAAGTTTTTCCCTGGCTTTGGTTGGATCGCCGAGCAGGGTTTCGACCTCTGTTGCGCGAAAGTATCGCGGATCAACCCGTACGATTACCCGCGGCGCGCAGCCCGCGTGGACCTGTTCGAGTGTTCCGACTTCGTCGATTGCTTGACCGTGCCAACCTATGCGCATCCCTAACTCTTCGGCGGCGGTATTTACGAAATCACGGACGCTGTACTGAACGCCTGTGGCGATGACGAAATCCTCGGGCAATTCCTGCTGGAGCATTAGCCATTGCATCTCGACATAATCTCGGGCGTGGCCCCAATCCCGCTGTGCGTCCAGATTACCGAGATAGAGGCAATCCTGCAGCCCGAGCTTAATGCGGGCAAGCGCGCGCGTGATCTTGCGGGTCACGAAGGTTTCGCCGCGCAATGGACTTTCGTGATTGAAGAGGATGCCATTACACGCATATAAACCGTAAGCTTCCCGGTAATTAACGGTGATCCAGTAGCCATAGAGCTTTGCCACAGCATAGGGACTACGCGGATAGAAGGGCGTAGTTTCTTTTTGAGGAGTTTCCTGCACTAAACCGTAGAGTTCAGAGGTGCTAGCCTGGTAGAAGCGGGTTTTCTTTTCCAGTCGAAGGATACGGATGGCCTCCAAAATACGGAGAGTACCGATGCCGTCGGCATTGGCGGTATATTCAGGGGTATCAAAACTAACTGCAACGTGGCTCATGGCAGCCAAGTTATAGATCTCGTCGGGTTGCACCTGTTGAACGATGCGAATCAGGTTGGTGGAGTCGGTCAGATCGCCATAATGAAGAATAAAGTTGCGTTGGAAAACATGCGGATCCTGATAAAGATGATCGATGCGATCGGTGTTAAACAGCGAGGAACGCCGTTTGACCCCATGCACAACGTAACCCTTCTTAAGCAGAAAATCGGCGAGATAGGCGCCATCCTGCCCGGTAATGCCGGTAATAAGAGCAACCTTGCTTGGCGCATTAGTCACGTCACAGATTGCCATTCAACTTTTGCCTGTATTCGGGGGTTAAAGCATGAAGCATCTGATCAGCAAACATGGTTTGGATTTTGTAGGCAGTGGTGGCGTCACCATCGATAGAAGAAATCCGAATCAGCATTCCGTCAGGAATTTGGCCATTTAAGCCATAACTCATTTCTGCTAGTTTCTTCTGGATACCCCCTTGAAAGACCTTATCGCCAACTGTTGTCCAATATGTAACCGGTTCGTCGCGGGGACCCAGATTGGTCAGGATTCGAGTTACGGGAATGGATCCATTCGCTGTTGTCAGCTCTCCCCGTTGTTTAGCCTGGAGTGAGAACCCCTGTGCAGGATAGCAAACCTCGGGGTAGTGCATTTGCATTGAATCTCTTTGATCATCCCCATAAGCTATAGAGAGCATAATGCGATAGCCTCTGGTATTCACGTAAGTACGGCTAAGTGTTTGAGTATAGATTTTGCTGATCAATTCCTGCTGCTGCGGGTCGACGATCTGTGCCGAGTTTTGCTGCTCTTCCCGCCAATCACCAAAAGTGCGCGGAATTATCGTTTCCAGGTTGATAACTAGACCCTCATCTGCGATTTTCTGGGTGGGGCGCAGGGCCAGCGCGAAACCAGAGGCAGCGAGCATGAAAATCAGAAGAATTAAATTTCTAAGCCAGAGATTCATCGTTTTATGCCCCGGTTAACGCCCCGCCGTGGCGGCGCCGCAACTTTACTCCTAACTGAATGAGCGAATCCACTCCGATGATCAGGAGTAGCGCCGTGAGAAAGAGCACCATCCCTGCGAACCCATGTAAAAAACCCTGTCCCGCTTCATCGCCAAAATGGTAGGTAATCAATGTTAGTACGATTACCCGAATCACGTTTGAAATAAAAGCGATGGGCACGATCAGGATCGCGAGAGTGATATTGCGGAAGAGTGAATCATGCCGGATAATGTTCAGGTAAAGCAGCCCCAGCGCCTCAAGCGTGAATAATGTATGTAGGCCGGCGCAGGCATCGGCCACCAGAAGTTTATATTGGCCGATTTGCAATATGACACCCGTACGGCCAATAGGGTAATTCGCCCAGAACAGAATATTCTCCGCTACGTAGGAGACGGCCATCTTCATCGGCATTGTCAGGGCGTCCACTACCGGTCCAGGCAGCGGGATCATGAAAAACATGAAGAATAGTGCAAACCACTGCGCCTTGAGCGCAGCAGGGCCCCGCATGAGCAAGAGGATAGCCGCAAGCAGCCAGATGACTGAACCGATTTCGAAGAGGAGAATGTCCTGGGAACGGCCAATCACATAGAACAACAGCCCGAAGATAAAAATGGGCCATCCGGCCGCCGCGGACGTGGGTTGGCCTTCGCTCAAACGCCACATTTCTGGCCACTTTCGATAGATAAGCCAACAGGCAATGCCCAGTACTATGGGACCATGCGCTTGTTGATCGGTGCCCCAAACGCCGCGAAAGAGATCGACTCCGCTTGGCAGATAGAGTACGATTAGGCCCGCAATAATCGGTAACCAGATAAGCAACTGGCTGCGCCAGCCTTCCGGCCTTTGAGCCTGCTTGGAAAACACACCTGTAGAATTGACACTCATTTCGTTTTTCCGCCGTGCGCTATCCCTTCGTGCCGCAGCATTGCTGCTGACACTGGGGATAATTTTTAGCCTGTTTGTGCTGGGGGCGCAACCTGTAGCCTTGGATCTCGTGTCCCCACCCTGGGATAAGCTCCTTCATGGATGTATCTTTGCCTTGTTGGCTTGGGGAATCGGGCTGGCAAGCGGAATGCAAGGATGTCGGAGGGTAGCTATTGCATTTGTCGGTGCGCTGCTGGTGGGTATGCTTGACGAGTGGCATCAGTTGTATCTTCCAGGCCGTCAAGCGGAATGGGCCGATTTGGCCGCGGACGCGGTGGGTGGCCTTGTTGGGGCGGCATTGGCGACGATGGAGCGTATCACGCATTTTGAGCAGACCAGTAGTAGTTGAGTAAGGCTTATGGCTCAGCCTGTCGCATCTGCAAAAGGATAAGCATACAGTTTAATGCGTGCCCAAGCATTCTCTACGCCAACGTTCTGAAACGTTGCCAAACAGCCGACTTATGCGCCGGCCTTTCCCCGTCCGATGACTTCTCTTGATCAAAAATCATTCAATATCGAGCCTACCAGATTGACATGGGTTTCCGTGAGGCCGAAGGTCAGTTTGCTCATCTCCGACACTGCGCTATGGTTTTTTCGTGCGAGCATAAGAGCGGCGCCGGTACCTACGGCGATTGTCTGCGCTTCGGCGTATTCGCTTGCAGCCGGGGTATCCAGGATGACTACGTCAAAATCTCGGATGAGTAATTGCAGTAGTTCCGCAAAGAGAGAACGCCCGATAAGCTCTTGTGGATTAGGGGGCACCGCCCCTGCGGGCAATACCGAAAGCCCCGGCAAGGGTGACACGCGCGAGATTGCCTCGGTACCGTTACGGCCAGAGAGCATGCCTGACAGACCACCACCATTACTTAATTTAAACAACTGATGCTGGCGGGGGTTCCGGAGGTCGCCATCGATGAGCAAAGTGCGCTCGCCGAGCTGGGAGAAGACGATAGCCAGATTCGCCGCGATAAAGCTGCGGCCTTCGCCTAAACCTGGACTCATGATAGCGAGGCCGTTCCGGCGCGTTTCGGCGTTATACCACCGCAACATCAATTGACTGCGCAGACCGCGCAATTTTTCCGCGACAGGGCTGAACGGTTTGTAGGCTGTTACCAGCTCATGGTTCAGGCTGGTGTCGCTCTCCGGAAGGTATAAATAATCGAACTGCCGCGACAGGGCAAACCGGATGTCCTCTTGAGAGAGAAGCCCCAATTTGACGGCGGCGTCGCCGAACCGTTGATTCTGCTCTATTTGCAGCTGAAGGATGCGCTCGGTATTTTCCGGAGTCAGCCGTCCGCTATCAACGAGAATTGCCCCGATCGAGCTATGGATGCGGGAAGCTACGTGGGGTTTGCCATGTATATGGGCTTCCCCTGAAATGGGGCCCTGTTTCCGCTTAATGGTAGGAAAGGTACTGCTAACTGGGTTCATGGTTCAATTCCGGTCAATGTTATGGAGCTTCCATTCCTATTGCTCGCCTTGGCGCGCCGCGATTAAATAGTCTTTTCGGCTTTTGACGAGAATCTGGACGCGCCCTGGATGGAATCGTCCCCAGCATGGGTGCTCCGATGACTTCCACGAGGTCGTCCACCGAACGCACGCGGCGGTTCAGAAGCTCCACCGCCAATGCAAGACCCACTCCGAGCAACGTGCCAAGAAAGATCGAGATTAGTACGTTGAGAAAAGTTCTGGGGCGAGAGTGCTCGGTAGGTATTGAAGCTGGGTTTAGCAGCGTGATGTTGGTCTGGACCGCAAGGCTATCAAGCCGTGTTTGAGCGGAACGCTGGCTAATTCCTTCGAAGTCGCGCTGGGCAGCCTCCACATCCCGTTGCAACACACTAAGCTGGTCGCGCTGCCTGTTCAGATCAAGTACATGTTTTTTTTGCCTTTCTATCGCTTCGAGTAGCTCGCTCTCCTTTTCTTTACCGACGTGATAGGATGTGCTGATGCTGCTATGAACCTGCCGTGTCTCGCGAGCCAGCCTGTTCCTGAGGGAGGCAAGTTCAGACTGGGCACGTTGCGTTTGCGGGTGATTTTTACCGAGATTAACGTTGCTTTCCTGAAGCTTGGCCTCAAGGCGCGCGATGTCGGATTTCAGACTATTGATTAATGGGTTTTGCATTACCTCGTTCAGCGTTTCAGGGTTCTCAGCGGATTTGCGCTTGCTGCTGCTGTCGGAAGTTTGAGCCTGAACGATGGTTAATTGCGTTGAAAGCTCGTTTAGCTTGGCCACTTCATGGTCAAGGCGCTCATCAACCGCGATAATTCCGGTCTCCTGCTGGCGGGCGGAAAGCGTCCGCCGGGCCTTATCAAGCCTGTCCCGCAGAATTCCGGTCTGATCTTCAAACCAGCTTGCGTGCTGGCGCGCAGGTTCGACCTTAAGTTCGAGGTTAACATCGATGTAGGCCTGTGCGAAGGCGTTGGCTACCGCTGTAGCAAAGGCAGGGTCAACACCGCTGTATTCGATATAGATGACGTTGCTGTCGCGCGACGGATTGACATCAAGCTTTCTCTTCAACAAACCAGCCAGCCAAACCGTCAAGACCCCTTCGCCTTTTGTCGCTTCAAGCCATTGCTCGCGGATGGCTGGGCTTTCATCCATACGCAGAAGCTTGACCACCCTCTGCGCCACGCGGTCACTATTTATGATGTCCATCTGTGTGGCCATGTATGCGGGATTCGCAAAACCTGGCAGCACCATCCCCGCAAGGGGATCGGGTGATCTTACGTCTATCACCACAGCAGTGCTGGCGGTGTATTGCTTGGGCAAAAGCATGCTCACTGTCAGTGTGACGGCCACGATGAAAAGCAAGGTGAAGATCGCGACCTTATAGCGGGCTCGAAGGATGAGTAGAAATTGTTTAGCTGTCATAAGGTCTACCCGTTATCAGAAGATGCTTTCCCGCACATAAAGGATGTCGTTGGGCTGGACGGCATCGGTCATTTTTGGCGAGAGTTTCTTTACGTCACCGTCCTCGTTCTGCCGATGAAGCCGCAGCCTCCACTCGCTACCACGCAGGGTAGGGCCCCCACCTTGGGCCAGGGCTTGCATTATGGTCATGCCGCGCTCGATGCGATAAGCACCCGGGCGCTGAGCCTCACCGTAGATATAGAAAACCGGCGCCCGATGGACATAGACGACGTCGCCCCCGGCGAGAATCATATCCTCATCCGAACCTTCTCCAAGATAGAGCGCTGGAATGTCAATCACTCTGCGAAAGGGCTTGCCGTTGCGCGACCCTGTGACAATGGCAACATCGTCGCCAGTCGGCGCAACCCCTCCCGCGATGGCGAGCATGTCGCTGACACGGCTGAGAGTTTCGAGGGGGAACCGCCCCGGACGGTTGACTTGACCGAAAACGCTCACCTGGCTGCCTCGCATCTGCAGAAGAATGATGTTAACTTGCGGTTGCTTTACAAAGCCGCCGTCTTTGAGCGCGGCGGCAATCTTCTTTTCCGCAGAAGCAATAGGAAGGCCCCCCACTTCAACGTCGCCGATCAGAGGATATGTTATCGAACCATTCTCGGACACGCGCGTTTCCGTCGTGAGATCAGGGTTCTGGAAGACCTGGATACGCAAGACGTCGCCCGCGCCAAGCGGATAGTCAAGGTTGTCCCCCGCAGCGACTTTCGTAGCAAACAGGGCAAGGAAAAGGATCAGTGTCCGAATCAGAGCTTGAGTCATGGATATTAAATTTCCTCTAATAGATTGAAATGGATTTGCGGTCTTTTACCTTAAACCGGCGACGCCTCTCTCAACCGCGACATCAGCAGCAGAAACGTTGGATTCTGACGAGGCATCATCCGATACATCTGGAGCGGGGGCGGTCACAGTTCGGGACGCGGCGCTGGAGTCAGCGTTGGCAAACTCACCCATATAGGTAATGTTAGCGTTGGCCTTGAGCGTATTCAGTTCCTTCCTGGCGGCTTCCGCCGCACGCTGATTGCCGAGAAACTGTTGAATACGGGGCAATGCTGCTTCTTCGGTAACCGGTACCGATTGCGCGCCAGCGAGCCTCATCACGGTGATCGTTTGCGGACTCTGCAAAATCAGGCCCTGGCCAACGTTCAGGGGGTGCAGCCTTGGCAGCAACTCAAGCGGGATCTGTTCGGCCGATCGCGTCGCACCACCAGCCGCAAATTTTATGTCCTTGCTTTTGAGCCAATTGGCGATGTCTTCCATGGGCTTCCCGGCGTTTAGCATTCCTTGCAATTCTTCTGCAACCCCCGCCGCCGAGGGAAGAACAATTTCCTGAATGTTATAGATACGGCGCTCGGCAAAGAGCTGGGGGTTTTCGTGGTAGTATTTCGTTGCTTCGTCGACCGTAGGTTTAGACGACGCGGCGGTTATTTGCTCAACGTAAGCTCGCGCGAGGATTTCACGCCGCGCATTTTCGATGGCCAAAAGAACTTCAGGCGAACGGTCGAGTTTTTTACCAATAGCCTGTTCCACCGCAAGCTCCTGATCAATTATTCTATCCAGAACTTCACGGCGAATCTGGGGCGCCGCTTCAGGGCTGGCGGCGCCGACTCCGGGTGTTCGTGACAATACGTAGTTGAGCTGGTGCACCGAAATTTCGCCGGAATTGACTTTAGCGGCAACCTGAGTCGCCGGCTTTGCGGCTTCCTCCCCATCGCCGTTGCATGCCGCAAGCCCAAGCACGAGCAATGGAAACAGTACCGGAGGTATTAAATGTTTAAGGGTGATTTGCATTTATCTCTCGTAAACCAGTAAAGGTAGATTGCAGGCAATCCAGCGGTAGAGCCTGATATAGCAGAAAAAAAGTAGCACATCTTGATAGCAGGTTGTTGCGTCTCATGACCCTGGCTGCCCTCCCGCGTCAGTCGGCCAATATAATCAACAAATACGTCACGGAGAGTAAGAAAACCATATACACGCAATACGGAGAGTCGTCAACGCGGTTTCGCACCATGATTTAGCTTCCCTTTTTCAGCGTTAAAAGTTAATTCTTGCCGAGATACTGGCGGCGGCGCTGTCGAAATTAAAGCCTCTGACGTTAGAACTACGATGGTCCCTCTGAAGGGCGCCGCTGATAAAAAGGGCGTTCAATGGTTGCCAGTCCAGTGCTATAAGGCCGGAGTGCTGCGAGTCGGTACGATGTTCCGAAGGAAGAGAAATGACTGCTCCAAGGTAATCACGCAAAATATAATCGTAGCGAAGGCGCAGCGCTGTCTTTCGCGTGATCTGCCAGACCGGCGAAAAGAAAAAATGGTGGGTCGCGGCGTAGCTACTGGAAAACCGATCAAAAAAAGGAGAATTTAAGAAGGAGTTCGGCGCCGTCTGAAAATTGCCCAGGTTGCGCGCCCAGCTTGCGGTGATACGAGTCTTTTCGGTGACGGCCCAGTTAAGGTTTAAGTTACCGACAAAACCATCGAAATCGCGTTGCGGAAAGTGAGCGTGCTTACGCGTGAAATAACCGGCGCGGGCGTCGATAGAAGCCTTGCCGGTAACGGGCCACAGGAGCCGCAAGTCATGCTCCATATCGTCGAAACGCGTATCGAAAAGCTGGTTCTCAAGAGGCTGCTCCCGTTTAAAGAACTCACCGGATCCGCTTCTCACTTTATAGGTAAGTGAACTTCCGGAAGGACGCTCATAACGAACGCCTCCTTCCACGGAGAAAACACGGTTATCAAAATCCTGAATGGTAATCCGGCTGTTCTTCCGGACGTCATAAGCGACCCCGCCAATAATGCGCCATGCGCCGTCTAGCTCGAGAACGGCGTCGAAACGGACGTTGTCATCGGTACGCAAATTGCGGTTAGTAGAGTTCTGAAACCCCGTAAGATCCGCAAAGTTGTTTAGGGCTTCACGGTGACTGCCGCTTAATTTGCCGTGTAAATATGGAGTGAGGGACCAGTGCCACGCGGCTGTACCGTTTTTGCCCAAAAAATTGAGAAAATCGAAATTGCTATAACGATTATCGACAAGACTGGCATTAAGCTCGAACCGCTGCATTGAATAAAACTTATTCACACTCAGTGTGGCCGATGAGGTGACGACCTGATCGGATCTGGTATCTTTGCCGGTAAAAAACGCCGGGTTGGCGATAGGCGACAAACGAAAGACGTTGCTGTCATACAGGAGCGTACTACCGACCGTCAGGTTGAACGTGTCACCCGCGTCGGCCGCAGCGTATTGTGCAATTAGCGATAAGCCTATGAGGACAGGAATCCCGAGCCAGTGGCTAAAACGGTCGGGTAACTTCAGCAATTTTTTTTTCATCAAATGTCTTCATATTTCCAGAGCCCCCGAGTACCAAATAGTTACCATCTTGACCCCTGCAAAGGTAGCTGAAACGGCACATGCAAACAATAGGGCGGAAGAGCTATAACGGCAGAGATTAAAACTCAGTATGCCGCCCGGTCCTTTAACACTATCACAATAGTCTTTACGATAATGTGAAGATCGAGGCGCAATGACCAGTTGCGCAGGTAATCCAGGTCATGATCGATACGGGCCTGCATCTTGTCGAGCGTCCGCGTTTCGCCACGGTAGCCATTGACTTGGGCCCAACCGGTAATTCCAGGCTTGACTTTGTGCCGGATCATGTAGCCTTTTATCAGATTGCGATAGATCTCGTTGTGCGCTACAGCATGAGGACGCGGGCCCACAATGCTCATGCGCCCCTGCAGGACGTTGACAAACTGGGGCAGTTCATCCAGCGAATTCCTGCGCAGGAAGGCCCCGAAGCGGGTGACGCGGTCGTCATCTTTTTGCGCTTGGCGGATGACACCGCCATCTTCGCACACGCGCATGGAGCGGAATTTATACACAAGGATTTCTTCTCCATCAAGGCCGTAGCGGCGTTGTTTGAAAATGATGGGGCCGGCTGAATCCAGTTTTACGGCAGCGGCAATAAGCAGCAGAAGCGGCGAAATCAGGGCCAGGATCAGCAATGAAAGAACGATATCGCTTGCCCGTTTAATGATCCCGTTTGAGCCGGTGAAAGGTGATTCACAAACAGAAATGACGGGCGTACCGCAAACTGCTCCGCTACGGCCCTGGATAAGGTCGGTGACGAACATGTCGGGCACGAAGTATATTGAGGCCGTAGTGTCTTTCAGCTCGTCCAGCACATGGAGAATGCGCGGCTGCGACGCCATTGGTAGCGATAGATAAATGAACTGTATACGTTTATTCTTTACAAAACCGGGGAGTTCGCGAAGTCGGCCGAGCAGTTGACTTTCTCCTGCCTGATGAAGCCTGCTCTGGTCCCGGTCATCAAAAAAGCCGGACAGCTCGATTTTGGAATAGCGCGTCTCTTGAATTCGGCTCGCGAGGGCAACTCCCTGTTCATTCATGCCCACGATGATGGCCCGTTGCGGCGGTCCTTGCAGCATCAACAGATAAGGGGCAGTAGTGCGCAGCGCCAGGTGGGCCCCGATCTGGGTCAAAGGCGCGATCCACAGCCAGGTGATCAGCGCCTGGCTGGAGAATTGGGCGATGTATCCCGTTGCAAAACCGAGAAAAAGCAGTAGCAACACGACCCAGAACCAGCTATAGATAACGTCAATCACCAAGCCTTTAATTGAGGATTGCAGGCGCGAGGTGCCAGGAAATGTAATAGAGAAAACGATAACCGCCAGAATCAGGTACGGCGGAAGCAACTCTCCTTCGAGGCTGGCACTGACAAGCCAGAGTGACAATGTCAGGGCGGCAGGGTCGAGGATAGTTTCGACAGCGCTGAGCATGTTATTGCCTAGCGGACCACTGCTCCGGGCCGTCGAAACGGTTGAAGCAGAAAAGGGAGGGTTGGCTTCAGCCATTGCCGGGCCTGCGCTCGATTTTCGAAACGGCCTGCATTCGATTATATACGTCAAGCTTCCTGAATATCTGGTGCAAATGGTTTTTGACCGTAAACGAACTGATGCGCAGGATGCTACCTATCTCGGCATTGGTTTTGCCCTTCCTTACCCACTCCATTATCTGGGTTTCGCGCTCGCTCAGTCCATGGTTCTCCCGCCCGGAATAAGCTGAACAAAGGGGCGACTTAAAAGGATGCGGCAGGGGCGCTACTCGCCGGAACGCGGCATCGAGGTAGGGCAGCAGAATTTCCATTGAGCCAAGCGTGGAATCGTCAAATTCGTCTTGTGAGCTGAAAATTACGTAAAGGCATTCGTCGTGTCCACGCTTGTCGCTGATACCATGCAAAGCTGATGATCGCATGCCTTGCAAGGCTCTCCCGAATGAGCATTGCAAGGCAGCGCCATTCTCATGCAGCAGGCGAATGTCGTCAATGCCCGATACACAAGGTGTTCTTCCTAGTTCGACCCAGCGGGTATACAAGCCCGCGAGCAACGGCGATAGCCCTGGCGGTTCAGAGTGTGCTGTCCTGACTCCAGGTAGCGCTGAAATAATATCATAGCGAACAATGCCGGAGTCAAAATCTCCCCAGGCCGCCAGCATGATTTCGTGGGGCAGGTAAAGCTGCATCTCTCCCTGCAGCCATATCAACAGGTCAAAATGCCGGCGTATGGCGAGGCCTTCCTGAAGAATACGGAAATAACGTTGCAGATGATCAACGGAATGTACGGAAGAGATACTCATATCTTGTTCAGATGGTCAATTGGAGCCAATCATAACCCCAGGAACGATGGCCTTAACCCAGTATATGCCCTGGAATGACTCCACCGTTTCGGCGTAGGTCAGCATAACAGCATAAGGTCCGGAATTGTTGCCACGCTTTTGGTATTTGATGAAAATATATGGACGTGGCCGACTCGGCTCCAAGCCGAAATAACCAGTAGAATCATCGTATAACCGCAGTGAGTTACCATCCGGCCCCACTGGTCTTGTTTCAGTGGGTCTGATCGAGCGGGATATACCCGAACGATCACATCAAAATGTGTAGTTAATCACCCGCTTGTTACACCTTGATTTCAGGCAAAGCTAGGGGGTCAGTTCAATTGCGGCCTAACTCGGCATGGAGGCTGACTACAGGCACGTCTTTTACCTATCTTGAATGACTTTGCAGGTGACGTCTGTACGATACCTCACACAAATCGAAGCGTCCACGGCCCCTGCAGGACGCAGTTTTCGGACAATGCGTGTGTATGCCAAGCGCGTTTCTGCTGCGTTTTTCCATAGATAAGACGGGGTGGGAAGACACGGCGGGGGCGAACATGCGAGGAGCCTCTCCACTACTGACCTGCCCCCTTTTTTTATAGGCAATTCAAAAGTGAGTCTTTCCGGTCAATCATTCTGATTCTGTTGCTGCCGGCTGGCTTCAGCCTGGCTCGATTGCCCGAGCGCAGAATGTGGGCGCTCATGTTATAAAATTAATTGTCGCCATTTCTCGATCAATATCTTCGCCTCGCCTCCCATTACGAATTACCGAATCACGAACCAGTCCTGGCAATGTGCCGGTAACAAATCGAGGATATCAGCCCGTACCTCAACAAGTGAAGCATCGAGCTCGCGGTTAGCCAGATTGCTTGAGTTGGTAACTGCGAACTTATCCGGGTTTTTGAGCTGCGTGCATTGGATGCAGCCCTGCCGCTAAGCTTGGCTCGCTAATGGGAAAAGGTCTGCTCAGTAATGTTGTGCTTGCGGCAGATGTCTCGGATTACTGCCCCGTCACTTTCCCCTTCACGCAAAATTCCGATGATCTGTTCTTCGCTAAATCATCTCTTCATATTCACCTCCATGTCTAAAGTTGACATGAAGACCCGCTCAACTGAAGGCTACATAATTCCTAGCGGTTCAGCACCTGTAAGATCTTACAGCTATCTAAAACGCCGCATTCAATGCCTAATAGTAAGCTGGTACGCGCGCGAGTGTAACGGCATGAAAGTTAATGATGAAGTAGAGTTTGAAGAAGCGAATATTCTTTGTTGCTATCGAAAGGGTAAAGCAATAAGAATTCATCTGGCATGAAACAGGTGCGACAACGACAACGGTAAATCTTCTTCTAGATCGTCATAAAGGGCTTGAATAATGAGAGAAACCAAAGCAGATGATAAAATAGCTCAGCCAGCAGAAGACGCCTCCGCTCTCTGGCTTGATGAGCTTAAACAATCGCATCTCGTCCTCCAAAAGCTTATCGCAGCCCTTCCCCCCGATATTCGACCAGAATTTATAGAGCTTCTTCGTATTCTTGCTGAAGGCGATGAAGCTCATGGCTCATTTCCTTCTGCTCTAAAAAAGGTCGGTCAAATCGTCACGGAGCTGTGCAGGCAAGATCAGGCCAACAACAAGAGCTTGCCACAAGAACCTGAAGAACCTGAACGACGAGCGGGTGAGCGGCGAAATCAGTATGGGTGGCAGGGCGCCTGCAATGCTCACACGGTTTGGACAACGGAACAGATCGGAACCTTGAGAAACCTCGCTGAGCAGAATATGCCGATACGGCGAATAGCACGAAGATTAGGCAGGACTTCAGCCGCAATTGAATCCAAAGCCAAGGAATTTAATGTACGCTTAAACCACGTTAAATAAAAATGGGGAGCTTATGGCAGGCCTGGGGCCAGGTCGATCGGACGGTCGGCGATGCCTATTTCCCGAGCGGCGGCAAAAAAAGACCCGCACTTCTGCAAGCCTTTGTACACTTCTGCAAGCCTTTGTATTATGGGGTGGCTGATGGGGATCGAACCCACGACAACCGGAATCACAATCCGGGACTCTACCACTGAGCTACAGCCACCACTTAAAAACCTAAAACGACTGATTTTCGGAACTCAAGCTACATCTATCAATAGCTTATGGCGTGCCCGACAGGAATCGAACCTGTAACCCCCAGCTTAGAAGGCTGGTGCTCTATCCGGTTGAGCTACGGGCACCACTCAAATCGGATTTAGCCTCAGATCGGTATAAATGGTCGGGGTGGAGAGATTTGAACTCCCGACATCCTGGTCCCAAACCAGGCGCGCTACCAGGCTACGCTACACCCCGGAAAGGGTAATAGTATACCTTTTTTGCGGCTATACAGGTCAATTTACGCCACGGGAAGGCCGTGCGGATGACCGGTCCAGGAAAGATTGCCAAGAGCGTCCAGCATAACCTCAAGCAAAAATGGGCCGGCGGTGCGCACGTAGAGGAGGGGCGCGGCGCTTCGTCGTTAACCGTTCGCTCCCTTCGATTGGCAGTAACCCGCTCTACCCAGACCGGTCAGAGGTCGGTTAACTTATTCCGCTCAACGAGCGCATAGGCCGAGTGGTTATGAATGGACTCGAAGTTTTCCGATTCCACCACATATGCGTTTACACGCTCGTCCCGATTCAGCACCGCAGCAACGTCGCGCACCACATCCTCGACGAACTTCGGATTATCGTAGGCCTTTTCGGTTACGTACTTCTCGTCGGAACGCTTTAGCAGGCCATAAAGTTGACTTGAGGCCTGGTCTTCCGCCACCCCGACCAACTCCTCAATCCATATGTAGCTATTAGTCCAGACGGAGATGGACAGATGGGACCGCTGATTGTGGGCGCCGTACGCTGACACCTGCTTTGAGCAGGGACACAGGCTGGTCACCGGCACAACCACCTTCAATACGAATTGATAAATTCCTTTTTGCATCTCACCCGTAAAAGTTACCTCATAGTCCAGCAGGCTGTTAATCCCGGAAACCGGCGCCGTTTTACCGATGAAATAGGGAAAGGTCATTTCTATGCCTCCAGACTCGGCCTGGAGCCTTTCCACAACGTCATTTACCATGCTCTCGAACGACTTCACGGAGATGACGCGATCGTCATTGTTCAGTATCTCTACAAAACGCGACATGTGCACGCCCTTGAACTGGTGAGGCAAAGTCACATGCATGTCGAAGGTGGCTACCGCACTCTGTATGCTGCCGTCCCTGTCGGTAATCTTGATCGGATGACGGATAGCCCTGATGCCCGCCCTATTGATAGCTATGTGCCGAGTATCGAGCACGCCTTGCACATCCGCAATTGGAAAAACTGCTTCGTTCATTAGGATCGTCCAAAATGGAGCACCGACTGGCAGCAAGTGCGGGCCCGGAAAACGTCGGAGTTAGGACTCGATCAATCTGGTCCTGACAGACCTGATAATGACGGTTTTATCAAGCCCGCAGTCAACCAGCATTTGAGAAGAATCGCCCTGATCTATAAAAATATCCGGCAAGCCCAACTGCAGCACGGGAACAGTAAAGCCGCCCCTAGCAAGCGATTCCAGTATCGCGCTGCCAGCACCCCCCATAATGGTATTTTCTTCAACTGTCACCAACAATTGGTGACTTTCTGCCAGAGAAGCGACCAGGTCATTGTCCAATGGTTTGACGAAACGCATATTTGCAAC
This sequence comes from Nitrosospira sp., assembly GCA_013821425.1. Classification (GTDB taxonomy): domain Bacteria; phylum Pseudomonadota; class Gammaproteobacteria; order Burkholderiales; family Nitrosomonadaceae; genus Nitrosospira. Next base: position 67,654 of record JACDGV010000008.1, on the reverse strand, counting down.
GGTAGCATTCAGTTCTTCTGCTGCTTCAAGACAGGGTTTAAGCATGCTGCCGAACGCCAGCAGTGCGACTTTCTCTCCCTCACGGCGGATTTCGCCACGGCCTATAGGTAGTGACTGCATCTGCTTTTCGAGCGCTACCCCTGCTCCCGCCCCCCGCGGGTAACGTACCGCTGCAGGTGTATCCATTTGAAATGCGGTGTAAAGCATTTGCCGGCACTCATTCTCATCTGCGGGAGTCATTACGGTAATATTCGGAATGCAGCGCAAATAGGTTAAATCAAAACTGCCGGCATGGGTGGGCCCGTCTGCTCCGACTAATCCGGCTCTGTCAATGGCGAACACAACCGGCAGATTCTGGATAGCAACGTCGTGAATCAACTGATCATAAGCCCTTTGTAGGAAAGTTGAGTAAATGGCTACTACCGGCTTCATCCCATCGCAAGCAAGGCCCGCGGCAAAAGTGACTGCGTGCTGCTCGGCAATGCCGACATCAAAATAACGGTCAGGATATTCCTGGGAGAACCTTACTAAACCGGAGCCCTCCCGCATTGCGGGAGTAATCCCCACAAGACGCCGGTCTAACGCCGCCATATCGCAAAGCCAGTCTCCAAAAATCTGGGTATAAGAGGGCTTGCCGGGGCCTTTTGAAATAATGCCAGCCTCTGGATTAAACTTCGTTACACCGTGATAAAGAATGGGATCATCCTCGGCGGCCTGGTAACCCGCGCCCTTGCGCGTGACGATATGAAGGAATTGGGGGCCGTCGAGATGCTTGATGTTGTTGAGCGTTCCGACCAGCACGTCTAGGTCATGGCCATCAATGGGGCCGATATAGTTAAAACCGAACTCTTCGAACAGCGTACTGGGCGTGACCATGCCTTTTACGTGCTCTTCCGCACGTTTGGCCAACTCCAGAACGGGTGGAACCACACCGAGCATCTTTTCGCCAGCGCGGCGCGCTGTTGCATAAAACTGCCCAGACATGAGCTTCGCCAGATAATTATTAAGCGCGCCTACCGGGCGCGATATAGACATGTCATTATCGTTCAGAATCACCAGCAGATTCGTATTCATCGCGCCGGCATTATTCAGGGCTTCAAACGCCATGCCTGCGCTCATGGCGCCGTCGCCGATTACCGCCACCACGCAACGGTCCTTGCCATCCTGTTGCGAGGCGACCGCCATCCCCAGGGCAGCGCTGATGGACGTGCTGGAGTGCGCGGTACCAAAGGAGTCATATTGACTTTCGTCACGCCGCGGGAATCCCGCGATCCCACCCTGCATCCGCAATTTACTCATGCCCTCCCGCCGGCCCGTGAGAATTTTGTGAGCATACGTCTGATGGCCAACGTCCCATACCAGGCGGTCATACGGCGTGTTAAAGACGTAATGCAGTGCTACGGTCAATTCAACGGTGCCGAGATTAGACGATAGATGCCCACCCGTTTTGGCCACGGATTCAACCAGAAACTGGCGCAATTCTTCGGCAAGCTGAGGCAGCAGCTTGCGGTCCAGCAAACGCAATTTGGAAGGGTTGTTAATGGTGTCGAGCAATGGATACATTTAATCCTTGAGAACTCAAATATTCTTTGCTGCCGTGCAGCAGCTTAAAATTGGCGCTGGATAATGAAGTCGGTTACTTGACGCAAACGCCCCGCCATCTCCCCGAATATCTCCAAGGACCGATATGCATCGCGCCGCAACTCCTCAGCCAGCTCACGCGCCTGGCTGCTCCCGAGGATACTCACGTATGTCGGCTTATTGTTTTCAGCATCCTTCCCGGCAGTTTTACCCAAAGTCGCAGTACTGGCTTCTGCATCCAGTACGTCATCCACCACCTGGAAGGCAAGGCCGATGCATTTGGCGGAATGGTCCAGATTCATCAACTGGATTTCTTTCATGGGGCTTCCGCAATAGGCTCCCAGCATGACCGCGGCCCTGATAAGCGCTCCGGTCTTGTGAATGTGCATAAACTCCAGCTCCGGCAAACTCAACGTCTTTCCAATGCTGGCAAGGTCCACCGCCTGTCCGCCAGCCATACCCCGGGAGCCTGACGCTTGTGCCAGCCGTTTGATCATTTCCAGCTGGGTCTGCGAGGTATCGGCCAGAGAGTATTCCGCCAGTAATTGAAAAGCCAAGCTTTGTAAACTGTCACCCGCGAGCAAGGCAATGGCTTCACCGTATTCAATATGGCAAGTAGGTTTGCCCCGCCTCAAGACATCGTTATCCATGCACGGCAGATCATCATGCACCAGCGAATAGGCATGTATCAATTCTACCGCGGCAGCCGCAATCGTTAACCTGTCTTCATTCGCCTCGCTCAGTTCTCCCGCGGCAAAGGCAAGTAAGGGACGCACCCGCTTTCCCCCACCAAGAACGGTGTAACGCATAGCATCGTGCAGGCGCTCGGGAGCCACGTTGGACGGCGGGAGCAGGGTCTCCAGGTAGGTTTCTATGCGTTCCTGACGACTTCTCGCCCAATCCTGGAAATCAGCGGTCATCGATACCGGAGGGGGAGAAATTTTTTAATGTATCGGCTTCGAGCAGATGCACCTGCTGTTGCACATCCTGCAGTTTGGATTGGCAATATTGTAACAACTCCATGCCGCGTTTGTGCGCTTCGAGCGAATCTTCGAGTGGCAACTGTCCCGCTTCCATCGTTACTACGATGCTTTCCAGTTCTGCCAATGCGGCTTCAAAGCTTTCCGGCGGTGAAAATTTGACGGGCTCGGCTGGGTTTGTCATGATAAGCATAGGGTTACGGGATGCATCTTTTGGCGGGAAACTGCAAAAATAACGCAACAAGTAGGTATAGGTCAATCAAATCCACGAAACTTTCCCCTCATCAGGGGCTCTTAGTCGGGATTATAAGCTTTCAAGGGGGCACGAGTATGGTGTTCCGTTTAGCTTATTTCATTTACTGCTGCTTTTCGCACGCTGACCGCCCTTTTTACTCCTCTAAAGTTATAAAGTGCTCAATATGCCCAATTTTGTTGATGTTGCACAGCTAGCGCCCACTCAACTGCCGGTGGAGTGGTACCTCGATCCCTATATTCTTGATCTGGAAAAGCGCGTCTTATTCGAGCAGGGGCCTGGCTACGTGGGACATGAGATAATGTTGCCGAACATCGGCGATTATTACGTGCCGGAATGGATGGGTAATGCCAAGGCACTGGTGCGAAATGAGGGCGGTATCGAGCTATTGTCAAACGTCTGCCGCCATCGGCAGTCTCTGCTGCTCAAAGGACGCGGCAATACGCGAAATATTGTTTGCCCGTTGCACCGGTGGACTTACGACCTGGCTGGAACGCTGTTAGGCGCACCCCACTTCCCCGAAAATCCCTGCCTCAATCTCGCCAATACGCCTTTGCAGAATTGGAACGGACTTTTGTTAGCGGGCAAGCGAAATGTCGCCCGGGATTTGGCGCACTTGAGCATCCTCAACGAGTTCGACTTTTCCGGACATGTGCTGGAACGGATACAGATAGATAAATATGAATGCAACTGGAAAACGTTTATCGAAGTGTACCTGGAAGATTATCATGTCGAATCATTCCATCCGGGCTTGAGTAATTTCGTCAATACCGCGGATTTGCAGTGGGAATTTGGCGAGTGGTGCAACGTACAAGCCGTGGGTTTAAATAATGGGCTCACGCGTCCTGGCACATCCGTTTACGCAAAGTGGCACGAGCAGTTGATGTGCCAGACGGCAGGACAATTGCCAAGGCATGGCGCGATCTGGATGCTCTACTATCCGAACATCATGCTCGAGTGGTATCCCCATGTACTGATCATCAGTACGCTACACCCTACTGGCGTAGAGCAGTGCACTAATGTGGTCGAGTTCTATTACCCGGAGGAAATAGCTTTGTTTGAACGCGAATTTGTGGAGGCGGAACAGGCTGCCTACCGCGAAACAGCATTAGAAGATGATGAAATTTGCAAGCTGATGACGGCCGGACGCCGGGCGCTATATGAACAGGGTTTAAACGAAACCGGCCCATATCAGTCGCCCATGGAAGATGGCATGGTACACTTCCACAAATTTCTGCGGCGCGAAATCGAGCCCCGTCTTGTAACCATGTAGCTTTGTGTGTGCACCCTCCCCCCGAGATTAGCCATGATCACGATTCAGGAAACCGACAATTGGATCAGCGTTGCTGTTTTTGGTGAATTTACCCTGGCCGACTTCAGGGAGTTCGAGGAGCAGGTGCTCTACAAGTCCCGCTTCGACAGCAAAGTTAATGTGCTGTTTGACTGGCGTGACATGCTGGACTACACAGTAGATGTCGCATGGGAAGATATCAAGTTCATCCGGGACCACGGCAATGAGTTTGGCCGGATCGCGATAATTACGCACAACCAGTGGCAGGCCTGGGGTGCCTGGGTCTCTAATCTTTTCGTTGATGCTGACATCCGAGTGTTCAATGATTATGCTGACGCGAAGGCATGGGTCGGAGCGTGAGGACCTCCCGATGGCCGGGGGGCGGCGCGAGGGAAGAGAACAGGGCTTATCGTATTGAAATTGCAGCTTCGCATTGTAAAAGCCCCTGACCGCGATCTATCGTACGCCTTGTCGCCTTGCACCGACGCGCCTCCATGCACTCATACATACGGAATTTCTCTAAGGAAGCCCTGAACATCGCATCGTAATCCGCCTGCCGTCCAAAACTAAAACGCGACCGGGCCAGAGAAGGCCAGGGGAGTCGGCGACTGATAGCCAGCCACCTTTTTACCTTGCGCCACCAACCATTTTCGGGGTGCGCGATACCTCAAATCAACTGTTGCAAAAATACCACACATTTCCCTTGCATTCTCCAAAATCTCTTTATCTTGGCTGATAACTCGTACAGAATGGAGCCTTCGTTCCTGCAACCCTCAGGCAAGACCCACGATTTATCCGAACGTCATTTTTTTCGTTTGAAACGTAGCTATATGCCGTGACTTGGGAAATATATATATGTCACGAGATTGCGTTTGCAGCATATCGAATTGGTGATAGTTGTAGGCTCGCGGCGAGAGATATTGCAACCAGAGGTTTGATGTGTGTCCGACCGAAATTCTTTACATTATAAAAAGATGACTAGTTCCATTAATTCGGAGGGGAAAACTTTGAGTTTAACAGTAGCGAAGTTGAACGCCCCGCTGACGCAAGCGTTTGATGGCCGGCTATCGAGCGAATCGGCCACAACAATAACCCCGACACCTACGTATAACACTCAGGCCCAAAGATTGGCCGACTTCGAAACCTTGACCGCTGCGCTGGAATATGCGGCGTCAGGAACCGCAGGGTATAATTTTTACGATGCAAGAGGCAATCTGCGTTCGGTCCTTTCTTATCAGGCGCTAAGGCAAAACGCGTGCATTTCGGCACAACGCCTCGCGGGTCTTGGGTTGGTCCGCGGTGATCGCGTCGCTATCATTGCCGACACGACTCCGGAGTTTGTGGAATTGTTTTTTGCATGCCGTTATGCAGGTTTGATTCCTTATGCGATGCCTGTGCCAGTGAATCTGGGAAGTCACGCCGTATACGTTCAACAGCTTCGCGGGATGCTCGAAGCTGGCCAGGCAAGCGCTGCCGTAGCTAACTTGGATTATGTTGGCTTTCTGCGAGAAGCTGCCGAGGGATCGAGGAAATTACGCTGGGTCGGCACGCCGGAGCAGCTTGGAGATCGCTCTCTTGCGGACGTCGCTCTGCCATCAAATCATCCTGACGAAATCGCCTACCTGCAATTCACGTCGGGTAGCACTCGTACTCCGCGTGGCGTGATCATAACCGAACGCGCGCTAATGAGTAATCTCCAGGGAATTGTCCGGCATGGGCTGGAAATAAATCCTAGTGATCGGTGTGCGTCCTGGCTTCCGTTTTATCACGATATGGGATTGGTCGGCATGGTGATGGCACCAATGGTGGCACAAGTCTCCGTTGACTATCTGGCTACCCGTGATTTTGCCATCAGACCCCTGCAATGGCTGCGTTTGATTGCCCGAAATCGTGCCACTGTTGCGTTTAGCCAACCATTCGGACTCAAACTTTGTACCCTGCGGGTTCGTGATTCGGACCTGGAAGACCTTGACCTTAGCAGTTGGCGCGCGGCAGGAGTCGGGGCGGAGATGATCCGGCCAGATACGTTGAGAAATTTTGCCGAAAAATTTGGGCCTGCGGGATTTAATGCGAGCGCCTTTCTCCCTTGCTATGGGTTGGCCGAATCAACGCTTGCTGTAACTTTTTCTCAGGTAGGCCAAGGCTTTCAGAGTCTGCGCGTTGATGCGGGAACCCTGGTGGACAGGAAGATGGCGATCCGGTTACAAGCAGAAGGCAGGAAGTATAGCGAATTTGTAAATTGTGGCCGTCCACTGCCGGGGCATACGGTTAAAGTGGTTGATGACAGCGGTCTGGAACTGCCGGACCTGAGAGTAGGCAGTGTACTGGTGCGAGGCAGCAGCATCATGACCGGCTACTTCAATAATCCGGAGGATACCCAGAAGACGTTACAACCCGGAAATTGGCTCGACACTGGTGATCTGGGTTTCGTTTTTGAAGGTAACCTCTATGTTTCCGGCCGCCGCACAGATGTTATTATCGTAAATGGGCGTAATATCCGCGCTCAGGATATAGAGGAACTTGCCGAACAGCAACCAGAGGTGAGAACCCGGGAAGTTTCCGCCTTTGGAATAACCGACGCTAATGACGCCACAACGATTGTTCTGGTCATTGAGTGCCGGTTAACATCAATAACAGACCGGCAATCTCTTACCAGCCGGTTGCAACGACTCGTGTATATGGCATTCGGGGTTAATTGTCTGGTTGAACTGGTGCCCCCGCATACTTTACCCCGGACCTCGTCCGGCAAGCTTTCGCGTTTCGCGGCACGTCAAGGTTTCATGCAGCGAACAAATCTGACAGACCCGCTATCAGCCGAATCCGGGGACAAATAGCCAGAGATGCCACAGTCCTTGGTGGCAGTGACCGGTGCCACCGGCTTTATTGGTCATGCGCTTTTACAGGCCCTGATCAGGGAAGGATGGAAGGTCAGGGCCTTGACTAGGCGCCGGCGGGCAGATGATGAATTCACGCAATGGATCGAAGGTGATTTGGATAATTTCGATGCATTGCGGAGCCTCGTCAAAGATGTTATTGCTGTTGTGCATTGTGCTGGCCAGGTCCGGGGAAGTTCTCTTGAGGACTTCGTTCATACCAACGTTCAAGGTACCGGCAATCTTTTGCGTGTTTTGGCTCAGCAAGCCGTCCCGCCCCGCTTTCTCCTTATATCTTCCTTAGCCGCCAGAAAGCCGGAGCTTTCCTGGTATGCAACGAGCAAACGCATGGCTGAGCAGTTGCTGAGTGACTACTCGAATTTGATGCCGTGCGCGATTTTCCGCCCGACTGCCGTATATGGTCCGGGAGATAAGGAAATGAGCCCGCTCTTTAGAGCGACCCGGCGCGGTGTATTGCCAATGGTGGGAAAACCCGCGATGCGCTTTGGTTTATTGCACGTGAGTGATTTGGTAGCTGCTGTGATGTGCTGGCTTTCCACCAAGGTTCCCGTGCTTGGCACCTATGAGCTTGATGACGGAATGCCTGGAGGTTATGACAGCAAATCCGTCGCAGCGATCGCCCAAGATGTCTGGCAGCGCCCGGTTCGCTGCATCTTTCTGCCTGCACCCGTCGTTTCGCTGGTTGCAACTGTTAATTTATGGGCGGCCCGCGTGCTACGATACGCGCCGATGCTCACTCCAGGCAAAGTCCGGGAACTGCAACATCCGGACTGGGTATGCGACATCATTCCCCTAACCAAGGCGCTTCCGGATTGGCAACCTCGTATCCGGTTGCGTGAAGCCTTACCCCAAGCGATATAATTCCGGTTTAATGATTTCAGAGTCAGCCATGGCGAGCGATTACAACGACATCCTGCACGCACTTTGCATGCATCTCAGAAAATTTTGCGACCCCGATGTGGAAATTACGCCCCAAACAGACCTTATTAACCAGCTTGCCATCGACTCCGTCAAGTTATTAAACCTCATAATGGAACTGGAGGATGAGTTTGACATTTCTGTTCCACTTAACGCTCTTGCAGACGTTCAGACTGTTCATGAGCTTGCAAATTTGATTCACCAGATAAAATCCCCCAAGTAATGCGTTTGCTGGATAAACTTGATGCTGTAGCTGCGGCACGAAAAGCCCTATTGCCCGCAGGTATCGAAGTTTTTGGTACCCCGATAGAAGAAATTTATTCTTCCACGGAGGCGAAAATCGATGGGCGCCGCATATTATTCCTGGGTACCAACAATTACCTGGGACTTACCTTTGCGCCGGAATGTCTGAAAGCAGCACATAACGCGATCGATAGCGAGGGCACGGGTACTACCGGGTCTCGCATGGCAAACGGCAGCTATATCGGTCACCGTGCCCTTGAACGCGAATTCGCCGAGTTTTACCACAGCCAATCCTGCATCGTCTTTACGACAGGTTATCAGGCCAATCTAGCCACGATTTCGGGCTTGGCAGGGGTCGGCGATGTCATCGTTATTGATGGCGACTCTCATGCAAGTATCTACGACGGGTGCCGTTTGAGTGGCGCCGAAATCATCCGGTTTCGCCACAATGACATTTCAGACCTGGAGAAGCGCCTTCACCGCTTGGGTGATCGATCGCGCTCTACGCTGATCATTGTCGAGGGCATCTACAGCATGCTGGGCGACCGGGCACCACTGGCGGAGATTGTAAAAATAAAAAATGCCTACGACAGCACACTCCTTCTGGATGAGGCACATTCACTTGGCGTACTAGGCAAGACAGGTCAGGGGCTGGTCGAAGAAAAAGGACTAGTTGGCCAAATTGATTTTATCACCGGCACTTTCAGCAAAAGTCTCGGCAGTATCGGAGGCTTTTGCGTAAGCAATCACGCGCAACTTGACCAATTAAGGTTCGTCAGCCGGCCGTATATATTCACGGCGTCGCCGACCCCCGCTACCATTGCATCAACGCGGGCAGCACTCAAATTATTGCGCGATGGTACGGAATTGAGGCGGCAACTATGGGAGAATGCCCGACAACTCTATTCGCGGCTCCAGGAACTCGGCTATCAACTGGGCCCGGAGCCCAGCCCTATTATCGCCGCCATACTTGATACGCCTCAACAAGCACTTGCGCTCTGGAAAGGTCTGCTTGAAAAAGGTATCTACGTGAATTTGATATTACCGCCAGCGGCTCCTGAAGGGAAGTCGCTGGTACGTTGCAGTGTCAGCGCGGCCCATAGCGTTGAACAAATGGCTTACGTCGGCGAAGCATTTGGCGCGTTGCGTAAAACTTTATTCCAATAATAATCAGCCCGCAAATTCGGCACCGCCTGTTGCAGTTGCCTCCCCTCCTTATCCTCTTTGTCCTCGAAAATCACCCGACCCGATCAAGCATAGTTACGCTCAAAAAGCCGGATCAGACCGGCGGTAACATGCCGGAGCCCATTATTGAAGAGTCAGAAAAATACGTAGGGGGAAGCTGCGGAAAAGCTAGTTGTTAGCCAGTACGGATTGGAACAGCTCCAGGAATGGGCCCTCCCTGGGTCCTCTAAGTCCTCTACTCTAAGTCCTCTAATTTTTATCACCTCCGAGCTTTATTCCAAACACCCTGCTTCGATGGGATCCTCATCAACATAACGCTCTGCTAAAGACATACAACACCCCGGGGAACCACTTGTCGCACTCGGGATCGTAGGGGGAGCTCAGGATGCCTTTACGGTCGGACGGCGGCGTAACCAGAAGAAAGCCCCGATACCGGCAGCACCCACCAATAAGGCGATCTCCGCGACACCTAATCCGGAACCATGCCCACCATGACCTCCGCCGCCCCCTACACGTATCGGAATACGCACGGCTGTGGTCATTTTGCCAGCCTTCTCGGTTTCCAATAGCAAAACATACTGACCCAGATCATCGAGATTCGCAGCAATTGTAATACTGCCCGAGGGGTATTCCTTTGGTGGCAAAGACAAAATCTCGTGCCCGCCTTCTCCATGCCCCTCCATCACCAAACGCGCCGCTATAGGGATCTCGCGAGACTTCGGATCCGTCAAATCAACCGTGATAATCAACTCGCCCGTATTTGGAACATGATCGCAATATGCATGAGTCGGCGGAAGCTGACCCTTGGGTTTTTCGTAAGCGCTGAAGGCCACAGGAAACGCTCCCGTTTTTATGGCGCAGTCTCCCGAATGATGACCTTCATGAGCGAGCATCAGTTGCGCATGGACGGGTAGAGCCGCCGTTGCCAGCAACATTGCCCCTGCCAATCTTACAACCCGCTCGACAATTCTATTCATGATATCTCCGGTTTCTATTAATCTTACGCTCAACTTTGGCTTGAACAATCGCGGATTGTATAACAAACCAGTCGAGAATAAAAACAGAGTTCTTCAGTCCACCCTTGACACGCGAACTACCCAAAGAGTCTACAACAGCTTGAAAGCACGCCTTAAACGAAAACCAATGATGAGGTTTCGAATATCTTTTCCGTTTGTGTCCAGCACACCCCATTTCTTGATGAGGACTGCATGGACACACAAATTGTAAAGCTGTATAGTTGCCGGGCCTTCGCTCTTTAGGGCATCTCTAAGAATTCCAATTTGCCGCTATGTTGCTCCCGGAAAATGTTTTTCTTCCCCAAGCCCCCGAAATTTCACTTCTGCGCCCTGCCGGGCGCTGCCGGTTGGAGCCCGCTGCAACCGGCCGCCCTCCAGCCGGCGGGCGGCGCTTGCCGTGCAGTGACGGGGGGGCGGGCGCGGTCGGGTTCCTTGAATTCTTAGAGATGCTCTTCAGAAAAGGGTGGGATGATGTCAGCACTGGACGCATGGCAGGTGAAAATGGCGCACAGGATGCGCAGTGATAAACATATAGGGAGGGAAACATGAACAAAGTTGTTCAAGGGGTCGTCGGACTGGGAGTGCTGTGCATGAGCGCTGTCCCGATGGCCAGCGCGGGTATTTTAGACAAGTTGACGTCAAAAGACATTTCCAAATTACCGGTGGTGACCCAGGAGCTGGTGGCTCCGCCTTTCGTGCCGAAGCACGACCAGGTGGCCAAGGGTGGTCCGAAGGTAGTGAAGATCCGCATGGAAACGATAGAGAAGCTAGTGGACATTGCCCCTGACGGGACAAAGGTATGGGCCCTGACTTTCAACGGCACGGTTCCCGGGCCGCTGATCGTCGTGCATCAGGATGACTATGTCGAGCTGACACTGGTCAACCCGAAGGAAAGCTCCATGTCGCACAATGTTGACTTCCACGCCGCCACCGGCCAACTGGGCTCTGCCGGCTTGACCCTGGTTGCCCCTGGCGAAGATGTGGTGGTGCGCTGGAAGGCCACCAAGCCTGGGGTATTTGTCTATCACTGCGCCCCTGGGGGCACCATGATTCCGTTTCACGTCTTGTCCGGCATGAACGGCGCCATCATGGTATTGCCGCGCGACGGCCTGAAGGATGCCAAGGGCAAGTCCATAACCTATGACCGCGCCTACTACATCGGCGAGCAGGATTACTATATCCCCAAGGATAAGGATGGCAAGTACAAGACCTATGGTTCGCCTGCCGAAGGCATGCATGAGATGCTCGAACTGTCCAAGGGGCTTGTCCCGACCCATGTCGTCTTCAATGGCGCAGCAGGTGCCCTGACCGGGGATAACGCACTCAAGGCCAACGTGGGCGAGAAGGTGCTGTTCATCCATTCCCAGGCCAATCGCGATTCACGTCCTCACCTGATCGGCGGCCATGGCGACCTGGTGTGGCAGGGCGGCTCCTTTGCCGATACTCCGATCACCAACCAGGAAACCTGGTTTGTTCCCGGTGGCGCAGCGGTAGCGGCCTTGTACGAGTTCAAGCAGCCCGGCTTATACGTCTACCTCAGCCATAACCTGATCGAGGCGGTATTGCTGGGCGCGGCTGCACACATGAACGTCGAGGGCGAATGGGACAACGATCTCATGGAGCAGCTCAAGAAACCCAACCCGGATTCAGCTCCGGCCATGGATCACTAGAACAACCCCGGGCTTCAATAATACTGGCGGCTTCAACGAAAGTTGAAGCCGCTTTTTCTTGGGGGGTGATAATTACGGGTAGCTACGGGTAACTATGGTTGTGGAAAAAGAGTTAAAAAGAAGCTGGCCGATAAGCCGGGTTCTGTCATGGACAATCATTCCTCTAGGCGCACGGTCACCCGCACGCTCAAGCGACCTACCCGCAGGCTCAGCGAGCAGCATCAACGCCTGCCTATTTGGTCTTGCTCCGGATGGAGGTTACCGCGTTTCACCGTAACTTAATACGCTCGTCTCTGTGGCCCTATTCCTCACCTCGCGGCGGCCGGCCGTTAACCGGCATCCTGCTCTGTGGAGCCCGGACTTTCCTCCCCTTGCCGTTCAATGCCGAAGGCAAGCGGCGATTGTCTAGCCAGCTTCAACACGGATAATATCCCAATTTGAAGGAAAGAGGCAAATCCCACATGGATGCACGCCATATAACAGAAAGCAAGCGCAGACACTCCATTACTCCAATATCCGAGTATGATTTGCTATTCACGAATTGGCAAACCGATGAACACAGGCATATCACTAGTCTCTGCTCTTATTTTCATCCTTTCGGGATGCGCGGTGTTGCAACAGCATGATCCGCTCCGAATCACCCTAGCCGGAATCGAGCCATTGGAAGGAAAAGGCATGGAAGCACGCTTCGCAGTGCAGCTCAGGGTACAGAATCATACCAGCACGCCATTTGATTACGACGGGATCGCAGTTGATCTGGATGTACGCGGCAAGACCTTCGCGAGTGGAGTGAGCGATAAGCGCGGTACCGTCCCGCGCTTTGGGGAAACAGTAATCACCGTGCCAGTGTCGGTACCCGCTACGGCAATTCTGCACCAGGCATTCGAACTAGCCAGAGGCGACCTTACAAAGCCTAAAGCTGATTACAGGCTGCGCGGCCTGCTCGGCGGCCCGGGCCTCGGCAGGGGGCAGCGCTTCGAAGCTGAAGGAGAACTCAACCTGCCCGCGGCAGGGTCAGCGGAAACGCGCCGAATACCATAACCCGCACCACAACATTTTCGTCCCCAACGCGACAAAAAGCATCTGCCTGCAGACAGACTGGAGCGTACGCTCATCATTTGCGATCCCCGGATCAATCAGCGCCATAAAGAGCACGATAGGTTTCCATCGCGGGCAGATTGCACGCCAGATCCATCCTGCTACGCAGGTATTTTACGATATCGTCCAGGCCAATAATGCTTATAGCCGGGATTTTATGAGCATTGCGAACTTCCTGTAGCGCTGAAAGCCCGCCACTACCCCGTTCCATCCGGTCGAGGGCGATGATGACTCCGCTTGGCGCAGCGCCTGAGGTATGAATGTAGCTAATCGATTCATCTACTGAGACACCAGCGGAAATTACATCGTCCACAATCAGCACCCGACCCGCCAACCGCGCGCCAACAAGGTTGCCACCCTCGCCATGGTCCTTTACTTCTTTGCGATTGAAGCAGAAAGCATAATTATAGCCAATTTCCGCCAAAGCAATGGCGACGGTACTGACCAAGGGTATGCCTTTATAGGCTGGACCAAATAACATATCGAGCGGAAGACGGGCGGCAAGAATGGCTTTGGCGTAAAATTGCCCGAGTTTCCTGAGGGAGTCACCGTCATTAAACCGTCCGGCATTAAAAAAATAGGGGGACATCCGCCCCGCCTTGGTTTTGAATTCACCGAAACACAGCGCGTCGCGGCTTATGGCGAAATCGATGAACTCCTGCCTGAAATCGGACATTGCCATGATAACCAGGGGAAAAAGACGTGCGGATTATAACGCTTAACCTGAATGGCGTGCGTTCTGCCGCAAACAAAGGGTTCCTGGAATGGTTACCGATGCAGGGGGCGGATATTGTATGCGTGCAGGAGTTGAAGGCACAGGTTGGAGACATCACTCGCGAAATCGCATCGCCGGACGGCTACCACGGCTATTTCCACTGTGCCGAAAAGAAAGGGTACAGCGGGGTGGGCGTCTATAGCCGGCACAAGGCGGACAATGTCGTTGAGGGTATTGATGTTCCCGAAATCGATGCGGAAGGGCGCTATCTGCGTGTTGACTTCGGGCCTTTGACCGTGATATCGATTTACTTTCCTTCCGGTTCTAGCGGGCCGCATCGCCAGGCGGCAAAGTTTTTTTTTCTCGAACGCTTTTTTCCCATGCTGAGAAGGCTGGCAGATTGCGGCCGTGAAATCATCTTGTGCGGAGACTGGAACATCGCGCACAAGGAAATCGATCTAAAAAACTGGCGCTCCAATCAAAAAAATTCTGGCTTCCTGCCCGAGGAGCGTAACTGGCTTACCGGAGTTTTCGAGGATCTGGGTTTTGTCGATGTATTCCGCCGGATCAATCAGGAGCCGAACCAATACACGTGGTGGTCGAATCGGGGACAAGCGTGGGCAAAAAATGTTGGCTGGCGCATTGATTACCAAATCGCTACCCCCAAAATCGCGAGCAAGGCTACCGGGGTTTCGATTTACAAAACGGAACGTTTCTCAGACCATGCACCGCTTATTATCGACTACGACTACGACTACAATCTCGATCCCAGTCCGTGCACTTAGAGGTATGATTGGCAACGAAATTGTGAAATTTATGGGAAAACCCGTGCAGGAGGTTGCTACGTTGGCATCCTGGGGAATAAAACGCACATCATCTCCTGCTCATAGAATTACACAGCGATCCTGCAGGCCATATTCCCTCACCGTGCCAGGAAGAATACCTGCCGCCAAAATAACGGCGTTAAGGTAAATGTTGGCTGTCCTGTCCAGCTGGTTGCATGCCTTTCGCATTTACACCCACCCCAGGGTGTTAGGGATGCTGTCACTAGGATTCTCCGCTGGGTTGCCTTTATTATTAATAATGGGCACGCTTTCATTCTGGTTGCGAGAGGCCGGAATCGATCGTTCCACTATCGGTCACTTGAGCTGGATAGGGCTGGCTTATGGCTTCAAATGGATGTGGTCCCCTCTGGTCGACCGCCTGTCGTTACCAGTCCTGACTCGATTACTTGGGCGGCGGCGTGCGTGGCTTTTGCTGTCGCAGACGGTTATTGCTCTCGCACTCGTCGGGATGGCCAGCACCGATCCCCTGGAAAATCTGACGTATATGGTTTTTTTTGCCCTGGCTGTCGCTTTCGCTTCGGCCACTCAGGATATCGCACTGGATGCGTATCGAATCGAGGCCGTAGCCCTGAGGCTACAGGGAGCCATGGCTGCGACATACCAGGCGGGTTACCGTATAGCGATGATTCTGGCTTCTGCTGGAGCGCTGTGGATAGCAGCGGCGGTGGACCCCTCGGCGACGACGTACGACTACGCTCCCTGGAGAACCGCCTATCTTGCCATGGCCGCCTGCATGGGGGTCGGGATTGTTACCACCCTCATCATAAGAGAGCCGGATGTTCCCGTTACTCACCTCATCTCGGATAATGAAGCTCATGCCCGGAAAGCCCTGGCGAAATGGAATCTGGACGCTCGGCTCACGCAACTGCTAGCCTGGCTTTATGGAGCAATAGTCGCGCCCTTCCGCGACTTTATCGTCCGACACGGCAGGCAGGCTTTGCTGATTCTGGCACTCATCTCCATATACCGCATCTCCGACGTGGTAATGGGGGTAATGAGCAACCCGTTTTATGTCGACATGGGATACACCAAGGCCGAGGTGGCGACAGTTTCCAAGGTTTATGGAGTCATCATGACTATCGCCGGCGCAGCCATAGGCGGGGTGCTGACGGCAAAAATCGGCATCATGCGCACTCTTTTCCTCGGGGCGGTGTTGTCAGCCGCGACCAACCTGCTATTCGTATGGCTGACCGGACGCGGGCACGACCTGACCGGGCTGATATTCACCATCTCTGCGGATAACCTTTCGGCCGGCATCGCTTCATCCGCTTTTATAGCCTATCTATCCGGCCTGACCAATTCGGCCTACTCTGCCACACAGTACGCGCTATTCAGTTCGGTCATGCTGCTGCTGCCAAAATTTATCGCCGGGTTCAGCGGCGACTTCGTGGATGCTTACGGGTATGCCAGCTTTTTTACCGGCACCGCCTTGCTTGGCCTTCCGGTTCTGTTGCTGGTATGGCTGGCAGGACGCGCCAAATTTGAAACTGTCGATTCTCTGGCGCCCAGGAAATGATACTACCTCTGCTGTTCAAAACGGTAAAAAGCCAGCATTCCCAAAAGGTTAGGCATGAATTCGATCTGACGGCCGCCGTTCATCACCCTGCGCTCGAGGATACGGGCACCGTGATGGCTGCAGAATTCTTCAAAATCGCCCAGCGTACAGTTATGGATATTAGGCGTGTCAAACCACTGGTAAGGCAATGTTTCAGAAACAGGCATGTGACCGGTCAAAACCTGGAGGCGGTTTTTCCAGTAGCCGAAATTCGGGAATGAAACGATCCCTTCCTTGCTTACCCGCAGCATCTCCCTGATTATTCCTTCGGTGTGCCTTACCGCCTGCAGGGTTTGCGAGAGAACTACGTAATCAAAGGACCCTGACTCAAAACTTTGCAGCCCTGATTCCAGATCGCTCTGAATAACGTTAACCCCATTGTTGAAACACGCCAGAACATTAGCATCGTCTATTTCCACGCCATAGCCGTGGATGTTGCGCGCATCGCGCAAAAAACACAGCAATGATCCGTCACCACAGCCAAGGTCAAGTACTTTTGCGCGCGGCGTGACCCACTCTGCGATCGCAGCAAAATCAGGCCTGGAGGCAGGTTGAGATACAATGGATGGAGTGGTAGTGTCCGTCACGTCTTCAGTATTCAGAGGACTCATTCGTGTTGTGAAAAACATAGTGCTTGACTATACAGGCCCTGGTCGCTCGCCATCATCATGGTTTAGTCAGGAACCAGACGTGAAGGAAGTAAGCGTGGAAGGGAAGTAACGAAATCCGACTATTTTAGCGTCTAAAGGCAAATTTGGACCAACTGCGTGGTCCGCGTGAGGCAAGGGGTCAGGACATATCAGACTGGCTCCAGACGCGAAGCCATTTGAACCCCCTTTCAAAAAACAAAAACCCTGCGAGGGGGCCGCCTACCGCAGTATAAAGAATATTCCCCGCAGAAGCGAAACCACATGGGACAAGGAAATTCTAGAGCGGTGGCGATCAGTACGATAATCGGGAATAGTCGTATACACGCTATCAAAATTCCTTCCGGGAATAAACTCATCACAAGCTGGCGGGAGGCGAGAATAGTCCCCTGGAAACGTCCGCTGCGCGACTGACATGCGTTCAAGACATGGAGAGCGAAAGCGATGGCAGGATGAGTCCAGCCGGTGCGACTTGCGCAAACTCCACGAGAGGCTGAATCAATAGGTGGTTTTCTCTACGCTGTTTACAGGTTGGGTTGGGTAGCGCACAGAGCAAAGTGCCTTGGGATGCAATAATCATGCGCCACGCTAGAAATTTGTGGCTTGGTGGCTTGCGAAGAAAAAGGTTTATTAACGTTCCACTCCACCGTTGCCACAACAAAAAATGGGAACATAGCCAAAACCACGGAAACAGGCCATCGGCCTGAGCTTCTAGCCCTGGAGTTGTCCAGGGGCGAAAATGGAAATTGGTTCACACCCGTATCATTCTATTAAGAGTTCAAATCATGAAGATGAAAATGAACGTTTCCGCTGTTCCAGTCCTATCGGGCATGCTAATGATATCGATGCTAACGGCGTGCGGAATCCGCGACCCCCAGGACATTCGGTCCGTGGAATGGTATGAGAAACACGCTTCCGAACGAGCCGAGACGCTCGCGAAATGCAGGGCCAACCCCGATACTTTTGATCAGACCCCCGATTGTGTGAACGCCGACCGGGCAGAAAACAACGTAAAATCCGCTTCGTAGGAACGTCGGCCCAAGCGTACCGGGCGTATGGGTAGCGGCCAAATACCGGCCCTTCAGGTTTAAAGGAAAGGAAAGGTATCGACCACGGCTGACGAACACCCGGCGGGCACGTCCCGCTTCCGCGGAGGACCGGTTCAGGGCTTCCTTAGACAACGATATTGTCCATGTAGGCCCGCACCAGCTTGTGGTAATGGCGGTCTTCCATCAGGAAGGAATCGTGCCCGTGACTCGACGTAATTTCCGCATAACTGACGTTCAATTCGTTATCCAGCAGCGCTCTGACAATTGCACGCGACCGCTCCGGGGAGAAACGCCAGTCGGTGGTAAACGATACCACGAGGAAGTTTGCCTTTGCGGCACGAAATGCCGCACTCAGGTCATTGTTGTGCTGATATGCGGGGTCAAAATAATCCAGCGCCTTGGTCATTAGCAAGTAGGTATTAGCGTCGAACTGGTCGGCAAATTTATCTCCTTGGTAGCGCAGGTAGGATTCTATTTCGAACTCCACGTGGTAACCGAATGCAAGCGCCCCGTTACGCAACTCCCGGCCGAATTTCGCAGCCATCGAGTCGTCCGATAAATAGGTAATGTGGCCCAGCATACGGGCAAGCCTGAGGCCACGGCGGGGCACTACGCCGTGCGAATAGTAATCTCCGCCGTAGAAATCGGGGTCTGTGATGATGGCTTGGCGCGCGACATCGTTAAAAGCGATGTTTTGCGCGGTTAATCTGGCAGCGGCTGCAATCACCAGCGCATGCCGCACCCTTGCCGGAAAATCGAGTGTCCATTGCAGCGCCTGCATCCCGCCCAGACTCCCGCCTCCCACGGCGGCAAACTGATCGATGCCAAGGTGGTCGGCTAGCCGAACCTGTGCCTGTACCCAGTCTTCCACCGTTACCAACGGAAAACCTGCGCCATAGCACTTGCCTGTCTTGGCGTTAATACTGGCAGGACCGGTCGAGCCGTGGCATCCCCCCAGGTTATTGACCCCCACCACAAAAAACCTTTGTGTATCGATGGATTTGCCGGCCCCGATCATATTATTCCACCAGCCCACGCTCTTCGGATCGTCTGCATAATGACCTGAAACGTGATGGTTGCCTGAGAGGGCATGACAAATCAGCACGGCGTTGGATCTGGCCGCGTTAAGTTCTCCGTACGTTTCATACACCAACTCGTAGTTGTCGAGCACGGCGCCGCTCTTTAAATGCAGAGGTGTGTCGAAATGCGCGATTTGCGGAGTGATGTTGCCTGTTGACTCGGAATCTTGCATTAATGTGAAAACATGTTCAGGAGGATTGTTCAAGGGCAATAAAGTGCGAAAACGTTTTTTGTGTTGTCATACGCCAGCAGAACAAGTGCCGAACCGGTAGATCTCACGCTAATAGTTGCGAAGGCTCCTGGCTCATAACCAACAAATAGACACGAACCATAAATTATAGACAAACGCGCCTTCAAAAACCCAACTGCGAACACAAGCTCAATCTGTGAGCAGACGCCGGTGTCGATGTTCAAACCGCAACTGGGTCAATTCGTCCAATCCATGCCAATCTGGGGCGAAATTCCAGGTGCCAGCGCTATATTAGCTGTTCAGCTTTGCCAACAACACGTGAATTTTCTCCGGGTCATCGGCTTTCAGTATTTTCTGGACGAGAGGAATGATATTCGGCATGTTACTACGCAAGACTTCTCTCTTTACCGTCAGCAACTGTGCCGGGTGCATGGAAAACAAGCGTAGCCCAAAACCCAGCAGGAGCCGCGTGAATATTACATCTCCCGCAATCTCACCGCAGACCGCAACGGGTGTTCCGGTTCGGTTGGCACTTCGTATGATGTGCGCCACGAGTCGCAGCACGGCCGGGTGTAGCGAATCATAGAGGTAAGCTACAGAATCGTCGGCTCGGTCTATGGCAAGCGTATACTGAATCAGATCGTTCGTACCTATGGACAAGAAATCCAGCTTGCGCATAAAAACGTCAAGACATAGCGCCGCAGCGGGAATCTCTATCATGCCACCGATTTGTATTTTCTCATCGAAAGGAATTTTTTCGCCGCGTAAACTTTGCTTGGCATTTTCAATGAAGTGCATCGTCTGAGTAATTTCCGAAACGCTGGAAAGCATCGGCACCAGAATACGAATCTGACCGTAATGGGAAGCCCGTAAAATCGCACGCAACTGAGTATGGAACATCTGCGGTTCAGCCAGGCACAGGCGAATGGCGCGCAGCCCCAATGCGGGATTGGACGCAACGCGTTTTGTGGGGTCAAGGTTCTTGTCCGCTCCCAGATCGAAGGTCCGTATGGTGACCGGCAGGCCCCGCATTTTTCGCGCCACGTTGCGGTAGGCCTCGAATTGCTCATCCTCGTCAGGCAAGCTGTCTCGATTGAGAAACAGGAATTCGCTGCGAAACAGGCCTATGCCTGTCGCGCCGTTCTCCTTTACCTGTTCGACATCCGGAGGCAGTTCGATATTGGCGTGCAATTCGACCGTCGTGCCATCGAGCGTCGCCGCAACGGTGGTTTTTATACGCTTCAGCTTCTGCTTCTCCAGTTCCAGCTGGCTATGGCGCAACCGGTACTCTGACAACACATGTTCGTCAGGATCGACGATTGCCACTCCCTGGCTACCATCAATGATCAGAATGTCATTGTCACGGATGAGCCGCCGAGCATGATGAAGCGCAACAATGGATGGAATGTTAAGACTGCGCGCGACTATTGCCGTGTGCGACGTCAGGCCGCCCAGGTCAGTCAGAAATGCGTTAAACGATTGCTGCTTGTATTGAATTACATCGGCAGGGCTCAAATCATGAGCAACCAGAATGCTGTCGCCATCACGTTTGGGCGGGGCCGGGATATAGCCCGGGTGTCCCAGCAAAACTTTTAGAACGCGCTCGACCACTTGTATCACGTCAGTTTTTCGTTCGCGGAGATAAGAATCCTCAATCTCCTCAAATTGCGCCATTAACACATCCATCTGTTGAGTAATAGCCCACTCGGCATTGCACTGGTTTTGCGCAATATAGGTTTTTGCCGCAGCGGAAAGCGTTGGGTCGTCCAGGATCATTTGAT
The DNA here is from genome assembly GCA_013821425.1 of Nitrosospira sp. Classification (GTDB taxonomy): domain Bacteria; phylum Pseudomonadota; class Gammaproteobacteria; order Burkholderiales; family Nitrosomonadaceae; genus Nitrosospira. Next base: position 46,663 of record JACDGV010000008.1, on the reverse strand, counting down.
GTAAATCAAGAAACGCGCCATATTCAGCCGCGGCGGGGCCGCTGACAACGCAGGAATGCAGTGTCTCAAGCTCTTCACGAACCGCTGTGATGGCCGTGTCGAGCCGAAGTATTTCGTTGCTGACCTGGTTCTCCGGCACGACATGATGTGCCACCTCGAGGGCGGCATGAGAAGCAAGATGAGCACGCCCTATCGCTATGCCGCCGGATACGCCCACCCCGTGCAGCGCAAAGCTCATTCACTTTCTCCGAAACAATCCCCGATCAGATTGACGATTGCCTGCATCGCTTCACTCTCATCGACGCCGGTTGTCTCGACGCCCAAGGTAACCCCCTGGCTCGCGGCCAGCATCATCACCCCCATAATGCTCTTTGCATTAACTTTCCGATCATTCCGTGATAACCATACCTCGCTGCGATATCGGGACGCCAATTGCGTGAGCTTCGCGGAAGCACGTGCGTGGAGTCCCAGCTTGTTCACGATTTTTACCTCTTTATACTGCATTCTGCTGCCTCGCAAGAAAGACGGAGGGCGCCATCCCTGGCCCCGATTAACGCCTTCTCCGCGACTGCCGGAAGCGATTCGTCCCGGTACGTAAGCGCTCTTACAAGCATGGGCAGGTTGACGCCAGCAAGGCACTCCACTCTACCTGGACTGATCAGCCGGGTTGCTATATTGCAGGGAGTTGCACCGCAGATATCGCACAATATAAGCACCCCCTCGCCCCTATCAAGATGATTGATCAGTGCTCGCGCTCTTGCTGTTGCGGCATCGGGGTCGTCCTGAATGGTAATGCTCAGGTCCACCAGATATGGGGCCTTCACGCCCATAACGTGGTTAGCGCAACGGACAAGGCTATTGCCGAGATCGCCGTGGCAGATAATCAAAATTCCAATCATGCGGCGGCTGTCAGCTTCCTATGTCAGATTGCAAATTTGTCTTAAACTTCTTTTCCAGCGCATCAATCATCATTGCTGCCGCGTTGAAGCCTGTCTGATCCATAATTTCCCGCATGCAGGTAGGACTGGTTACATTTATCTCTGTGAGGTAGTCCCCAATCACATCCAACCCTACCAGCATTAGTCCCTCTGCCGCCAGCGCTGGACCGAGTGCTTCCGCAATTTCACGGTCGCGCGGGGTGAGCGGTTGCGCTATCCCGGTACCACCGACATTAAGATTGCCACGCGATTCCCCAGGCCTGGGGACGCGCGCGAGGGTATAAGGTACCGGCTCACCGGCTATCAGCAGGATGCGTTTATCGCCATGGGCAATTTCAGGAATATACCGCTGAGCCATAACCGTGCGCGTGCCGTAATGCGTCAGCGTTTCAATGATCACACCCAGGTTGTGATCGGCGCTGTGAAGACGAAACACGCTCGCACCACCCATGCCATCCAGCGGCTTGAGTACGATATCGCGATGTTCGGCAAGAAAATCGCGAATTAGGTGTTCCTGCCTTGTAACCAGTGTGGGCGGGGTATATTCGGAAAATTTCGCTATCGCAAGCTTTTCGTTATGATCGCGAATCGCCCGGGGACTATTGACGATATGCGCGCCACGGTTTTCCGCCAGTTCCAGCATATAGGTGCTATACACGTACTCCATATCGAAGGGGGGGTCCTTGCGCATCAGCACCACGTCGAATTCCTCGAGCGGCACCTCTTCCGGCTTATCGACCGCATACCAGCGGGTGGCGTCATCCTGGCTAATCAGCTCTAGCGAACACGCAAACCCGATCGTCTTGTCCCCCCTCCAGATTATGTCCCCTTGCTGCATAACGAAAAGTTCATGGCTGCGGGTTACGGCTTCACGCATCATGGCAAAACTCGAGTCTTTATACGTTTTGATTGAATCGAGACGGTCGAGAATAAAAGCAAGTTTCATGAGCGTGGACTCCCCTCGTTGTTATTGTTATCACCGGCGCACAAGAACGGAATGACCAACGGGATGTTCTTTTACGATTGAGCCTGGTCCGCTAGGCGACGTTGGCTTTAGTGCGGGTCTTGCTCTTCTCCAGTTCCTGCGCTGCAGCAAGTAATGCGAGCCGGGCGATTACGCCGTAAGCATAGAACCGGTTGGCACTAGAACCCGGACGTGCATCACGATCTGGCAACAGGCAGGTATCTTCAAAGGCGAGCGGCACGAACTCCATACCCGGAGCATTCAGGTTCTCATCGATACCACGCCCGGTATGCACCCGGTAGAACCCGCCCACCACGTATCGGTCGATCATGTAGATTACCGGCTCTGCCACCGCATCCTTAATGCTTTCGAATGTGTATACCCCTTCCTGAACCATAACTTCGGTTACCTGGAGGCCCTCTTTCACCACCGCCATCTTGTTGCGCTGCTTGCGGTTCAGCGCGCGAACCTGCGCGCCATCCTTCACCGTCATGATACCCATGCCATAGGTGCCCGCGTCGGCCTTGACAATAACAAAGGGGTCTTCCTTGACACCATACTCGGCATATTTTTCCCGGATGTCGCTCAGAATTTCATCCACGGTACTGGCAACGCAATCTTCGCCCTTCTTCTCATGAAAATTTATTTTTCCGCATGCGGCAAAATAGGGATTGATGAGCCATGGGTCGATGCCAATGAGGAGAGCGAATTGTCTTGCCACGTCATCATAAGCGTTAAAATGCTGTGATTTGCGCCGGGTCACCCATCCTGCGCGAAGGGGAGGAATTACGATCTGCTCCAGGTCCTGCAGAACGCCTGGTATGCCTTTCGAGAGATCGTTGTTAAGAAGCACGGCGCATGGGTCGAAGCCGTCAACAACCAGGTGATTGCCCCTGCGCTGAACCGGCTCCAGGGTGAGTTTGCCGCCGTCAGGCAGATCAACCTCGGCAGCGGCGGTGATATGCGGGAGCAGGGTACCTATTCGAATGTCGAGCCCGGCATGCCGCATGATAGCTTGTAACGTAGCCACGTTTTGCAAGTAGGAGATATTGCGGGTGTGGCTTTCGGGAATCAACAGAACGCTTCGGGCCCCGGCACATATTTTCTCAACCGCCGTCATCATCGCCTGCACGCACAGCGGCATGAATTCCGGATTAAGATTGTTGAAACCGCCCGGAAACAAGTTGGTATCCACCGGTGCCAGCTTGAAACCGCTATTCCGCAAATCGACCGAGCAGTAAAACGGCACGGCATGCTTCTGCCATTCATTGCGCAGCCAATGCTCGATCACGGATACGCCATCAATGATGGACCTCTCCAGATCGAGAGTGGGGCTATTGAGAGCGGTAGCGAGACGTGGCGCGGGCATGGATCAATATGACATCTAACGGAACAGCTGCATTGTAACATCACGGGTTTCTGTTTCCGTGTCCGGGAACCTTAGAAGCTATTCAGGAATCTCGCATTTAGTCGTCCTGTCATGCCTTACCGTCGAAACTGGCAGCTTCAGGGGATCCTTGCCGGTCAGTGTATCTCGCTCAAGGTATACGGTTCGGGCTGGAAAGATGTCCGATATCTTTCGGGAAGCCGCGGCACTGCGGCATTCGCCTGATCGCGGCTGGAATAGATACCATACGTGACTCTGAATTTAGCCTGGTTACCGTTAGTCACCGGATGGACGTAGAGATCGGATAGATCGATTAGACTCCGGGCGCGTACCAGGAACCGTTCCATACGATCAGGCTGGATATTTTCGGTAGCAAATAGCTGAACCGTAAACGAACTGCCGTTTGTCATGCCCATGATTTTTTGAGTAGCCGCAACTCGCTGCTCCAGCAACGCATATCCTGCCAATTTGACACCGGCAATATTAATTTTGGCGGGGTTGTCCTGACCGGCTGCGGGAGCTGGGTTGATCGGTATGGAAGCCGGCATCCTTGCGGTAGTCTCGCCGGGCGGATCGGACTGGATCACAGCGGCAACGGAAGGCGGACCGATGGAACTCATAGTCGCTACGGGCGTGGAGGTCGTGGGGATAGGAACGAGGACCGCGGCTGGAGCGGATGTAACCGCTCCAATCGGGAGCGGGGCTGTTGTGGCAGTCACGTCTGATGGCGGGGTATGCAAAACGTCCCAACCCAGCACGGCTAACACTAGCAGAGCTGTCACAGAAAAGATGACGCTCGCACGCGCAACACGAGGGCTTGGCAGGTCTTGTGCATCCCTCCAGCTGGCCCAACTGAAGCGAGGCTTAATTCCGGACTCCAACGCCGCCGCCTTGACATGGATGGGCTGTATTTCGCGCGTTTCGGCGGCAGATGCGGCCAGGCCGGATTTATCAGCCAATATGTCCAATTGGCGAATCAGACCGCCCGAGGCCATAGTGATCAGCTTTATCGCAGGAAGGGTAAAGATATCGGGACCACGATTGCCCGCCGCACGCAGGCGCCAGGTCAGGTACTCTTTCACTACTTTAGCGGTAAGCGGTGTCAGGATATAGTTATGGCTAATGTTCCCCCTCAACTTGCGCATTCGCGGCAATGCCAGTCTACTATCCAGGCCGGCCTGACCAAGGAGGATGATTTGCAACAGCTTGTGGTGGCGGGATTGGCTATCGTATAGCACGCTCAACGCCTCCAGCGCGTCGTCCGGTAAAGTATGGGCGTCGTCGATCAGTAGCACTATGCGCCTTCCCGCGATGCGTTTCTCGCTCAGGGCACTTTCCAGCTCGTCTATCGCGTTTGTATTTGTTGGGGGCGGCGTGGTCGCGCCGCTTCTCGCAGGGCTCGAATTCAATTTCTCCGCTATTGAACGGAGAAGCTCTTCTCGCAAAGAATCCGGCTGGGCGAGATAAATGATTTCCATTCGTGCTGGTAACCGTTCCATCAACAACCGGCAAAGCAGGGTTTTGCCGTTACCCTGATCACCGGTGACTTTAATGACGCCCTCTGCTCCCTCCCCATGCGTGAGTACATAAATGAGCGCATCCACTGTCGCCCCGCGGTTTGCACCCTCGAAAAAAACACTGTTTGCCGATGGAGGGTTGGATGGCTGTTGAGGCGTGCCAGGGTGGCTAAGATACATATTCCCTCATGTGTGTGCGTGCTTCAGTATCAGTGTTATTGCGCTGCCACCCCCCTTCCTGCCTAGGGGAAGCCCTGGACAGGTCCTCGGAACACGTGCCCGCCGAAGAGGTGTGCCAGTAGGTGGCCGGCCTGAATGAACTGCTGTTAATTCAGAGTTCATGAAAGAAAGCGCATGAGCAAACTAACGTCGGGCTTGTCCGCCGCAGAATGGACGAGGCGAGTTCTCTCCTGTCGATTCTGGAACACCTACATTACATCCGGTCCGGTTTCGTTTCTTATGCGCCTCTTATATGCCTTGTCTTGACCCCGGTTGCTGGAGTATAGTTCAAGTTCTGCCATTTTTTCCAAGCGGAAGAGAGCGCCAGTTCATTGTCGCCACCGAAGGCGCAACCCCCCGGAATCGCTCAGGTGCAGATCAGGTTGATATGATCCTTGAAGACTGCTTGCGAAAGGGCAATCTGGAGAGTGCCGACGTAGAGTTCGGCCACCGAAGGGGCACACGGAACGAGACATTCCGTAATCTCTCAGGTAAAAGGGACAGAGGGGTGAGGTCATTTGCCATGACTTCACCCCTTTTTTTGAGGTATCGATCTGTGAAAACAACCGCTCTTAATCAGACCCACCGCGACATGAAGGCCAAAATGGTCGATTTCGGCGGATGGGATATGCCTCTGCACTACGGTTCCCAGCTTGATGAGCATCATAAGGTACGTATTGATGCCGGAATGTTTGACGTGTCTCATATGCTTGCTGTTGATATCGAGGGTACAAACCCGCGGAATTTCTTGCGGCAACTGATCGCAAACAACGTGGATAAGCTGACACAGCCGGGTAAAGCGCTCTATTCCTGCATGCTCAATCCTCAGGGTGGTGTGCTGGACGATCTCATCATTTATTTTTTGACGGAATCGCATTTCCGGATGGTTGTCAATGCGGGCACCGCCGACAGGGATATGGCGTGGATACAGGCGAAACGCGATGAGATCGCCCCTGAGCTTAAACTGACCCCGCGCCGTGATCTGGCCATGATCGCAGTTCAGGGACCGCGTGCCCGTGCGAAGGTTTGGCAAGTCATTGCGGGATCTCGGGCTGAGACGGAAAACCTGAAGCTGTTCCAGGCAACGGTGGTCGGCAGGCATTTTATCGCCCGAACCGGCTACACCGGCGAGGACGGCTTTGAAATCATGCTGCCGTCGGAGGACGCGGCGGGGTTCTGGAATGCTCTTTATGCCGCAGGCGTAGCACCTGCCGGGCTCGGTGCACGCGATACGTTACGGCTTGAGGCAGGCATGAATCTTTATGGTCAGGACATGGATGAAACCACCAGCCCCCTGGAGTCGGGGTTGGGCTGGACGGTTGACTTGAAAAGCGAACGTGAGTTTATCGGAAAAAAGGCGCTCATGGAAACGACCGTAATACGCCAGCTGATCGGCCTGGTTTTAATTGACCGCGGGGTACTCCGCAGTCATCAGAAGGTTGCCGCGGAGGGCGACTCGAATGAAGGCGAAGGTGAGATCACCAGCGGCGGCTTTTCTCCGACACTGAATAAATCCATTGCACTGGCACGCATGCCGTTGAATGTCTCTCCGGGGGATGAAGTACTGGTAGCGGTGCGAGACAGGATGTTGCGTGCAAAGGCCGTAAAATATCCGTTCGTGCGTAATGGCAAGATACTGGTGGATATCGACTAGCAAACCTCATTAATTCCGGAGCAATAACATGAGTATTCCAGATAACTTGAAGTACACGAAATCCCACGAATGGGTAAGGCTTGAAGATGATGGGACCGCGACTGTCGGTATTACCCAGCACGCGCAAGAGCTGCTTGGCGACATGGTGTTTGCGGAAACCCCGAGTATAGGGCGAAAACTCAAGAAAGGAGAAGAGTGTGCTGTCGTCGAGTCGGTCAAGGCGGCAGCCGATGTATACGCGCCTGTCGCCGGAGAGGTAATAGCCGTCAACACCGAGCTTGAGTCGGCCCCCGAGAAGATCAACCAGGATGCCTATTCAGGATGGCTTTTCAAGCTGAAGCCCGATAATGCCGACGAATGCAGTACGCTGCTCGACGCGGCGGGCTATAAAAATATTTGCGAGAGTGAAGACCATTGACGCTGCCTGGGTAAACCCCGGAACCAGGACGCCATCACCCGCCTTGCATTTTTCACCCTTTACCGTTCACTTTGTGATTCTCTGCTCAAACTATGCCGTTCATTCCTCACACTGACGAAGATATCCAGGCAATGCTAGCAAGCATTGGCGCAAATTCCATTGATGATCTATTCGATGAGATTCCTCCGGCCCTGATCAGCGCAGGCCTGAAACAGGTTCCGCCAGGCATGAGTGAAATGGACATCACGCGGTTGATGCTGGAACGAGCCGAGGTGGATGGACGCTACCTCAATTTCATTGGCGCGGGCGCTTACGAACACCATATTCCCGCTGCGGTATGGCAGATAACCACCCGCGGCGAGTTTTATTCTTCCTATACCCCGTATCAGGCCGAAGCCAGCCAGGGTACGCTGCAACTGCTTTATGAATATCAGACCATGATGGCATCGCTGACTGGAATGGACGTATCCAATGCCAGCATGTACGACGGCGCATCTGCCCTCGCAGAAGCGGCGTTGATGGCGGTGCGCGCCCATAAGTCCTCGCGCCGGATTCTGGTTCCGGCAACCGTTCATCCTGTCTATCGTAGCGTTGTGCGCGCCATTGTCCGGAATCAGGGCATTGATGTAATTGAAGTACCCTACTGCAAGCAGTCAGGCCAAACCCCGGTCGACGCTCTGGATGAGTTTGCCAAAGACGATTTCGCGGCACTCGTGATTCCCCAGCCCAATTTTTTTGGCGTGCTCGAGGATGTCGATGCACTCACCGATTGGGCGCAGAGCAGAAACGCATTGGCTATCGCGGTGGTCAACCCCATGGCACTGGCAATCCTTGTCCCTCCTGGCGAATGGGGGACAAAAGGCGCGGATGTCGCTGTTGGTGAGGGACAACCCCTGGGGATTCCCCTTTCGAGCGGCGGCCCCTATTTTGGTTTCATGGCCTGCAAGCAGGCCCTCGTGCGTCAGATGCCGGGACGCATTATTGGCCGCACTACCGATCAGGATGGCAAACCCGGCTTTGTGCTTACGCTTCAAGCACGTGAACAGCATATCCGCCGTTCCAAGGCTACCTCCAATATCTGTACCAATCAAGGCTTGATGGTCACTGCGGCGACAATATACATGGCCTTGACAGGACCGGAAGGCCTGCGCCGGATCGCCGCGCAGTGCCACGCAAACGCCTTGGCCCTGCTGCAAAAGCTGGAAACCCATGAGGGCGTGAAACGAGTCTTTAACGGGCCGGTATTTCACGAAGCAGTGGTTTCGCTGCCGGCACCAACCGAAGATGTATTAAACGCGCTTAAAACCCGGCGGCTGCTCGGCGGGCTCAACCTTGACGACTATTATCCGGAACTCGGCATTGCAATGCTGGTATGCGCGACCGAGACGAAAACTTCGGCCGACCTGGAAAATTACACCGAGCATCTCGGAACGGTCCTCGCAACTGGAAAGTAAGTTACCGCATTTCCCTCCAAAAACCGTATTACCTGTAAATTAAGGAGAATAGCATGGTCACTCTAGCCGGCAATCCCATCAAAGTTGAAGGCGCCTTCCCGAAAGTGGGTGACAAGGCGCCGGAGTTCTCACTGGTCAACCGGGATTTGAAGGAGGTCACGCTGGCCGATTTTGCCGGCAAGAAAAAAGTGCTCAATATCGTGCCCAGTCTCGATACTCCGGTCTGTGCGACGTCTACCCGCAAGTTCAACGAGAAAGCCAGTAACATGGATAATACGGTTGTGCTGATCATCGCCGCGGACCTGCCCTTTGCCATGAGCCGCTTTTGCGACATTGAAGGATTGGACAAGGTCGTGACACTTTCGACCATGCGAGGGGCCGAGTTCATGAAAAACTATGGCGTTGCCATTACCGACGGTCCTCTCGCCGGCATAACCGCCCGCGCCGTCCTGGTACTGGATGAAAACGACAGGATTATCCATGCCGAACTCGTGCCTGAAATCAAGGATGAGCCTGACTATGAAGCCGTTTTGGCTGCTTTGCAGTAAGGAAAGCTGTGAACAAGTCCCACGCGAAGAGAATGAAGTCCCACGCGAAGAGAATGCCGGGGAACTTGAAGCATGGAAACGTTTTTTCTTTTTTTTAACCTTACCGCACGACCCGGATTTCATAAATGTTGATATTTGAACACTCCCGCCCCGGACGCCGCAATTATTCCCAGTCTCCGTCGACCCCCCCGGAAATGACGGGCATTCCTGCGAACCTGGTGCGTAAAGTACCGCCCTTGCTGCCGGAAGTATCCGAGATGGATGCGGTGCGTCATTACACCCTCCTGTCGCAAAAGAATTTTTCCATAGATACGCAATTCTATCCGCTTGGCTCCTGCACGATGAAGTACAACCCCCGGGCATGCAATTCCCTGGCAATGCTGCCTCAGTTTCTCGCGCGGCACCCCCGGTCGCCCGAGAGCACCGGTCAGGGTTTTCTCGCATGCATGTACGAGCTGCAGGAAATACTGAAGGAAGTCACGGGTATGGCGGGAGTCAGCCTCACCCCGATGGCAGGAGCGCAGGGGGAGTTGATTGGCATTGCGATGATAAAAGCATATCACGAGTCGCGCGGGGACTCACCGCGCACCGAAATCATCGTGCCTGATGCGGCTCACGGCACCAACCCTGCGACTGCGGTGATGTGCGGATACAAGGTAGTGGAGATAGCCACCGACAAGGAAGGCGATGTGGACATGGAGGCCCTGAAGGCAGCGGTCGGACCCCGCACGGCGGGATTAATGCTGACCAATCCCTCGACACTCGGCGTGTTCGAAAAGAATGTGGCCGAAATGAGCAAGATTGTGCATCAGGCAGGCGGTTTGCTATATTACGACGGCGCCAACCTGAACGCCATACTGGGGAAGGTGAAGCCTGGCGATATGGGTTTCGATGTCATACACATCAACTTGCACAAGACTTTTTCAACTCCCCATGGCGGCGGCGGTCCGGGCTCTGCCCCGGTAGGCGTCGCCGAACGTTTATTGCCATTTATGCCGGTGCCGATAGTAGCGGCGGAACAAGGGAAATATCGCTGGTTGACGGAAAAGGATATGCCAAAGTCCATTGGCAGGCTTTCGGCGCACATGGGCAACGCCGGCGTCCTGCTCCGAGCTTATGTCTACGTACGCCTGCTGGGGGCGGAGGGCATGCATCGCGTGGCCGAGTTCGCGGCCCTCAACGCCAATTACCTGATGGCGGAACTGAGCAAGGCAGGATTTGAAATCGCCTATCCAAGCCGCCGTGCCAGCCACGAGTTTATCGTTACGCTGAAGGACTTGAAGGAAAAAACGGGGATAACCGCCATGAACCTGGCAAAGCGGCTGCTGGATAAGGGCTACCATGCCCCTACTACCTATTTTCCTCTTCTGGTGCCGGAATGCCTGCTCATTGAACCGGCCGAAACCGAATCCAGGGAAACGCTTGATGCTTTTGTCGCATCCATGAAGGAAATCCTCGAAGAAGCGCATAATCAGCCAGAGCTGGTAAAAAATGCGCCTCATACGACCCCGGTGCGCAAGCTGGACGACGTGAAGGCGGCACGGGAATTGGATTTAGTCTGGAAGCAAGCTTAAGCCCTGATCAAGGGCTATGGGAAATTATCCTTCTACCCGCCATCCTCGACATACATGCATACACTGATTTGCGGTTCGATCGCCTACGATACCATCATGGTATTCAGGGATCACTTCAAGAATCACATTCTTCCGGAAAAGATTCATATTCTTAACGTCGCTTTTCTGGTCCCGGATATGCGCCGGGAGTTCGGTGGCTGCGCCGGCAATATTGCTTATAATTTGCAGATGATCGGAGGCGACCCGCTGATCATGGCCGCCGTGGGAGACGACTACCAACCATACGCGAGCCGCCTCAAGAATCTCGGCCTTGCTCAAAATTACATACGCCAGATATCGGGTACCTTTACCGCCCAGGCATTCATAACTACCGATCTCGCTGATAACCAGATTACGGCCTTTCATCCGGGGGCAATGAACCACTCCCACGAAAACCACGTTTCCGAGGCGAAAGATGTGTCCCTTGGTATCGTTGCTCCGGATGGACGAGAAGGCATGGTGCAGCATGCGCGCGAGTTTTATGAGGCGGGCATTCCCTTCATGTTTGACCCTGGCCAGGGGCTGCCGATGTTTAATGGCGAGGAATTACTGGATTTTATCCACAAGGCGGATTACATCGCTGTTAATGACTATGAGGGCCAATTGCTGCATGAACGTACCGGGCTTACGCTGGAAGCGATGGCGAAACTTGTGCGGGCCCTGATTGTCACAAAAGGCGCAGAAGGATCAGTAGTATATTCGAGCGGCCAACGGGTTGAAATCCCCGCGGTCGACGCCGGCAAACTGATTGATCCGACAGGGTGTGGCGATGCCTATCGTGCAGGGATGCTATACGGGATCACTCACGAGATGGATTGGCGTAGTGCAGGACAGCTCGGATCCCTTATGGGCGCGCTCAAGATTGCCCAGCGTGGGGGGCAGAACCACAGTTTTACCCGGGACGAAATAGACCAGCGATATTTTGACATTTTCGGCAGCCGCATTCTTTAGTGAGGGCGCTATGAATTGGACGAATTTCACTACGATCATGCTGATATGCTCGCCTGTCATCATTTTGACGGGATGCGCGGGGGGATCCTCGGGTAGCGACTACACTCGCGGTCAAGCCCGGCAGGAGCAGAGCGTACGCACTGGCGTCGTGGAAAGTGTGCGGGAAGTAAAGATCGAAGGCACCCGTAGCGGCATCGGGGCAGCGGCAGGCGGTATCGCCGGCGGTATCGGCGGCAGCACCGTTTCACACGGCAAGCTCGGCGCTATCGGCGCTGTCCTCGGCGCAGTCGGGGGCGGTCTTGTGGGTCAAGCGATGGAACAAGGGGTTACCGGTAGAAAGGGACTGGAAATAACCGTCAAACTGGATAATGGTTCTCTGGTATCGATAACACAGGAAGCTGACGAGGAATTCAAGCCGGGCGAGCGGGTGAGAATCCTAGGGGGAGGTGGAGTTTCGCGCGTTTCCCACTAGGGAAGCCTGCGGAGGGCCGGGGCAACAGATCCCGAGCTTGGCTTTCCGATCAGGCCATGGTCATTTGAACGATAATATGGAGGGTCATGCGAAACGTCACTAGCAGCACCCCTACCAGCCGTCTGACACGGACTGTTCGCACCATCCGCTTCGTGCTGCATGTCTTTTCCGGGCTAGCTCAATCCGCGATTTATCCCCATCTCGCCCAGCCAGGACAAAGGCGCATGGCTCGGAACTGGTCGGCACGCCTTCTTTCAATTTTAAACATAAGGTTACGCTATCGCGGCACGCCCCCCTCCGCAGAAATACAGCGGGCGATGCTGGCCGCTAATCATGTTTCCTGGCTGGACGTATACTCCCTCATAACGGTATGCCCCGCGCGCTTCGTGGCCAAAGCCGAAATCCGCGGCTGGCCCTTATTGGGCTGGTTGAGCCGGAACGCGGGAACACTATTCATTGAGCGCTCAAAGCGTAGCGACACCGCCCGGATAAACGACCGCATCAGCGAAGCGCTAATGATCGGAGACCGGGTCGCGGTGTTCCCGGAAGGCACCACCAGTGATGGCACGGCGCTGAAACATTTTCATGCCTCCCTGCTGCAACCGGCGGTAACGGTCGCAGCCATGCTGTACCCTGTGGCGATACGATATACCGACGTTACCGGAAAGCTTAGCACGGCTGCCCCCTATGTGGAAATTCCGCTGACTGTATCCCTGGGGCGAATATTGAGGCAGCGCCGCATTGATGTAGAACTGATATTTGCCGACCCGATAAGCAGTAGCGGCAAGAACCGACGAGAGCTCGCGCGTGCTGCGGAACAGGCTATTGCCCTTGCCTTGTCTCTCCCCGTGCCGCACAAGTCACCTCGAACACCTCCCGGTCCTCAAGACGAACAGCAGTAAGCTTCCCTCCCCAAAAGCAACCGGTGTCCAGCGCTATCAGATTGCTTCTGATTTCCAGACCCAGCGCGGACCAGTGCCCGCAGATGACGGTGGCGTCCCGGCTGGCACGCGATGGTGCCTCGAACCAAGGGAGGAAACCCGCGGGTGTATCCTTGAGCAACCCCTTATGGGAGAAATCCATTCTCCCGTCGGGCGTGCACACACGCATGCGTGTCAAGGCGTTAATGACCACGCGCAAGCGCTCATAACCCGTGAGCTTGTCATCCCAGCGGTCTGGCAGGTCCCCATACATGTGCGAGCAGAACGCCTGAAAGTCATTGCTCCGCAACACGGCCTCGACTTCTCTCGCTAGTTGGGCGGCTTGCATGATACCCCATGACGGCAATAAGCCCGCGTGCACCATGACATAATTACCATCCACGTGAAGCAGCTTCTGTTGCCGCAACCAATCGAGCAGTTCGCCCCTGTCAGGCGCTCCGAGTATATCCTGCAGCGTATCACTCCGATGCAAGCGGGCGCATCCTGCGCCAATCATGAGCAGATGGAGATCATGATTTCCCAACACAACTGTTACGGCGTCACTTAGGTCTCGGACAAACCGCAATATCGGCAGCGAGTCGGGGCCCCGGTTGACAAGATCCCCTGCGAGCCACAGCCTGTCCTTCGTACGGTCAAAGTGAATCAGGTCCAGAAGCGCTCTGAATTCCTCATAACAGCCTTGCAGATCACCGATCGCGAACGTCGCCATATTTTCAGGAGCCAGAATTCGAAAGGTTATGCGATCTTCCCATCCTTTGAAACTCCTGGATGAATCGAGACTGCCTGATTGCATACTGGGCTCCGCGTCGCACACAACGGAGATGGCCTACTTCCTCTCGGATAAACGCTGATCCCAATAAACAAGAGCGATACAGGCTCCTATCGCCCATGACTTCTATCTACACGTTCAGTTTACTATTTTGATTGGCTCACCATATAATCCACTGCTGCCTTCACGTCGGAGTCGGACAGGCTGGCATTACCGCCTTTGGGGGGCATCGCGTTCTTGCCTTTCAGGGCGCTTTCATAGAGGACGTCGCTGCCGGCATTGATGCGCGATGCCCACTCCAATTTGTCGCCGAGCTTGGGAGCGCCTGCGGCGCCCGTGGTGTGGCAGGCGGCACAACTTGCGGTATAGATCGCCTTAATCCTGTCTTCTCCTGAATCTGTATCCGTCAGAGGTGCCGAAGCCGCCGGCTCGCCGGCTCCCTCTGCAAGCTGCGCCCCGGCCAGTAAAGAATCGCTTGCCACTACCAGTTCGCCTACCGGTTTCAGGCGCTTTGCCACGGCTTCGTCCGAATAAACGGGACTGTTCTGATCTATCGGTCTGTCACCGGTGACCAGTTGTGCCACCAGCAAAATAATTACAACCGGAAATGCAAAAGCGGCTATAACGACCGCAATCAATTGCGCCGGTGTCCTGATAGCCGAGGAATGGCCTTCGTCTTCGCTGCCGCTCACGATTACTCCCCAAGAAAAAAGTGGTTATTGTATCGATTCACGCTTGATGAAGCAAAAGCGTGATCTGTTTGCGTTGGACGGGGAACCCAAAAAACGCTATCCTATCAGCTAATCAGGAAAATTCCCCATATTCGCGCCCATAGCTCAGATGGATAGAGTACCGCCCTCCGAAGGCGGGGGTCACACGTTCGAATCGTGTTGGGCGCGCCAAAACCAATAGTTAGTTGAATATCAACAAGAGTGGAATAGTTGGTTTAGGCGTCGAGGATTTTTCTAGTTCTGCCTGCCCCCAACTAAAGGATAACCGCCGCTGACGGTCGGGTTCGCACTCGCCGGCTGATCCGGGCGTCCGCCGCACCGGCCGGCCCGCACTACAGTTTAGTGCCAGTCGCTACTGCAGGGCAGCGGGATACGTCACTCCGATGTCCAGAGGCACATCGGCAGTCCGGAGTAAATTCAATGTGCTATGAAATTAGCGTATGCCGTGATTAGCCAGGGACGTGCCAACCCGCATTGCCCACAGGCTGCTCGTATCTGTGCGGGGCTTCCCTAACAGACCAGAACGATAAGCTCCCAGCTTGAGGGACCCAACTCGAATCTGTGCTGGTGCTGCTTCTGAGTCGGTAGTGCCTGACTCTCCGCAAGTGCTATTTCCTGCCCACAGCCTTTGCATCTGTAGATTCCCGAGACGGAGACAATTGTACCTGGGGCAATCCTTGTATTGAAATAAGGATGTCGGGATTGAATAAGAAAACTATTGTCTTGATAAAGAGCCATGGCTGTTCAATCGCTAAAAAGCGACGCTCGTACTTGAAGCTTATTCCAAGGTCGGCCTCAGTGAATAATAGGACCGGAGTATATTGGCATGTGTTTTGCGGCTCCTATTATTTCCTTTGCAACCAATCAATCTGTGCGATACCGCACACATACCCGCAGACAGAGTGACGATAGACCTTAGGGATGCAGCAGCCCAGACCTCGCACCGGCCTTGGACCAGGCCGACGGTAAGGGGATCTGCTGCATTAAAACTTATCGAGGTCCCTCGGTCCCAGGAGGATCTGGCGTCGTGCAACACCAACGCGTTTGCCTCGGATCGGCTTGAAGAGCACGATTTGACAAGAGTAACGGGCCAGGGCAACAAGGACCGCGGCTTCCAGCCGATTATCGCCCATCCTCCGTGCGCCCGCGGTGCGGCAAAAAAATCAATGCCCACACCAAGGTGATGGGTCGCACACTTGGCTGTCTGACTAGAGCGTTGCCCGCCGTCCTCGCACCGCCAGCCATAGAGAAGCTGTTGAATTGCCCTTCTTTTATTGAGCTGTGAGCGAAGAGAAGCGCACGCCTCTTCTTTCGGACTGCGGAGTTTCAATATACTTCAAGATCAGGACCAGTGCAGTCACGTAAGCTGCCAGAGCAGGTTGTAAATCGTGAAGGCGCTGGTCGTGTGTGGGTTACCGAACGGATCACGTCAACTCCGCTCTTTATCCTTGCAATGACAGCGCCTGCATCGATACCGTCAACGATTATCGAATTTATCATTAGGAGATAAACATGAGTTACCTCGATCGAGATATCTACGGCATGTACAAACGGTACGACGAGAAGGGGCCGGGACCCCATGTGATGGGTGCCGACACTCTTATTGGCAACGATGTTTACAATAGTGAGGGAGTAGACCTTGGCGATATCAAGGACATCATGCTGGACATGAACAACGGCAAAGTTGCATATGCGGTGCTATCCTACGGCGGACTGATGGGTATGGGCGACAAGCTTTTTGCTGTGCCATGGAACGTGCTCAAGCTGGATACTCGGAACGAGCGCTTCATACTCAACGTGGATAAGGCGCGCCTCGAATCTGCACCGGGGTTCGATAACGATGACTGGCCAGATATGGCGGACCCAGCCTGGCAAAGCACGGTCCACTCCTATTACGGCGCGAAGCCTTACACAGAACCTGCGGACTCACCGGACATACCCTACGATGACACGCCCTATACAGACCCCCAAACCGTTCGGTTGGATTCCGGTCGGGTGAGGTAACTAATTAACCAGCTCCAACGTTGAGGGCTGAAAGTCAGGAGACTGGTCCTGTGGGGTAAAGTTTTGCGGCATCACTAGGAGGATTCTTTCTCGGAACCGTAAGGGTGGAACGAGTCCCCTCCCGGGCCACGTGTAAACCAGGGCGGAGAGCGACGATAGCGATGCTTTAAAAACAAACAACGAGCGCACCATCTGCGCACCGCTAATGACGGCTAAACGGGAAATCGCATGCCAACGGAAAAGCCACTCATTCTCATCACTGGCTCGGAAGGCAGGATCGGCACAGCAATTAAAGAGGAACTGGGAGATGGTTATACTGTAGTCGGTTTCGAACAAAAGTGCGATCCAGGTTCCGCCAGTTGCATCACCGTCGACATATCATCCGATCAAGCTGTCACCAGTGCATTCGAGCAATTACGTCAGCGCCACGGGCAGCGCATTGCCTCTGTCATTCATCTCGCTGCCTTTTACGACTTCTCCGATGAGCCGAACCCGCTGTATGAAACAGTTAACGTCAAGGGCACACGACGGCTGTTGGCAGCGCTTCAGGCGTTTGAGGTCGGGCAATTCATCTATGCAAGCACCATGCTGGTGCATGCGCCGACCAAACCCGGCCTGCCGATAAATGAGGATGCACCCCTTGAGCCAAAATGGCCGTATCCCCAATCCAAGGTGGCGGCGGAACAGGAGGTGCGCGCGCATCACGGGCGTATTCCTTACGTGATATTGCGGCTGGCGGGCGTCTATACCGATTGGGGAGAAGTACCCTCTATCAGCACCCAGATTCAACGCATCTACGAGCGGCAACTGCAGAGCCGTGTGTTTCCTGGCAACGCTTCGCACGGCCAGTCCTTTTTGCATATTGATGACGTAGCGCGGGCATTTCGCCAGGCGGTCGAGCGGCGCACCCAGTTGCCAGAGGAAACCACGCTATTGATAGGCGATCCGGCCACGGAGAGCTATGAAGGATTGCAGAACCTGATGGGGCAGCTGATTCATGGTGAACCCTGGAGCACACATCAGGTTCCGAAAACGGTTGCCGTTGCCGGTGCATGGCTGCAGCACAAGATGGAAGACGTCATTCCCGATAGTATCGACCGGGGAATTGAACCTTTCGTCAAGCCGTTTATGGTGGCGTTGTCGGACGACCACTTCGAGCTGGATATCTCCCGGGCCAGAACGCTGCTGAACTGGCGCCCTAGGTATACCCTGCGTGAAACACTGCCTAAAATCGTCGCCAATTTGAAACAAGACCCTGGGGCCTGGTACAAGTGCAATAAAATTGCGCCGCCCTTGTGGCTGGAAGAAATGGAAGAGGGCGATCTTCCGAGCGCGGCCCTTATCGCGCAAAGCCGTGAACAGGAGCGTCACGATCACAGGCAAACCGTATGGTGTCATTTTGCCAATGTGGCGCTCGGACTGTGGCTGATATCGAGTCCCTTCATTTTTGGCCTTACGGAATCGTGGATGGTGACAGAGGAACCTGCCTCGCCGTCTCAGCGCGGCCTCGCGATGTCAGCGACCTGGATGACCGCGAGTGATGTCGTCACGGGCGTGTTGATCGTGGTGTTTGGTTTTCTGTCGCTGTCCCGCGACTATGGCTGGGCACGCTGGGTCACTGCGCTTCTGGGGATTTGGCTACTGTTCGCGCCGATCATTTTCTGGACCCCGAGTGCGGCGGTCTACGCCAACGACACCCTGGTCGGTGCGCTCGTCATCTTGTTTGCGGTAGTCGTATCACCTCCTCCGGGTATCAGTGCAATCGCCCGGACGAGCGGACCAGACACGCCTCCGGGCTGGAGCTACAGTCCCTCGGGGATGACCAACCGAATTCCAATTGTAGCGCTGGCATTCGTCGGCCTTTTCCTTTCGCGCTATATGGCCGCCTTTCAGTTGGGCCACATCAATAGTGTCTGGGATCCGTTCTTTGACGACGGCACCGCGCGCATCATCACTTCCGACGTATCCGAAGCATGGCCGGTCGCCGATGCCGGGCTGGGCGCGACGGTGTATGTAATGGAAATTCTAACGGGGGTTATCGGCGACAGGCGGCGGTGGCGAACCATGCCATGGGTCGTGCTGTTCTTCGGTATACTTATTGTACCGCTCGGCGCAGTCAGTATCTTCTTCATCATTATCCAGCCGATCGTTATCGGCACCTGGTGCACCTTATGCCTGATTGCCGCAGCAGCGATGCTGCTGCAGATCCCCTATTCGTTTGACGAAATCCTGGCAACACTGCAATTCCTGAAAGACCGGCGGAAGAAAGGGAAGTTACTATGGCATGTACTGTGGCACGGAGACACGATGGAGGGCGGCACGACAGATCATTCCAGCCTATTTGAAGGGCCACCGATAGCCGTGCTGCGGGAGATAATGCAAACAGGGGTCCGCTTCACCTGGAACATGGCTGCAAGCACTGTCATCGGCGTCGGGCTGATGTGTTCACGGATCATATTCGACACAACGGGAACAGCTGCCAATGGTGACCATCTGATCGGTTCGCTGGTCGTCACGTTCTCGATCATGGCTCTGAGCGAAGTAGGACGTCCGCTGCGTTTCACCAACATCATTTTTGGTGCATGGCTGATTCCGGCGCCTTTGCTGTTAGCAGGCTATTCGGGCGCAGGCGCCGCTGCAAGCATAATAGCCGGAATATTATTGATCCTCCTTGCCTTGCCGGTCGGTCCGATCAAAAGCCATTACGGCG
Source organism: Nitrosospira sp. (assembly GCA_013821425.1). Taxonomy (GTDB): domain Bacteria; phylum Pseudomonadota; class Gammaproteobacteria; order Burkholderiales; family Nitrosomonadaceae; genus Nitrosospira. The sequence goes on along the minus strand of JACDGV010000008.1, from coordinate 27,373 downwards.
CGTGGGACCGGTGGACCTCAATCGGCGCGTTAAAGAGAAATTAGGGAGTCATTGCGCCTGCGCCTTGAGCTCTCGTCGCAGTACCGGTTTCCGCACCGGTACTGCGACGCCAAATGGCATCCACGCGTTTGCGGGCAGAGGTTGCTGCAGCGAAGGCATCTTTTTTAATCCCAGGTCATAAGGTTCAGTTTTGGCGAGTTCTTATCCCCCGGAAAATCGACCGCAACGTTCGCGCCGGGCACGGAGATGGGTTCCGTTTGCCCGGATGTGCACCTTGCCGCTACTTGGCGGCTGCTCTGGAATTCAGTCTGCGCTTGACCCCAAGGGTGTCGCCGCCCGCGCCATTTACGAAGCGTGGTGGGTCATGTTTCTGGGCTCGTTAGTCATTCTCAGCCTGGTTATGGCCATGGCTCTCTATGCACTGCTGAAAAACCCGGATCATCGATGGCGGATTGGAAGCTCGACTTTAATTATTGGAGGCGGGGTAGCGTTGCCCGTGATAACCATTACCGCACTGCTGACCTATGGGGTTCAACTCGGAGACAGGCTGACCTCGCCACCTGGGGATGCGCTTAAAATCGAAGTCACCGGCAAGCAATGGTGGTGGGAGGTACGCTACCCCGATAAAGAATCTGTCGTTACCGCCAACGAGATCCTTATCCCGGCAGGAAGAGCAGTACAGGTTGAGCTCACCACTGAAGACGTCATCCATAGTTTCTGGGTGCCTAATCTGGCCGGGAAAAAAGATCTTATCCCGGGTAAAGTCAACAAGCTGCTTCTGCAGGCTGATGAGCCAGGAGTGTTTCGTGGCCAGTGTGCCGAATTTTGCGGTAGCCAGCACGCTCGCATGGCTTTTTTTGTTATTGCGAAAACACCCGAGGAGTTCGAGCGGTGGCAAATGCTTCAGCGTCAGGTTTCCCGGCTCCCGGTAAACCCTGTGCTCGCGCGCGGACGCGACGCATTTCTATCCGCCAGCTGCGGGGAATGCCATACCATCCGCGGGACTTCCGCGCGAGGGACAAGGGGTCCCGATCTGACGCATGTGGGAAGCCGCCGCACGATAGGGGCCGGAATGCTGGAGACCAGTGCGGATAATATCGGAATCTGGATCGTTGATAACCAGCGCATCAAATTCAACGACAGAATCCCGGCCTACCCCAAGCTGGACCGCGATACTGTTCGCGAAATCGCCACTTATCTCGAGAGCCTGCAATGACCACGCGGGATGATACTGCCGCCGCAACTGTTGCCGACACCGGGGGGGCGGATAGAAGCTCCAGGCTGCATCATCGGTTTGAGGCAATCTGGGGAACGCCTCCCGGTATCGCGCGACTGTCCGCAGTCAATCATACGAGCATCGGAATCCGCTTCATTGTAACGGGATTCGTCTTCTTCGTCCTCGGCGGACTGCTCTCGATGCTTATGCGGGTGCAACTTGCGCTTCCGGAAAATGACGTGCTTGACGAAGGGATCTATCGGCAGTTTTTTACCATGCACGGCACAACGATGATGTTTTTGTTCGCCGTGCCAATTCTGGAAGGTTTTGCCGTTTACCTGATCCCCAAGATGATCGGCACGCGTGATCTTGTATTTCCGCGCTTGAGCGCGTTTGGCTACTGGTGCTACCTGTTCGGCGGCATTTTTCTATATTCGAGTTTTTTCTTCGGATCCGCGCCGGATGGCGGCTGGTTCATGTACGTGCCACTGACCGATGCGCAATTCTCGCCGGGTCCGAATACCGATTTCTGGCTGATCGGGGTTACTTTTGCCGAAGTTTCCGCTGTTGCTGCCGCTATCGAACTTATCGTAGCGATACTCAAGACGCGGGCCCCCGGGATGTCGCTTGATCGCATGCCGCTGTTCGCATGGTATATCCTTATCACCTCATTTATGATCATTTTCGCGTTTCCCGCGCTGATACTCGGTAGTATCCTGCTGGAAATCGAACGCGCTTTCGGGTTCGTCTTCTTCGACGCCGGGCGCGGCGGGCATCCGCTCCTGTGGCAGCACCTTTTCTGGATTTTTGGCCATCCAGAGGTATACATCATCTTTCTGCCGGCAGCGGGGATGCTTTCGATGATTATACCGACGTTCGCACGTCGCCCTATAGCCGGCTATACGTGGATTGTTCTTTCCGTGATTGCAATCGGGTTTCTTAGCTTCGGGCTATGGGTGCATCACATGTTCACGGTAGGCATTCCCCAGCTCGCGCTCAGTTTTTTTGCGGCGGCCAGCATGGCAATAGCCATCCCCACCGGGATTCAGATATTTGCGTGGATCGCAACGTTGTGGAATGGGAGGCCTGTTGTTACGATCCCCCTCTTGTTCGTACTCGGTGTCTTTTTCATTTTTGTATTGGGCGGACTGACCGGGGTCATGCTTGCCCTGGTACCATTCAACTGGCAAGTGCACGACACGCATTTCGTGGTTGCCCATCTGCACTACGTCCTGATTGGGGGAATGGTGTTTCCCCTGTTTGCGGGCCTTTATTATTGGCTTCCATTGTTTTCGGGCCGGCGATATTCGGAGTCGCTCGGCCGCGCGCCCTTCTGGCTGATGTTTATCGGGTTCAACGTGACTTTCCTGCCGATGCACCTTACCGGATTGCTCGGCATGCCGCGACGGGTTCACACCTACGCAGAGGGCTTGGGTTGGGATTGGCTGAACCTGGTCTCGACCATTGGATCGTTTTTGCTTGCCGCGGGGATTGCCCTTGTGCTCCTGGATGTCATCCTGCATTTTCTGTTCGGAAAACGGGCTCATCGAAACCCATGGAATGCGGGCACGCTCGAATGGGCGATTGAAGCCCCGGTTCCCACATATAACTTCATCAGTATTCCACGCGTACAGGGACGAGATCCTTTATGGAGCCAGGCAGAATTGGTGAACAAAATGAACCGGGGAGAACTCTTTCTCGGCAATCCGGATTCGGACCAGCGTGAACTCCTGGGGACAAACACCGTAACGGGAGAACCGGAGTCGGTAATTCGTATCTCCAAATCAACCTGGATACCGTTACTTACCGCGCTTCCGTTGGCGCTGTTCTTTTTTGGGTTATTGGCAAGAGTCTATGTGTTGACAGCGATCGGGGGGGCGCTTGTGGTGGTAGCGGCCCTGGTGTGGCTTTGGACCACCGGCCACCGGCAGGCTCCAGACATTGTGGATGCCGGCTGCGGCGTCAGCTTGCCGATCCAGTATGCAAGTCCCCAGGCTCCGGGATGGTGGGCGGTCTGCTTTACCATCATGGCTGACGCGGTGCTCTACAGTTCGCTTCTCTTCGCTTATTTCTTCCTCTGGACGGTTTCGGACGCTTGGCCTCCGGCTGACCATTCGCCTGGCTCGTTAGCGTTCCCGTTGATCGGGATAGTGGTTTTACTGGCCAGCAGCGCGGTAGTAGTCTGGGCGGCAAGATGTGGACGGGAGGGGGCGAGTGTTCGCTTCAGATACGGCCAGCTCGTCGCCCTGGTTCTTGGGTTCGCGTTCCTCGTGCTACAGACGTTAATGCTGCTTGACTTCGACATGCGCCCGCAACAGCACGCTTATGCTTCCCTCGTCTACACGATCGTAGGCTTCCACCTGGTGCATATCGTTATCGCCATGCTAATGGCAGGGTTCGTGTTCTTTCGCTCCTGGTTCGGGTACATCACCGTGAGCCGACAGCTGGAAACGCGGGTAAGTTCGATTTTCTGGCATTACAGTGTGTTTCAGTGGCTGTTGGGTTTTGGGGTGATCTATCTTTTTCCAGCGATGCTCTAGCCCGATAATCGCACTGAGCGAGGACGACCGCATAAGGATACCGAGCAATGACACTGAGCGATTACAGACTCGATGGCTGGCGTGGAGTGATAAGCGGCTTCGTAATATGGGCGGCGTACTTCGTGGTTATTTATGCCTACCTGTCCGTGGGCTGTGAAAAAGGGTTGTCCGATGCCGAACTATTAGGTGTCAACACGGTGACGTTGGGGCTTGTGGCAATCACGATGGCGGCGCTGGGCTCGATTGGGGCATTAGGCTGGGTAGGGTTTGCGAGTTGGCGTGCTGCCGCCCGCGGCAATAGTGAAGACGAGAAAACGACAGCGGGAACCCGAAATCGCTTTACCGGCCTGTTGATGATGATGACATCCGGTCTCGCTCTCCTGTCAACGATCCTGGTGGGATTTCCTGTATTGCTGCTGCATCCGTGCCAATGACCATGCGAAATCGTTCCCTTGCCATCGTGGTCCCTGTATCGCTGATTTTTTCGCAGCCGGTTGCGGCGCATGTTGCATTAGAACCAGATACGCTGGGGATAGCCAATTTACTCGGGCTTGTTCTTATGTTGGTTGCTGCAAGTGCCTATGGCAGCGGTCTCATCAGGATGTGGCGACGGGCCGGCGTAGGCCGGGGCATCCGGCAATGGCAGGGTGGCTGCTTTTATCTTGGAATAACCGCGCTGGTTGCGGCATTGTTTTGGCCCCTTGAGGCGCTGAGCCGGTCAAACCTGTGGTTGCACATGGTGCAACACATGGTATTGATCGCGGTCGCCGCACCTCTGCTCGCATTGGGCAGGCCATGGATACCGGTTTTATTAAGCTTCCCTCAGCCATCTCAAGCCCGAATTTTGCGCTGGTGGCGAAGCCTTGATCTTCCGCGCTGGCTAGTGCTGCCGGGGCCGCTGGCAGCGACTGCAATACATGGCGTGGTGATCTGGTTCTGGCATGCGCCAGGGCCTTTTAACCTGGCGCTTGCGAACGAGGCAATTCATATCATTGAGCATGTTACTTTATTCGGCACCGCATTGCTGTTTTGGTGGGCGTTGCTAAAGGCTGGAAGCCAGGCGGACGGGTTCGGATCCGGGGCGATGGCGGCATTAGCAACCCTTATGCACATGGGGGTGCTGGGTGCTCTGCTTACCTTTGCCCCCACTCCTCTGTATGAGCGGTTTGCCAGTTTTTCGCTGTCGACCTTATCGCCGCTCGAGGACCAGCAACTCGCTGGACTTATCATGTGGATACCGACATCGGCCGTTTACCTGGCTGCAGGTCTGGCGTTGATTGCAAGGGGCCTCGAGAACGCACGACGCCAGGCTTCCAGCATACATTCATCAGCGATATAACTGAGCCAACTCCTTCCATTCTCACTTGAGAACAGCGACATGAAAATACCTCGCATCACAAAACGAGTGCCGAGTACGCTTTCACTTCGCGGGCACCCCATCCATCCGATGCTGATCAACTTTCCGATAGGATTCCTTTTTGGAGCGTTTGCTTCCGACCTAGCTTACCTGTGGACAGCAGATCCGTTTTGGGCAAGAGGGTCCTTCTGGCTTATATTCGCGGGCTTGGCCGGCGGCGCGGTCGCCGCAATGGCCGGTTTTATAGATTTTATTACGGTTCGGGCAATTCGGGAGCACGTGGAGAGCTGGAACCACTTTATTTCTGCAATCATGGGGCTTTCGCTGGCAATGGCGAATTTAGTGTTGAGATGGCAAGACATGGGCGCCATCATGCCTTGGGGATTGGTTCTGTCAGGAGCTACCGTCGCAATGCTTTCATTGGCGGGTTGGCTAGGGGGGCATCTGGTATTCCGACACCTTATCGGAACGGGGGAATAGCTTATTTCATTGCTCAACAGGAATACCTGATAAATTCCCACTTGCAACGACTCTGCCTTCGCTCATACCCTGGCCCGGAGGTTATTATCCCGACAGGCCCGGCTTGTCAGAAACCTGCCGATATTCGGGAGAAGCTTCACGCGCCACTATCGCCCCCTGGAAGCCTTGTTCAGAGCTTCCCTAAGACTTATTGGAGACGTCCCTACCGCGTCAACCTTAAAGGTGAGCCAAGATAGGCTTGGCGACGGCAAGCAACACAACCAGCACCAGAAGAAACAGTGGAATCTGTTTCAGCATGCGGAAAAACAAGGGGCCGTGGGACGAGCGCTCATGCCTGACGCGAAATATAACCCTCCCGCAATATAGATGGAATAACACCAATAGAGACACCAGCAATAGTTTGACAGGCAGCCATCCACCTTCAAATCCGTGGATGCCGGTCAACCAGATGCCTAAAATTATAGTCAGTACGCCCGCGGGCGTGGTGATCCAGAAGAATAATGTACGTTCGATAGCTCTTACGCGTTCCGTATTTAACTTATCCGTCGTCGAATGGGCCAGGAAGAGGCCGGGCAGATAAACCAACCCGGCGACCCAAAGAAACATGAAAGTAAGATGCAGAATTTTTACCGAGATATCCAGCGGCGAAACCAGATGCAGTGATGCAGTATGTGCTAAAACCGGGCTGGAGCAAGCCAGAGCAGCTAGCGTTGCAGCGGGAATTGAGCGGATTTTTCTCATTACCGACCTGTTCTCGTTGAGAAGCTTCTGAAGAACGTGCCCGCGCTAAACACAAGCAGTTGATTCCTTCCGGGACGAGCGGACATTACATAAGCCACCTCTCCTCCAGGCGACCCCTGAGGACGTACGGTTACGGTAAAGGAGATTGTGGGACATGTATGTACGAGATCGAACACAGTGTCCCGCGACCACGGGGGCGCTAGCGTCGAGGGACCGCGCTCGGCGTGACAACCAATCACAGGTTCCGGGCCGCGAGCGGGCTGTAACGGTCTAAGGAAGCCCTGAACAAGTCCCCCGCGGGCGCGAGACGGGGCTTTGGGGGATGGGATGTGCGAAAGGCGATAACGCGAATGGTTGCAACCGCGTAGAGCGGAGCGGTATCTTCCGAAGGGAAGATGCGGCCCCGAAGCGGTGTGCGGGCGCCCCCGGAACAAGGAGCGCGCTCTGGCATCCCCGACGCTGCCCGATCCCCGCTTCGCGGGGCCCCTAGGGCGACGCTTTGGGGCACGACCGCGAAAGGATGGAGCAGTGCCTTCCCCAGGAAGATGCGACCCCGAAGCGGTGTGCGGGCGCCCCCGGAACAAGGAGCGCGCTCTGGCATCCCCGACGCTGCCCGATCCCCGCTTCGCGGGGCCCCTAGGGCGACACGCTTTGGGGCACGGCCGCGAAAGGGTGGAGCAGTGCCTTCCCCAGGAAGATGCGACCCGAAGCAGTCTGCAGGCGCCCAAGGAGACGCAAATGCGGTCAGGCATCCCCGCCGCTGCCCGATCCCCGCTTCGCGGGGCCCCTCGGGCGACGCTTTGGGGCGCACTTCGTTGCACTCCTTGGCATCGTAGACCAGGCTACGACCGGTGTCGTGCGCCTTTGTGGTCTTCCCGATTTTACTGCAACGCGCTCCGGGGAGGACTTGTTCAGGACTTCCCTATGGATGTGATGCGCATTAGAGCATTTCGGGGGACATGACAGTACGCAAAACCAATTGAGCGCTGGTTCCCTTGTGACTAAACCACCAGACCGCGCCTTTCCGGATATGCCAGCCTAGCGGCTCCCCCGACATGAGCAGGCCTGCAACTTCTCCCAGTGTAGGCTGGTGCCCCACTACGAGGACTGCGCCTCTCGCCTCTGGCCAATTTGCAGCACTCAGGATTGCATTCGCAGATGCGCCTGGTCCAATTTCCCTGAGGGTTTCGAAATCGTCACTCAAAGCTTCGGCAGTCTGCCGGGTACGCTCAGTAGGGCTAACGATGATACGGATATGTTTCGGTAGCCTTGGCTCAAACCATGCCGCCATAAGCCGTGCTTGCTTGAGTCCCTTCTCGGTGAGGTTTCGTGCGCTATCGGGTGAACCTTCCTCAGCTTCTGCATGACGCCATAGAATGAGTTCCATTTTTTCCTCCAGCATAGTATTACTGATACTGACTTATAAGTTTATCCAGAAGCCAGTATAAAAGAGAAGGGTGTTCTTGTTCCGCTGATTATGTGCTGAGAAATGCTTAAGCTCTATCGGCAAATAGAAACCGGTCGAAAGAGGAGACTTGCTGGGGATGACTCTACCACTACCAAACGGGCGTCGCAGAGACGCGAGAATCGCGTATATGAAATATGAGATAAGGGATAAGGAATTTAAGCGGGACCTGGGATCGGTTAGGAAAAAGATGCCGGTACCGGTTTTAATACTGGTACGGGTTTTCTATGGCAGATTGCAAAAAAAAGGCGGGCTATCCGCCCGCCAATCTCTACAATCAGGACTTTAGCGCTGAAATGGGAGCGCCAAAGTTGATATGGAAAGGTGCTCCGTTGATGACAAGAGCGGGTACCGATTTAACACCGGCCGCTTCGGCGGCAGCGATCTGGTCCTTTTGTTCGCCAAGATGTACGAGTTCAACCTCATATCGGTTGGAGTCCAAAGCATCAGCAACCTGACGCTCGGCCTCGACGCATACAGGACAGCCAGCGTGATAAAAGGTAGCGGGTGTTTTCATAGTTAATCTCTCTCCAAAAAGTTAAATTTCCGTGGGGGCTACCCAAGTTCGCAAGAATCAGGTGAACTGCAACATGCGAAGCGGTTATTATAATGGGTGCCTCATCCTTGCGCCAGCGCCAGCAGGGTTTATGCTTGCCTGAACTTGCTTGCCCCGCGCCTGCTGGCAGAAAAGTGCTTATATGGGAGCCCGTCAGGATTTGGAATTGGGCCGTATCTCATCTTCGGTTCCGTCTTTCAGCGACAGCGCCAGCGAGTACAGCATATTTTTACTCTGCCCGCTTATCTCCGCAGCGACCTTTACTGCCTGTTTGAGCGGCAAGTGCTGCAATAAGAGCTTTAGTACGCTTTGGGTCTGATCGCTCAGCTTGCCCTCGTCCCGGGTCTCGGCCCCGGAGAGCAACAGCACGAACTCGCCTTTCCGATGATCAGGGTCAGCCTGAAACCAGTCGATAGCCTCACCGAGCGCGCAAATGTGAACGCTCTCGAATAATTTCGTCAGTTCCCTGGCAATGGTGAGCTGACGATGTACCCCAAGAACCTCGGCGAGATCCGAGACGCACTCGAGAATGCGGTGAGGCGCTTCGTAAAAAACCAGAGTACAAGGATATTGTTTTAGCTCTGCCAGTTCCCGTCGCCTGGATCCCGCGCTTGCAGGAAGGAATCCGTAAAATAAAAAATGGGGTGTGGTGATCCCGGATGCGGACAGGGCACAGATTGCCGCATTGGCACCGGGTACAGGGACAACAGGGTGACCTTGCTCTCGCACTGTTTTTACGAGAATGCCTCCGGGATCGGAAATTCCTGGAGTTCCTGCGTCGGCGACCAGGGCCACCGCCTTGCCCCCCGAAAGCAAACTGGCGATTTTGTGAGCCGCCATGCTTTCGTTGTGCCGATGCACGGCCATCAGGTTCTTTGCAATCGCGTAATGCGTCAGCAAATGCCGTGTGGTACGGGTGTCCTCCGCGGCAATGATATCCACACCCGCCAGTATATCGAGTGCGCGGAGGGTAATGTCGCGCAAGTTACCTATAGGTGTGGCGACTACGTATAACGTGCCGGCGGCGATTATGTCCTTCATGAATTTATATTGGCTCGGCTGATGGCTAACGGTAGAGTAGCATTGTAGAATATATTACCCCCATGTTTATGATCCGGGCTGGCATTGGCGGATTCTTAAGGGAGCGTGACTTGAACGGTAGCGAGGCTGAGCGTTGCGCGGAATTGTTTCTTATGCGCCGGAATCTGGTTTTGCTTCAAAGAAATTACCGCTGCCGTTTTGGCGAGATCGACCTCATCATGCGCGACGGAATAGCATTGGTATTTGTTGAAGTACGGATGCGCACAAGTACAACTTTTGGCGGCGCTGGCACCAGCATCACGTTGTCTAAGCAAAAGAAATTGATATATGCGGCACGGCATTATCTCGCCTCGCTGAAGTCTGCCCCGCCGTGCCGGTTCGATGCGGTGTTATTATCCGGTTGGGGGGGAGAGAGTATTGAGTGGATCAGGAATGCTTTTGATGAATAGCGGCCATCAGCCATGATTTTCGGGATTGTCCGCTCTCTGACGGCGCGAGTTGCGGCAGCAACAAGCGCTAATTTGAGTTCTGAAACTGGTTGGGCTGCTAAAAGAAGTTCTTTGCTCCACCCATGGTTTTTTCATTCGTTGAGGTAATCGATGCGCAATTTTCGTTGGAAAAAGCTGCTATTGCTGGCGCTGTTGTTGCAATCTCTCTCTGGCTGCGCCCTGCTGGTCGCAACCGGCGTTGTAACCGGGGTGGGCGCGGGGGTTGCAGTATCTCAGGACCGGCGTACTAGCGGGATGTTCGTTGAGGATGAAGCCGTAGAGCTGAAAAGTGGGCGGCTTATAAGCGAAAAATTTGGAAGGGGCGCTCATGTGAACGTTACCAGCTTCAACCGTCACGTGTTGCTGACGGGCGAAGCTCCGTCCGAAACCGCGAGAAAAGAGATCGAAGCTATAGTGAGAGGTGTGGAACACGTACGGGGCGTTACGAATGAAATCTCGGTATCGGAAGCGAGCTCGTTTGCTTCCCGTAGTAATGACGCGTTGATTACATCCAAGGTGAAAGCGCGCTTCATGGACGGGGGCATGTTCAGGGTTAACCACGTGAAAGTGGTAACCGAAGATAGCGTTGTGTACTTGCTGGGGTTGGTAAAGGCCGAAGAAGCGGAAAGTGCGGTAGACATCGCGAAGGCCACAGGTGGTGTGCGGAAGGTGGTAAAGGTTTTTGAATACGTCAACTGAGTTGGGAGACCTGTCGGGCATATCTTCCGGAAGGGGTTATAATGCCGGCTTGAAATAGTTATCCGAAGAAATAGTCACCCAAAAGTTCACGTTAAGGAGCAGTAAATGCCAACAGTGGGCCAAGTCTCGAGAGCGGCATGGGGAGGATAACCGATTTGCCGGGACTGGGACCGATGGTCGCATGAGGCTCCAGGGTCGACAGCGCGGGTCTGCACCGGACACAGGGTAAGTCTTTTGGCTCGGGGGCCTATACAGGGGCTCGCAGCGCCCTCGACGATCCGCGCGGCTCTGAACTGTGCGTCTTACGCTCATTCCATCGTTGGGTTTCGCGCGCCCCCCGAAACGGGGACAGCTGCGTGTGCTCCAGCCTGATTGCATTGCTCGACTTGGAGAACTTCTCCCTTCGAACCGGTTTTATACTGACCCCGTCGACTGTTACGCCTACGCTTACGATAATAGCCGGAAGCTTTTCCCACCGGATGCGGTAATATTTCCTGTTACGGCGCAAGAAGTACAAGCAGTTGTCAAGCTCTGTAACCAGTTTGGTGTTCCGGTTACGCCGCGTGGACGAGGTACCGGCACTTCGGGCGGGAGTCTTCCCGAGCATGGTGGCGTGGCCTTGTCACTGGAGCGGATGTTGCGCATTGTCGTCTTCGACCCGGCCAATCGTGTAATCGTGTCGGAGCCAGGGGTTCTAAACCAGTCCGTGCAGGATACAGCGAAACCCGCCGGTTTTTTTTGGCCTCCGGATCCTTCCAGCGCAGCCTACTCGAGCATCGGGGGAAACTTGGCCACCTGCGCGGGGGGACCCCACGCCGTCAAGTATGGTACGACGCGCGATCATGTGCTGGGATTGAGAGCGGTTACTGGCGCAGGTGATATGATCAGGACTGGCTGCTACACCACCAAGGGTGTTGTCGGTTATGATCTTACACGACTGCTGGTCGGATCGGAAGGCACGCTAGCGGTCATTACCGAAGCAACGCTCAAGCTCACGCCTCTTCCCGAGGCTTGGTCCGGCCTAACTGCATATTTCCGTGATATTAAAAGTTGCTCAGCGGCGATAGTCCAGATTATGGCGCTTCCGCAAACCCCCAGTGCGCTTGAGTTCCTGGATACGGGTTCTCTCAACCTGATACGCAGCCGCTTCCCGGATATGGTGCCAAATGGTGCCGGTGCGATGTTGATGATTGAGGTGGATGGACTTGAACGATCCATCTCGGAATCACGTGGCGCTGTGCTGCGCGCATGCCACAATGGCGGTTTGATTCAAGCGGAGGCGACGGCGGATACCGCATCTTTATGGCTGGCTCGTAAGACATTGTCGCCATTATTGCGCGGCATCGCACCGAAAAAAATTAACGAAGATGTGGTGGTCCCGGTATCAGCATTACCGGAGTTTTTAGACGGGTTAACGCAACTGAGCAGAAAATACCGGATCGCAAATGTGAATTTTGGACATGCTGGAAATGGGAACATCCATGTCAATCTATTGGTGAATCCGGATTGCGCGGATGAAATGACCCGCGCGGAGCAGTGTCTGAATGAGATATTCGATCTGGTCATTAGCCTTAAGGGTACTTTATCTGGCGAACACGGCTTGGGTAGCGAAAAACGCGCTTACATCGAAAAGGAAGTTGATCCCCCGACACTGGCCCTGATGAAGGATATTAAGAGAGTCTTCGACCCCAACAATATCCTCAATCCCGGTAAACTGTTCCCTTAGAGAAACCCTGAACAAGTCCCGGCGATGTGAAGTTATGCGTGGGCTTCCAATGGCCTCCGGTTAAATTTACTTTTTCATCCGGTTAATATCCTCCTGTCGTGGATCCACGTTTCCGTACGACTTCGTAACACAAGAAACACAAGCATCTTTGCTAAATATCTTTATCCTGATGTTTTCAATAGCTCTGCGATGTCATGAGCAAAGACATCTCCATCTTTATCGTTGCTGAGGTATAAGCGAAGTGTTCCTGCAGTGTCGTAAATAAAGGTGCCGAGGGAATGATCGACGGTGTGATGTTCCGGCGTATCTCCCGCCTGCTTCTGATAAAACACTTTGAATTCACCAGCAAGGTCTCGAATTTCCTGCACGCTGCCGGAAAGGCCAAGAATCGTGGGGTCGAATCCGGACAGGTATTGCGCAAGGAGCTCTGGAGTATCACGTTCCGGGTCAACGGTAACAAATAAGACCTGCACGCGCTGCGCCTCCGCTCCCAGTTTTTTGAGCGCGGCGGCAATATTCCCCATTGTGGCGGGACATGCATCGGGGCAATGGGTATATCCAAAAAACAATACTACCGCCTTACCCTTGAAATCGGCCAGGGTACGGATTCTACCTGTGTGGTCGACAAGCTTGAAATCCTTGCCTAAATTTGCACCGGTGATTTCCGTCGAAAGAAAATCGGGCTTCGCGCTGTTGCCACATGCTGTTAACGCGACGGGCAGAAGAAAAAAAACGACCGACAATGCTACGGCCCCATACCAGGGCCGGAGCGTCATATGCACAGCCACTTAGAAACCTAGAAGCGGATGTAATGATCTATTAGCAGTACCGCAAACAGTGCCGCCAGGTAGACGATCGAATATCGAAAGGCTTTTTTTGCTATCTCATCCGTATAGTGAAGGTAGATTTTCACCGCGTAGTACAGGAATATTCCGTCCAGCACCGCCGCGCCAGCTAAATAGATGAGGCCGCTCATCTTCGTTGCGTAAGGCATCAGCGTCACGGCGATGAGAATCAGCGTGTACAGCAGGACCTGCAAGCGCGTATATTTCTCGCCATGAGTTACCGGCAGCATGGGCATGCCAACCTTCGCATACTCAAGCTTGCGGTACAGGGCTAATGCCCAGAAGTGGGGGGGGGTCCACGCGAAGATTATCAGGAACAGAATGAGCGCATCCGCCGTAACTTCGCCTGTAACCGCGGCCCAACCCAGCACAGGAGGCATGGCGCCTGAAGCACCTCCAATAACAATGTTTTGGGGCGTCATGGGCTTCAGTATCACGGTATATATGATTGCATAACCGACAAAGGTGCCGAGCGTGAGCCACATGGTTAGCGGATTCACGAGCTGGTGGAGTATGAGCAGGCCGGATCCTCCGATCAGGGCCAGAAAAAACAGGGTCTCGGGTGAAGTCACCGTGCCTCTGGGCAGCGGCCTGCCCCGGGTTCGCGCCATAACCGAGTCTATCTTCTGCTCCACCAGGCAATTCACCGCGGCAGCCGCGCCAGCTACAAGGGCAATTCCAAGCGTGCCGAATATCAGCACGTCTAATGGAACAGCGCCCGGGACGGAAAGAAACATTCCGATAAACGCGGTAAATACTATGAGCGAGATGACCCTCGGTTTGGTCAATCGATAAAACTGCTGGATTCGCGATCCGGTCTGCTGCCAATCGATGCTAGTTGTAGTCATGATATTCTCCTAATCATCACAGATATACGTATGCATTGAACCGAGTTGCATGACATACCCGAATTTCCGTGCTGCGTGTAATCGTAGAACTGGTGTCTAAATGTCGCTCTAATGCTTTTGATCGGTTCCCATCGCGTGTTCCAACTGGGATACCTGGAGTAGCCGCTTTATATCCTTCGCCATCTTAGCCGGATCAGGGTCTTTGGGAAAACGCATCATCAGGTTTCCTATGGGATCTATGACATAGATGTGATCACGGGACGAGGCGTCGGCGGGGAGAGCCGGGAGTAAATCGCTATTTTGCGCGTCAACCAACAATGTACCCTCGAACTTGTTCACAATCTCCGGCGCCGGGGCTTTTCCGTCATCGACCAACCATAACCGTTCTATCCGATCTTTTTCCCTGTTCTGGATCAATCGCACCTGCCGCATGTAGAATAATTTTTGCTGGCACTGTTCATCGCATTTTCCCGAGTCCACCGAAACCAGCACCCATTTTCCCCGAAGCTGACGCATGCGAAAAATCGTCTGATCACCCATATTCGAAGCGGTCCCTGCCAGGGGTTTTACTTCGAGCAATTCGCCGTAGTTAATGCTATCCGGCCGCACGCCCCAGAAATACAGCGCATAAGAGGCAATAATCGGTGCAGCCAATAAAACCAGCAGCAAGATCAGCGTTCGCCTATTCTTTTTTGGAGCGATCTCGTTTGCCACTTAACACCAGATAAATTATCAGCACTGCCAGCGCCATGGAAAACCACTGTACTGCGTAACCCCAGTTCTTGGCCGAACCTGAGTCCGGCCTTGCCCATTGGCGAACCAGTCCATCTTTCACATCATCGGTTTGCAGTATCATCACCGGCTGTAAGGCGATGCCGGTAATACTCTGGTAACGATCAGGATCGAGATTTGCCCAGACTTGTCCGGACACAATTTCTTTTGACAGTTCCAGTGTTTTCTGCACCGCGGTCGTCGCAATACCTGAAACCACCACCTGACCCGCTGGGACGGGGACTTGCGGCAGTTTGCTACGATCACTATCCGCAGGCGCCCAACCTCGATTTACCAGCACATGCATTGTGCTCGTTCCGATCCGTAACGGTGTGACTATGTGATAACCGGCAACACCCCGGTGAATCTTGTTGTCCAGATATATGGTGTGCTCCGGGATGTACTCCCCCCGCACCTCGACCTGACGATATTGAAAATCCTCAAGTATTACCGGCAGCGCCGGCAATACGATCGCCGGTTCGTTTGATAGTCTATCCAGCTGTTCTTGTCTCCACTCCTTTTCCTGAGCGCGAGAAAGTTGCCAGTTGCCGAGCTGAACCATGATAGTTATGACAACCGCTGCAGCTATTGTGGACCATAATCGCGGCGCGAAACGCCAGCCTAAAATAGTCATTGGATAGTATGCCGAACTCCGCTAAACTTGTTCCAGGACTTAATAATTACAGGACCCGATCTTGAAAATCGCCGTCGTACTGTTTCTGCTTTTCATATTCGCCAGCTTGGGATCCGCCTTGTACTATATGGTCAAGGATAAAGGACAAAGTACTCGTGCTGTCCGGTCCCTGACGTTCCGCATCGGTCTATCGGTTCTTCTATTCGCCCTGCTAATGTCAGGAACCTACCTGGGATTCATATCACTTTAGCAGGGCGACGGCTTATTAATTGGTCCTATATAAGCCAATAAACGAAGATGAACAATCCCAGCCAGACGACGTCCACGAAGTGCCAGTACCAGGCCACACCTTCGAAACCAAAGTGGTTTTCGGGTGTGAAATGTCCCGCCAGTACACGGAACCATATGACCAGCAGCATGATGGAACCCAATGTTACATGGAAGCCGTGAAACCCGGTCAGCATGTAGAACGTGGCGCCATAGGCTCCCGTTGTCATCTTGAGGTTGAGATCGTCATAGGCATGCCCGTATTCGTATGCCTGCAGACCAACAAAGATAAATCCCAACGCAAACGTGAGAAACAATCCCAGCTTGAGCTGCCCGCGCTTGTTCAGCTTGAGCGCCCAGTGTGCCCAAGTGACAGTCACGCCGGAGGTCAGCAGTATCAGGGTATTTATTGCCGGAAGACCCCATGGACCCATTGCCATGAATTTCTCGGTAATTCCAGGACCCGCCGAGGGCCATTCTCCGGTGAAGTCAGGCCACAGAATTTTACTATCCAAGCCCGCAAGATCGGGGAGCGTAAAGATGCGCATGTAGAATAGTGCGCCGAAGAAGGCGCCAAAAAACATGACTTCGGAAAAGATGAACCAGCTCATTCCCCAGCGGAAGGAGCCATCGACTTGCTTGTTGTACTTTCCGCTCTCGCTTTCCCTGGCCACCGTGCCAAACCAGCCGAACATCATATAAATGAGTATGGCAAAACCAATTGCCAGTAGCCCATATCCTAGCGGAAGCTTGTTGACCGAAAATGCCGCACCGAATCCCATGAACAACAGTGCGATCGATCCCGTGATCGGCCAGATCGACGGCGGCGGAACGTAATAGTGACCCACTTCTTGGCTCATGCTCTTTCTCCTGCGTCAAATAATTAATTTTTCAATGCTGCGAATTTAACTGGTAACACTAGGATGTTACCAAACTAACCAGTAACATCAGGCTCCCCACAAACAGGGCGGCCCCTACGATTCCCCCGATAATCACTTGGGCGGGAGTCAATGTGCTTGCATCCAGTTCAAGGTCGCTCTGTTTGCGGACTCCGAAAAATGCCCAAAATACGGCTCCTGATATTTGTAGCAGCTTTCCTCCATCCAACTTTGCTTTTTTTTCTTTCAACTGCGATTCCCGCTATCGCGCATCGCTGCCGCGTTGTTGGTGCCAAGCTCAAAAAATGTGTAGGAAATAGTAACGGTATTAATATCGGCTGGCAGATTTGATTCAATCATGAATTGAACCGGCATCTGCCGCACCTCGTTTGGCTTCAACACCTGTTTGCTGAAACAAAAACACTCGAGTTTCTTCAGATGTTTCGCGAGCAACTGGGGACTATAGCTGGGTATTGCCTGCCCGTTAATCTCCCGGTTGGAGTTATTACTGATTTCGTACATTACCTGCACCATCTCTCCGGGATGAACACTGACACTGCGCTGGAGGGGTTTAAACTGCCAAGGCAGGCCGCGTACATTTGCATCCAGCTCTATCGTTACCCAGCGCGCCGTATCGACCTGCGGATTCTCCACCAACGTATCCGCTTGCAACAGGTTATTCAGGCCTGTCACTTCGCAGATCTTTTCATAAAAGGGCACCAAAGCGAAGCCGAAGACAAACATGACCACTGTAAAAACCAGCAGTTTCTTCATTACTACCGAGTTGGCGTTGACTACGTTCATGACCAGGTTATGATTACCATAAGATAAATCCCCACTACGAATGCGAGCAGAAAGAGCGCTGTTTTGATTGCGCCGCGCCTTCTTTCTGCATCATTCTTCATATCAGTCACCGTTCCTACTTCACGACCGGGGGCGTTTCAAAGCTGTGGTATGGCGCTGGAGATGGCAAGGTCCATTCCAGCGTCTTCGCACCCTCCCACGGGCTGGCAGGTGCTTTTTCACCACCGCGGATGCACTTCAGCACTACATAGAGGAACAACAGTTGCGTTAAGCCAAAACCAAACGCCCCTATGCTGGAAATCATATTGAAGTCCGCAAACTGCAGCGCGTAGTCGGGAACGCGCCGCGGCATACCCGCCAGCCCCAGGAAGTGCTGCACGAAGAAGGCGAGGTTGAAGAAGAACATTGATAGCCAGAAATGCCACTTGCCCAGCGTTTCATCGTACATATGCCCCGTCCATTTCGGCAACCAGTAGTAGGTGCCGCCAAACAGAGCAAACAATGCGCCTGATACCAGCACGTAATGGAAGTGTGCAATCACATAATAGGTATCCTGCACCTGTATGTCTATCGGAACGATGGCACAAATAACACCACTGAAGCCGCCGATGGTAAACAGGAAAATGAAGCCGATGGCAAACAGCATGGGGGTCTCAAAGGTCATTGAACCGCGCCACATCGTGGCAGTCCAGTTAAACACCTTCACTCCAGTCGGCACCGCGATCAGCATGGTGGCATACATGAAGAACAGCTGGCCGGCCGCCGGCATACCTGCGGTAAACATGTGATGCGCCCAGACGATGCAGGAGAGAATGGCGATGGAAGCAGTGGCGTAAACCATCGACGAGTAGCCGAACAGCGGTTTGCGCGCGAAGGTCGGGATGATCTCCGAGACGATGCCAAATGCCGGCAGAATCATGATGTAGACTTCCGGGTGCCCGAAGAACCAGAAAATGTGCTGGAACATCACGGGATCGCCACCGCCTGCCGCGTTGAAGAAATTGGTACCGAAGTTGCGGTCTGTCAGCAGCATGGTAATCGCTCCCGCCAGCACCGGCATTGCCAGCACCAGCAGGTAGGCAGTGATCAGCCAGGTCCAAACGAATAGCGGCATCTTCATCAGCGTCATGCCCGGCGCGCGCATATTAAGAACCGTGGTGATGATGTTGATCGACCCCATGATGGATGCCGCACCCATAATATGAAGAGCAAAGATGGCCATATCCATCCCCATCCCCATCTGGACGGACAATGGCGGGTAAATTGTCCAGCCGCCCGCAGGCGCGCCACCCGGCACGAAGAACGAGCTTATCAACAGCAGGGCCGCCGGCACCAAGAGCCAGAAGCTCCAGTTGTTCATCCGCGCAAATGCCATGTCAGGGGCACCGATCA
This sequence comes from Nitrosospira sp., assembly GCA_013821425.1. GTDB lineage: Bacteria > Pseudomonadota > Gammaproteobacteria > Burkholderiales > Nitrosomonadaceae > Nitrosospira. The sequence continues at coordinate 8,625 of JACDGV010000008.1, read as the reverse complement.
TCATCGGTATCTGCCAGTTGGCAAAACCCACGAAGGCCGGCATGATGGCCCCGAACACCATCACGAGGCCATGCATGGTGGTCAACTGGTTGAATAACTCCGGGTTGACGATCTGTATGCCCGGCTGAAACAGTTCGGCCCGGATAGTCAGGGCCATCACGCCCCCTGTCAGGAACATGATGAAACTGAACCACAGATACATCGTACCGATATCTTTGTGGTTGGTGGCGCCTATCCAACGCATCAGGCCCGTGGGGTGATGATCGTCGTGCGCGTGTGCGATGTCGTGATCTACTGCTGCCATGGCTTTCTCCTTGATGCTATTTTCTGAATTCGTTGATTTCGGATGGCTGCACTACGTCGCCTGCAGCGTTGCCCCAGGCGTTGCGCTCGTAGGTGACCACCGCCGCGATGTCCATGTCCGACAAATGCCTGAATGGAGCCATTGCCGTGCCGGTCTTGCCATTTATGACAATGTCGATATGGTCGGCCTTGGGGCCGGTGGCAATCTTGGATCCTACCAACGGGGCAAAAGTCCCCGGAATCCCCTGTCCGTTGGCCTGGTGGCAGGCAACACAGTTGGCGGCATAAACTTTCTCGCCTTCGGCTTTGAGCTCGTCCATCGTGAACTCCCGGCTGGCATCGACCGCCGCCGCAGCCGATTGCGTCGTTTGTTCAGCCACCCACTGGGCGTATTGCTCCGGCTCGACCACTTCCACCACCACCGGCATGAATCCATGCTCCTTGCCGCATAGCTCGGCGCATTGACCCCGATAGGTGCCAGTCCTGTCAGCCGTGAACCAGGTATCGCGTATGAAGCCGGGGATGGCATCCTGCTTGACTCCCAATGCCGGCACCGACCAGGCATGAATCACGTCATTGGCCGTCAGCAGAATACGTACTTTCTTGCCAACCGGCACCACCAGCGGCCTGTCCACTTCCAGCAGGTAGTTCTCGCTCTTGGGCGCGGCGTTCTCTATCTGCGCCTTGGGAGTGGAGAGGCTACTAAGGAAACTGATCCCCTCGCCTTCCCCCGTCAGGTAGTCATAGCCCCATTTCCACTGGTAGCCGGTAACCTTGATGGTGATGTCCGGACTGGAAGTGTCTTTCATGGCAATGATAGTCTTCGTAGCCGGGTAGGCCATCCCAACCAGAATGAGAACCGGGATGATGGTCCAGATGATCTCGACCGTGGTGCTGTGGTGGAAGTTTGCAGCCGGAAAACCCAGCGACTTGCGATGTTTCAACACGGAGTAAAACATGACCCCAAACACGGCAACGAATATCGCCAGGCAGATCCACAACAACATCGTGTGCATGTCATATATCTGCTCGGCGATGATGCTCTGCGGTTCGGGTAAATTTAACTGGTAAGGGTCCGGCGCCGCCATTCCCAACCCGGAATACATCGCCACCACCAAAACCCCCACCATGGTTGCTACTGCTTTACTGCTCATATTTCCCCCCAACTTGATGACTGATACCGTACGAGCCAATCACTCTAAAATTCCACATGTCGGTCAGCTCCCAGAAGCCGTCCGCCTCCATATACTCCCGCGCATCGGCGCTGTCAGTTTCAGAGATGCCGATGCCCCATTTTTTTTGAAATGCCTGGGTTAGAAAATAACCATGTTGCGAATGTCGTTAATTATGTTATTCTGTAGTCTTATGCGAATTCCACACACTAAGAATAAAGCCATTTCCATAAGTTCAAAGTTCGACTGAAAAAGTTTCATGCGCGCCCATCAAAAACGCACGATCTTTTACGTACTACGATCCGTTACAAAACAGGAGATGCGCGGAAAATTGCAGAGCGCCATGTGTGTCGAATAAGTACCCGTCTATATGCATTTCGCGTACACTTTCCAGTCCAGGTATCAAAATGCATGAAAAGGCGGACGGCCTGATAATCCCAGGCAACGCGGCATCCAGTGATTTATAACCCCTTTTTTCCTCCGCAGCATGATTCAGTATTCTCGAATTTCCAATGTTATTCGTTTCAGTTATTTACGACAGGCACCGCTACGAAACAGGGCGAAATTCTATCACACCAAAATTTGGGGTACAAGGAAAGAAACGCGATCCGATTAATCAAAATTAATAATGCCCCTATTCTAAAAATCGGTATTTTCCCCTCTTGAAATTGTGGTAATTTTACCCCATTGGAATTGTGGATAAGATCGGCTGCTAAGTGGCGATTTATCTGAACGTCATCTTGCCATGAGCGTATGAAGCCGGGCAAACGTTTCCTTCGGAAGCCCTGAACAAGTCCTCCGCGGAGCGCCCCCAAAGCATTACCCCGGGGGCCAGTCAAGCGGGGATCGGGCAGCGTCAGGGATGCCGGCCGCGTTTGAGTCTCCTTGGCGCCTGCAGGCCGTTGCGGGATCCCAACCATTCGCGTTGTCGCCTTTCGCGCATCTCACCGCACAAAAACCCGTCGCGCCCGCATGGGACTTGCTCAGGGCTTCCCTTCGTATCACACAAAGGAACAAACCGATGGGTGACGATATGAATAATATGAAATAGCAGTGGATCAGCATCCTCAAACGCCCGTTCAAAAAACGCCCGTTGCATTTCACTACCCTCAATCCTTTACCCCCAATCAACTCTATATAAGCGGGTACGATCCGTAATGGCATTACTATCCCGCTTTATCGACATTCCGGTTCCGGGTCTGTTCTGAACCCCAGACTGGAACACGGCTGGTTCATGACGAGCCGTAGAGCGAGCCAAGTCCATTAATCCCGTTTTAACACCGTGCGCGATTGCCCGCTATGAACAAATGGACTCTTGACGAAGCTGCAGGGTTCTGTCTACTATTATGGCGGCTGTATAAAGGAAGCGTTAGAGCCAGTTTTTGTCATTCCTATTTTGGGTTTTGAAATGTCAGAACAAAAACTTTTAAAAGGAACATTAGCCAGCCTTCCGGTCTTCCTGCTGACCGGTGCACTGAGTGTGCAGGTTCGGCCCACCATTGCAGCTGATTACAGCCATCATAGCAAGGAGTATGCTAAATTCAACAAGGCGGGCGAGCTTGTACGCCCGACCGATTACCGTGAGTGGATTTTCGTTGGCGCACCCGTGACACCCAAGGATATGAACGATGGGAAGCCCGCGTTTCCGGAATTTCATAATGTGTATATTGATCCCACCAGCTGGGCTCATTATAAAAAAACCGGAGAGTTCCGTAGCGGCACAATCATAGTCAAGGAGTTGGCTAGTGTGGGGACGAAGCAATCCGCCAGCGGGAATGGATACTTTCCTGGTGAATTCCTTGGGATCGCGGCCACGGTGAAGGATACGAAGCGGTTTGCAGACCGGCCTAACAATTGGGCATACTTCGGCTTTGATGACAAACCGAGGGCAGCGGCGCAACCGGATGATGCCTGTGCGGCCTGCCACAAGGCCAACGCCGCCCAGGACATGGTCTTCACGCAACACTATCCCGTATTACGTGCCGCGAAATCGAAGTAAATACACGGAAATTATAGAAACACTCTAATGAGGACCTGGCGCGCATTATCAATAAGTGACACGCTGCGAGCCAGGTTGCAGCCTGGAGTGGGCACCCCCCGGATTTGACGCGGAATCACTCAAACCAAGTGCCTTTTTCACTAGTTCCCTGATATCGATAAATATCGTATTCGAGGTATGCTGCAAGGACGTAAGTGTATGTTTCGCGAAAAGGGGCGCAGTCGTGTAAGCCCTATTTTTTGCGAACTCCGAAAGCGGCGCCCTATTTAGCCGGCATCCAAACGGGTGAGCTTCATGGGAGAGCTTGCTCCAAAATGGGACGTGACAGTTCCCATTCCCCTGTTCCCCTGTTCCCCTGGCCGGAGGCTATGAAATCCCGCAGCCATTGGACAAACGTCTCATACGGGCAAAGGGCGGGGACTATTCAGGTTAATTCATGATGAACCATTTTTGAGGAGGCGAGCATGATGGAAACCGCAAACGAGATGAGCACGGCCCCGGAGTTGCAGACGTCGGGGTGGCTCAACTCACCACAACCACTTACGCTCGCGTCGCTTCGCGGTAAAGTGGTTGTGCTGCATACGTTTCAAATGTTATGTCCTGGTTGCGTGCAGGTAGGCATTCCACAGGCACAGCGAATATACCAGGAATTTGACTCGAGCCAGGTAGCCGTAATAGGACTGCATACTGTTTTCGAGCATCATGAAGTGATGGGCCGTAACGCCCTAGAGGCATTCGCGCACGAGTACCGGCTGCGCTTTCCCATTGGCATCGATAAGTACGATGGGCCTGCGCAAGGCGTACCGTTGACCATGCGCGCCTATCAGATGCAAGGAACTCCGACCCTCGTCCTGATCGACAAATCCGGCCGCATCCGCTTACACAAATTTGGTCACGTAAGCGACCTCACGATGGGGTTCTCAATTGGCACGCTGCTTTCCGAAGAAATCGTGAAACGTGCGGACTTGGAGGGGACAACTCCGGCTAGCCCTGAAAATGCTACGTGCAGCGAGGATGGATGCAGCATTTGAGTAAGCCCGGCTGCGGCTTGAGGCCGAATTCACGGTATCGCGTGCTCGCCAAAACAGGCTGCCGCGCTCCTGTCGGAAGCGCTCCACTCAGTTGCCCGCCGAAGTGCGTTTTCGGAGGATGATTCAGTAATGTTCCTTTAGGAAGCCCTAAACAAATCCCCGCGTACGCAGACGCGATGAGGCTTGTTCAGGGCTTCCTTAGGCGGTCAAGGCCCCCCATATAGCGTTGCAGAACGTTAGGAATCGATACGCTGCCATCGCAATTTTGAAAATTTTCCAGAATTGCCACCAGTGTTCGGCCCACCGCCAGTCCCGAGCCATTGAGAGTATGCAAGAGTTCCGGCCTACCTTTCTCGTTACGAAAACGCGCATGCATGCGTCGGGCCTGAAACGCTTCGCAATTACTGCAGGAAGAAATCTCGCGGTAAGTATTCTGCTCCGGCAGCCATACTTCGATATCGTACGTTTTTGCGGCTGAGAACCCCATGTCGGCGGTGCATAACGCCATTACCCGGTAAGGCAACTCCAGTTTCTGAAGAATTTTCTCTGCATGACCCGTAAGCTCCTCCAGTGCTTCATACGATCTCTGAGGATGCACGATCTGCACTAATTCCACCTTTTCGAACTGATGCTGACGAATCATGCCGCGCGTATCCCGGCCGTAACTTCCCGCTTCGGAGCGAAAACACGGCGTATGCGCGGCGAGTTTGAACGGGAGGGAGTCTGCGGTCATAATTCGATCACGCACAATATTCGCAAGTGGAACTTCGGCCGTGGGTATGAGATATAAATCATCGTCTATTGATTCATGTTGCCGCTCGCTCGATAGGGACCATTGATGAATCTCATCCCGAGGGGGCAATTCGGCCAGGCCCGTTTTTCTCCGCGGAACCTCGAATAAATCTGCCTTGAACTTTGGCAGCTGCCCCGTGCCACGCAAGCTTTCGGCATTGACCAGGTATGGTACGTAAGCTTCGGTATAGCCATGCTCCAGCGTGTGCGTGTCCAGCATGAACTGTGACAGGGCACGATGAAGACGCGCAAGGGCGCCTGTCATCAGGCTAAACCGGGCACCACTGAGTTTCGTGGCGGTTGGAAAATCCAGAAGGCCGAGTCTCTCGCCAATGCCAACATGATCCTCCACGCTGAAATCGAATGAGCGGGGCGTGCCCCAACGGCGGACTTCCTGGTTTTCGGCTTCGCTTTTGCCGACCGGCACGCTGCCATGCGGGACGTTTGGAACGTGCAGCAATAGATGTTGCAGTGCGGCCTGGATATGTTGCAACCGGGTTCCCGCCTGCTGTAACTCATCCCCAAGGTTGGCTACCTCAGCGAGAATATGAGCCGCATCCTCGCCCCTGGTCTTTGCATTGCCGATCTGCCTTGAAGCAGAATTACGCCGCGCCTGGAGTTCCTGCGTATAAGTCTGCAGATCCTTTCGTTCAACCTCCAGAGTTTCGAACTCCGCCATTGGGAAGGCATAGCCGCGGGTAGCGAGAAGCCTGGCAACATGTCCCGGATCGTTGCGTAATAACTGAATGTCTAACATGCAGGCCCTAGAAAACGTAATGACGGACGAGATCAGCGCACTTACTCAAGTTTTCCTCTTGCCTGCTCGTCGAGGTCACGCAAACGCACCATCGCCTCTGAAATTTCACCTTCGAACCCACGTTTGGAGGGTACATAAAATCTTACTTCCGGCATGCCTTCCGGAAAATAATTTTCTCCAGCGGCATATGCGCCGGGATCATCATGAGCATACCGGTAGTCTCGTCCCGAGCCCAGTTCCTTCATCAGCCGGGTGGGCGCATTGCGTAAATGTTCAGGTACACGGCGGGATTTATCGCCGCCGATAAAAGACCGGGTTTTATTGTAAGCAATATAGGCTGCATTGCTCTTGGGCGCGCAAGCAAGATACAGCGCGGCCTGCACCAGTGCCAACTCGCCCTCGGGGCTGCCCAGACGTTCGTATGTCTCGGAAGCATCCAATGCCATCCGCAATGCGCGCGGATCGGCCAGACCAATGTCCTCCATAGATGCGCGAATCAGGCGGCGCCCCAGGTAGCGTGGATCGGCTCCTCCGTCCAGCATGCGGCACATCCAGTACAGCGTGGCATCGGGGTTGGAACCCCGCAGGGATTTATGAAGCGCCGAAATCTGTTCGTAAAACTCATCGCCGCCTTTATCGAACCGTCGAATACCGGTGGAAAGCGCGCCGCGGATATAGTCCGCTCCTATTTCCGTAATCCCCTCGGTGGTCGCTGCAATCCTTATCTGCTCAAGAAAATTCAGCAAGCGCCGCGCGTCGCCGTCCGCATATACGATTAGCAGGGATCTGGCCTCGCGGGTGAAGTCCAATTCCGCCAACTCCTTATCCTTGGCGCGCTCGAACAGGATGACAAGTTCGTCTTCCGGCAGGGCGGTGAGCACATAGACCTGCGCACGCGATAATAGCGCGCTGTTAACTTCAAACGAAGGGTTCTCGGTGGTGGCGCCTATAAATGTTATCAGCCCCCGTTCGACATGAGGCAGGAACGCGTCCTGTTGCGACTTATTAAAACGATGTACCTCATCCACGAAAAGCACGGTATGGCGACCCGACTGCTGCAGCACGATCTGCGCCCGTTCTATGGCTTCGCGAATATCCCTGACTCCTGATAACACTGCGGAGAGCGCGATGAATTCCGAATCAAATGCCGTTGTCATGAGCCGCGCCAAAGTCGTCTTGCCTGTGCCGGGCGGCCCCCACAGTATCATTGAATGAGGCTTGCCGGATTCCAGAGCCAGACGCAACGGCTTCCCGGGCCCGAGCAAATGCTGCTGCCCAACGACGTCTTTCAGCTGCCGCGGACGCAGCCGCTCCGCAAGCGGCGCAGGTGGTTGCCGTGTTTCAAACAGATCAGTCACTGATTAAGTCTGCGTCTTCGGGTAGAGTGAATTTGAACAAGTCTGGTGGGAGCCTGGAATTCTGTTCCAGCCGGGAAAATGTCAGTATGGTAGTCTGGCCAAAATGATCATGCAGTTCCATAACCTTCAGTGTACCGTCTGGTGCAAATCCCAGTCGCAACCGTTCAAACGCTCCTTCCTTGGCTTTTGGTTTCGCTTCCAACCATTCGGTATCCCCACGCAAGCCGATTTCCTCAAGATCGAAACTGGCTTCGATGTCGCCGCTTCCCGCCAGCAATGCGGCAGGGCTGCTGCCAATGGCCGCGTCGAGGGTGCGCACGGTTACCTGATTAAGGTCCTGGTCATAGAACCATATACGGGCGCCATCGCCGACAATCAATTGCTCGTACGGTTTCTCATAAACCCATCGAAACTTGCCTGGGCGCTCAAATTGCATGGTACCGCTGCCGCTTTGCACCACCCGGTCATTTCTGTCGAGAACCGTCTGTAGAAACACCCCCCGCACAGTATGCGCATTCTGCATGAAATTCTTTAGGCTGCTGATCGCACTGGCCTCGATTACAGGACTGATTAAACAGAACAGCAAAAAAAAACAAGATCGTCCGCGAAAGTTCATGATGTTTCCAAAAGGAGTGACGCCGAGGGAATGGCAACCTGCCTGCCGCATGGCCGGCCAGCGCACCCATTCTTTTCACGGAATGAAGTGGTTGGCTTTGCTGATTTTACCGGCTTCTGCCTTGGCCGGGGGCATTAAAACGGGCTAGCGGGACCTACCAAAACAAGTTTCCGGCAAAGCTGTCCGGCACCCTGTGAGACAACTGGTGCCATGCAAACGTCGCGGGAACCGTGAATCCCAAGAGAAGAGCTGCCCCCTCGAGCGTGCAGGAAGCAGCTGGGTTGATCTTTTTCAACTCCGCGGAGTCTTACATTAACCGGATCTAAAATCAGCAAAACAGGAGAGGAACTTCAGGTGGCTACTCAAGTCAAATTATCGCTGTCGGTGTTTGCACCATCACCGATGATGGTGATTTTCAACTTATCAAGTAACAGGAGGTAAATGACATGGCAACTACACTAGAAACTCCTAGCCAGGCGAAGTCGGGAGGTCGCGACTACGACATGTCGCTGTGGTACGACTCCAGGTGGTACAAATTTGGTCTGATCACCATGCTGCTGGTAGCGATATTCTGGATCTGGTATCAGCGGACCTTTG